>NZ_DATMLW010000232.1:0-68399 GCF_035570375.1 Bradyrhizobium sp. | reverse complement strand
CATGCAGCGGCGCCTGGAATCCAATCGCGGCGGTGCTCGCCGGGATATCATGCACGCGGCCGTCGGTGATCATGAAGGCGCCGGCGACGCGATCGACCGGCACGTCCGACAGCGCCGATGACAGCGCGCCGAACAGATGCGTGCCGTCGGTCTCGCCGTCGGCTTGTCCGGCCTCGACGACGCGCACTTCAAGGCCCTTGATCTTCTTCAGGCTGTCAACCAGCGCCTCCTGCGCCTTCGCCGTCTCCTGCGTGCGCGTGCCAAAGCTCTGGCTTGGGCTCTTGTCGACGACGACGGCCACCACCGATGAGAGCGGCTCGCGATCCTCGCGGGTGAAGGAGGGATTGGAAAGCGCGAGCACGATCAGCGCCAGTGCTGCCACACGCACCGCCCAGCCGCGCGAGCGCGCCAGCAGCAGCAGGCCGGCGATCACAGCAATCGCCGCGATCGCGACCCAGAGCACGAACGAAGGAACCAGCGGCGTAAAGGCGATGCCGTAATTCATACCAATATCCTACTGGCCGAGCCGCTCGATGAGCGCCGGCGCGTGCACCTGGTCGGCCTTGTAGTTGCCGGTCAGCGTGTACATCACGATATTGACACCGGCGCGGAAGGCGAATTCGCGCTGCCGTGGTTCGCCCGGCGACATCGGAAGCATCGGCTGTCCGTCGGGACGGATCGCCCAGGCGCCGGCAAGATCGTTGGAAGTGATGATGATCGGCGAGACCCCGTCGCCGCCGCGGGCGGGATGGGACGCGGCGTCTTCGTCGTCCTCGCGCGGCAAGGTCTCGACCCAGGTCTGACCGGTGTCAAACCGGCCGGGAAAGTCGCGCAGGAGATAAAACGTCTTGGTGAGCACATGTTCGCGCGGCACCGGTTCAAGCTCCGGAATGTCAAGCGACGAAAGGATGTTGCGCAAGGTCAGCATGCCCGGCGTCTGCGACGCGCCACTGTCTCCCGGCGAAGCCTCGACGGCATCGCGCGTGTCAAACAAGACCGTCCCGCCCTGTTTCATGTAGGCGTCGATGCGGTCGATTGCCTCCTGCGGCGGCTTCGGTGCGCCCGGCACGACTGGCCAGTAGATCAGCGGGAAAAACGCCAGTTCGTCATGAGCCGGATCCACCCCGACGGGATCGCCGGCCTCGAGCGCGGTGCGTTGCGCGAGAAACAGGGTCAGACCCGACATTCCCGCCTTGACGATCGAATCGACGTCGGCGTTGCCGGTGACCACATAGGCAAGCCGCGTCTGCGTCGTGGCCTTGATGGCGAAATCGTCGGCGCCGTCGGCATGGGTCGGTGACGGCGCGGCCAGGGGCAACAAAAGTGCGAGCGCCAGCACTGCCGTGGCGGAGCGTCGCCTCAACAAGGCAGCAATTCCGCCTCCGAGCAGCGCGACGATCACCGCGTCGATCAGGAACAAGGAAAGCGAGGAGGACAGCAGGATGCCGCGCAAATCACGCGGTTCGGCATTGGTGTAACTCGCACGCCGGGCGCGAAGGCTGGCGGTGTCGAGCGGTGCGATGCGGTCCGCCGCGGCAAGCGTATTCACCGCGAGCGGGCCGTCGGCAGGGCCGTAGAACCCGGGCGGATGGTCCAGCGTCGCCCGGTCGCGGAAGTCGGCCGCCACCGGCTTTGCGGTCGAGGGCGGTGGCCCGAATGCGCCAAAACCGTCGAGCGTGCGCAGCGGCGCCACCGTTTCGGCATTGGTTTCGCTGGCGACGCCGGCGCCCGGTCTGGACGTGTAGCCGGAAGTATCGACGATCCGCCGCAGCATTTCGACGAAGCTGCCGGACATCGGCAGATCCGACCAACGCATGTCGGCACTGACGTGAAACAGCGCCAGCAGACCCTTGCCGCGGCGCTCGCCGGTGACGAGCGGCGTTCCATCTTCCAGCGATGCCCAGCTTTTCGTTGCCAGCACCGCGTCCGGTTCGGCCAGCACTTGCCGGTTTACCGTGATGTCCTTCGGGACCGCGAGGCTGGCGAACGGTCCGTCGGCGGCAAAGGCGGCGAGGTGCTGCGGCTTCTCCCAGGTGAGGCTGCCGCCGAGGATACGGCCGCCGCGGCGCAGCTTCACCGGCACCAGTTCGTCGTCGGCTTGCGCCAGGCGCGGCCCGGCAAAGCGCACCAACACGCCGCCCTGGTCGATCCACGCATTGATGCGTTCGCGAATTTCGGGCGACAGCGTACCGACATCGGCGAGCACGATCATCGGCAGCTTCTGGTCGAGGAATTGCGCGATCGCCTGCTGGGGTGCGCCGCGTTCGCCCAAACGCACGTCGGCAAACGGCGAGAGCGCGCGGGAAAGATAGAAAGTCGACGCCAGCAAGGGCTGCGCGGTATCGCTGGTCGAACCGCTGACGATACCGATCGCGCGGCGGCGCCATCGCTTGTCGAGCAGCTGCACCGCACCCGCCGATCGCTCGCCGGATATTTCGAGCCGGGCGATGTCGTTGCGCAATTCGACCGGAAGGTCGAAGGCGGCTTCGGTCTCGCGTTCCCTCGGCGCAAAGGAAAAGCGCGCCTCGCCGATCGGCGCGCCCTTCTGGTCGAGCCCGCGCACGACGCCCACGCCGGCGCCGCCGTCGGCGCGCAGCACCTTCACCGTCATTTTCGCCGCCGCATTTTCGGCCGCCGCCAAGGCGAGCGCGGGCGGTGTGCCGCCCTCGAAAATCGTCAGCGTGCGATCTCCGATGGCCTTGCTCAGGCTCTTGAGAAATTCCTCGCCGCGGCCGGTATCGACGCCGTCGGTCAGCCACGCGATCTCGCAATCACCGCTCGCCCTGAGAAAGCGCTCGATCGCTGGTACCGTTTCTACTCGTTCGATCGAATAGGGCTTCGGTGCAAGCTGACGCAGCGCGACGCGCGCGGTGCCCCCGGTCATGATCGTGATGTCTCGCGTGGGCTCCGACAGTGGTACCAGGGCAACGCCACGCCGGTCGTTGTCGGCATTGGCGATCAATTCGTCCGCGGCTCTCACTCTTGCATCCCAGCTGCCGGCGGCACTCCAGCCGTCGTCCAGCAGGATCGCCAGCGGAGCCTTGGATCCGGCGGCAATGGTGGAGGGATTCCAGATCGGACCGGCGGCCGCCAGAATGATGAGCGTAGCGGCGGCCAGCCGCAGCGCAGTCAGCCACCACGGCGTGCGCGAAGGGGTCTCCTCCCTTGGCGCGATGTCGAACAACAACCGCGTCGGCGGAAATTCGATGCGCCGCGGCCGCGGCGGCATCACCCGCAACAGCCACCACAGAAACGGCAGGCTCAAAAGGCCCAGCAGCAGGGCCGGTTCGGCAAACGACAGCGGAAGGCCTGCGATCATGCGCTTCGCCTCGCTTTGACCGTCGTGCCGCGGACATTGCCTTTGCTCACCATCATCCCGGAATGCAGGAACAGGAGCAGTTCGGCGGCCGATCGGCTGGTGGTATGGGTCGAGAACAGCCAGTCGAGCTTGCCCGTCTCATCGCGAATCTGGTCGCGATGAAGCGCCACGCGGGCAACGTAGTCATTGGCCCATGTCTCCGCGCGGCCCGCGATGATGACGTCGCCGCCTTCCGGCTCGACGAACTCCACGCGGCCGGAATACGGGAAGCTCTCCTCCGCCGGATCGACGACCTGGATCAGCGTGCCGTGGGCGCCGGATGCCGCCAATCCGGCCAGTATGTTCCGGATCTCGCCGATCGGCGACCAGAAATCCGACAGCACCACGATCTCGGAAAGCGCCGAAGGCACGAAGGAGGGCGGCAGGCTGGGCCGCGCCGCGTCGTCATGCAGCATCGCCTCCGCGATCTTGTCGATGATGTTGCGGCTTGCGCTCGGATTTGTCAGTCCCGGAACGCCAACGCGCTCGCCGCCGGCGACCAGAAGCTCGGCCAGCGCAAAGGTGACGATCAGGGCTCGCTCCAGCTTGCTGTCGCGCGCTCGCTTGGATGCAAACGCCATCGATGGCGAACGGTCCGGCCACAGCCACACCGTGTGCGCGGCCTCCCATTCCTGCTCGCGGACATAAAGATGATCGTCGCGGGCGGAGCGGCGCCAGTCGACATTTTGCGACGGCTCGCCCGAAACAAAACGGCGGTACTGCCAGAAGCTCTCGCCCGCGCCTGCGCGCCGCCGTCCGTGCAGGCCGTGGATGACATTGGCCGCGATACGGCGAGCTTCCAGCACCAGGCGCGGCAGCGAAGCGGCGAGCGTTCGGCTTTCGCCATCGGCACGTCGGATTGCTACAATCTCCCTGGCTGCTTGCTCGTTATCTGCGGCCATCAACCGATCCGCGTCTTCAATTGTTTGATCACATCGGGAATGGTGCGGCCTTCGGCTCGCGCCGTGAAGGTCAGCGCCATGCGGTGCTTGAGAATAGGCTCGGCGAGATCGAGCACGTCGTCGATCGAAGGCGAAAGACGCCCGTCGAGCAGGGCGCGGGCGCGCACGGCGAGCATCAGCGACTGGCTGGCGCGCGGACCCGGACCCCAGGAGATCAGCTTGCCCGCATCTCCTCCGTCCGGTCCCGGGCGCGCCGAGCGCACCAGCGAGAGGATCGCTTCGACGACCGAATTGCCGACCGGCAGCCGCCGCACCAGCCGCTGCGCCGCGATCAGGATTTCGGCATTCATCGCCGCATGGGCCAGCTTCTCTTCCGCGCCCGTGGTTTCAAACAGGATGCGCCGCTCGGCGTCGCGATCCGGATAATCGACGTCGATTTCCATCAGAAAGCGGTCGAGCTGGGCTTCCGGCAGGGGGTAGGTGCCTTCCTGTTCCAGCGGATTTTGCGTCGCCAGCACATGGAAGGGTTTTGGCAGGTCGTGACGCGCGCCAGCAACCGTAATGTGCTGTTCCTGCATGGCTTGAAGCAGCGCCGACTGGGTGCGCGGGCTCGCGCGGTTGATTTCGTCGGCCATCAGGAGCTGTGCGAATACGGGCCCGGCGATGAAGCGAAAGGACCGCTTGCCGGAGCTGCTCTCGTCCAGCACTTCCGCGCCGAGAATGTCTGATGGCATCAGGTCCGGCGTGAACTGGATCCGCTTGGCATCCAGCCCGAGCGTGACGCCCAGGGTTTCGACAAGCTTGGTCTTGGCGAGACCGGGGACGCCGATCAAAAGCGCATGGCCGCCGGACAGGATGGTCACCAGCGTGTTCTCGATCACGCGGTCCTGGCCGAAGATCACGGTGGAGATCGCTTCCTTGGCGCTGCGGATTTGCCCTGAAACCTGCTCGGCCGAACGGACGATCACGTCCTCGAGTTTTTCGACGCTGTCAGCGCCAGCCATTATCGTTCTCCTGTGCCTCTAACTTTTACCGGTGCGCCGGAACGGGGGGCACCAGAGACGCCGCCAATCGCGTCGTCATGCCGTGAACCCCATGCTAAACTTAGGGGAAGATCATGTGTTTGTTGAATTAAACTATCCCCATATTATCGGCAATTAAGTGTATGAACGGCATCACGATGTAGCGAACTGATCCGGGATGATACGGATCGGAACTTTTCCGCGCACACGTCGCAATTCCTGCACCAATCGTGCCAACACACGCGATCAGACTCAGGTCAAACCATGGCGAAGCAAGGGCGGAAACCGAATCAAGCTCTGGAAGGCCTGGTGGTTGCTGCCAAGGACGCTGCAAAAGCCGGAGCCACCGAAAGAGGGCTTCCGCCGGTGCATTTGTGGAATCCGCCCTTCTGCGGCGATCTCGACATGCGAATCGCCGGCGACGGCACGTGGTATTATATGGGGACACCGATCGGGCGCCCGGCGCTGGTCCGCCTGTTTTCGACGATCCTCAAGCGCGAGAACGGCAAGCACTTTCTCGTGACGCCGGTCGAGAAGGTCGGAATCCGGGTCGACGACGCGCCTTTTCTGGCCGTGGAGATGCTCGAGGAGCGCGACGAGAGCGGTCCGCGCTTGCGGTTCCGGACCAATGTCGATGATTGGGTGGCTTGTGACTCGACGCACCGTTTGCGGTTCGAGGCGGCCGCCGATGGCGGGCTCACGCCCTATCTCCATGTCCGCGCCGATCTCTGGGCCAAAGTCACCCGCGCGATCTATTATGATCTGGTAGACAAGGGTGAGGAGCGGATGGTCGATGGCCGTCAGATGTTCGGGGTCGTATCCGCAGGCGAATTCTTCGCGATGGCGGATGCGGAGCAGGTGAGGGGCGCATTTTGAACGAGGCGATCTCGAGGAGTGATCCCGCCGCGATCAGTTCGGCGGAGTTTTTCGATCGGGCGCATGCACGGCTGCGCTTCGACATTCCCGAAGGGCTGACCGACGCAAGCCTCATCCCCGTGAGCGGGGATCACGGCACCGATCATATGCTGGAAATCATCGCGCGCGAGCAGCCGATCCGGCCCGCCGCGGTGCTGGTGCCGGTGGTGGACCATGCCGAGCCCACCGTGCTTCTGACCCAGCGCGCCGCGCATCTGAACGATCACGCCGGCCAGATTTCCTTTCCGGGCGGCAAGATCGATCCGACCGATGCTTCCCCGGTCCAAACGGCCTTGCGCGAGGCGGAAGAGGAAATCGGCCTGCAGCGGCAATTCATCGATCCGATCGGCTATCTCGATCTCTATGGAACGAGCTTCGGCTTTCGCATCCTTCCGACCGTAGCCAGGGTGAGGCCCGGCTTCAAACTGCGCGTCAACCAGGCCGAAGTCGACGATACGTTCGAGGTCCCGCTGGCGTTCCTGATGAATCCGGCAAACCATCAACTGCACAGCAAGCAGTTCCGCGGCGTGGAGCGCACCTTCTACGCCATGCCGTATGAGGAACGTTACATCTGGGGCGCCACGGCCGGAATCCTGCGCGTGCTCTACGATCGGATCTGGAAGTCATGATCCGTCCGGCCCTTACCGAGATCGGAATTTTTCTCATCCCCTTCGCGGTCTATGCACTGTTTCTGGTCGCGACGCGCTCGGGACTGCTGGTGACGACGTCCTGGCCGATGCACACGATCGGAAAATTGTTGCTCGGCTCGCTGCTGCTCGTTCTGGTCAGTCTATTCCTGCTTGCTCAATATTCGGGAGCGCCCCCGGACTCGACCTACTTCCCAGCTCATATCGAGAACGGCAAGCTGGTTCCGGGAGTCGAGCGATGAGCGAGGTGCGATGGCTTGATGGTGCATCCTGGCTCAAATCCGGCGCTGCCGCGCGTGTGCTGAATCTCCTGAACGGCGACGGCGAAGAAGCGCGCGTGGTCGGCGGCGCCGTCCGCAACGCGCTGTTGAACATCCCGATCGGCGACGTCGATATCGCGACCACCGCTGTTCCCGAAGAGGTAATCCGTCGCGCCAGGGCAGCCGGCATCAAGAGCGTGCCGACCGGCGTCGAGCACGGCACGGTGACGCTGGTGATGGATTCGCATCCGTTCGAGGTCACGACCTTGCGCGAGGACACCGAGACGTTCGGCCGCAAGGCGAAGGTCGCCTTCGGGCGCGACTGGGAGCGTGATGCGGAGCGGCGCGACTTCACCATCAACGGCCTGTCGGTCGATGCTGCGGGGCGGGTGCACGACTACGTCGGCGGTCTGGATGATATAGCGGCAAGACGCGTGCGTTTCATTGGAGACCCGAACCAGCGGATCTCGGAGGATTATCTGCGCATCCTGCGCTTCTTCCGCATTCATGCCGCCTATGGCGCCGGCGAACCTGATCGCCCCGGCTATCTGGCTTGCATCAACGCCCGGGCGGGCCTTGTAACGCTCTCGGCCGAGCGCGTCCGCCTCGAAATGCTCAAGCTGATGGTCGCGGATGGCGCGGCGGTCTCTGTCGCGGCGATGGCGGAAGGCGGACTGCTGCTGCCGGTTTTCGGCGGCGTCGCCTATCCAGGCCCGTTCAGCGCCATGATTTCCATTGAACGCGCGCTCGGCCTTGCGCCGGACCCGGTTCGCCGGCTCGGCGCGCTCGCGGTTGCCGTTACCGAGGACGCCAAACGGCTTTCGACACGCCTGCGGTTGACCAACGCCGAGACAAAGGCGCTCGATTCCATGGGCCATCGCTGGTGGCGGCTTGGTGGAATGAACGAGGACACCGCCAGGCGAAGGCTCTATCGTTTGGGCGAAGATCGCTACCGCGATCGGCTGTTGCTGGCGTGGGCGCGCTCGGGAGACGACAGCTCGTCTGCGTCGTGGCGGCAGCTTGCCACCCTGCCGGACCGCTGGGTGGCACCGAAGTTTCCGCTCAAGGCGTCCGATTTCATCGCGCGCGGAATTGCCCAGGGGCCGCTGCTGGGGCAGGTGCTCGGCTTGGCCGAGGACGCCTGGCTTGCGGCGAATTTTCCGCTCGATGAATCCGCACTCAAGGCCATCGCCGACCAGGCCGTTGGCCGTTTTGCCCGCGACGACTAGTGCGGCGAGTTGGATCGAATTCGCCGCTTGTGGTGCAGGAACTTCAATAGGCGGCACTAGCCCCGTGAATCTGATTTCCGGCTTTGCCGACATTTCGCTGGTGCAACTCCTGCTGGTGGCCTGCGTCGCGCTGATTGCGTCCGTCGTCGGCGGCCTTGCCGGATACGGAACCGGCGCGCTGATGCCCTTGGTGTTGGTTCCCATGATCGGCGCCGAGCCGGTGGTGCCGATCATCGCGATCTCGGCCTTTTCACCAACTTCAGCCGCGCCACGGCCTATCGCCGTTATGCCGACGGCCGCCGCGCGTCGGTCGTGATCCTGGCATCCGCCCTGACGACCGCGCTCGGCGCCTACGGTTACACCAAACTGACCAACGCAGGTGCTGCGACGGTGATCGGCACCATGTTGGTTCTGAGCGTGCCGTTGCGCCGGCTTGCCAGACGACGCGACCTGCGCATCGGAGATACGGGGCTCGCTCTCGGCGCGGTGAGTTACGGCATCGTGGTGGGCGGCACGTCGGGATCGGGCGTGATCCTGCTGTCGTTATTGATGGCAGCGGGGCTCGAGGGCGCGGCCGTGATCGCAACCGACGCCGTGATCTCGCTCGCCACCAGCCTCATCAAGATTTCCGTGTTTGGCCTGGCCGGCGTCGTCACGGCACAGGTGCTCGCCTTTGCGATCCTGATCGGCGCGGTCGCGCTGCCGGGGGCATTTCTCGCCAGAGCCTTTGTCGAGCGCATGCCCTTACACATCCACACCGCCGTTCTCGATGTCGCGGTGATCGCCGGCGGCATGGTGATGATTTGGGCGGCAGCGCGGCAACTGGTTTGAGTTCGGTCAGATGCGCGCTACGGCCATTTCACTTCCGGCGGCATCGAGGAGAGGATGGAATCCACATTGCCACCGGTCTTGAGGCCGAAAATGGTGCCGCGGTCGTAGAGCAGGTTGAACTCGACATAACGTCCGCGCCGGATCAATTGCTCCTCGCGATCGACATCACTCCAGGGCACCTCGAAATTGCGCCTGACGAGTTCGGGGTAGATTTTCAGCAATGCGCGGCCGACGTCCTGGGTAAAGGCAAGATCGGCTTCGAAATCGCCCGAATCGTGCCAGTCATAGAAAATGCCGCCAATCCCGCGCGCCTCGTTGCGATGCGGCAGGTAAAAATATTCGTCGCACCATTTCCTGTATTTTGCGTAGTTGGCAACGGCGGCGTGAGCGTCGCAGGCACCTTGCATCGCGGCGTGAAAGGCAAGCGCGTCGGGATCGTCCTCGGCGCGTCGCCGCTCCAATACCGGAGTGAGATCGGCGCCGCCGCCAAACCACGCCTTGGTGGTGACGACGAAGCGGGTGTTCATATGCACCGCCGGTACATTCGGATTGCGCATATGCGCGATCAGCGAAATGCCGGACGCCCAGAAGGCGGGATTGTCGGCGGCGCCCGGAATCTGGCTGCGGAATTCGGGCGCGAATTCGCCATGCACCGTCGAGCAATGGACGCCCACTTTTTCGAACAGCCGCCCGCGCATCAGGCTCATCACGCCACCGCCGCCGGGCTGTCCGGTATGGTCGGTGCGCTCCCACGGCGTGCGAACGAAGCGGCCGGCGTTGCCCCGATAAAGCGCCGCCGGTGCCTCGTCCTCCAGACTTTCAAACGCCGCGCAGATGTCGTCGCGCAAGCGCTCGAACCAGCTCCTGGCGCGCTCCTTGCGTTGTTCGATCACGGAAATATCCATCTAGAGTGCCTGACCCCGCGCGGTGGGACCGCTTTGCCGCAGCGCCTCGCCCAATGCCATCGCGGCGGCGATTGCGACGTTCAGCGAACGCAATCCCGGCTTGACCGGAATCACCAGCCGCGCGTCGCAGCCGTCAGCTACCGCCTGCGGGACGCCGGCGGTCTCGCGCCCGAACAATAGAATGTCGGACGCAGAATAGCGAAAATCCAGATAGGGCGTGGCACCCTTGGTGGTGAAGAGGAGAAGGCGATGGCCCATCTCCTTGCGCCATTGTTCGAATTTCGTCCAGGAATCGTGGCGCGTCCAGTTCACCTGATCGAGATAATCCATCCCCGCCCGGCGGAAAAGCCTGTCCGACACGGCAAATCCCGCGGGCTCGATGATGTGGGCCGGGACGTCCATACACGCGCAGAGCCGAAGGATCGTCCCCGTGTTTTGGGGAATATCGGGCTGGAAAAGCGCGATCTGCATGATGTGCCGCCCTTCCAGTGGAGTGGGTTTGCCGCGCGCTCGAAAAGCGAATGTCAAATCCCAAACTCCACTAGATTCTTATATTTGCTAGTGGTCCTTGGATTCTACCATTCGCAAAAGTGGCCGCTAAGAAGGGATGCGAATGTTAGAATCGGACCACTAGTCTGCTCCCGAAATGTCCCGAAAAATCATTGCCCCGCGGGGAATTCGTGCATTGCACGGTAGCCAGCCGATAGCGGGCTTGCGCTCGTCCGGCAAGGGTGCCAATAGAACGATTCTGGACCGCCCGTTTTGGCTTGAATGGGCGAGGAACAGAGGTCTTTCTGCCGCCGCGGGGGGTGCGCGGGCGCCGGCAAGTCGCTCGGGTGCCGCCTGGCACGCCTGGGGCGGCTCCGCTGGCAGCAACCCTAGTCCGCTGGCAGCAGCCTTAGAAAGGGTTTGGAATCGTGACGACAGCGTCTTCGGTGGATACCAGCCGCCGTGATTTCCTTTTTGTTGCAACGGGAGCCTTCGCCGCCATCGGCGGGCTGGCCTCGCTGTGGCCGTTCATTTCCCAGATGAATCCGGACGCCTCGACGATTGCGGCCGGCGCGCCGATCGAAGTTGATCTCTCCCCGATCGCCGAGGGGCAGGACATCAAGGTGTTCTGGCGGGGCAAGCCGATCTACATCAGCCATCGTACCAAGAAGCAGATCGAGGAGGCCCGCAGCGTGCCGCTCTCGAGCCTTCCGGATCCGCAATCCGATCAGGCGCGGGTCAAGGAGGGGCACGATCAGTGGCTGGTCGTGATCGGCATCTGCACCCATTTGGGCTGCATCCCGATCGCCCATGAGGGAAATTACGACGGCTTTTTCTGCCCCTGCCACGGCTCGCAATACGACTCCTCCGGTCGTATTCGTCAGGGGCCGGCGCCTGCCAACCTGGCAGTGCCGCCCTATCAATTCGTTTCCGACACCAAAATCCAGATAGGCTGAGCCCCGGATATCCGGGACTTCGGGCCTGTCGCGTCTTACTCCCCCTAGGGATCGCAACATGAGCGGACCATCCGACTACCAGCCGACCAATTCCGCCTTGAAGTGGATTGAACGGCGTCTTCCGATCTTCGGTCTCATGCATTCCTCGTTCGTGGCCTATCCGACGCCGCGCAACCTGAATTACTGGTGGACTTTTGGTGCCATCCTGTCGCTGATGCTGGGCCTGCAGATCCTTACCGGCGTCATTTTGGCGATGCACTACACGCCGTATGCGGATCTCGCCTTCCGCTCGGTTGAGAGCATCGTGCGGGACGTCAACTACGGCTGGCTGCTGCGCAACATGCATGCCACCGGCGCTTCGATGTTCTTCTTCGCCGTCTATGTTCACATGTTCCGCGGCCTCTATTACGGGTCATACAAGGAGCCGCGCGAGGTGTTGTGGATTCTCGGCGTCATCATCTACCTCCTGATGATGGCGACCGGATTCATGGGCTATGTGCTGCCGTGGGGCCAGATGAGTTTTTGGGGCGCCACCGTCATCACGAACCTGTTCTCCGCCATTCCCTATGTCGGCGACAGCATCGTGACGCTGTTGTGGGGCGGTTACTCCGTCGGCAATCCGACCCTGAACCGCTTCTTCTCGCTGCACTATCTGTTGCCGTTCGTGATCGCGGGCGTGGTGGTGCTGCACGTCTGGGCACTGCATGTCGCGGGGCAGAACAATCCGGCCGGCGTCGAGGCAAAGACGGAAAAGGACACCGTGCCGTTCACGCCTTACGCGACCATCAAGGATCTGTTCGGCGTCTCCTGCTTCCTTCTCCTCTACGCGTGGTTCATCTTCTACATGCCGAATTATCTCGGCGAGGCCGATAATTACATTCCGGCCAATCCCGGCGTGACGCCGCCGCACATCGTGCCGGAATGGTACTATCTGCCGTTCTACGCGATCCTGCGTTCGATCCCGAACAAGCTCGCCGGGGTGATCGCGATGTTCTCGGCGATCCTCGTGCTGGCGTTCCTGCCGTGGCTCGATACCGCCAAAACGCGCTCGTCCAAATATCGCCCGCTGGCGAAACAGTTCTTCTGGATCTTCGTCGTGGTCTGCGTGCTGCTCGGCTATCTCGGTGCGCAGCCGCCCGAGGGCGTCTATGTCATTGCGGCCCGCGTCCTGACGGTGTGCTACTTCGCCTATTTCCTGATCCTGCTGCCGCTCCTGAGCCGGATCGAAAAGCCAAGGCCGGTCCCGAACTCGATTGCCGACGACGTGCTTGCCAAGTACGGCAGCAAGACGCCGCCGATGGTGTCGACGGTGATCGCGCTGATGGTGGCAGGCGCCTTGTTCGCCGGCAGCACGCAGAATGCGAAGGCCGAGGAGCAGGACACGCCGCCTTCGCAGAAATGGTCGTTTGCCGGTCCGTTCGGCAAATACGATCGCGGCGCCTTGCAGCGCGGTTTGAAGATCTACAAGGAAGTCTGCTCCAACTGCCACGCGCTGTCGTACATCGCATTCCGCAATCTCGGCGATCCCGGCGGTCCCGGCTATACGCCGGCGCAGGTGGCGGCGTTCGCTTCGGAATACAAGATCAAGGACGGCCCGAACGATCAGGGCGAAATGTTCGAGCGGCCCGGCCGGGCGGCGGACTACTTCCCTTCGCCATTCCCCAACGATCAGGCGGCGCGCGTGGCCAATGGCGGCGGTCTGCCTCCCGACCTTTCGCTGATTACGAAAGCGCGCTCTTACGAACGCGGCTTCCCCTGGTTCATCTTCGACTTCTTCACCCAGTTCCAGGAACAGGGCCCGAACTACGTCGCAGCGATTTTGCAGGGTTATCAAAAGAAGCCCGCTGGCACCACGCTGCCGGAGGGCACCTTCTACAACAAGTATTTCCCCGGCCATGCCATCAAGATGCCGCAGCCGCTGACCAAGGGGCAGGTGACCTATGACGACGGGTCGCCGGCGACGCTGGAGCAATACTCCAAGGATATCGCCACCTTCCTGATGTGGGCGGCAGAGCCGCAAATGGAAGCACGCAAGCGCCTTGGCTTCCAGGTGTTCGTGTTCCTGATCATTTTCACCGGACTGATGTATTTCACCAAGAAGAAGGTCTGGGCCGACGCGCACTGACGTCCACACGTCCCAGCACCTCGAAAAGGCCCCTGCGGGGGCTTTTTTGTTGGGCGAGCATCGTCGTTTCGAAGCGGATCCAAAGCCGGACTTCGCCTGCCTGGAGCATGATCCGGACCCGAAGGGCCGCGCTATAGCGTTTTCGAGCGAAGTGGATACCGGTTCGCGTGAAGAAAACGCGTCAAAACAAAAGATTAGAGCCTCGGTTCTGATCCAATCAGAACCGAAAAGGCTCTAGCGCAAAGTGGAAACCGGTTTTCCCTCGCGACAAACGCGGAACGCGTTTGCGCGGAGATCACGCTCAAACAAAGAGATGGGATCATGATGCGATTTCACTTGATCGCATCATGATCCAGGAACCGACAGCAAGGTTCTCGAATTGACCAGAGCCGTTGCTTCCAGCTCGCTCTGCGGACAAAATGCCCGCCAACCAGCCAGAAACGTCTGTTCGGAGGAAACATGGGCACCAAAATCTCGTTCAAGCGTCCGGACGGCAAGGACGCCAATGGCTATCTCGCCAACGCCGCGCGCGGCGACGCCCCGGGCGTGGTCGTGATCCAGGAGTGGTGGGGACTTCAGGAGCAGATAAAGGGGCTGTGCAACCGCTTTGCGCTGGCCGGTTTCGACGCCTTGGCGCCCGATCTCTACAACGGCAAGGTGGTGCCCTATCACGACACCGACGCTGCCGGCCGGGAGATGAACTCGCTCGATTTCATGGATGCGACCACGCAGACGATCCGTGGCGCGGTACAATATCTGGCGAGGAACGGCGCAAAGGTCGGGTTGACCGGCTTCTGTCTCGGCGGCGCGGTCACCATCATCGGCGCGGCCAAAATTCCGGAACTGACCGCGGGTGTCGTGTTCTACGGCATCCCGCCCGAGGAGGCGGCGAAGCCGGCAGATGTCCGCATTCCGCTGCAGGCCCATTTCGCCAACAAGGATGACTGGTGCACGCCGAAAGCGGTCGACGCCTTCGAGAAGGCCATGAAGGCAGCCGGCAAATCGATCGAGATCTTCCGCTATGACGCCGAGCACGCCTTCGTCAACGAGCAGCGCATGTCGGTGTATGATCGCAAGGCCGCGGAAATCGCCTGGGGCCGGGCCACGGAGTTTTTCAAAAAACATCTGGGATGAGGCCCGTCATTTGATTAAGCGCGAGCGTGCCGCGCGCACTCTGTGCTCTCTCCCCCCTCGTGGGGGAGAGCTGGAGGGGGGGTATCACGCACGCCGGCGTTTTTGGCTTACCCCCTCCCTAACCCTCCAAGGGGGAGGGAACGAGTCGTGAGTCAGCCGTCGGTCCGCACCCCGTCCCACCACGGGCAGGTCCCCGACATCAATCCGTAGTTACCCTCCATGACTTGCACCGGGGCGCGCAAGCCGGCGGCGGCCGCGCGCATCCGCATCTTTCGCGCAATCTCGCGGTCGGCTTCCGGCAACCAGTTCCGCTCGTGTCCCCACAGGCTCGGCCCGTCCTTGAGTTCGGTCGGCTGCCATGTTGAAGGATCGATCTCGCGACCGCCCCAGCCGCATTCCACCATGAACGAGGACGGCGATCTGGCATAGAACGAGGTCATGAGGTCGTTGGTGTGACGGCCGAGCGTGACGTTGATGCGATCGGGCTCGCTCATCGCGACGTCGTAGCATTGCCCGACATCGTCGAGCGAGAACAGTTCGACCATCAGGTGATGCATCCCGTTGCGGCCGGTCTGAAGCAAGGCCAGGCTGTGATGACGGGCGTTGATGTGAAAGAAATAGGCGCGAAACGGTTTCTGCATGTAGTCGGAGAGGCGGAAACCGAGCACGTCGACATAGAACGGCATCACCGTCTCGATGTCCTCAACGGTCAGCACGGCATGGCCAAGACCCAGCGGTCCGGTGCGAAAGCCGGAAATCGAGCGGCCGGGGCGAAATGGCGTGTCGTCGATCGCAGCGCCATAAAACGCCTCGAGACGATTGCCGGCGGGATCGGAAAACGAGATCAGGCCGCGAACGCCCCTCGTGTCGGCAAGCGCCTGCGGCTCTGCCGTGACCTCGACTTTCGCCTGTTCCAGGCGCGCGGCAAGGCAATCCAGCGCAGCCGCGCCCTCGACCTCCCAGCCGAAAAAGCGCTGGTCTTCCGCCATCGAGCGGTCGACGATGATGCGCTGCTTGCGGTCGTCCATCCGAAACGCCAGCAAAGAGGGGCCGCGTTCCACAGCCTGCAGCCCGACTAGGCGGGTGCCGAACTGCCGCCAGTCCTCCAGCGCGGCCGAGCCGAAGCCAACATAACCGAGAGCCTGCAAAGGCATCGTTCACCTCCCGTTCGAAGGCGAAGGATGCTTGGGGGATCGGGCAGGTGCAAGTCCCGTCACCGCCGGTCACCCTTGACGGCCCCGATTTGTCATGGTGTTTACCCCTCCATGAGCATCGTCGTCCACGCGTCGCGTCTTTGGTGGCCCGCCTCCTAAACAGGTGGCTGATAGCGATTTGCTTTGATTTTCATCGTTAACGGGCCGTCATCGCAGCGGCCTTTGTCTGTCCTGTGTGGCGTTCCCTCGGCAGGTTTCGTAAGAGGATCACATGAACAGGACCGTCTTTTCCCTGCCGGCGCGCAGTGAATATCGCACCCGTAGCGGGCTCTCGGTCATTCGCTCGGTGGAGCAATTTTCCGGCGGCGCCAACAGGCTTGACGATCTGATCGACCTGCTCGATCGCCGCCGCGGCGTGGTGCTTTCCTCGGGAACGACAGTGCCTGGCCGCTACGACAGCTTCGACCTGGGCTTTTGCGATCCACCCTTGCAGCTTGAAACCAGGGAAACGAATTTCTCGCTAGAAGCGCTCAATGCGCGAGGCGAAGTGCTGATTTCGTTTCTCGGCGACGTTCTTTGTGAGGCCTGCGTCGTCATCACCGAAAAGAGCGCCCGCCGGCTCGCCGGCCATATCCTGCGCGGCGCCGCGCCGGTCGACGAGGACCAGCGCACGCGGCGCGCCAGCGTGATGTCGCTGGTGCGTGATCTCGTGGCGGCGTTCGGCGCCGCGGACGATCCGTTGCTCGGCCTTTACGGTGCCTTCGCCTACGATCTGGTGTTCCAGATCGAAGACCTGGTGCAGAAGCGCCCGCGCGAGAAGGACCAGCGCGATATCGTGCTTTATCTGCCGGACCGCCTGTTGGCCTACGACCGGGCGACCGGGCGCGGCGTGGTGTTGAGCTATGATTTCGCCTGGAAGGGCCGCTCATCCGGCGGTCTTCCGCGCGACACTGCCGACAGCTTTTATGCGAAAACGCCGCGGCAGGGATTTTCCGACCACGCGGTGGGTGAATATCAGGCCACCGTCGAAACCGCGCGCGCCGCGTTTGCGCGCGGCGATCTGTTCGAGGCGGTGCCGGGACAGTTGTTTGCCGAGCCCTGCGAGCGCTCGCCGGCGGAGGTGTTCCAGCGGCTTTGCCGGATCAACCCATCGCCCTATGGCGCGCTGATGAATCTCGGCGACGGCGAATTCCTGGTGTCGGCCTCGCCGGAGATGTTCGTGCGCTCCGACGGCCGGCGGGTCGAGACCTGTCCGATTTCCGGCACCATCGCCCGTGGGGTGGATGCGATCGGCGATGCCGAGCAGATCCGCCAATTGCTCAATTCGGAAAAAGACGAATTCGAGCTCAACATGTGCACCGATGTCGATCGCAACGACAAGGCGCGGGTCTGCGTGCCAGGCACGATCAAGGTTCTGGCGCGTCGCCAGATCGAGACTTATTCCAAGCTGTTTCACACCGTCGATCATGTCGAAGGCATGCTGCGGCCGGGTTTCGATTCAATCGACGCATTTCTCACCCATGCCTGGGCGGTCACGGTGACCGGCGCGCCGAAATTATGGGCGATGCAATTCGTCGAGGATCATGAGCGTTCGCCGCGGCGCTGGTATGCCGGCGCCATTGGCGTGGTGAATTTCGACGGCGGCATCAACACCGGCTTGACCATTCGCACCATAAGGATGAAGGACGGCCTCGCCGAGGTCCGGGTCGGCGCCACCTGCCTGTTCGATTCCGATCCCGCCGCCGAAGACCGCGAATGCCAGGTCAAGGCGGCCGCGCTTTTCCAGGCGCTGCGCGGCGATCCGCCCAAGCCCCTTTCGATCCTGGCGCCGGACGCGACCGGTTCCGGCAAGCGCGTTCTGTTGATCGATCACGACGACAGTTTCGTGCACATGCTGGCGGATTATTTCCGCCAGGTCGGTGCCAGCGTGACGGTCGTACGATATGTTCATGGAAGGCAGATGCTGGCGAGCGAGAACTACGACCTCCTGGTGCTGTCACCGGGGCCGGGCAGACCGGAAGATTTCAACATTTCTGAAACGATCGATACGGCATTGGGAAGGAAACTGCCGATTTTCGGCGTCTGCCTCGGCCTGCAGGCGATCGGGGAATATTTCGGCGGTCAACTCGGCCAGCTCCGGCAGCCGGCGCATGGCCGGCCGTCGCGGGTCAAGGTGCGGGGTGGGCGGCTGATGCAGAACCTGCCCGACGAGATCGTGATCGGGCGCTATCATTCGCTTTACGTCGAAGGCGACCGCATTCCCGAGGTGCTTGAAGTGACCGCGAGCACGGAGGATGGCGTGGTGATGGCGGCCGAGCACAGGACTCTGCCGGTCGGCGGCGTGCAATTTCATCCGGAATCGCTGATGTCGCTTGGCGGCGAGGTGGGCTTGCGAATTGTCGAAAATGCCTTCCGGCTCAGGGTGGGGAATTGAATGGAAGTTTCACGCACGTCATTCCGGGATGGTGCGCTAGTGTCCCGATTCCGAAGTTCGCATCATCTTGCGGCCACCTCGTTTGCGAACTTCGGAATCGAAAGGACACTAGTAAGTCATTGTTTCTAGTGTGGCTTTGGTTCAGAAGTCCGCATGACAGAACTCGCGGCAGTAATGATGCGGACTTTCTGAACCGCCACACTAGCACCAGACCCGGAATCTCGAGATTCTCAGGTGCGCAATCGCGCACCATGGTTCGCGCGGTGCGCGCCCCGGAATGACATTTGAAAGAGAAAGCCATGACTCCCGAATATGATCTCAAGTCCACGGTCCGCACCATTCCGGACTATCCGAAGCCGGGCATAATGTTCCGCGATATCACCACGCTGCTTGGCGATGCGCGCGCCTTTCGCCGCGCCGTCGATGAACTGGTGCAGCCCTGGGCCGGATCGAAAATCGACAAGGTCGCCGGCATCGAGGCGCGCGGCTTCATTCTCGGCGGCGCGCTGGCCCATCAGGTCTCCGCCGGCTTCGTGCCGATCCGCAAGCGGGGAAAGCTGCCGCACACCACGGTTCGCATCGCCTATTCGCTGGAATACGGTCTCGACGAGATGGAGATGCACGCTGACGCCATCCATCCGGGCGAGCGGGTGATCCTGGTCGACGACCTGATCGCCACCGGCGGCACCGCGGAAGGCGCGGTCAAGTTGATGCGGCAGATCGGCGCCAACGTGGTCGCCGCCTGTTTCATCATCGATCTGCCGGAGCTCGGGGGCGCTGCGAAATTGCGAGCGATGAACGTGCCGGTGCGAACGCTGATGACGTTCGAGGGACACTAGCGTCCCGCCTTGCGGGAGGCAGACGATCGAGAGCGTTACGGGGCGTGCAAGATCAGGCTCAGTTCGAGCTCGCGGAAACTGAGATAATTCCGGCGGATCCATTGATGCAGCTCGGTCGATGAATCCTTTTCGCTCCGCAAATAGTCGGTGAACGAGAACGACAACCGGTCGACATAGGTCTTGAGAAAAGTCGGCAGCGCCGCGATGCGCAGCACCCTTCCGGCGGCAAGGGTTTCCGGCAATTCGCCGCGCACGACATATTCGTTCTCGACGGTCACCAGCGCGGTCGGCGGAACCTGACGCTGCAGCATCGGGTAGCTGCGCATCGAGACACGGTCGGTGTCGCCGACGAACAGAACGATCGGCGAGACGCCGCGCCGCACGGCCTCCTTCATGAAGCCGATTTCCTCGGTCATCTTGAAGAATTCGTCGAAGGCGTGGAAGCCGAGATCGATCACCTTGGCGATACCGTCATTGAGGATGACGCGGTCCATCAGCGCCATTTTGCCGAAAGTATCGTCCACCTCGGCAGTCTCGGTGATGTCAGGCAGATATTCGAGCAGCGACGGCTCTTTCAGGTTGACGTCGAACGGGATCACCGTGCCGTTCTTCAGCAAAAGGAATTCGCTCAACAGGCGCGCGACCAGCGTCTTTCCGACCAGCGGACGAGGCGAGCAGACGATGTAAACCGGGGTTTGGCGCATCACGCGCTATATCAGGCGAATTTGCCCGCTATTCCAGCCCAATCATTTCGGCGGCGCAAATTATTTTTCGCCGCGCGGGTTGGGCTTGGCGCCGACCAGGTCGGTCAGCTTGATACGGTCGAATTCGCTCCAGACATTGGCCAACCAATGGCGGACATAACCGCGCAGCACGAAGGAGTAGTTGGCGGCTTCGTCGCTTTGGCCCTTGTTGGCCACAAATTTCAGGAACGGAACGGAAGCGAGCTCGACCTGCTCGTTGGCCATTTCGTTGAGCTTGGGAATGGTGAGTTCGGTCGCGTCCTTGATGCGGTGGAAATAGGAATTGTAGGTGGCCTGATCCCACTCGAAGAAGCTGGTGTTGTTGATGAAATTCTTCACCAGGTAATATTTGGCACCGACCATGAAATTCGCGGTTTCCGCGATTTCGTCCAGCGAGGCGATCGAGGGACCGAGAATGTGGAACACGGCGAACGTGATCTGTCCCGATTTGGCCGCATCGAGGAAACCGATGTCGCGCAACGAGGCCAGCGCCGGAGACAAGAGGCCGGCCCGGACGTCGATGACGGTGACCGAGGGGCTGGCGGCATTGAGCGTATCGAAGATCTTCATCTGGTCCGAGGTCACGGTCATGTCGACGATCTCGGTCACCTCGGGGTGGAACCGCTTCAGCGTGCCGCGCGGGGATTCGGTGTCGAACGCGCGCGTGGGCACGCTGTTGGCACTGAAATAATCCAGCAGCGTTCGCGAAACGGTCGTCTTGCCGACCCCGCCCTTGTCAGCGCCTACCACAATCACAACAGGTTTCGCCATGAACCATCCCCATGCGCCGTCTTTGATGGAAGCATTATCCTAGAACTAGTGGAGTGGATTTGACATTCGCTACCCACCTAGCCGCAGACTCCCAATGCGAATGTCAAATCCAAAACTCCACTAGAAACTTATATTTGCTAGTGGTCCTTTGATTCTAACATTCGCAAAGTGCCTGCCGAAACGGGATGCGAATGTTAGAATCGGACCACTAACAACCGGGATTGCCCCGGAATGCCCCGAATCCACCGACCGGCCGGGAAGCCCCACCCGCGATCGGAATGTCCCCATCTGCTTTGGGCGCGAACATGGCAGAAACAAGGGATAATTCAATTCATTACGCAACGGCCAGACCAACTTGGTTGAAGGTTTTTAATGCGGGCGCCGAGCCAGCAATCCTTTTGGGCATCCTGCCATTTTCGCGGGCCGCGGGGAGGTCAAGTGCCCTGTGGACCAACGATTTGCCCGGTATTCTCGATCATGATGCGACTAAGTGGAATCGCATCATGATCTCATCTCTTTGTTTGAGCATGATCTTTTCGGAAAAATCGGTCTCTGCTTTGCGCTAACGCGGCCCTCCGGGTCCGCATCACGCTCTAATGGCGGCCCCAGGGATCGGCCGGGTTGCTCCAAGGCCCTCGCGGAACCTGAAAAATCAATCGCTCGCCATATCACCCCAGCGCCAACGGCGCGCTTTTGCGTAGGCGGTCTTGTCGCGGTGCGGCACTTTCGCAATTTCGAGGCCTCCGACCGTGCAGAGTTTGGCGGTTACTTCAACCTTGCTGACAGAGGGCGGCGCGAGCACGCGGGCAAAACGCCGCAAGGAGGGCATACGCGTGAACGCGACATAACTGAATTTCTCGTCCTCGAAGGGAAGCTCGGCTCCCTTGACCTGCATGTGCGCGCGCAGCCGCGGCAGACGTTGGGCGAAATGACACCAGTCAGGCGCGTAAAGCGGGCATTTGCCGTCGTGGGGGCAGGGTGCCGCGACATGTGCGCCGCGAGCGATCAGCTGTTCTCTCAAAGCGATGATCCTCGCATAGCCTGCCGGTATACCCGGTTCGATCACCACCAGCGTATCGCTCGTCATTGCCCAAAGCCGCTCGGCGAGCGCGCGCCGCTCGTGCTCGCCTCCCTCACCGATGACGTAACTCGCTACCACGAGCTCGGCATGCTCTTCTTCCGCAAGCGCCGCAGAAACATCAGCTCGCCGGTAGCCGATCGAGCCCAGGCGCGCGGTATTGCGGGCCAGATCCAGCGCGAGCGAGCGCAAGGCGGCATTGTTATCGAGCAGCGCAAAGCTTTGCAGCGAGGAAAACGTCTCTGCCGCAGCCCAGCTCGCCGTGCCCGGTCCGGCGCCGACATCGAGCAGGCTTTTGGGTGCGAAATCGGGCCTGAGCTCGACGAGCGCATTCAGGCTTGCGACCACCGCTGCGTAGGTCGCCGGCATTCGCGCCAGCGCGTAGGCGAGCGCGTCGGATTCGGAAGCGATCGCGGCGGAGTTGCCGCCGTCGCGGTAAGTCCTCGAGATCAGAGCGACGCGTCTGGCTATGGCTTCGCGGGACACACCCTGCAGTTTCGCTTCAAGTGCGGCTCTCAATTCGGGGGGAAGGGCGGGAGAGGTCATTTTCACCCTCCCCTGGAGGGGGAGGGTCGCCTGCGCCAGCAGGCGGGGTGGGGTGATTCTAATTGCACTTGGCGCACAGCAACTAATCCTGTCGTGAGGTGTTGCCACCCCACCCCGGTTCGTTTGGCTGCGCAAGAGCTTCGCCAAACTCGCCGACCCTCCCTCTCCAGAGGAGGGTAAGAAATTACGCCACGTTCTGATCGAGAATCTTCACGGCGTCTTCGAGATCGACCGAGACAAGCTGCGACACGCCGCGTTCGGCCATGGTGACGCCGAACAGGCGGTTCATCCGTGCCATGGTGATCGGATTATGCGTGATGATGATGAAGCGCGTTTCGGTGCTCGCGGTCATCTCGTGCAGCAGGCTGCAGAACCGTTCGACATTGTGATCGTCGAGCGGCGCGTCGACCTCGTCCAGCACGCAGATCGGTGACGGATTGGTCAGGAACACCGCAAAGATCAGCGCCAGCGCAGTCAGGGCCTGCTCGCCGCCGGACAACAGCGACAGCGTCTGCGGTTTCTTGCCGGGCGGCTTTGCGATGATCTCAAGTCCCGCTTCCAGCGGATCGTCGCTCTCGATCAGATGCAGCGCGGCTTCGCCGCCGCCGAACAATTCGACGAACAGCCGCTTGAAGTGGCCGTTGACGGTTTCGAACGAGGCCAGCAGGCGCTCGCGGGCTTCGCGGTTGAGGCTCTGGATGCCCTGGCGCAATCGCTTGATGGCTTCCACCAGATCGTCACGCTCGGTGGTGAGCGTGGCGTGCTGGGTCTCGACCTCGCGCAGTTCTTCCTCGGCGCGCAGGTTGACCGCGCCGAGCCGCTCGCGGTCGCGACGCAGCTTTTCGAGATTTTCCTCGATCTCGGCGAGCGGCGGCAGTTCCGCGCCGGGCTCGATCTCGGCAAGGCCGGCCACCGCCTGCGGTTCGATTTCCAGCATGTCATGGATTTCGCGTTCGACGTCGATCAGGCGGCGCCTGGCGCTCTCCATGCGTTCTTCGGCGCGAGCGGTAGCCTCGCGCGCGCCCGACAGCGCCTCGAGCGAAATCTTGGCGGCGCGATCGGTCTCGGCCATGACGTTTTCGGCGGTGGCGAGGGCGTCGGCGGCGAGACGGCGTGCGTTTTCGGCCGATTCGATTTCGTTGATCAGTGCGCGGCGCTTTTCTGCAAATACTGCGGGCGCGTTCTCGAGCTCGGCGCGTTCGGCCTTGACCTCGCCGATGCGGGCTTCGATGGTCTCGATCTGCGAGACGGCGCTTGCTTTTCGGTTTTGCCACTCGTCGCGCTCGGCGGTGATCGCATGCAGACGGCGGTCGGCAAGCTCGGCCTCGCGCGCCAGCGCCTGGGCTTCGGCCCGCACCTGTGCCGCGACGCGCCGGCAGCCGTCGATCCCGGTTCGAACCTCCGCGAGCTTGGTTTCGAGGGGGAGACTGGCTGACAACTCTGCGAGCGCCACATTCGCCGCCTCGAGCGCGCCGTGCGCTTCGCCGCGGTCGGAGGTGAGGCGGGTACGGGCCTCCGTCAGTGCCGAGGCGCGTGCGGCGTGGCGATTGATCTCGCGTTCGGTCGCAGCATGACGTTCGCGCGCGCTGTCTGCTTCGCGCTGCGCGGCACGCCAGGCTTCGCGCGCCGAGGATTCCGCGCTTGAAGCGGATCTGAGCTCGGCCTCGGCGGCCTCGAGCGCCTGCCGCTTGGCGCTCGCATCGACACGGGCCTGATCCAGTTCGTGCTCGATGTCGACGAGCCGGGCGCGCTCGGCGAGGCGGCGCGCGGCCCCGGTCGGTGCATGCGCGGCCGCGACGAATCCATCCCAGCGCCAGACATCGCCTTCGCGCGATACCAGCCGCTGGCCGGTCTTGAGCTTTGCAACCAGCTCCGCGCCGCGCTCGCGCGCCACGATGCCGATCTGTGCCAGGCGCCGCTCCAGTTCGATCGGCGCCTGGACATGAGCCGGCAGCGCCACGACGCCATCGGGCAGTGCAGGATCGCCATCGATTACGCCGGCATTGGTCCAGCGCATCGGTGCCGAGGGATCGACGGGCGCATCGAGATCGTCGCCGAGCGCCGCCCCAAGCGCCTTCTCGTAGCCCTTGGCGACGGTGATGCCGTCGATGATGGGAGGCCACAGGTTCTTGGTCGCGACGTTGACGAGTTTCGAGATCGTGCGCGCTTCGGTCTCGAGCCGTTGCACGCGCTTGTCGGCCTCGTTCAGCGGCGGGCGCGCAGCCTCCAGCTTCGATCGTGCGGCGGCGTGAGCCGCTTCGCTCGCCTGCGCTGTGGCCTCCGACTGCGCGAGGCCTTGCTGCGCGGCCTCCATCGCGGCGGAAAGCGCGGCAAGGTCGCCAAGTCCGCTCGTCTCCTGCGCCAGCATCTCTTCGTCGCGCTCGACATCGGCAATGTCGTGATCGAGCCGCGCCAGCCGCTCGCCGTGGGTGCGTACGTTGTCTTCAAGCTGATTGCGCCTGGCGCTGAGGTCGGCAAGCGCCGTGGTCAATTCGGCGAACAGCCGCTCAGCGGCGGCCAGCGTCGCTTCCGCTTCGGATACGCGTCCGTCGACGCCGCTGCGTTGCTCGACGCGCGACCTGATCTCGTTCTTCAACTCGGCGTCTTCGGTGTCGAGCCGCTGCAGCGCCACTTGCGCGTCGGCGGCCTGCTGCTGCTCGCGAGAAATGTCGGAGGAGAACTGCGTCAGGCGGCGGTCGAGTTCGGTGACGCGTTCCCTGGCGCGCTCTTCCTCGCGGTCGAGCATTTCGCGCGCATTGGTGAGGCGCTGAAGGCCGGCGGCGGCGCGGGCCTCGGCCTCGCGTAAAGCCGGCAATTCCGAAGCGCGAACCGCCTGGATGCGCGCGGCCTCGGCCTGCTCGCGGGTGCGTTCGGCCATCTCGCGCACGGCATGCCCGTGCGTCGTCGTCGTCTCGGCCACGCCGGCATGGGCTTCCATCCAGCGCAGATGAAACAGCAGCGCCTCGGCTTTGCGGACCTTGGCTGCCACCTCGCGATAGCGAATGGCCTGCCGCGCCTGCTTCTTCAGGCCGTCGATTTGTCCGGCCAGTTGCCCGATGACGTCTTCGACCCGGGTAAGATTGGTATCGGCGGCCTTGAGGCGCAATTCGGCCTCATGCCGGCGCGCATGAAGTCCGGCGACGCCGGCGGCATCTTCCAGCACGCGGCGGCGCTGCTCGGGCTTGGCCTGGATGATCTCGCCGATCTTGCCCTGATGCACCAGCGCCGGCGAACGCGCGCCGGTGGCGGCGTCGGCGAACAGAAGCTGCACGTCGCGCGCCCGCACATCTCGGCCATTGATGCGGTAGACCGAGCCCGCCTCGCGCTCGATCCGCCGCGAGATTTCCAAAATCTCCCGGTCGTTCATGGCGGCCGGTGCGGAGCGATCGGAATTGTCGATCGTCATCATCACCTCGGCGTGGTTGCGCGAGGGGCGGTTGCCGGAACCGGCGAAGATCACCGCGTCCATGTCGGAGGCGCGCAGCGATTTGTGTGACGTCTCGCCCATCGCCCAGCGCAGCGCCTCGACCAGGTTGGACTTGCCGCAGCCGTTCGGACCGACCACGCCGGTGAGGCCGGGTTCGATGACGAAATCAGTCGGTTCAACGAACGACTTGAAACCGTGGAGGCGAAGACGGGTCAGTTTCATGGGCACGGATTCTCTGTTGGCAGGGCGCGAATCTCCCTGCCGGGACAATACCATAGAAGGCAATGTCGGTGTTTGGGCTACTCGCTCGCGGCGGCACTTCGGGCGCCGACAATGGCGAGCAGGGGGCCGCAGCGCAACCCGGCGGTGACCGCTTTTCCCATGGGATTTCGGCCAAATTATTGAGGATTGTGCTTGGCTTAAGCGGCCTTTTGGTTCCGCGCGAAGGCCGCAAACGAATCAGCTCTTCAGCAGCGCCTTGATCCGCTTGTCGAATTCCTCGAACGAGGTTTCGCCCTTGATCTTCTCGCCATTGATGAAAAAGGTCGGCGTCGAATCGACCTTCAGCACTTCGGAAGCGTATTTCTGGTCCGCCACGATCTTGTCGAGCAGCGACTGGTCCTTGAGGCAATCCTCGACCTGCTGCTGACTGAGGCCCGCCTGCTTGCCGATCCGGCTCAGTGACTCCGTGGTGTTCTTCACCACCCAGTCGCCCTGCTGCCTGAACAACAGGTCGGTGACCGCGAAGTATTTGGCGGAATCGCCGCCTGCGATGCAGCGCGACAGCATCGAGCCGGCCGCGGCCTTGATGTCGAGAGGGAATTCGCGGAACACGTAGCGGATCTTCCCGGTGTCGATATAGGCCGCCTTGATCTTCGGGAACACGGCATCATTGAAGGCCGCGCAATGCGGGCAGGTCATCGACGCATATTCAGTGATGGTCACCGGCGCATTTGCCGGCCCGAGCGCCATGTCCGGGAGCGACATCGGCTTGGCCACGTCGGCTGCGCCTTGTGCCATCGCCTGCGCGATCAAACGCAGCGGCGGGAACCCGGCAAGCACGGCAAGTCCGCTCAGCGACAGGGCAGCGGTAAAGGCGCGACGCGTGATGATCAAGATCTGCTCCTGAAATTGGCGCTTTCACGCCGAAAGAACCGTTGGCTAGCTCGAAACCGGCAATGTGGCAATGGCGGGTAGCAATTGCGAGAGTTGGGGGTGGGCTCAATTTCGCTTGATTGAAGCACCGAGTCGCGCCAGCGCGGCCCGCAACGCCTCATCCTCAATCGAAGACAGGGTTTTTGCGACTTCCTCAACCTCGCCCTGATCCGGTTCGCGGTTGCCAGGGCCTGCTTGCCGCCGCGACAACGGACCTTGCCGCAGCGCCAGGCGGCCTACCGCGTGCCAGCCGAAGAATCGGTTGACGCGTTCCAGGATGACGTCGGAAGCGTGCTGGATTTCCAGCGCCATCGGGCCCTCGACCCGCAGCACGAGCGTCGCCGCCTCCTGGGGCTGGCCTTCCACCGGCCGTGGCCACTGCAGTTTCAGCGGCTCGCAATGGGCGGCGATTTCCGCGCCAGCAATTTCAGCCCATCGCGTGACGAGCTCGCGCGCCGCAAACCCCTGACGCGCATAGGCGTCGGAAAAGACGTCGCTGAGCAGGACAGAGAGCGGCTTTGCCGAGATCGGACCGGGTTTGGCCATGGGCTCTTCATGTTCCAGGCGGAGCAGGAAATGCGCGAAGAAGTTTGCGAAATTTTCCTCGTGATATTCCGCCCCGGGACCTTCGGTCCATCCCTTGGATGACGTTATAAGGCCACATGACCCTAGCAGGTGCGCCCGTCAGGCGAAAGAAACCCCCTCTGCCGGATTGCGAGCCCGGGGTCGCCACGCGCCCGGCGTTGCTCCTTTCCTGGTACGACCGCCACCGCAGGATGCTGCCGTGGCGAGCGCCAAAAGGCGCGCACCCGGATCCCTACGCGGTGTGGCTTTCCGAGATCATGCTGCAGCAGACCGGCGTCAAAACGGTAGGTCCGTACTTTGCGAAATTTCTCGCCCGCTGGCCGGACGTTAAAGCTCTTGGATCGGCCTCGCTCGATGACGTGTTACGGATGTGGGCGGGGCTCGGCTACTATTCGCGTGCGCGCAATCTTCACGCCTGCGCCGTCACGGTTCTGCGCCACTACGGCGCGGTGTTTCCGGACACCGAGGAAGGCTTGCGCGGCTTGCCGGGGATCGGTCCTTACACCGCAGCCGCGATTGCCGCGATTGCGTTTGGCCGGCGCACCATGCCGGTCGACGGCAATATCGAACGCGTCGTGTCGCGGCTTTATGCCGTTGACCAACCGTTGCCACAGGCAAAGCCGCTGATCGGCAAACTCGCTGCAACCTTGCTGGGCGAAGCCTCCACCGGCGACGAGGAGTCCCGCGCCGGCGACGAGAAGTCTCGCGCTGGCGACGAGGAGTCTCGCGCCGTCGACGAGGAGTCTCGCGCCGGCGACATCGCGCAAGCGCTGATGGATCTGGGCTCCTCGATCTGCACCCCGAAAAGGCCGGCCTGCGCGCTGTGTCCGCTCAACGACAACTGCGCGGCGCGCGTGCGCGGCGACCCGGAGACTTTTCCGCGCAAGTTACCAAAGAAATCCGGCGAATTGCGCTGCGGCGCGGCGTTCGTGGTCCGGCGTGGCGACGAACTTTTGCTCCGCAGCCGTCCTGAAAAAGGCTTGCTCGGCGGCATGACCGAAGTGCCGACCTCGCACTGGCTCGTCGCGCAGGAGGACGACGCGGCATTGAGCCAGGCACCTGCGCTGAAGCATATGACGCGCTGGCACCGCAAGGCAGGCGTGGTCAGTCATGTATTCACGCATTTTCCCTTGCAGCTTGTGGTCTATACCGCCGCCGTACCTTCGCGCAGCCGCGCGCCGAAAGGCATGCGCTGGGTGAGCATCGCTGCGCTGAAGGAAGAAGCGTTGCCGAATGTCATGCGCAAGGTGATCGCGCACGGGCTGTCGGCGTAGCCAGCCCACGTCCGGTTTCCAACATCAATCGGCGCAACCAGATCGATCCGGGATCGAACTGCGCCCTGGTCGGATAGAACATGTGCTGTTCGTCGATGCCGGGATCGAGCGGCGGCGTGACCGTTTGCAACGACAATTGCTTTGCCAGCGCGGCAATCAGCCGGCGCGGCACGAAAGCGACGAGGTCGGTGCGGGCGACCACGTGCAGCGCCTCGATATAGCCGGGCACCACAAGCGCGATCCGCCGCTCAATGCCTTTGGTATGCAGCCAGCGGTCGATGAGATCCTCGTTCTGGCCGCGGATTACCACCGCAACATGCCGCGCGCCATGGAAAGCTTCGCGTTTTTTCAGTTTGGCGCCGACGGGATGACCGCGACGCACCGCGAGCGCGTCGCTGTCCGTATAAAGGCGCTGACGGTGAAAACCCTTGAAGGCGTCGCCGATCGAGATCACGAGATCGATGGTGCGGGCAAATTCCGCGGTGAAGATCGCGGGTCCCCGCCACGGCACCACGTCGATGGTCACGCCCGGTGCCTGTTTCGTCACCTTCTCCATCAGCGGCGGCATCAACAGCTCGACCGCGAGGTCGGGCATCATCAACCGGAAATGCCGCTCGCTGCGCGAGGCGTCGAATTCGTCCGGCAGAAACAGCCCGCGCACCTGATCGAGCGTCTGCGCCAGTGGCCCGCGCAAGGCCTGCGCCCGCGGCGTCAATTCCATTTTGGCGCCGACCCGAACCAGCAAGGGATCGCCAAGCACATCGCGCAGTCGTTGCAGGGCGTGGCTCGCCGCCGGCTGCGACAGGCCGACCCGCATCGCCGCGCGGCTGACGCTCGCTTCCTTGAGCAACGCGTCCAGCGCGACCAGCAAATTGAGGTCAAGCGAATTCAAATTCATGAAACGAATAAATATCATATTTCATATCGATTGGAAGAATGACGATCGCGTTGCGATATTCGGCGGCATTTCCCCAAACGAAGAGGCCGTCATGAGCGATACCGCCAGCAACAAGAAACTGATCGAACAGATTTTCGCCGCCGCTGCCAACCCCGATCCGGCAGTGCGCGATCGCGCGCTGTTCGTCGCCAGCCTTGCCGAGGACGCCAAATGGGTGGTGACGGGGCAATATTCGTGGTCGCGAACTTTTGCCGGCAAGCAGTCGATCATGAACGACCTGCACGGTCATGTTCGTTCGCGGCTGGCGGAGCGGACGCGCACGATCGCTTTTCGTTTTATCGCCGATGGCGACTTTGTCGTGGTGGAAGCCAAAGGCGACAATGTCACGCGGGAGGGCCTGCGCTATGACAACGACTATTGCCTGGTGTATCGCCTGGAGGGCGGCAAGATCAGGGAAATCAGGGAATATTGCGACTCAGTGCTGACCGAAAAGGCGCTGGGAAAGTTTCCGCACGGCGCGGCGGCCGGCTGACCCGTCATTCCGGGACGCGCAAAGCGAGCGGACCCGGAATCTGGAGGTTGTGGCGCGAGATTTCGGGTTCGGCTTTGCGCCACCCCGGAATGACCAGCAGTTGCGTGGGTGGGCAAAGGCGTATTTGCGCCGTGCCCACCTCGCTGAGATCGTGCCGTGACCGATGGGCACGCTGGCGCTTTGCCCACCCTACGCTTCTTCGAAGTGCCCCGGAATGACCGGTCGGATGTTCAGGCCGCCCTGGTCTTGAGATGGCGGAACAGGAAGCCGCGGGCCTCGTCGTCCGTTTCGGTCTTGAAGGTGAACTTGTCTTTCAGCGCGACGGCGCGAATGGCGGCCGGCCTCGCCGAGACCTCGTCGAGCAGGCGCTTCACGTTGGGATATTTTGCGAACACGACATCGCCAAGCACGAAAGGCGCCATCCGCGCCCAGCCCCAGAAGGCCATGTCAACGACCGTATAGCTGTCATCGACCATGTAGCGGCTGCCCGCAAGATGGTCATTGAGAACGCCGTAGTGGCGATGCGCCTCGAACTGGTAGCGGTTGTGGGCGTAATCCAGGTCTTTCGGCGCGAAGTGCTTGAAATGCACGGCCTGCCCGGAATAGGGCCCCAAGCCCGTTGCGATGAACATCAGCCAGGAAAAAAGCTGCGCACGGTTTTTCGGCGTATTGGCGGGCAGAAACTTGCCGGTCTTCTCGGCAAGGTACATCAGGATCGCGTTACTATCGAAAACGAACACCCCATCGTCATCGATCGCGGGGACCTTGCCGTTCGGATTGATCTTCAAAAATTCCGCCTTGAACTGGTCTCCCTTGCGGGTATCGACCGGCACCAGTTTATAGGGGAGGCCGGACTCCTCCAGAAACAGAGCGACCTTGTTCGGATTGGGCGCACCGTTGAAGTAGAACTTGAGCATTCAAAAATCTCCCTTTGTTGTTGTGGACGCGGAAAATCTGGCGCGGCGGCAAAGGCCACGAACGCAATGTCCATGCTCAAATTCGGGAAGGTACGCAACCGACGAGTTCGTGAGGAGTGCCAGAAAATTGAAGATGGGACAGCAAGCGTAGGGCGGATGAGCCGCAAGGCGTAATCCGATCTCGATGACGTAATGGCGGATTACGCGAAGACGCCAGTCCTTCCTACGGGCTGCCGCGAACGATGTACTGGGTCCTTTGGGCGTGAAGTGCAAGTTTACGCTGAAGGACATGACATACCAGTAGATGTAGGGTGGGCAAAGCGAAGCGTGCCCACCATCAACATTCACGCTGCCTGATTGTGGTAGGCACGCTTCGGCCCTCGCGCGTTGAGCTGCCGCGGACGCGATCGCTTTGCCCACCTACAGCTCTACGGCTCTCGCTTGTGTCAGGGCGATGAGCTCAGGTCCGCCACGCGGGTCGCAAGGTTCACGGGCCAAGAGGCGTGCTCGTGGATGGCGAGCCAATTGCCGTTGATCTTCTTGTAGACGTCGGTAATGCGAAGGGTAAAATCCAGGGGGTTGCCATCCTTGGTGGTACCCGTGACGCTGAAGAAGAAGCGCCCATATGCGAGGTTGCCCTCGGACTCGCTTTTCCAACCGCTGACCGCGGCACGAACGCCGCCTGGGTATGTGGCCAAAAAGTTCGCCCAGTCCTGGCGAAAGGCTGCTGCGCCGACGTATTGGCGCGGGGGAATGCCGTCGAAGACGACCAGCGTTTCGCCGGGGACATTGTCGGGCACATAGTACTTCATGATGCCGTCCAAATCATTGGCGTTGACCGCGTTGACGAGGCGCTCGAGCGATGCGTAGATCTCGCACGTATCGTTCGACGCCGCAGATGTGGAAGAAGACATGGAAATTTCTCCTCGACGCAACGGCATATCACCACAAGCTACGGGTAATTAAAGGGCTAGACAACCCTTGCGTGTTGCCCACATGCCCACAGCCACAAGCTTCAATCGCATGACGGATTCGGGAAATGTAGGGTGGGCAAAGCAAAGCGTGCCCACCATCGACATTCACGCTGCCTGATTGTGGCAGGCACGCTTCGGCCCTCGCGCGTTGAGCTGCCGCGGACGCGATCGCTTTGCCCACCCTACGGCTCTACGGCACTGATTTGCCCGTCGCGTCCAGCCCTCTTTCGAAAAAAAAATCGCTTCGCGGGTTGGTAGAAACAGCTTATCGATTCGCACGTCTCGCGCCCGATAAGAGGGGCGTTTCGCGATCGTCACGAACGTTGGGCGCGGGATGCGGTGGACGCAGGCTGCGTTACTGACGAGAGCGCGGCTTGCGGACGGCGAAATCGTGTGGTCCTGATGCCCCGACGCTGGCATCAAGTTGGCGGCGAAAGCTGCAGGCGACGGTGGCAAGAAAGCCCGGTCACCGGGGAGAGCGCGCTATAAGCCGTTAAAACCATTGCGCGGGGAATGCCGGGCGATTCCGGTGTGACCGTGGTGACTACGCTTGTGTGCTTTTTCATTTCGCACACAAGGCTGCGGGCGCAACGAGCGCCCGGCATTCCCTGCGCCCTCTGTTGGCAGAGGGTGAGATTTGGCACAACCTGGGTCATTTATGCCTGCGGGAACGCGAAGGCGTGGCTGAAAGGAAGCGCCTCTGGTGCTTTCGTCATTCCGGGATGCGCCGAAAGGCGCAGGCCCGGAATCCATGGCACCACAACAATGGCGAAATTGATTCCGGGTTCGATGCTTCGCATCGCCCCGGAATGACGAAAGCAAGCTGTTTGAAAATCGAATCGGAGGTCGTCCCGGACAAGCGAGCCCCTGGCAACGCGCAGCGTTGTCCAGAGCGAGCGCGATCCGGGACCCATAACCACTTTGATTGACGCAGGGGCTACCACTTACTCAACAACGAAGGCCGGTGGTTATGGGTCCCCTGAGTTCACAGGGACGACAGCGAAGTGGCTGTTTGACAATTGAAGATGAAAGATAGACTCAGCCCGCAGCCATCTGGCTGCGGATCTCGGCGCGCAGCTCGTCGATCAGTTTCAGCCCCTTTTTGGTCTCGATATGCCAGAAGGTCCAGCCGTTGCAGGCTTCCGCGCCTTGCGCCACGGCGCCGATGCGGTGGATCGAGCCGACCTTGTCGCCAAGCATGATGGCGCCGTCGGCACGGACCAGCGCGCCATGGCGTTTCCTGGCGTCGACCAGCCGTGTGCCGGGTGAAATCATGCCGCGCTCGATCAGTTCGGAGAACGCAACGCGAGGGGCCTCGCGTGCGGTCATGAACGGCGCCAGCGTTGCTTCCGGCAGCGGTTCGGTCGCGGCGATGCGCGCTTCGGCCGCCGCCGCATAGGTCTTGTCGCGCTCGAATCCGATGTAGCGGCGACCGAGGCGTTTGGCGACCGCACCGGTGGTGCCGGTTCCGTTGAACGGATCGATCACGAGATCGCCGGCCTTCGACGACGACAGCAAGACGCGCGCCAGCAGGCCTTCGGGCTTCTGGGTCGGATGGACCTTCCTGCCATCCTTGTCCTTGAGCCGCTCCTCGCCGGTGCAGAGCGGGATCAGCCAGTCCGAACGCGCCTGCACGTCCTCATTGGCGGCCTTCAAGGCTTCGTAATTGAAGGTATAGCCCTTCGCCTTCTCGTCGCGTGCCGCCCAGATCATGGTCTCGTGCGCATTGGTGAAACGGCGGCCGCGGAAATTCGGCATCGGGTTGCTCTTGCGCCAGACGATGTCGTTGAGAACCCAGAAGCCCAGGTCCTGCATCATCGCGCCGACGCGGAATATATTGTGATAGGAGCCGATCACCCAGATCGTCGCCGACGGTTTCATGACGCGGCGGCACGCCAGCAGCCAGGCGCGGGTGAAATCATCGTAAGCCGCAAAGGATGAAAACTTGTCCCAGTCGTCGTTGACGGCATCGACGCGGGATTCGTCGGGACGCTTCAGATCGCCCTTGAGCTGCAGATTGTAGGGCGGATCGGCAAACACCAGGTCGACCGAACCTGGCGATAATCTTGACATCTCGGCGACGCAATCGCCTACGATGATACGGCAATCGGTAAAGGACTCGAATTTGGTGCGGGACGCCCTTGCAGACGCCCCGCGACGCGACACAACCATGACTCAAAAACTCTGACTCAGGCGACGCTGTCGGCGACGCGGGACTAAACAACCGACTGGCGATACATTGACCAAGCAAAGTAAAAATCGACTTAACCCGGTAATTTTTTCACGGCCGTACACTTAATTTGACAGTCGCTTCCCGTCGGCGTGGGAGCGAATGTCGCATCCGCTTCAGATCGGCGGCACTAGGCAATTTTTACCGGGCGGGTTATTAATCGAACGTTGCAAAATTTTTGCTGTCGCTGCACGGATACCGCGAAAGCTGATGCATTAGTTGGAATGAGGAAAACGGGCCATGCGTTACGATGATTTTCGCCGCAGCGAGGACATCGAGGATCGCCGCGACGACGGCGGCGGAATGGGCGGCGGCGGAATGGGCGGTGGCTTTGGTCTGCCGATGGGCGGCGGTGGCCTGGGCATCGGCACCATCCTTGTCCTCGGCATCATCGGCTATGCGCTCGGAATCGATCCGCGTCTGTTGATCGGCGGGGCGGAGATTCTCTCCGGCGGCAGCCAGGCCCCGAGCTATCAGACCGATCGCAAGTCCGGGAACGTCAAGCGCGGCGCGCCCACCGACGAGATGGGTAGCATGATCTCCGGCATCCTCGGCGAGATCGATGACCGCTGGAGCGAGATCTTCCAGGCCTCGGGGCAAAACTATACCGGTCCAAAAATCGTGCTGTTTCGCAATGCCACCAACGGCGGGCGCTGCGGCATGGCGCAGTCGGCGATGGGCCCGTTCTACTGTCCGCCCGACAAGCAGATCTTTCTCGATACCGGGTTTTTCCGCGAGGTCGAGACCAGGTTTCGGGGTTGTTCCGGCAATGCCTGCAAGTTTACCGCGGCCTATATCATCGCCCATGAGGCCGGGCACCATGTCCAGAATCTTCTTGGCATCCTGCCGCGCGTGACGCGATTGCAGCAGCAGGCCGGCAGCAAGGCCGAATCCAATGCGCTGCAGGTGAAGGTCGAATTGCAGGCCGATTGTCTGGCGGGAGTGTGGGTCAACCGTGAGGAAAAGAAGCGTCCCGGCTTCCTCGAGGCCGGCGACATCGATGCCGCGCTGACGACGGCGGCTGCGATCGGCGACGATACGCTGCAGCGGCAGACGACGGGAAGGGTGGTTCCGGATTCCTTCACCCACGGCTCGGCCGCGCAGAGAAAACAATGGTTCATGACCGGCTTCCAGCAGGGCACGGTGCAGGCCTGCAACACCTTTGGCGGGGGAGTATAGTAGATCGTAATGCCGACCGAGGACTCGAAGCAATTCGTGCCGCTCAATATTGCGGTGCTGACGGTTTCGGACACGCGCTCGCTTGCGGATGACAAATCCGGAACCACGTTGGCGGAGCGGATCGTGGCCGCAGGCCACCGGCTAGCGGGACGGGAAATCGTCGCCGACGATATCGATGCGATCCGCATCTTCGTCAAAAAATGGATCGGCGATCCCGCCGTCGACGTCGTCATCACGACAGGCGGCACGGGTTTCACCGGCCGCGACGTGACCCCGGAAGCGATCGAGCCGCTGTTCGAAAAACGGATGGAGGGCTTCTCGGTTGCGTTTCACATGCTGAGCCACGCCAAGATCGGCACGTCCACGATCCAGAGCCGCGTCACCGCGGGCCTCGCCGGCGCCACCTTTATATTCTGTCTGCCGGGATCGCCGGGCGCCTGCCGCGACGGCTGGGACGGCATTCTCGCAGCGCAACTCGATTACCGCACGCGGCCGTGCAACTTCGTCGAGATCATGCCGCGGCTGGACGAACATCTGCGCCGCCCGAAGGCCTAGTGGTCTGATTCTGACATTCGCATCCCATCTCAGGAGACACCTTTGCGAATGTTAGAATCAAAAGACCACTAGCAAACATAAGATTCTAGTGGAGTTTTGGATTTGACATTCGCCTTACGAGCTCGCGGCCAGGTGGGTAGCGAACGTCAAATCCACTCCACTAGGGCGCGTCGGCCTGAAGGCGCCGGGTAGGCCTGGAATCGATAAATTTCAAGGCAATTCCCTAACGGAACCTTACGACGTCGGCCTCAGTCTGGTGGCCTGATTTAACGGGCATCGAGCCGATCGCGGGCCGGCAGGTCCGGCGACGGATGGTCACCATGACGATTGTTGAGCCAAGGACAAGGGTCCAGCGCGAACCCAGACGGCAACTGCACAAGAAGCCGGCCTGGATTTCGGTCGACGACGGCATGACCAAGCGCCAATGCGTCATCCTGGACGTGTCGCCCGGCGGCGCGAGGATCGCGACCGATGATGCAATGGATGTCGGCGACAGTTTTGAACTGGCGCTCGTGCCGGATCATCCAAAACGCGAATTCTGCGAAGTCGTTTGGCGTCGCGCCAAGACTTATGGTGTGAAATTCCTTTCGGTGCGGCCGTCACCGCCGCAGAAGCCGGCTGCGGGCGGCTCCGAAGACAATGATCCCGAGGCCGACCCGAACTGACGGCAACTAGAGCTTCATTTCCCAGGTCTCGCCTGTCAGGCTCTGGCCGAAGCTGCGGTGCGGCTCGGCTTTCACCAGCACAAAACCCGAATCCCGATAGATGTTGCGGGCTGCCAAAAGGATGCTTTGGGTCCACAGCGTGATCTTGCGATAGCCGCAGGCGCGCGCAAAGGCGATGCACTCGCCGACCAGCCGCCGGCCCAGGCCTTGTCCGCGTCCGGCCGGATCGACCAGCAGCAATCTCAGCTTTGCGACCTCGTCGCTTTCCCGGACCAGGAAAACCGACCCGACCTGCATGCCGTCGATATCGGCGATCCAGCAGCGTTCACGTGACGCATCGAAGGAGTGCAGGAATTTCGCCGCGATCTCCGCGACCAGCGCCTCGAAGGAGGCGTCCCAGCCGTACTCGCTCGCATAGAATGCGCCATGGCTTTGCACCACCCAACCCATGTCACCCGGCCGCGGTTCGCGCAGGATCGCGGGCGACGCGGTGGAGGATCCGAGCAGCCGCTTGATCGTGGCCATGGCAGCGGTGAGGCGTTGGCGGTCGCTGTCTGACAATTTCGCGAGCATCTGGCCTACTTCGGCATGTGAACGGCGATCGAGTTTGGCAAAGCTCTGCCGTCCTGTGGCGGTGAGGCTCAGGCGATATTGCCGCCGATCGGCAGGCGATGGTTTGCGCCTGATCAGCCCGTCCTCTTCGAATTTCCGGACAATGCGGCTGAGATAACCGGCATCAAGACCCAGTTCGGTTCCAATCGCCTTCGCGGAAGGGTTTTCCCGGTTCGCCAGTTCGTAAAGCACGCGCGCCTCGCTCAGCGAAAACGGACTTTTCAGCAGTCGCTGGTCGAGCACGCCGAGCCTTGTCGTGTAAAAACGCGTGAAGGCGCGTACCGCCGAGATCGGGTCGTCGTTGCAACTCGGCTGGGACATCGGGGTCACCCTTGATGCTTGCCATTGTCAAATAATTATTTGACTTTGGCAAGTATTGATCAGGCGACGATGATCCGGCTGCGCAGCAAGGTGAGCGAGGAACGGCCGAGCTGCCGCAGCAATTTTGCTTCAGAGCGGCGTGCGGCCGGCGCGTGACCGCCGAGCCTTTCGTAATGGTCGCGCGCGATCACGAGGCCCTGATCGGCCCCGGGCCCGGCAATTATTCGCCCAAGCCATTTCAGAGCCTCGCGAAAACCCGTCTCGGCATAAGGCGAGCGGGCGTAACGAAAAATCCCCGCGCGCGGCCGTTCGCTGCCGGAGACGCGCTGGATGAATTGCGTGGTCTCCTCGAGCCAGCCGGCCTCCAGCACCGCGCCTGCATGAAGAAACATCAGCCATGGCGATCGGGCCTGGCGCGCGGCCGCGACAAGCGCCGCGGCGCGTGATCCGTCAACGGCCAGGAACCGGCAGCCCGCGACGTCGGCGACCCGCTCGATCGCACTGGCGCCAGCGCGGTCGACCAGAAGCACCTCGCAGATCACCCCTGCGGCGGCGCCCGGCACCAGCGCTGCAAGCGTGGCGACAGCAGGCCCCTCGGCGCCCTCGGTTTGAATAATGACGCTCAGCATGAGCCCTTTGATGTCGCAACGGCAAAAACTTCGAAACTGTTATCACCATGTCACATCCAAATCAGCTACCCGGCGGCCTTTGCGGCCTCGGGGGCCGGCTCACGGGTCCCCGCGAGGTCGGTCCATCATGTTCTTGATTTGTTCTCAGGTCATGCTATGTTCGGTCCATGAGCCGAGCATCCTCAAATGCCCTCAAGCACCCGCCGGTCACGGCGCCCTCCGACCCGGCGGGTGCGCCTTCCTTTCCCGAGCTGTCGGTCGCGATCGATCGCGAACGGCGGCGTGGCCGGGGCGCGCATTCGAATGTCAGCGGCCGCTTCGAGGCCGAAGCCCGCGTTGCCTTTGACGACGGCTGGCAGAGCCTTGAGGAACTTCCGCCGTTCAAGACCACGGTTGCGATCGATACCTCGCGCAAGGTCATCACCCGAAACGATTCTCCCGATATCGGCTTCGACCGTTCGATCAATCCGTACCGGGGTTGCGAGCACGGATGCGTCTACTGCTTCGCCCGGCCGACGCATGCCTATCTTGGCCTGTCGCCGGGGCTCGATTTCGAATCAAAGCTGTTCGCCAAGCCTGACGCGCCGCAGCTTCTCGAGAAGGAACTGGCGAGCCAGGACTACGAGCCGCGCATGATTGCGATCGGCACCAACACCGATCCTTACCAGCCGATTGAACGCGAGCAGAAGATCATGCGCGGCATCCTCGAAGTGCTGGACCGCGCCGGCCATCCGGTCGGCATCGTGACCAAATCGGCGATGGTGACGCGCGATATCGACATTCTGGCGCGGATGGCTAAACGCAATCTCGCCAAAATTGCGATTTCGGTGACGACGCTCGATGCAAAACTCGCGCGCACCATGGAACCGCGCGCATCGACGCCGCCGCGGCGGCTCGAGGCGCTCCGCCAACTATCCGAGGCCGGAATTCCGACGACTGTGATGGTGGCTCCGGTCATCCCGGCGCTGAACGACAACGAGATCGAGCGGATTCTGGATGCGGGGGCGCATGCCGGTGTCAAGGAAGCGAGCTACGTTCTGTTGCGCCTGCCACTCGAAGTGCGCGATCTGTTCCGCGAATGGCTGATGGCCAACTATCCCGATCGGTATCGCCACATTTTTACTCTGATCCGCGACATGCGCGGCGGCCGCGACTATGATTCACAGTGGGGCACGCGAATGAAGGGCACCGGGCCCATGGCCTGGATGATCGGACGAAGGTTCGAGATCGCCTGCGAAAAGCTCGGCCTCAACAAGCGGCGCTCGAAACTGACGACCGATCATTTCGCCCGGCCGAAGCGCAGCGGGCAGCAGCTCAGCCTGTTTTGAAGCGCGCTCTAAGGGAATAAACCGGCCGGGAATCGAAAAATTGCGGGAATTACCCGACGGTTCCAGGTTGCGCCGGGGGCAAGGCTTGCGCACGATCGCAGGCCATGATTCGGGACAAATTTGGAAACGGCGAGGCAAAGCCCGCCAACGTCAAGCCGCCGAGCTTTCGCCGCGAGCGCGCGTTGATCAAGCGTGGCGTGTGGCCGGTGGCCGGCTGCGACGAGGCCGGACGTGGCCCGCTCGCAGGTCCGGTTGTGGCGGCCGCGGTCGTGCTCGATCCGAAGCGCATCCCGAAAGGAATCGATGACTCCAAGCGGCTGACCGCCGAATGTCGCGAGGAATTGTTCGAGGAAATCTGCGCGACCGCTTCCTATGCGGTCGCCTTTGCTTCGCGGGCGCGGATCGACCGCGACAATATCTTGCGGGCTTCACTCTGGGCGCTCAAGCGCGCGGTCCAGTCGCTGCCTGAAATGCCCAAGCACGTTTTCGTCGATGGCCGCGATCGGCTCGACACCCCTTGCGACTGCGAAGCCGTGATCGGCGGCGACGGGCTGGTTGTCTCGATCGCGGCAGCCTCGATCATCGCCAAGGTCACCCGCGACCGGCTGATGTGCGCGCTCGCGCAGGATTGTCCCGGCTACGGGTTCGAATCCCACAAGGGCTACAGCGTGCCCGAACATCTGGAGGCGCTTGATCGCCTCGGTCCCTCCGTCCATCACCGCAGCTTCTTTGCGCCCGTGATCGCGGCGCGGGAAAAACATCAACCCTGGACGGTCAGGCGCGAACCCGATTTGTTCGCCGTTACAGCGCAGGATCGATCCGGGATTCCCGCCGCGGTGTGACGCAGTTGCCTAGGCGCTTCGCGCGCTTTAAGACCGTTTGCATCGACCAGGACGAAGCGTTGTTCCTCATGGTGGGGCGGGCATTTTCTGCGCGTCTCGGGCGATAGAGGGAGCGTTGCTGCCGGTCAGCTCGTGGCAAAGGCGGGTCCTGCTCCCTCATGCGCTTCACCTCCCTGGTCATCGAATTGATCCGCGCCCGGCCGCGGCTGGTCGTCTGGCTTGTAGTGTTGTTGCAGGCGGCGCTGTGGCTGTTCGTGGCCATGCTTTTGTACCGCGGCCCGCCCGGCGAACTCGCCACCATGATAGCCTTTGGCCGCGAGTATCAGGTCGGCACCGATCTCGGACCCCCACTGGCATTCTGGCTCGCCGATATTGCCTTCCGCGCCGCCGGCAATCACATGTTCGGCGTTTACCTCTTGGCCGAACTCTGTGCGGTCGCAACGTTCTGGACGTTGTACCTTTTGGCGCGCGCCATTGTCGGCGGGCAACAGGCGGTGCTCGCGGTTCTCCTGACCATGACCGTGCTGGCGTTCAGTTCGCCGGGCCTCGAGTTCGGCCCATTGGTGCTGGCATGCCCGCTCTGGGCGCTTTTGCTGCTTCATTCATGGCAGCTGATCGGCCAGAACCGACGCAATGCGTGGTTCGCCTGGTCGATTGACGCCGGACTGTTACTGCTGACCACCTCGGCCGCGATTGTGCTGCTCGCCTTGCTGGTCGGATTTGCGGTTGCAACCGCGCGCGAACGGCGTGTCCTGAAATCATTTGATCCGCTGTTTGCACTCCTCGTCGTCGCCGTTCTGGTGCTGCCCTATCTCGTCTGGCTGATCCGGGCCGGTGCGCCTGGTTTGCCGCATGGGGCGGCGGTCTCGGATTTGAGCGGCGGGGTCCTGCACTGGGTCGCGCTCGTTGGCGGCCTGCTGTTTACGGGGTTCGGCATCGTCGTATTGGCGGCCCTCAATTCCACCTGGCTCGCCCGCAATCCGGAAGAGGCCCCGATCATTTTTCGCCCTCCGGTCGACAGCTTTGCGCGTGATTTTGTCTATTTCTTCGCGGTTGCGCCGGCGCTGGCGGGAAGTCTCATTGCTGGCCTGTTCGGCCTTGATCGCGTCGTCGGCGGGGCAGGCATCGCGTTGATGTTGTCCGGACTGGCGACGATCGTCGCGAGCGGCGATCTGATCCATCTGCGCCATCAGCGGGTGCTGCGTTCGGCCTGGGCGGCCCTTGTCGTCGCGCCGGCGCTGGCGGCAATCGCAATCACACTTTTTGCGCCATGGACCAGCAGCGCGGAGGTGGTGACCTCGCTGCCGGCCACCGACATCGCGCAATTCTTCGACGACAGTTTCGAGCGGCGTACCAACCAACGGCTCCGCGTGGTGAGCGGCGACGCGCAGCTAGCGACACTGATCACCTTGAGTCGCGATCGTCCTCATTTGTTTCTCGCCGCGACCCCGCAGCGAACGCCCTGGACCAACTCCGCCAAATTCAATGAAACCGGTGGCGTGGTGGTATGGCGCGCCTCGGATACGTCGGGCACGCCGCCCGCGGATATCGCGCAACGGTTTCCCGGCATCGTGCCCGAAGTGCCGCGGTCATTCGAATGGCTTGTCAACGGTCGCCAACCGCTGCTGCGGATCGGCTGGGCGATCGTGCGGCCGAAGCCGCCGTAGCGGCGTAATAACGTCATTCCGCGATGGTCCGAAGGACCAGACCTCAGATGCGCAATTGCACATCGGGAAATCTCGAGATTCCAGGTGCTATGCTCGCATAGACCCGGAATGACATTGTGTTGCTATGGCGTCGTCTGCGCCAGCGCCTTGGCGATCGCGCGCAAATCCTGCCAGGCCATGCGCTTGTAGGACGGCGATCGCAACAGATATGCCGGATGGAACGTGGCCATTGCGCGGATCGAGCGCGTTCCGGTGTCGTAGTTGAGCCAGCGCCCGCGGGTTTTCATGATGCCGTCGCGCGTCCCGAGCAGGGTTTGCGTCGAAGGGTTTCCAAGCGTTACCAGGATGTCCGGATCGACCAGTTCGATCTGCCGCTGGATGAACGGCAGACAGATCTGCGTTTCCAGCGGCGTCGGCGTGCGGTTGCCGGGCGGCCGCCAGGGAATCACATTGGCGATGTAGGCCGCGTTGCGGTCGAGCCCGATCGCCGCAATCATGCGATCCAGAAGCTTGCCTGATCGGCCGACGAAAGGCAGCCCCTCGATGTCTTCCTCGCGTCCCGGCGCCTCGCCGACAAACATGATGCGGGCTTTAGGGTTGCCGTCGGCGAACACGAGGCGTGTCGCGGTCGATTTCAGCGCACAGCCGTCGAAAGTCTCAAGCAGGCTCCTCAGCGCCTCCAGTGACGGCGCGGTGCGTGCGGCCTCCCGCGCCGACGCGATGGCTGCGTCCGGCGAAGGCATCGGCTCGGCGGGCATCGCCGGAGCCGGAGCAAACGCCGGCCTCACCGGCCTTGCTTGTTCCAAGCTTGGGGAAGCCGGATTTTTGGCCGCCTCTTTCGGCGCGACCTCGGGATCGTGCAGCCGGTTGGCCGGTTCCTCGGCCAGCGCACAGTCGACCCCGGCCTCCAGATAAAAGGCGAGCAATTGATGAGCACTGGGCAGGGGATCGGGCGTCACGGTTCGAAGTCGCAGGCTTGATAAGCGCTGTCGGCAATGTAGGCCGGATTGCGTTGCAACGAAACGCCTCAAACAGCATTTCCATGGTTGTTCTTCGCGCAAAAATCGGAAACAAACGCAACCAAGACGATCCTTGTACCGGTCCTGAGAGCAGATCCATGAGCACCGAAGAATTGCCCCCGCGAGAGTCCATGGAATTCGACGTCGTGATCGTCGGTGCCGGTCCTTCCGGCCTTGTCGCTGCGATCCGGCTGAAGCAGCTCAACGCCGATCTTTCGGTGGTGGTCGTCGAAAAGGGCTCCGAGGTCGGCGCTCACATCCTGTCCGGTGCCGTGATCGATCCGGTCGTGCTCGATCGGATGTTTCCGGACTGGCGCGAAGATTCCGATTGCCCGCTGAAGACGAAAGTGACCGAAGACCGGTTCTACTGGAACACGGCGGGTTCCGCGATCCGGCTGCCGAATTTCATGATGCCGCCGCTCATGAACAACCATCACTGCTATGTCGGCTCGCTCGGCAATGTATGCCGCTGGCTTGCGCGCAAGGCCGAGACGCTCGGGGTGGAGATCTATCCCGGCTTTGCTGCAGCCGAAGTGCTTTACGATGACAACGGCGCCGTGCGCGGGATTGCGATCGGTGACATGGGAATTGCCAAGGACGGCTCGCACAAATCGTCGTACACGCGCGGCATGGAACTGCTCGGCAAGTACACGCTGTTCGCCGAAGGCGCCCGCGGCAGCCTGACCAAGCAGCTGATCGCGAAATTCTCCCTCGACGCCAACTCCGAGCCGCCGAAATTCGGCATCGGGCTCAAGGAAGTCTGGCAGATCGACCCTGCAAAGCACCGCAAGGGCCTGATCCAGCATGCCTTCGGCTGGCCGCTGAACAATTCGACCGGCGGCGGTTCGTTCCTCTACCACTACGACAACAATCTCGTGGCGATCGGCTTCGTCGTGCACCTGAACTACGACGATCCCTATCTCTCGCCGTTCGATGAATTCCAGCGATCCAAGACCCACCCTTCCGTTCGCGCTCTGCTCGAAGGCGGCAAGCGGCTTGCCTATGGCGCTCGCGCCATCACCGAGGGCGGCTACCAGTCGGTGCCGCGCTTGAGCTTCACGGGCGGGGCGCTGATCGGTTGCGCGGCCGGATTTGTCAACGTCCCGCGCATCAAGGGCGTTCATAATGCCATGGGCAGCGGCATGCTCGCAGCCGAACATGTCACGGCCGCGCTCGGAGCCGGCCGCGCCAACGACGAACTGGTAGAGTACGAAAATGCCTGGCGCGCCTCGGCGGTGGGCAAGGACCTGTACCAGGTGCGCAACGTCAAGCCGCTGTGGTCGAAATTCGGCACCATCCTCGGCGTGGCGCTCGGCGGTATCGACATGTGGTGCAACACGTTGGGTTTCTCGCTGTTCGGAACGCAATCGCATGCCAAGCCCGACCGCAAGACGCTCGATCCTGCAAGAAATCATGTGCCAATCACGCCCTTGAAACCGGACGGCAAACTGACCTTCGACCGGCTCTCCTCGGTGTTCCTCTCCAACACCAACCACGAGGAGGATCAGCCGGTTCACCTGAAGGTCGCCGACATGAACCTGCAAAAGGCCTCCGAACACGACATCTATGCCGGTCCGTCCGGTCGCTACTGTCCGGCAGAAGTGTACGAGTGGGTGGAGGAGACGTCGGGTGCCCGATTCGTGATCAACGCGCAAAATTGCGTCCACTGCAAAACCTGCGACATCAAGGATCCCAACGGCAACATCACATGGGTACCGCCCGAAGGCGGCGGTGGGCCCAATTATGAGGCGATGTGACCACGATTGCGTGACCGAAGGCCTGATTTGCACGAATGTCGGGTGAAACCCAAGGCGAGCGTTGGCATAACGCCCAGCGGCCACGATCCCGCCATACTGGAAGCGTTTTGAGGCGGGGTGGGCCGGGGCCGTCCCATGCCGATCGATTGGCCTGCCCCTATCCTTGCGGTTCAGCGGCAAAAGCGGCATTGTCGCGTCTTCCGATGCCAGCCGATTGGGCTCGCGGTCGAGATTGATCACAACATCCTGCCGTAAATCCTGGAGCCAAGGCGAACCGTGATGCTTTCCACTCGTTTCAATCGCTGGACCATTGCCGTCATTGCCTTCGCTGCGCTGGCCCTGCCTGGCTCGGTTTCGGCGCAGACGCCCGAACATCCCTCCGACAACTCGGCGCAATTTCCCTCGAACCGCGACCTGAAGACGCTGACGACATCGGGCAGCTATCTTGCCGCCCGCCATGCCAGTGTCGAGCGCGACGCGAGTTCGGCCGCCGCCTTCTATCGCTCGGCGCTTCGCACCGATCCGAAAAACAACGAACTGCTGGATCGGGCGTTCATCTCCTCGCTCGCAGACGGCGATATCGACGAGGCTGTCAAGCTTGCCGACCGCATCCTCGCGCAGGACAAGAACAATCGCGTTGCGCGCCTCGTCATCGGCGTGCGCGATCTGAAACAGAAGAAATACGCAAGCGCTCAGGCCAATATCAATCAGTCGATCCGCGGGCCGATCACGGATCTGGTCGCCACCTTGCTCTCGGCCTGGTCCACCTATGGCGCCGGCGACACCAAGACGGCGGTGGCCAATATCGACAAGCTGACGGGTCCGGAATGGTACCCGATCTTCAAGGATCTGCATTCGGGGTTGATCCTCGAACTCGCCGGCAAGGAAAAGGAAGCCGGCGTTCGCCTCGAGCGCGCCTACAAGCTCGAGGACTCCATGCTGCGCGTGGCCGACGACTATGCGCGCTGGCTCTCGCGCAACAAGGATTCAGCATCCGCTACGGCGATCTATGAGGCTTTCGACAAGAAGCTTCCGCGGCATCCGCTGGTGCAGGAAGGCCTACGCGAGACCAAGGCCGGCAAGAAGCTTTTGCCGCTGGTGGATTCCCCGCAGAGCGGCGCCGCCGAGGCGTTGTACGGGATCGGCGCATCCTTGACGCGCCGTGGCGGCGAGGACCTCGCGCTCGTCTATTTGCAGCTTGCGCTCTATCTCGCGCCCAACCATCCGATGGCGCTGTTGTCGCTCGCCGATCTCTATGAATCGGTGAGAAAGCCGGCAATGGCGATCAAGATCTACGAGCGCATGCCGGCCAGTTCTCCGCTTCGGCGCAACGCGCAGATTCAGCTTGCCATCAACCTCGACGCCGCCGATCGCAGTGACGAGGCGATCAGGATCCTGAAGAATATAACGGCGGAAGATCCGAAGGATCTCGAGGCTCTCATGGCGCTCGGCAATGTCGAGCGCGGCCGGAAGAAGTTTGCCGACTGCGCCCAATCCTACTCGCGCGGCATCGACGCCCTGCCGCCAACCACCGACAAGAACACCTGGATCTATTACTACTACCGCGGCATCTGCGAAGAGCGCTCAAAGCAGTGGCGCATGGCGGAAGCGGACATGCGCAAGGCGCTGGAGCTGCAGCCCGAGCAGCCTCACGTTCTGAATTATCTCGGTTATTCCTGGATCGATCAGGGTATCAATCTCGACGAAGGGATGAAGATGATCAAGCGTGCCGTCGAGCAGCGTCCGGATGACGGCTACATCGTGGACTCGCTCGGTTGGGCCTATTACCGCATCGGCAACTATGAGGACGCGGTGAAGAACCTCGAGCGCGCGATCGATCTCAAGCCCGAGGACCCGACCATCAACGACCACCTCGGCGACGCTTACTGGCGCGTTGGCCGCACGCTGGAGGCCAAGTTCCAGTGGGCGCACGCCCGCGACCTGAAGCCGGAGCCGGAGGATCTGCCGAAGATCGAAGCCAAGATGGAAAACGGGCTTCCCGACGACACTTCCTCGGCGGCTTCCGCGGACAAGAAGAAAGAAGACGACAAGGGCGGCTAGCAGGCTCGAAAGATCGGCGGCCGGTGCGCGAGGTGCCGCCGCCTGCGCGCAGGCTGGTCGCATTTTGCGGTTTTGAACATCAGAAGTTAAAGACACTATTCCAGTGCGGCTAACTTGACTCCAGCGCGGCTTACTCGGATTTTGCATTCGTTATGACGCCCGGTCGAGCACCTGAAGCGATTGTCGAATCCTCTGCACTCGTCGAAGAGGGTCGCGCCAAGGTCAATCTGACCCTTCGGGTGGTGGGGCGGCGGGTCGACGGATATCATGACCTCGAAAGCGTGGTTGCGTTCGCCGATTGCGCCGACCGCCTGACGCTTACGCCCGGGCCAGAACTGCAACTGCAGATCAGCGGGCCACTTGCCCAGGCTTGCGGTGAGCCTGCCGACAACCTCGTGCTCAAGGCCGCGCGGTTGCTCGGCGAACGTGTGCCGGATTTGAAGGCAGGCCAGTTGACGCTCTACAAGGCGCTGCCGGTCGCCGCCGGCATCGGTGGCGGTTCGGCCGATGCGGCGGCCGCCCTGCGACTGCTGGCGCAGGCCAACGGTCTTGCAATCGAAGATTCGCGGCTCGTCGAAGTCGCGCAACTAGCCGGCGCCGACGTGCCGGTTTGTCTGGCCTCGCACGCCTGCGTCATGACGGGGGTCGGCGACACGCTGCTGCCGCTGACCTTGCCGAAAATTCCTTGCGTGCTGGTCAATCCCCGCGTTCCCGTGGCGACAAAAGACGTGTTTGCAGCGCTCGGCCTGCGTCACGGCGAATTGCTGGTGGGTGTTGCCGACGTCATCCAGGCCATTGCCTGGCCGGAACCGGGCGCCTCCGTCGAAGATTGGGTAGAAGCGCTTGCCGCCGGTACCAACGACCTTGAAGTGCCGGCCACGCGCATTCAAGCCGTCATCGGCGAGGTGATCGCGGCGCTCAGCGCCACCAACGGCGCCTGGTTGGTGCGGATGTCCGGCTCGGGGGCAACCTGTTTTGCAATCTTCGAGAATACCTTCGAGGCGCAACGCGCGGCCGAGAAGATTCGGCTCGATCATCCCTCCTGGTGGGTACATTCGGGCGTGCTCGGCTAGTCTTCGACGCATCGCGCGCATCTCACCTCTGCGCACTTGTGTGGAAAGGTGAAGCAAGCCGCATCAATGCGTTCGCGCCAGGCAGAAGGCGACCACCTGCTCGAGCGCGGCTTTCATCGGAGACGCCGGAAACAGCGCCAGCGCATCGACCGCCATCGCGCCATAATGCTGGGCGCGGTTGATGGTGTCCTCTAGGGCGCGGTGCTTGGTCATCAACCGGACGGCGTGGTCGAGATCGCCGCCACCGATTTCGCCGCGCTCCAGCGCCCGGATCCAGAACTCGCGTTCGACATCGTTGCCGCGCCGGAACGCCAGCACCACCGGCAGCGTGATCTTGCCCTCGCGGAAATCGTCGCCGACATTCTTGCCGAGCCTGGCGGACTTGCCGCCATAGTCCAGCACGTCGTCCACGAGTTGGAAGGCGATTCCCAGATTCATGCCGACCGAACGGCAGGCGGTCTGCTCAGCCTTCGGACGGTTGGCGATCGCCGGGCCCACCTCGCAGGCGGCCGCGAACAGTTCGGCGGTCTTGCCGCGAATCACGGCGAGATATTCGTCTTCGGTCGTGGCAGTATTTTTCGCAGCGGCGAGCTGCATGACCTCGCCTTCGGCAATCGTTGCGGCTGCGGCGGAGAGAATGTCGAGGGCGCGCAGCGAGCCGACCTCGACCATCATGCGGAAGGCCTGGCCGAGCAGGAAGTCGCCGACGAGTACGCTCGCTTCGTTACCCCACAGCATGCGCGCCGACAGCTTGCCGCGGCGCATTTCGCTTTCGTCGACCACGTCGTCATGCAGCAGCGTGGCGGTGTGCATGAACTCGACCGAAGCCGCGAGCTTGATGTGGCCGTCGCCGGAATAGCCGGCCAGGTGCGCCATCGCCAGCGTCAGCATCGGACGCAGCCGCTTGCCGCCTGACGAAATCAGGTGGTTTGCGACCTCCGGGATCATGGTGACTTCCGAGCCGGTTCGCGCCAGAATCGTCGCGTTGACGCGCTGCATGTCGGCGGCAACCAGCTGAACCAGCGGATCTATCGAAGCATCCGAAGGGCTCTCGAAGGGAACAATAACCGCCACGCTGGTCTCCACACTTGCCCGAAACCGCCACGCTGGTCTCCACACTTGCCCGATCGGCTTCGCTCCAGTGTCTCAAATTCCAGACTTCGAAGCCTTGCGGCCTTCTCGTTTGCGAACCTCGGAAATCCCAGGGACACTGGCAAACTATTGATCTAATGTGGCTTTGGTTCGGAAATCCGCATCGCGAATATACCCCAGCATCGATATGGACTTCTGAACCACCACGCTTTGGATATAACCATAGAAAGAGCCGGCAGGCGCGGCAAGGGTACGAAGCAACAACCAGCCGTGACGGGACCGTGAGGTCGGGTCGACAAAGGAGAGCTGAAGGTGCGGGAATTGGTTCGGACCAACGATATCGTGCTGGTTTCAGCCGTCGGCGCGCTCCTTGATGGCGCCAACATTCATCACCTCGTGCTGGATCAGAACATGAGCATCATCGAGGGCTCGCTGGGGGTCCTGCCGCGCCGGATTCTGGTCCATGAGGACGATAATCGCGAGGCCCGCCAGATTCTCCGCGATGCGGGCCTGGCCCACGAGCTTCGGCCCGATGAATGATTTTTGGGACGGGTTGACAGAGGACGCCTTTCTCGGCGGGAAACTGCGACTGCGCCAGCCAAAATCCGGTCACCGTGCCGGCCATGACGCCATGCTGTTGGCGGCAGCGACGCCGGCGCGATCAGGCGATCGCGTCGTTGATCTTGGTGCCGGAGTTGGCGCGGCGGGCCTGGCGGTCGCCAGGCGCGTCTCGGGCATCAAGCTGGTTCTGGTCGAGATCGACGAAAAGCTCGCCGAACTTGCACGCAGCAACGCGAATTCCAACGCGATTGCGGCCGAGACCATCGCGCTCGACGTGACTTCCGCCTCGAGCGCGTTTGTATCCCTCGGCCTGAAGCCCGACAGCGCCGAAATCGTCCTGATGAATCCCCCGTTCAACGATTCCGCGCGCCATCGCGTTTCGCCGGACAAGTTGCGCGAGACGGCTCATGTCGCGACCCCAGCTACGCTCGAAGGCTGGGTCCGCGCGGCCCGGCGCCTTCTGAAAACCGGCGGCATGCTTGTGATGATCTGGCGGGCGGATGAGATCGCCGAGGTGCTTGCGACACTTGATCGCGGTTTTGGCAGCTTGGCGATCCTGCCGGTTCACGCCGATGTGACGTCACCGGCCATTCGCGTGCTGGTGCGTGCCGTCAAAGGTGGAAAAGCGCCTGCCCGCCTGGAGCCTGCGTTGGTCCTCAACGACGAATCGGGGCGGCCGCATCAAAAGGTGCAGGATATCCTGCAAGGAAAGGCCGCATTGCTGCTGGCGACAGCCTGAACGACCACCGATTGCCCGCGCAGGCGCTATTGCGGGAGCGTTTTCGAATTCTGTTTTGGCGCGGATGTGAAATGAATTGCGGTCAAAAGGGTACCGATCAGCGCTAGCAGAAGGTAAATTTTCATGACTTGCTCTGCCGAGTGGTTGCGGCCTAGTTACGGCCGAACTGCAAAAAGTGTTTCATCAGTTCAATGACAGTCGCATGATAACAAACGGTTAATAGGTGACGGCATGACGGAACAATCTATCGAGGCTCGGAGATGGCCGGCACCGATCGACAAATTGATGGAGTGGATGCCGGCGCGTCTGAGCGGCGCGGCCGTGGTTCCGGTGGTGCGACTGTCGGGGCTGATCGGCGCGGTGACGCCGTTGCGCCCGGGAATGTCGCTTGCGGGCGTCGCGCGCGTACTCGAGCGCGCCTTTTCGATCGGAAACGCGAAGGCCGTGGCGCTCCTCATCAATTCGCCGGGCGGCTCGCCGGTGCAGTCGCGCCAGATCTACTTGCGCATCCGGCAGCTTGCGACCGAAAAAAAGCTGCCGGTGCTGGTTTTCGTCGAGGATGTCGCCGCTTCCGGCGGTTACATGATCGCCTGCGCGGGGGATGAAATATTCTGCGATCCGTCGTCGATCCTCGGATCGATCGGCGTGGTCGGCGGCTCTTTCGGTCTTCAGGAATTGATCAAGAAGATCGGCGTCGAGCGGCGGCTTTATACCGCGGGCGAGCACAAGGCGATGCTCGATCCGTTTCTGGCCGAGAATCCCGACGATGTCGCGAGACTGAAAGCGATACAGCGCGAAATCCACGCCATTTTCATCGACCTTGTGAAACAAAGCAGGGGAGCGCGTCTCAAGGGCGCCGACGAGGTTCTCTTCACCGGCGAATACTGGGCGGGGGAGACCTCGGTCTCGCTCGGACTTGCGGATGGGCTCGGCGATCTGCGCTCGACGCTGCGCGCCCGTTACGGCGACAAGGTGCTCACCCCGCTGATCGCGCCCCCGAGTGGGATGCTGTCCGGTCTCCTCGGTCGCCGCTCGCCGGGAACTTTTGGACTTGAGGGCGTTTCAGGCCTGCCTGAGGAGCTGATTTCGGCGCTCGAGAGCCGGGCAATTTGGGCCAAATTCGGGTTTTGACGGTAAATTGAGCGCGCCATTTGGTCCCGCGAAAGGCCAATTGCGGCAAAGGCCGCCTTGGGCGACAATGGATTCGGGGTGAGACGAATGAACGAGGATCGATCGATGCCGCCGCTTGTCGCATTCGCCGGCGCTCTCGGAGGGCTGGCCGTGATTCGCTGGGCTTATCGGACAGCTGTCAGGATCAACAGGGAATTGGAGGAGGCGCGCCTCGCCCGGGTCGCGGAAGCCGCCAAATCACACGACATTCCGACGCTGCGGCGGGATCCCGACACCGGCCTTTATCGGCCCGGCTGATCTTCATCGCCTTGATTCCTCAAGTCGGCGCCGATACGGTCCCGCGCGCTATACACTTCGCGAAGACCCGCCCCGACGATGGATGCCTTGCCTCTCCATATGCGCCCGGAACGCTCGTTCCAGGGATTGATCCTGGCGCTGCAGCGTTATTGGGCGGATTACGGCTGCGCGATCCTGCAACCCTACGACATGGAAGTGGGTGCGGGCACGTTTCACCCTGCCACCACGCTGCGCGCGCTCGGCCCCAAGCGGTGGAACGCGGCCTATGTACAGCCGTCGCGGCGCCCTAAGGATGGCCGCTATGGCGAGAATCCGAACCGCCTCCAGCACTACTACCAATTTCAGGTCATCCTGAAGCCGTCGCCGCCCGATATCCAGGAGCTCTATCTGAAATCGCTCGCGGCGATCGGGATCGATTCGCATCTGCACGATATTCGCTTTGTCGAGGACGACTGGGAGAGCCCGACGCTTGGCGCCTGGGGGTTGGGGTGGGAGTGCTGGTGCGACGGCATGGAAGTGTCGCAGTTCACCTACTTCCAGCAGGTCGCGGGCGTCGAATGTGCGCCCGTGTCCGGCGAGCTCACCTACGGGCTCGAGCGCCTTGCGATGTATGTGCAGGGCGTCGATCGCGTCTACGATCTCAATTTCAACGGCCGCGACGGCGCCGAGAAGGTCAGCTATGGCGAGGTGTTCCTGCAGGCCGAGCAGGAATATTCGCGGCACAATTTCGAATTCGCCGATACCGAGATGCTGTTCGAACAATTCAGGATGGCGGAAGCGGCGTGCCGGAAATATCTCGAAGCCGGCTGGAAGGATGGCGGCAATCGCACGGAACATCTGATGGCACTGCCGGCCTACGACCAGTGCATCAAGGCGAGCCACGTCTTCAACCTGCTCGACGCCCGCGGCGTGATCTCGGTGACCGAGCGGCAGAGTTACATCATGCGCGTGCGCGAACTCGCCAAAGCCTGCGGGGAAGCCTGGGTGCATACCGAAGCGGGCGGGGCTTCGTAAGAAAGCGATTTGGATTTGAGGATTTTAGCAATCACGGACTTACGTCCCTTCCCCCGCTTGCAAGGGGGAGGGGAGCCTCGCCGGAGCACAAGACGCACGCCCCGCCGTTCTCGTAAAGAGCACAACTAGATGCCCGATCTCCTTCTCGAACTGTTTTCGGAAGAAATCCCCGCGCGCATGCAGGCGAAGGCGGCCGATGATTTGCGCCGCATGGTCACCGACCGCCTGGTCGCGGAGGGTCTCGTCTACGACGGCGCAAGGGCATTTGCCACCCCGCGGCGACTTGCGCTCACCGTGCACGGCATCCCTGCGCGCCAGGCCGACCTGAAGGAAGAGCGGAAAGGGCCGCGCGTTGGCGGGCCGGACGCGGCGATCGCAGGTTTTCTCAAATCGGCGGGGCTTGCTTCGCTCGATGAGGCGAAAATCCAGCGCGATCCGAAAAAGGGCGATTTTTACGTCGCGCTGATCGAAAGGGAAGGGCGCGCTGCGCTTGACGTGCTTGCGGAAATATTGCCGGTCGTCATCCGCACCTTCCCGTGGCCGAAATCGATGCGTTGGGGCGAGCGGTCGGCCAAATCCGGCGCGCTTTCCTGGGTGCGGCCGCTGCACGCGATCACCGCCACCTTCGGCCTGGAAACCGAAGCGCCGGATGTCGTGAAATTTGCCGTCGACGGCATCGAGGCCGGCCAGACCACGTTCGGCCACCGCTTCATGGCGCCGGGCGCGATCGCCGTTCGCCGCTTCAAGGATTATGAGGCGAAGCTGCTCGAGGCCAAGGTCGTGCTCGACCCCGAGCGCCGCAAGGACATCATTCTCGAGGACGCCAAGGAATTGGCGTTCGCGCAAGGGCTCGAACTCGTCGAAGACCAGGGGCTGCTCGACGAAGTCGCAGGTCTCGTCGAATGGCCCGTGGTGCTGATGGGCTCCTTCGACAAGGAATTCCTTTCGATTCCAAGCGAGGTGGTCCGCGCCACCATCCGCAACAACCAGAAGTGTTTTGTGGTCAGCGATCCCAAAACCGCGAAGCTCACGAGCAAATTCATCCTCACGGCCAATATCGAGGCCAGCGACGGTGGCAAGGCGATCGTCGCCGGCAACGAGCGTGTGATCCGCGCGCGATTGAGCGATGCCAAGTTCTTTTATGATACCGATCTGAAGACCAGGCTCGAAGATCGCTTGCCGAAATTCGATACGATCGTGTTCCATGAAAAACTCGGTACGCAAGGCGAGCGCATCAAGCGGATCCGCGCGTTGGCCCATAGAACTGCAGAAGTTGTCGCAGATCGTCTTCTACCGGTGAGCGCAGACATTCGCCCGGGGCGAGAGGGTGGAACCGCCGAATATGGAGAAAGCATATCGAAGTTTTTTGATGCTGTTCAAAGGGCAAGCCAACTGGCGAAGGCCGACCTTCTTAGCGAAGTGGTTGGTGAGTTCCCTGAACTACAAGGCGTGATGGGAAAATACTACGCGCTGGCACAGGGCGAGGATGCCTCAGTCGCCGTGGCTTGCGAGGAACACTACAAGCCGCAAGGGCCTAATGATCGCGTGCCGACAAATCCGGTGAGTGTAGCGGTGGCGTTAGCCGATAAGCTTGAGATTCTCTGTGACTTCTGGGCGATTGTTGAAGAACCTACGGGTAGCAAGGACCCGTACGCCCTACGCAGAGCCGCTCTAGGGCTGATAAGAATTGTTCTCGAATGCTCATTGAAATTGGCATTGAGGCCGATAATCAATGACAGCTTACGTCGAATTTTTGCATTCAAGGTAAGCAAAGAGCCCGCGGGAAATGCAGTAAAGATATCGGCGACGGTTTGCGACCAAGAAATGGGCTTCCGCAGAGTTGCTATCTCAAAAGAAGCCACCGTCGCCGAAATCGAAAAACTGAAAGTTGAATTTGAGGCCGAACATCTCAATTCGGTAAGCAGCCGACTGTTGAATTTCTTCGCCGACCGCCTGAAAGTTCAGCTTCGCGAGCAGGGCGCGCGGCACGACCTTGTTGACGCGGTATTCGCGCTCGAAGGTCAGGATGATCTCTTGATGATCGTTCGTCGCGTCGAAGCACTGGGCAAATTCCTCGATACCGACGACGGCAAGAGCCTGCTTACTGCAGTAAAGCGCGCAAGCAATATTCTCAGTATTGAAGAAAAAAGAGATAAGCGCGTTTATGATGGCGCTCCGGACGCGACGTTATACAGAAATGAATTCGAACGGGATGTTGCCACAGTAATCGAGCTCCAGAAGAAGCTCGCAGCCAGTTATATTGTACGTGAGGACTTTGCTGGCGCGATGACCGCCATAGCAGCGCTGCGCCCCGCCGTGGATGCGTTCTTCGATCATGTGAAGGTCAACGACGACGATGCGAAAGTGCGCGAAAACCGCCTGAAACTTCTCAACGAAATCCGCGCCGCCACGCGCGAGGTCGCGGATTTTTCGAAGATACAGGATTGAGGGGGTCGTTCCCTGTAGTCTTTTCGGTTCTGATTGAATCAGAACCGAGGCTCTAAACTTTTGTTTTGACGCGTTTTCTTCACGCGATTCGGTATCCACTTCGCTCGAAAACGCTATAGATGCTGCGCGGCCCGTCGCAGTTGCGGCGTGGTGATACACAACTTCCGAAATATGCGGACAAATCGGGAAATATTTACGCCCTGTTAACCATGCTTTGAAATGGTCCGTTACCGTAACGGTAAAAAATTACCCGAAGGCGGGACAGGGACGAAAATGACCTCGATAAACACCGGCCTCAATCCCTACGCCCAGCTCGGCTCCGCCTATGCTCGTGCGGCAGCGCCGCAATCATCGCTGGCTGATGCCTTGAGTGCCGTCGACTCCGGCAATCAGCCCGATACAAATGCGGCGACCAATTTGACGTTGTCTGCCGCCGCCCGCGCGCAGCTCGCCGGTGCCACCACCTTAAAGGATTTCACGACCGTGACCTCTGATGCGCGTTCCGCGCTCGATGGTCTCTACACCGCTGCCAACGTCAAAGGGCCGATCAGCGACGAAGGCGCGACGACAATCGATCTGTCGTCGTTCGATCGCCGCTCGCTGTTCGCGATCGCGACCAACAACGGCGGGAAGTTCAGTCCCGACGAACAGAAAGTCGCCAGCACCGAGCTTGCCAATCGCTACAATGACGCGCTGGCGCCAGCCGCGGCGACCTCAAAGCTGACGGGCGACTTTAGCTCGGTTTACAAGGCGGCACTCGATTATCTCGATGGCGCCAGCGGTGAGGAGAAGGCGACTGCCTCGTGGTCGGTGCAACGCGCCGCGGTGCTCAAGGGCGTCCAGGCCACCCAGCAGAACCCGACCGCCGCGCCCACAGGCATCAGCAACGATCCGGTCGCCGCTTATCTTGCGCAAAACGCCCCCGGCGGCACCACGGCGACCGAGAACATCTCAACTATCGCGAAGAACGTTCGCGCCACGCTCGACGCGCAGGCGAAGGCTGCCGCCGCCGCCGGCAAGGAACTGGTGTTCGACCCCGGCCGCAAAACCGGTCAACAAGCAGACCTCAGTTCATTTGACGGCCGATCGCTGGCGGCGATCTCGCTCAATCAGAATGGTTTGTTCTCAAAGCAAGAGAGCTTCGCCGCCAAGCAGACTCTTGATTCCCGCGCCCGCGCGAGCATCCTCTCCGCCCTGAAGCAGAGTCAATCCAGCGGCGATCCGACCCAGCTCAGTCTCGGTATTCTCAACACCTATTCGTCTATTAGCGTCGAAGAGCGTCAGGCGATCAACTGGACGCCGGCCTTTCGCGATAGTCTGGTGGCGAACTATAAATCGAGCAGTCAGATACTCTCGATATTGAGAGGGTAACGACCCACCGAGGAAGCCTCGCCCCGGCGGGGGAACCGGGCGAGGCCTGCTGCGGCTTGCGGCCCATTCGTCAAGGCGGGAGTAAAGGATTACTCGATCACCTCGACGATACGGCGGGAACGCGGTTCGACCAGTACGGGCACGTCGTTCACCATGGTGTAGCAACGAAATCCGCGCCGTGCAGCGCGAGGTCGCGGATTTCTCCAGAATCGAAGGTTAAATTGGACCGCCAGACGCTTGCCGCCTATGAAAGCGACGCGGCTGCGTTTGCGAAAGATTGGCACGCGCAGCCCGCGCCGCACGATCTGCACGACATCGTCAGGCGCTTCTTTATCAAGGGTGGAACAACAGCCGATATCGGTTGCGGCAGCGGGCGAGAGGTGGCGTGGCTGAACGCGAATGGTTTTCCGGCGCAGGGTTTTGACGCTTCGAGCGGACTCCTTGCCGAGGCACGCGCGCGATATCCCGATCTTAAGTTCGCGCTTGCAGAGTTGCCCGAGTTGCGCGGCATTGCCGCCAACACCTACGACAATCTCTTGTGCGAAACCGTGATCATGCATCTCGACCGAGCGCTGATCGCGCCGTCGCTCCGCCGCATGCTCGACGTCGTCAAGCCGGGTGGATTTTTCTACCTGAGCTGGCGCGTCACCGAGGGCGCCGACCAGCGCGACCAGCATGGTCGGCTCTACGCTGCCTTTGAGGTGTCGTTGGTGTCGGCGGAATTATCCGATACGACGGTGCTGCTCGACGAAGAGGTCTTCAGCGCTTCTTCGGGCAAGATCGTTCACCGCATCGTGGTGCGGAAAGCGTCCTGTTGATGCGGCCAGTAATCTCAAAAAAGAGCCCCGCCCGGGCGGGGGAGACCGGGCAGGGCCTTGCGTCCGGTGACCGCTGCGGTATCCGGACAAGACGTTCAGGATTTTACTCGATCACCTGAACGATGCGGCGTGTGCGCGGCTCGACCAGGACGGTCCGGCCGTTCACGACGGTGTAACGGAAAGGCGTGGCGCCGAATGTCTGCGGCACGTCGTAATAGGTAACGCCGGTTTCCGGCAGCACGCCGCCGACAATGACGCGGTCCGGAATCGAGTAGTTCGGCACCCGTTCGCGTATCACGTATTCGCGAAACGCCGGGCGCTGGTCGACCGCGATGCCCCCATTCTCGTCGACCACGACGGCGCCGCCGCGCACGCCCACGGTATCGCTCTGTGCCTGAGCCGCAATCGGTGCGCTCATGGCCGCAAGAATTGCGGAGATGGCCAGTACCTGCTTCCGCATGATCTGCTCCTTCGCGAATTGGAAAGTGCGCCGGTTTGATCCGGCATGCGACCGATCCAATTCACCGCGCGCGGCATCGTTCCCTAAAAAGTGCGGCCCCTGCGGTGCACGGCCAGGACTTTTTGCAACGATGAGGGAACTCTTTGAAGGGAAATGCGTCTCCTGTCGCGGAACCGCGCCGGAGTGTTATGTTGCCGCTCCCGATTCGGAACTTGCCTTTTCGAAATCAGCCCCTCGAGACCAGCCTTCGAGAAGACCGCCTCTATCGGGCGTGTCACTCACCTAGCGGAGAAGCTCTCAAATGACCCTCACCGTCGCCCACATTTCACCGATCATGTCCGTGATCGCAGGCGTGCTGATCTTGATCATGCCGCGGCTGCTCAATTTTGTGGTGGCGATCTTCCTCATCCTCAACGGCCTGATCGGTTTGGGGCTACTGAAGTGGCTTCATATCTAGATATCCAGTGTCCCGATTCCGAAGTTCGTTGCATCGAGAGGCGACCTCGTTTGCGAACTTCGGAATCGAAAGGACACTGGCAACTATTGATTCTAGTGTGGCTTTGGTTCAGAAGTCCGCATGACGGAACGAGCGGCAGCAATGATGCGGACCTCTGAGCCGCCACACTAGCCTTTCAGGCGGCTTTCGCAGCTTGCGCCGGGCCGCTCAAAGTGGTGTAAGGCGCCCATCTCTTCATCTCCCAGCGGATCATTTTCTGTCATGGCCAAAGCCGTCGCTAAACCCAGAAAAATTGCTGCGAAATCAAAGTCATCCACGGCCGCCCGGGCGACGCCCGCGGCATCCGCGATTGCCCGCAAGGCGCTGGAGAAGAGCGCGGCCAAAGAGGCACCAAAGCCCGTGAGCAAGGTTGGTCCAGGGAAGGCTGCGGCGAGCAGGATTGGCGAGGAGAGCGCGAAGTCCGGCAAATGGGTCTACACCTTCGGTGACGGCAAAGCCGAGGGCAAGGCGGGTCTTCGCGACTTGCTCGGAGGCAAGGGCGCCAATCTCGCCGAAATGGCCAATCTCGGATTGCCGGTGCCCCCGGGCTTCACGATTCCGACTTCGGTCTGCACTTATTTCTATGCGCACGGCAAAACCTATCCGAAGGAATTGAAGCCGCAGGTCGAGAAGGCGCTCGACCATATCGGCAAGCTGACCGGCAAATCCTTCGGCGATTCCAGCAATCCGCTGCTGGTCTCGGTGCGCTCCGGCGCCCGCGCCTCGATGCCGGGCATGATGGACACCGTCCTCAATCTCGGTCTCAACGACAAGACGGTCGAGGCGCTCGCCGCCCTGTCCGGCGACCGTCGCTTCGCCTACGACAGCTACCGCCGGTTCATCACGATGTATTCCGACGTGGTGCTTGGCTTCGAGCACTCTCACTTCGAGGAAATCCTCGATACGTTCAAGGACAGCCAGGGCTATTCGCTCGACACCGATCTGAGCGGCGATGACTGGGTCGAAGTCGTCGGCCGCTTCAAGGAAGCGGTGGCGCGCGAGGCCGGCGCGGAATTCCCGCAGGACCCGCATGACCAGTTGTGGGGCGCGATCGGCGCGGTGTTTTCTTCCTGGATGAACGCGCGCGCGGTGACCTACCGCAAGCTGCATGACATTCCGGAATCCTGGGGCACCGCCGTCAACGTGCAGGCGATGGTGTTCGGCAATATGGGCGAGACCTCGGCAACCGGGGTCGCGTTCACCCGCAATCCCTCGACCGGCGAAAGCCGGCTTTACGGCGAATTCCTGATCAATGCCCAGGGCGAAGACGTGGTAGCGGGCATCCGCACCCCGCAGGACATCACCGAACATGCGCGCAAGGAATCCGGCGCCGACAAGCTCTCGATGGAAATCGCGATGCCGGACGCGTTCAGGGAACTGACGCGCATCTATACGCTGCTCGAAAAGCATTACCGCGACATGCAGGACATGGAGTTCACGGTCGAAGACGGCAAGCTGTGGATGCTGCAGACCCGCGGCGGCAAACGCACCGCGAAGGCGGCGCTGCGCATCGCGGTCGAACTCGCCAATGAAGGCCTGATTTCGAAGAAGGACGCCGTGATGCGGATCGATCCTGCGTCGCTGGATCAGTTGTTGCATCCGACCATCGATCCCGACGCCAAGCGCGACATCATTGCCACCGGCCTGCCGGCTTCGCCGGGCGCAGCGTCGGGCGAAATCGTGTTCTCCTCGGATGAGGCCGCCAAGCTTCAGGCCGACGGCCACAAGGTCATCCTGGTCCGGATCGAGACCAGCCCGGAAGACATTCACGGCATGCACGCCGCCGAAGGCATTCTCACCACGCGCGGCGGCATGACCTCGCACGCCGCGGTGGTCGCGCGCGGCATGGGCAAGCCTTGCGTCTCCGGTTGCGGCGCCATCCGGGTCGATTACGGCCGCGGCACCATGAGCATCGGTTCGCGCACCTTCAAGACCGGCGACGTCATCACCATCGATGGCTCCCTGGGCCAGGTGCTGGCCGGACGGATGCCGATGATCGAGCCGCAATTGTCGGGCGAATTCGGCACGCTGATGGCCTGGGCCGATTCCGTGCGCAAGCTCGGCGTTCGTGTCAACGGCGATACGCCCGACGACGCGCGCACCGCCATCAAGTTCGGCGCCGAGGGCATCGGACTTTGCCGCACCGAGCACATGTTCTTCGAGGAAACCCGGATCCGCACCGTACGCGAGATGATCCTCGCCGAGGACGAGCAGACCCGGCGCGCCGCGCTTTCCAAGTTATTGCCGATGCAGCGGGCCGATTTCGTCGAACTGTTCGAGATCATGAAGGGCCTGCCGGTGACGATACGGCTGCTCGATCCGCCGCTGCACGAGTTTTTGCCGCACACCCAGGCCGAGATCGAGGAAGTCGCACGTGCGATGAACACCGACCCGCGGCGACTGGCCGACCGCGCCCGCGAACTTTCCGAATTCAATCCGATGCTCGGCTTCCGCGGCTGCCGTCTTGCGATCGCCTATCCCGAAATCGCCGAGATGCAGGCGCGTGCCATTTTCGAAGCCGCGGTCGAGGCCGGAAAGCGCACCGGCAAGGCCGTCGGACTCGAGGTGATGGTGCCGCTGATCGCAACCAGGGCGGAGTTCGATCTGGTCAAGGCGCGGATCGACTCGACCGCGGCCTCGGTGATGAAGGAGACCGGAGCCAGGTTGAACTATCAGGTCGGCACCATGATAGAACTTCCGCGCGCCTGCCTGATGGCCGGCGATATCGCCAAGACGGCGGAGTTCTTCTCGTTCGGCACCAACGACCTGACCCAGACCACCTATGGCATCAGCCGCGATGATGCGGCGAGCTTCCTCGGCACCTACGTCACCAAGGGAATCCTGGAGATAGATCCCTTCATCTCGGTCGATCGCGACGGTGTCGGCGAACTGGTGAAGATCGGCGTGGCGCGTGGGCGCAAGACCCGTCTGGGCCTGAAGGTAGGCATCTGCGGCGAACATGGCGGCGATCCCGCGTCCATCGCTTTCTGCCACCAGGTGGGATTGGACTACGTCTCCTGCTCGCCTTATCGCGTGCCGATCGCCCGTCTCGCCGCAGCACAAGCCGCGCTCGGCAAGACCGTCGCCAGCCAGGCATAGATTCTTTCTATCGTCCGAGATCAATCGAGGAGACTGTGTCATGCCCGGACTTGTTCCGGGCATGAACGTCTTTCGCTATCCGGAAATTCATCATCTTCGTTGACGAGATATTTACCACTTCGTTGCAGCGCCTGTTTACCAACGTTTTCGATGTGAGCGGCGTGCTTTGAACAGATCGTTGCGTGTGTCGTCCGCGCCACGCCGATTAACTCGCTCGCAACCTAAATTCGCTACCACCAAAAAAGATCGAATTGTACGGATGTACTGGTGTCCCGATTCCGAAGTTCGTCTCATCGCGCGGCATATTCGTTTGCGAACTTCGGAATCGACAGGACACCGGCAAGTCCGTGATTCTGGTGTGGCATTGGGTTCAGAAGTCCGCATGACGGACTCGCGGTAGAAATGATGCGGGCTTCCGAACCACCACACTAGTGTTCGATCGCGTAAGCGTAGTGTTGCGTTGCGTGAGCGTATCGATGTCACAGTCGCGTAACCGGCCGTGGAGCGCGCGTCTTGCGTTCCTCGGCTTCGGTCTTTGCACTTTCGCGTTGAGCCCGACAGAGATCGGGTATCAGGATATCGCTTCGCTCCTGGCGAGGCAGCCGGGCGTTGCCGAGCGCTGGCAGAGCCGCGTGTTCTCCGCCAACAGAATCCAGCTCGCCACTTACAGTTTCGGCCGCCCCATCGGCACCTATGCGCCGCAAACCGTAACCTATCGGCTGGCAAGCCTCGACAATCAGGGCATCGACGTCACCGGCTCCGTGAGGCGCAATGCCATCGCTCAAAATCCACCGCGCTATCAGCCTTCCGACTTCCCCAAGGTCGATCGCACGCTGAAGGGCGATCGTCTGATGATTGCTCCGCCCCAGCCGCCCACGCCCGCCAATGCCGCGCCGGCCACGGAAGATCCGGCGACCTCGAATTCGTCGGTGATGGGTGCAAAGACGGTGGACACTTCTGCCGAACGCGCCCCGCTCGATCCGGAACTTGCCGAAGCCCTCAACGCTCCGCCGCTGCCGCAATATGAACCGCTCCGATCTCGGCCCGAGGGTGCAAAAGCCGCCGACGATGCGGTCTCTCTCCAGGCCGAAGCCGTCCCGTTGCACGACGCGTTTTCGGTGAAGACCGCGAGCCTTTACTTCGGAAGCAATTCGCTCGGTGCCCCATTGGAAAGCATCGAGCGCTGGCAGCCTGGCGAAGAACCGGTCGTCGTGCTGCCCGGTAACGATCCCGACATGAAGGCTGGCGCGTCGCTGCCTGCGACGGGGGGTGAGAGCGGCGAAAGCATCGCACCCAAGGGCGAAGTCAACAGCGACAACCAGCGCGCCAAGACGCCCGCCGAGCGCCTCGGCCTTTTCGACGAGAAGTCGCGCGCCAAATCGGAGAGGTGCCTCGCCGAGGCCGTGTATTTCGAAGCCCGCGGCGAAGCCGTACGCGGCCAGATCGCGGTGGCGCAGGTGGTGCTCAATCGCGTGTTCTCCGGCTTCTATCCCACCACGGTGTGCGGGGTAGTTTACCAGAACAAGCACCGGCACCTGGCGTGCCAGTTCACATTCGCCTGCGATAATGTCGCCGACATCGTGCGCGAGCCCGACATGTGGGATCGGGCCAGGAAGATCGCAAAGGCGATGCTCGACGGCCAGCTTTGGTTGCCGGAAGTCGGCAAATCGACGCACTATCACGCCTATTGGGTGCACCCGTCCTGGGTCAGCGAAATGAAGAAGATGTACAAATTCGGCGTGCACACCTTCTATCGGCCCCGCGCATGGGGCGATGGCAGCGAAGCACCGAGCTGGGGCACGCCGGCCCAAACCGCGGCAATATCGGCGGAGCTTGCCGAGGCCGCGAAGAGCTCGGCTGAAATGTCCGCCACCCCGGTACGCCGCTAGCTCCACCAGTCTCTGTGCTCTCAATGGTATTTCGCGCCGTTTCAAAGGCTTGGCGCGCGATCATCATTGCACTTCGTAAATCGCAAGGACGCCCTTGCGCGTATCTGCCCTGCCGATATCGCAGTTGGGATTTCCATGCCGATGCATTAACTTGCTGCGCCGGTACGATGCCAGGTTGTGTTCGCGTTTTCGCGCGCGTCGAACTATGGCTTGCGCCAACGTTTTTGAGGGATTCGACGATGACTTCGACTGCAAGCGATCCCCGTCAACATCCCGCAAGCGTGATCTGGCGCACGCCGCTGGTGATCGTGGTTTGCGGCTGCATGATCGGCCTTCTGACCTTTGGTCCGCGTTCGACCCTCGGCTTCTTCATGCAGCCGATGAGCCGTGATTTTTCATGGGGGCGGGACGTATTCGCTCTTGCGCTGGCGATTCAGAATCTGTTGTGGGGGATTGGCCAGCCGTTCGCGGGCGCGATCGCCGACCGGTTCGGCAGTGTGCGGGTGATTTGTGTCGGCGCGTTGATGTATGCGGCAGGCCTCATTGTCATGCGCTATTCCGAAACGCCGCTGGCGCTTGACCTCGGCGCGGGCGTTCTGATCGGCTTCGGCCTGTCCGGCTGTTCGTTCAACCTCGTGCTGTCGGCTTTCGGCAAGCTGCTGCCGAGGGAGTGGCGTGGCATTGCGCTCGGCGCGGGTACCGCGGCGGGGTCGCTCGGGCAGTTCGTGTTTGCTCCGTTCGGCGTTGCCATGATCGATAACTTCGGCTGGCAGTCGGCTCTGACGGTCTTTGCCTGCCTGATGCTGTTGGTGCTGCCGCTGTCGTTCGCACTGGCGACGCCGAACGAGACGACCGACGCCATCGTCGCGGCGGAACAGCAGACGTTCAAGGATGCGCTCGCCGAAGCCTTCGGCCATCGCTCCTACGTGTTGCTGGTGCTCGGCTTCTTTACCTGCGGGTTTCAGCTTGCCTTCATCACCGTGCACCTTCCCGCCTATCTGGTCGATCGCGGCGTGCCGGTTGCGCTCGGCGGTTGGGTGGTCGCAACCATCGGCTTGTTCAACATCGTAGGCTCGCTCGGCGTCGGCTGGCTGCAGGGCAGGCTTCCGAAGCGTTACATCCTGTCGCTGATCTATTTCGTTCGTGCAATGGCGATCGTCGCTTTCATCTCCTTCCCGATCAGCCCCTTCACGGTGCTGGCGTTCGGCGTGGTCACGGGCCTCGCCTGGTTGTCGGCCGTTCCACCGACGTCAAGTCTGGTGGCCGTGATGTTTGGCACGCGTTGGCTCGCAACCCTTTACGGGTTCGCGTTCTTCAGCCACCAGGTCGGCGGCTTCCTCGGTGTCTGGCTCGGCGGCGTGGTGTTCGAGAAGTTCCATTCCTACACGCCAATCTGGTGGTTCGCGGTGCTGCTCGGAATCATGTCGGCGCTGATCAACCTGCCGATTGTCGAGGCGCCGGTTGCGCGCCGGGTTGCGCAACCCGCCTAGTGTTCCGATTCCGAAGTTCGCAAACATTCGCGGCGACCTCCGATGCGAACTTCGGAATCATAAAGACTAGTAACCTAATGTTTTCTAGTGCGGTTCTTGAATTTGAAGTTCCTATGAGGAGGTTGCAGCAAAACTGACAGGAACTTCAAATTCACCGCACTAGTGTCCCGATTCTGAAGTTCGTACTATCTTGTGGCGCCTGGTTTGCGAACTTCGGAATCGAAGGACACTAGTTGATATTGATTCTGGTGTGGCTTTGGTTCAGAAGTCCCAGGTTGAACTCGCTGCGGCGCTGATGCGGACTTCTGGAACCGCCACACCAGTCCGGTCAATCTTGAGCCAACCCACGATGTGAGACTGAAAGGCGTTGGCCATGTTCAAGGCAATCAGGATCGACAAGGCGGACAAAGGTACCACCGCTACGCTCACCCAATTCGACGAAGCCGACCTGATGGAAGGCGACGTCACGGTAGGGGTCGAGTGGTCGACGCTGAACTACAAGGATGGCCTTGCGCTCACCGGCAAGGCGCCGGTGGTGCGGCGGTTTCCGATGATCCCGGGGATCGATCTTGCGGGAACGGTCGAGCAGTCTTCGCATCCGCAGTGGAAGGCGGGCGACAAGGTGATCTGCAACGGTTGGGGCATGGGCGAGACGCATCTTGGCGCTTATGCCGGGAAGGCGCGTGTCAAGGGCGACTGGCTCGTGCGCCTGCCCGATGGCATGTCGGCGCGTGAGGCGATGGCGATCGGCACTGCCGGCTACACCGCGATGCTTGCTGTGCTTGCGCTGGAACAGCACGGCCTCACCCCGGTGCACGGTCCGATCGTCGTCACCGGCGCGGCCGGGGGTGTCGGCTCGGTTGCCACCGCCGTGCTTTCGAAGCTCGGCTATCACGTGATTGCTTCGACTGGACGAATGTCGGAGGCCGGCTATCTCCGGAATCTCGGCGCGAGCGAAGTGATCGACCGAAACGAACTCGCGGGGCCGGCGAAACCCCTCGGCAGGGAACGCTGGGCCGGCGGGATCGACAGCGTGGGCTCGAGCACGCTCGCCAACCTCCTGTCGATGACCAAATACCGCGGCGCCATTGCCGCATGTGGGCTTGCCGGCGGCATGGACCTGCCCTCGTCCGTCGCGCCTTTCATTTTGCGCGGGGTGTGTCTGCTGGGCATCGATTCCGTGATGTGCCCGATCGAATTGCGAAAGGTCGCCTGGAAGCGCCTCGCCAGCGACCTGGATTCAGCAAAACTAGCTGAAATTACACATGAAATCGGTCTCGGCGAGGTCATGGAGGCCGGTTCCAGGATTCTCGCCGGGCAGGTTCGCGGTCGAATTGTGGTAAAAATTGCCTGACACGTTCAGACTTTACCAACCAAGCTGCTCCAATCTTTGCCACTGTTGGTATGGTAAGCAGTGGGTAAAGAGGCTTCCGTCGGTCGCCCGCGCTCGGGTCAAGTTGGAGTGAGAGTATGCTTGCGCGTTTCGTATTGGGAGCAGTTGTGGCCGGTGCGGCGATCGCACCCGCTTTGGCTGGGCAGATGAGTGCAGAAGAGGCCCGCAGGTTCGTCGCCGGCAAGGTGTTTGTCTTCACCTGCTTTGACGGTACGCGGGGAGCAGGGCGGATACTCGACGACATGGGCGTGGCTGGCGCTGTGCAGTTCAACGGCTCCGGTCCCGTTCGCCACGTGCGCTTGCCCGGCAACACGCTTCAGATACGCGGGCAGGCGGTTTGCGCCTCGCTGAGGGGGCTTCCGTTCGAGCCTTGCTTCAATCTCGACAAGCAGGACGAACGCAGCTTTCGCGGATCGGTCTCGGGCATGAGCTTCGCCTATTGCGACTTCCGCCATCAGGGCGGAACGCAAATGCTGATGGCGCGCGCGGTGGCGCACCCGCGTTCGCTGCGCACGCAGGAGCGCGCGGGCTCGGTGGAAATGTCGTCGCGTGTCGAGACCCCGGCGGTCGAAAGAGCGCGGATCGATCCAGTCAAGCCGGAGGCGAATGAACTGGCGCGACCGGGTGCCCCGCTGCAACTGCGCCGTTCGACCGACTGACCGGCGCAAGCCGAACGCGCATTGCTGAAACAAGCCGAATCTTACCCGAACCAGTTTGATTGTTCTGACGGTGGGGGACAACCTTGCTGGCAAGCTGATACAACACAGGGTTGCATCAGCTTATGCATGTTATCTTTGACGTAAAATTAACCAAATCTTGAAGGTGGAAAGTTACCTTCGCTTCAGCGAAGCGGCCGATGCCGGCTTGATTCAAGCAAGCTCGGCTTCTCGTTGTTCGGGGCGAGGCCAATGCAGATCAAGGGCCAGGCCCCTTCGCCGCTCATTTCGGGGAATTGACGATGCTGTCTCGCATCAGCGTGGTGTTCCGGCTTTTGACGATCACCGCGGTCAGCTTGCTGGCGCTGGCTGGGGTCGGGACGATCGGGGTCGTATCGACCGGCACCGTGCAGGAAATGGTATCACGCACAGAAGTGGAGGCGTTGAAGCCGATCGAGCAGATATCGGAACTGAACGAACGATTGCAGGAATCCTTTCGCGAAATTCTTCTTGCCCTGCAGCACAATCCGGCCTTGCCGGCCGTAAAATATCACAATCACCCCGTAAAAATTCATGTCGATGCCGTGGAAAACGCGCTGCAGCGGATGACGCAGATTTTCCAGGACTACCGGAAATCTGCGGCCGGCGATTTGTTCAAGGAAATTGTTTCCCGCGCCGAGGCCGCTGAAGTCAAGCTGGCTGAAGATTTGCGGCGCGGTGAATCGCTGGCGGCTGCGGACCAGGGCGAGAGTTACAGTCAGCTTGGCATCGACGTCACGACGAAGACCATACCTCTCTTCAAGGAAGCGAAAAAAAATGCTGCTGAACTGTTGGAGAAGCACCGGCAGCTGTCCATTCAGATAGAGCAGGCGGCCAGGAGCCAATACGCTTCCGTCCGCTTCGCCATCGTCGTCGGCTGCGGCGTGATCTGGGTGCTGGTGCTTGCAGGCGCCCTGTGGATTGGCCGCTCGATCACCGGGCCACTTGGCGCGCTCACCAAGGTCATGACGGCGCTTGTGGTGGCGCCGCCGAAGTTGCCATCCCTTGTCTCGAGCGCAAGGACGAGGTTGGCGAGATGGCCAACGCGGTGAAGATCTTCAAGAACAATATGGTTGAGATCGAGCGATTGCGCGTCGATCAAATCGAGACCGAGAAGCGGCAATCGCAACAGCGCAAGGCCGACATGGTCATGCTCGCCGACACTTTCGAGGCCGCGGTCGGCGAGATCGTCGAAACCGTGTCGTCGGCCTCGACCGAACTCGAGGCTTCCGCCTCCACGCTCACCGCGACCGCGGAGCGGGCGCAGGAAGTCACGACGACGGTCGCGGCGGCTTCGGAAGAGGCCTCCACCAATGTACAGTCGGTGGCGTCGGCCACGGAGGAAATGGCATCCTCCGTCAACGAGAT
>NZ_DATMLW010000231.1:0-5393 GCF_035570375.1 Bradyrhizobium sp. | reverse complement strand
GGGAGTTTCAGTGTGCGCCGGCTTCGAGCCAGGCGGCGATGGTGGCGCGTTCTTCGCCGGTCATCTCGGTCACGTTGCCGGGCGGCATCGCGCTCGACCATGCGGCGTTGCGTCCGATCAGCCGGGCGTTGCGGCGGATATGATCCGGCTGATCCAGCAGGATGCCTTTCGGTGCCGTGGGAATCGTACCCCAGACCGGTTCGGCGCCGTGGCACATGCTGCAGCGTGACAGCACGATCTCTTCGACGTTGGCGAAGGTCGGTGCCGTTGCCAGCGATCCGGTCCTGATTTCGCGAGGACCGGCCGCCGACAACAGGCCGATGGCGATCATTCCGGCGGCCGCGACCCCCCATACCCACCACGGCGATTTCCGGCCCGCATGCCGCTCATTGAAGAAGTGCCGGATGATCGGCCCGAGCGCGAGCACGATCGCAACGATCACCCAATTGTACCGCGTGGCGAACAGCAGCGGATAGTGATTGCTGATCATCAGCACGATCACCGGCAAGGTCAGGTAATTGTTGTGAACCGAGCGCAGCTTGCCCTGCGCGCCGAGTTCCGGATCGGGCTTTTTTCCCGCAAGCAGCGCCGCGATCACTTTCTTCTGGTTGGGAATGATCACCACGAACACGTTGGCGACCATGATCGTGCCGACGATCGCCCCGATCTGGTTGAAGGCGCCGCGCCCGCTCAGAACGTGCGTGAATGCGTAGGTGAGGGCGACAAGGAAAACGTAACCCGCCAGAGCGAAGGGCAGCTCGTGCCGGGCGAGGCCGGATCGGCATGCGCCTTCATAGAGGAGCCAGGCAAGCGCGAGGCTGCAGAGGCTGAACAGACCGGCCTGCAGCGGGGTGAGGTTGAGTATGGATTTATCGACCAAAAACAGCTCGGCGTCGAGGTAATAGACGACGACCATCAGGGCGAAGCCGGAGAGCCAGGTCGTGTAGGCCTCCCATTTGAACCAGGTCAGTTCGTCCGGCATTCTGGCGGGCGCAACCAGGTATTTCACGATTCTGTAGAAGCCGCCGCCATGAACCTGCCAGGCTTCGCCGTAGGCGCCCTCGGGGAGATCGCCGCGCGGCTTCAGGCTGAGGTCGAGGTGAATGAAATAGAACGAACTGCCGATCCAGCCCACCGCGGCGACCACGTGCAGCCAGCGCAGGATCAGGCTCGCCCATTCGGTCAGTATGGATTCCCACATCATCTATCGGCCACTGATCGAAGACATATGATGAGACGATAAAAGTTCGGCTCTTGACATACAATATGATAGTGCGAGCCTGACGTCATTGGTGACGAATTGAGCACGATGCAATCCGAGCCCGGAATCGTTACGCGGCGTGACCTGCTTTCCCTGATTGGAGCACTGTCAGGCAGCGCCGCGATGTATCAGGCGATGACCAGCCTCGGCTTTACGGCTGATTCTGGCTACAAGGGGCCGATCAAGCTCGACGGTGATCCGAAAGGTGCCTCTGTTCTCATCCTGGGCGCCGGGCTTGCTGGCATGACGGCCGCGCTGGAGTTGCGCAAGGCGGGATACCGGGTACGGATTCTGGAGTTCAACAACCGCCCAGGAGGTCGCAACTGGACGCTCCGCCGCGGCGACTCCTACACCGAGCTCGGTGGGCACAGGCAGACCTGCGAGTTCGAGGAGGGTCTCTATTTCAATCCGGGGCCGTGGCGAATTCCCTACCACCATCGTGGGCTCCTTGATTATTGCAAGCGCCTCGGCGTCGCGCTCGAGCCTTTCATTCAGCTCAACCACAATGCGTTCCTGCACAGCTCCGACGCCTTTGGCGGCGTTCCCCAGCGGATTCGCGACATCAAAACGGATTTTCAGGGCCACCTTTCGGAATTGCTTGCCAAGGTCGTGCAACAGGACAAGCTCGACGAAGCCGTGTCCAAACAGGATCGAGAGATGCTGTTGTCGGCGCTGAGAAGTTGGGGCGCGCTCGATGGCAATTATGCTTACAAGGCAAACCTCATTTCCGGCAATTTTCGTGGATACGCGAAGGGACCCGGCGGGGGCCTGGATGCCAAGCCGGTCCCTGGTGAGCCAATCAATCTCTCCGACATGGTCAAATCGCGGCTTTGGCGTCATCTGCAAAACTTCGCGGCCTATCGGTTTCAGAGCACAATGTTTCAGCCGGTTGGCGGCATGGACATGATTGGCAAGGCCTTTGCGCGTGAGGTCGGCGACCTCATCGACTATGAAAGGAAGGTGACCGCGATCAAGCAGGACGACGCCGGCGTCACTGTCACTTATGTCGATCTCAAGGCGCCTGCGACGCCCCAACTGGCGAAGGCCGACTGGTGCATCTGCACGATCCCGCTTTCGATCCTGAGCCAAATTCCGATAAACGTTGGCAGCCGCATGAAGGCAGCGATCGATGCGGTGTCCTACACCTCGTCGGTCAAGGTCGGCCTGCAATTCAAGCGCCGCTTCTGGGAAGAGGATGAGGCGATCTATGGCGGTATCACTTATACCGATCTGCCGATCGGGCAAATCGCCTATCCGAACAGCGGATACAACACCGCTCGCAAGGGGATCCTTCTCGGCGCCTACGTGATTGACAATCCCGTCGCCTATGAACTGACGTCGATGTTACCTTCCGAGCGCGTCACACTCGCCGTGGAATTGGGTTCCCGCATTCATCCGCAATACCGTCACGAGTACGAGAACGGCATTTCGGTGGCATGGCATCGGGTGCCGTTCACTCTCGGTTGTGCCGGCTATTGGACCGATCAAACGAGGGCGGAGCACTATGACAATCTGTGCCAGATCGACGGCAGGATCGTTCTGGCGGGCGAGCATGCCTCCTACATTCCGGCGTGGCAGGAAGGCGCCATTTTGTCGTCGCTGGATGCGGTTGCGCGATTGCATGATCGTGTCGTCAAGCGATAGGGGCACTCTTTTCAGGAATCGTGCCGTGGGTGGGGTCGAATGAGGCAAGCAAGCAGAGGTGCCGGTGCGGTGGTCGCGGTGGCGATGTCGGCAGCGTTTTGCGTGGTGTCCTTCACGGCCCGCGCGCAGGAGGTGCGGCCGAAAGCGCCCGATCCGCCTCTCAGCCCCGGCTCGGTATTTGTCGAGAAGGACGGCGAGGCCTTGTTCACCAGAATCTGCCAGGGTTGCCATATGGTGGACGCCAGAGGCGCCACGGGCGCTGGAACTTATCCGTCGCTTGCAGGTAACAGCAATCTCCAAACCGGTGCCTACTCGGTGGCCGTCGTGGTCAATGGACAGCGCGGGATGCCGCCCTTCGGCTCAGAGATGAGCAACGACCAGATCGTCGCCGTGGTCAATTATGTGCGAACCCATTTCGGCAATCGCTACACTGACGCGGTGACCGTAGAAGATGTTCGAGCCGCCCGGCGGTAGATATCCCGGCAGGACGCCGCAGGATGGATCGCCGGGCTTGCCAGTGAACAGGTTAGCTATCTACATTCGATAGATGCTGTGACATTTGTCTGGAGCGCGCGATGTCCGGGGCAATGGCGTTTGGCAGTCTCGTTTCGCCGAAAAATCGCTGGGGCAGGCTCCTTGCCCTGGTTTTCCTTATCTCGCCAGGCCTGGCGGCGGCCGAGGGGTTGAGCGCGCAGCAGCAGCTCGCCTTCGACATCTACAAGGAGCTGATCGAGATCAACACTGTCACGGCAACCGGCGATACCGCTCGCGCCGCCGAGGCAATGGCGGCCCGTCTGCGCTCGGCGGGCTTCGCCGAGGCCGACATTCATGTGCTCTCGCCGGCGCCACGCAAGGGCAATCTGGTCGCCCGGCTGCGCGGCACCGGCGCGCGCAAGCCGATCCTGCTTCTGGCGCATCTCGATGTCGTGCCGGCCAATCGCGAGGATTGGTCGGTTGACCCCTTCAAGCTGACCGAGCAGGACGGTTATTTCTATGCGCGCGGCAGCATCGATGACAAATTCATGGCGGCCGCTTTCATCACCAATCTCATCCGGTACAGACAGGAAGGCTACAAACCCGATCGCGATATCATCGTCGCGCTCGAAACCGACGAGGAAACTCTCGATCGTGACGGAGTGGGAATTCAGTGGCTGCTCAGGAATCACCGCGACCTGATCGACGCGGAATTCGCGTTGAATGAGGGCGGCAGTGTCGGATTGAAGGACGGCAAAGCGATCAGAAACAGCGTGCAGACCACCGAGAAGGTTTCGCTGACCTATCGGCTCGATGTCAGAAACAAGGGTGGCCACAGTTCGGTTCCGACCCGCGACAACGCGATCTACCACTTGGCGGAGGGATTGGTTCGTCTCTCCAAATTCAGCTTTCCGCTCAAGCTGAACGAGACGACGCGCGTTTATTTCGAGCGCATGGCGCAGTTCGAAGGCGAAGGGACTGCGGGCGACATGCGCTCGGTGCTGTCGGACAAGCCAGATCCGGCCGCGATGTCATTTGTCCGGCTTGCGACCAATCCGGTCTATAACGCACAGCTTCACACCACCTGCGTGGCGACGATGCTGGAGGGAGGGCACGCGTACAACGCCTTGCCGCAGCTTGCGAGCGCTGCGGTCAATTGCCGGATCATGCCCGGCGAGCCTCCAGAGGAGGTCAAGGCGACGCTCGAGCGTGTGCTCGCGGACGATCAGATCACCGTCACCCAGCTCGGTCAGCCGGTGTTGAGCGCACCATCGGCACTGCATGCGGAGATCATGGGATCGATCGGGAAATTGTCGAGCGAATTCTGGCCCGATGCGATCGTGCTTCCGGCCATGAGCTCGGGCGCCACCGACGGCAGCTATCTGCGCAATGCCGGCATTCCGACCTACGGCCATTCCGGTCTTGCCAGCGACATTAACGATATTCGGGTGCACGGAAAGGACGAGCGGGTCCTTGTCAAATCGTTCTATGAAGGCGAGGAGTATCTCTATCGGCTCGTCAAGATGTTGTCCGGCGGCGGGCCATAGCGAAGGCAGGGGCGTTCGTCTTCAGGCGTAGCCGCCGGTCGACATCTCAACCCGCCAATTCCGAATATGGCATCGCCGGGACCTGCTGCTCAATCGCCTTCTCCTCCTCAACGATTTTCGGCTTGCGCAGCCAAACATAGATCTGGGCGGCGATCAGCACGACGCAGATGAAGAGGAAGAATGCGCTGATCGGACGCTCGATGAAGGTCATCAGATCGCCGCGCGAGATCAAGAGGCTGCGGCGGAAATTTTCTTCGAAGCGCGGCCCAAGCACGAAGCCGAGCAGGATCGGAGCCGGGTGGAAATCAAGCCGCAGCAGGATGTAACCGACGACGCCGATGAACAGCGTTTCGCCGACCTGGAACATGTCGTTGCTGGCGGCATAGACGCCGATGCAAACGAAGAACATCGCGCTCGGATAGAGGTAGCGATAGGGAATGCTCAACAGCTTCACCCAAAGGCCGATC
>NZ_DATMLW010000230.1:0-10054 GCF_035570375.1 Bradyrhizobium sp. | reverse complement strand
ACTGCGGCGGGAGCTGGGCGAGGTAATCCCTCAGCCGTTCGGTTGATGTCTGGCTCATGCGCCCGAATTGCACGCTGTAGTCGCGCGGACGGTAAAATGCGTCCGGGGCCATTTTAAGAGCGCCGACGTTAAGAAGTCGTTTAGGATGACGATCGAGGGTCGGCCCGCCTACGTCGGCCCTGTGAGCGGCCCTACAGGCTCGGCAGCACCAGTTCGGCCCGCAGCCCCCCCACGGGCGCACGGCCCAGCGAGAGGCTGCCGCCATACAAGGCCGCAAGATCCACCACAATTGAGAGCCCCAGCCCCGATCCCGGCTTGGATTCGTCGAGCCGCTGACCACGCCGTGAAACCTGCGCACGCTCGGCCTCCGAGAGGCCGCGTCCGTCATCATCGACGATGATTCTGAGCGTCGGCCCCGCGCCGGGCTCGACTGGCCCTTCCATCAGCACCTGGATCAGAACCCGCGAGTCGGCCCATTTGCACGCATTGTCGACGAGGTTGCCCGCCATCTCCTCAAGATCCTGCCGCTCGCCGCGGAACTTCGCGCGCCGGTCGGCCGCAACCTCGATGGCGATGCCGCGGTCGCGATGGATCTTCTCCATGGTCCGGCGCAAGGCATCGATCACAGTCGCCACCTCGGTGATTGTTCCGATGGCGGTGAGGCGGGCCGCGATCCGCGCTCGCTTCAGATGATGAGCGACTTGGTCGCGCATGACTTCGGTCTGCTCCCAAACCTTCATCGCGAACGGGTCGGCGGCATGCGCGGAAGCCTCGTTGACGATCACGGAGAGCGGCGTCTTGATCGCATGCGCAAGGTTTCCGACATGGGTCCGGGCGCGCTCGACGATTTCGCGATTGGCTTCGATCAGCGCGTTGGTCTCGCGTGCCAGCGGCGCGATCTCGACCGGAAACTCGCCCTCGAGTCGTTCGGCGCGGCCGGAACGAATATCGGCGATGGAATCCGAAATGCGCCTGAGCGGCGCAAGGCCGAAGCGGACCTGGAAAATCGTGGTCAGGACGAGGACAATTGAAAGTGCGGCGAAGGTGCCGATGAGGTAGTAGTCGAAATTGCGCGTCTCGTCGAAAATCTCCGAGGCGTCGCCGGCAACGCTGACCAGGAACTTGCCGTCGGCGCCGAGATCGACCGGCCGTTCCACCATCCGCAGCGTTTGCCCTTCCGGACCCTCGACATAGCCAAGGCGAATTCCGGCCGCGGTCAATTCGGCGCCGCGCTCCTCGAGCTTCGGCAGCTTCTTGTCCCAGAGCGAGCGCGAGTCGCGCACCTCGGCCTTGTCGGAATCGGTGCGCGTGATCTGCCAATACCAGCCGGACAGCGGCAGTTCGAACAGCGGTTCGCCGAGCGACTGGAACTGGCGATCAGGCGGCTCGTCCGGCGTTGCCACTTCCGCGACCAGCGTGCGCAGATAGAGATTGAGCCGGCGGTCGAAGGCACGCTCGCTGGCATTGCGATACACCGACGACAACACGATGCCGGTGATGACCAGAATCACCACCACCCAGGCGGTGGCGGACAGGAACAGCCGAGTGGCGAGCGAACTGCCGCGCATCAGGCCGTGTTCCCGCGACAAATCCGCCCGGGCTGCACCCGGCTCGGTGGATACCGGTCTTTGGAGAACATCATGCCCAAGCAGAGCACAGGGCGAGGCAGTTCATCAACCCGCCGATCAGGTGCCTGGCGCAGGCGGGGTCAGCAGATAGCCGAGCCCCCGCACGGTCTGGATGATATCGACGTCGAGCTTCTTGCGGATGCGGCCCACGAACACCTCGATGGTGTTTGAGTCGCGGTCGAAATCCTGATCGTAGAGATGCTCAACCAGCTCGGTACGCGACACCACGCGCCCGGCATGGTGCATGAGATAGGCCAGCAGCCGGTACTCGTGCGACGTCATCTTGATCGGATTACCGGACACGCTGACCCGGCCGGTGCGCGTGTCGAGCGAAACCGGTCCGCAGGTCAGCTCGGACTGGGCGTGGCCGGTCGAGCGACGGAGCAGCGCGCGGATCCGGGCCAGCACTTCCTCGAGATGAAACGGCTTTGCCACGTAATCGTCGGCACCGGCGTCAAAGCCCTGAACCTTGTCGCTCCAGCGATCGCGCGCAGTGAGAATTAGGACTGGCATCGAGCGCCCATTGCGACGCCAGGCTTCCAGCACCGAGATGCCGTCCATTTTCGGCAGCCCGATATCGAGAACGACCGCATCGTAGGGCTCGCTGTCGCCGAGAAAATGGCCTTCTTCGCCGTCGAAGGCCCGATCGACCACGTATCCGGCGTCAGCCAGGGCCGTGGTCAGCTGACGATTGAGATCCGGATCATCTTCAACGACAAGCAGGCGCACGCTTCTCTCCGAATGTGAGCGGTACAATTTCAGCCATAAAGATGATCCCGGCCGGCGTGAACGGGCTATGAACAATCGAACACCGCAAGATTACTTTTTATTCACAAGTCCTGTTTTCTGACTGCTCCGGCGCCTCGAGGGCAGCCGGGCGTCGGCGCAATCCTTTTGGCAGATTCCAGCAATCTTTTGGAGTGCCTGGCACGCCTGTTTAGAAGACGCCGAGACCCGCGGTCCGCAGCCGGCTCATCGCTCTGCCGGCGCTCCCCTGACCATGATAAAATCCACCGGGCCGCCCGGCTTCTCATCGTCGAACACACCGATGGTCAGCCGTCCCGTCCGCCACGCCAGCGTGTCCAGGTTGGTGCGGCCTTCGTAAAGCAAGGGGCCGTCGGGGCAGTTGTCATGGCCGTGGACGACGTGGAGATTGCCGAGCCCCCCGGCAAATCCCTTCGGATAGCGCTTCCACAGTAGCGTGTGCGGATCCTGCCGTTCGAGAGGAATCTGGGGGTCAACGCCGGCGTGAACGTAAAGGCGATGCGCATCGACATGCGTCAGCCGCAATCCGTTGAGCCAGTCGATATGGGCCTTCGGGACCGCGGCCGGGTCGCCCCCGTAAGAGGCCAGTGCGGCGTCCCCACCCTTCTCGATCCAGGCCCCCATCTTCGTTGCATCCCGCAAGGCATCCACCATCAGCGCGTCATGGTTGCCCTTGAGCGCAATCAGGCTGAACCGATCGCCGATACCCGACGTCAGCCGCTCGATGACGCCCTTGCTTGCGGGCCCCTTGTCGACATAGTCGCCGATCGTGACGATGACGCCTGCATGACCTCGCGCGGCGATTTGAGCCAGACCGTCACACAGCAAATCGAGTCGGCCGTGGATGTCCGGGATGACGTAGGTCAGACTCATGGGGATAAAAGGTACCGGCGAGGTTTGCCGAGGTTAAGGTTTGTCGAGCAATCATCTGTACAACCAGCCTGCAACGCGACGAATGGGTTGAGATTGGTCGGGTTCTAGCTTACTTACCGGTCATGATTCAAAGAATATCGGTCTTTACCGGCTGGCTCGTTCTCGCCTTCGTCGTCTATGCAACGCTGTCGCCGGTTGGCGCCCGCCCGGTACTCGCTCTCCCGCACCTCGAGCATTTCGCTGCCTTCGCGCTGATGGGCCTCGCATTCGCCTTGGCCTATCCCAACCGCGTGCTGCTTGTCGTGGCTCTTGTCGTGGGAACCGCGGCCGGTCTGGAGGCGCTTCAACTGTTGACGCCCGACCGCCATGGCCGCGCCGCAGATGCCTTCGTCAAGGCACTCGGCGGGATCAGCGGAATCAGTGTTGGCCAGACATTGTCATTCCTTTTGCGGATCAACCTGGCGCGATCAGATGGTTCAACCCGATTTTGACCGCAGCAATTCTCAGCATCCCTTGATCAGCAAAGGGCCTGCAAAAACATCGTCGGTATAGAACTGACAGGCTTGACTGTCAGCGTCGCGAGGCTCGATCGCGGCTTTCAGATTGAGCGGCATCCCAATGAGGCTGGCGCTTGCCGAATGCAGGCCCATGCAGAGCGCCACGACAGCGACCGTCAGGATCGAAATCTTCTTCATGGCTGCTCTCCCGTCATTTTTCGAAAACGAGGATAGTGCCGGTGGATTTCGATTCCGGTTCGCGGTCGGATCAAATGCAGCGCTCGGCGGGCGCTATTTGTTAACCATCCGATTCGACGATCGCGACGGGCGATTCAATCACGTGCCGTTGCAGGCTTGTGGTCCGGAAACCTGCTCAGCGTTGCCGCCTTCAAAAACCTGAAATGAGTGATCGCCGTCGCAAGCTCCTGCAGCCGGCGTTGGCCATTGGCAATTTCGGCATCAAACGAGTCTTGATGTCGGCTGTCCAGCGCTTCGCGATCCAGATACTCGTTAGCGGCGTTTCCGACTGTCGCCGCCGCGCGTGCCAGCACATCTTCAACGCGGCGGTTGAGACCCGATTGTTCCTGCTCGGCCTCGTGGAGGGCATGCTCGATGGCGCCCAGGATGGAGCCGACCCGCGAGCGGTCGGTGCCAATGTCCCGATCGGTCGACCGGGCCTTGAAACTCCGGTTGTCCCCTCGGCCTGTGAAGAAATTGTGCGCGCGAGCCCGCAAGAAAAGCTGAAACATCGATCTGTGTCCGGTCCAAGCCGTGGTTTCCGGTGTCCCGGTTTTCACATTCGCACCGTGTTGCAGCGAGGGCTTTTTACGAATGTCAGAACCAGGGACACCAACAAATACGGAATTCCAGCGCGGTTCCGGATTTGACCTTGTTGCGAGTTTTCGCGGCGATACCGAAGCGACGGTCAAATCGACCCGCACTCAGCGCACCATAGTCCACGTCACTCTATCTTGGTTAAGATATCCTGAATTGTCGGAAACGCCTGCGCAGGCCCGGGCCATCCCAAGGGCCGAATGTCAGCGACAAGGAGTTCTCGGAAAGTCAACGCAGGGGCCTTTGCCGGGCCCATTGCAGTCACTTGCCGGCCCGGCGAACGCACGCCACCTGATTTGGTCGCGCCGTTCCGGATCTCCCTGTGCCGCGTCAGAATGCCCGGCGGGGATGGCCGAACATCGAGGTGACCGGCCGTGTGTTGCGCGAAGCGTAGGTCGGATGGCGCCGATGCGCGCGCCATGCGCATGCGGCATATCCAAGACCAAAACCCACAACGAAGATCGACGACTGGATGAGAATAGTGAGCATAGGATTCGTCCGGTTGTCGCCCCCGCAGTATCTTCACTGCCGACTTGTGACGACATCATGGTTTCTGAACGCGAAAACCTGCCACCCGCGGAAACTTTTTGTCTGCGCAAGCTGCCGCGAAAATGGTCAGCGCGAGGCGATCATGCGCGATTCGCAGTTAGGGAAAAACAACAAAGCACGAGCCTGAAGGCGTCAGTGACAAGACAGAGCAATTCGCCGTTGCGACCAAGAGGCAATCGCGGGAACTCTTGTCGGCCTCCGCGCCCTAGCAAATATCCGCAAAGGTTCCAGGTCGGAAACCTCGCTCCCTCAGGTGCGGAAGAATACGAACCAGAGCACCCCGAGGATCAGCACGGCGAGGCCGGTTGAAACCGTCAAAAGAGCAAGCACCGACGGACCGGGTTCGGCCTGCCGCGCTTCGGTCGGAGTTTCGACGATCTGACGTTGCTGTCCCGTTCTCTGCGTAGCCATGGCGGCCTCGATTTCCTCGGGTGTCGCGTAAGGCGCCGGTCCCCCCCGGTGGCGCACCCGGGGCAACGCATGATTTCAGATCATGTTCCGGGCCTTACCACGCTCTGATCAGGCGTCAGATCAGGGCTCCGCCGACTGCGATACCCATGCGCCCGCACGCGGAAACACGGCCTGGTTAACGCCGTTGGGAGATTCCTCGCCGCGGCTCCTTGAAAGGCGGTTTGCGGGTGGTAACCTCGGCCTTTTGGTACGTTGCGTCTTAGGAGCATCCCATGGCCCCCCGCGCCAATTGGAAGGGCTTTCTGCGGCTTTCGCTCGTGACCTGCCCGGTCGCGCTTTATCCGGCTACTTCCGACACCGAAAAGGTCAGCTTCAACCAGATCAACCGCAAAACCGGCCATCGCATCAAATATGCCAAGGTCGATGCCGATACCGGCGCGGAAGTCCCCTCCGAAGACATCATCAAGGGCTACAAGGTCGATACCGACACCTATATCGAAGTCTCGAAGGAGGAGCTTGAAGACATCGCTCTTGAGTCGACGCACACGATCGAAATCGACGAGTTCGTGCCGAAGGCCGATATCGACAGTCGCTACCTGATCCGGCCCTACTACCTCGTACCCGACGGCAAGGTCGGTCACGACGCCTTCGCAGTGATCCGCGAAACCGCCCGCAGCATGAACAAGGTTGCGATCGGACGCGTGGTGCTGACCAACCGCGAACACATCATCGCACTCGAGCCGCTCGGCAAGGGCCTGATGGGCACGCTGCTGCGCTACCCTTACGAAGTGCGCAGCGAAAAGGAATATTTCGACGACATCCAGGACGTAAAAGTCACCAGGGACATGTTGGATCTCGCCAAGCACATTGTCGAAAGGATGTCCGGTACATTCCAGCCAGATAAGTTTGAGGACTATTACAGGACCGCCCTAATCGAATTTTTGGCTAAAAAACAAAAGCGCTCTGCCTCCGATCCCGCGCCCACCAACGTCGTCGACCTGATGGATGCATTAAGAGGAACCCTTGCTGCCAAGAGGGAGCGTTGAGGGCCCAAGGCCGACGGCGTTGGCAAATCAGAAGCCATCCGCCGCCTGGTCGAGAGGAACGCCAAGGTAATCACGTGCGCGAGCGGAAAGTGCGGCGTCTTGGTCGGCGGCAACGCCGCGCTGTGGCTGCGCCTCGATAATCTCAGCATCAGCTCGCAACCTGGCTGCACCGCCGCCTCACACCCGCCCAACCGGCCGCCACTGGGTGGTCAGGGCAGCAGTCGCTCACAACCGGGAGAGAAGCTCCGCCTTCTTGGCTGCGAATTCTTCCGACGAGAGAATGCCTTTCTTGTGCAATTCGGCCAGCCGCTCGGCGGCCGCGGCGATCATCGCCAAAACAATAAGGATGATGGTACGTTTGCTAAATTCGAATTCTTTGGGCCGTACGGGCGGCTCGCTCACTTCTTCACCTTCAGCCCGATCTCGACCAGGCGGCCGATGGCCGCCAACATCGCTAGGTTTGTGAGAGGGTCAGAAACAGGTTCTAGTGCTGCCGATCCGATTACAAGTGACGCGGGAGGAATCTGAAATGTGCGGCGCATTGGCGTGCGCCTCGATCTCACTTCATCGCAAACGGAATCTAAGTGCGCCCCTTAATTGCGCGCCACGCAAAGATCAGAATACAGGCTCCGATGAAGCCCGCAACGAGGTAGCCGAGCCACCCTCCGAGCGCGATGCCAAAGAAGCCTAGCAGGAAATTGGCCAGTGCAGCACCCACGATACCGAGTAATATATTGGTGAGGATGCCAGTCCCGCTCTTCATGAACATTTCAGCGAGCCAGCCGGCAAGACCGCCAATGATGATTGCCGCGATCCAGCCAATTTCAGCGTCGTTCATGTTAGTCCTCCTTGTTTAGATATCGCAATCATAGTGGTGCCGAGGCGCCGCTCACTTCATACTGGAAAGCAACAGGTGAACGCGCGAAAGCCGCAAGTCCGGGTTTGGCAATTCAGCAATTTTGCTGCTGCCGGCGCTGGCGTCCCGATCGATAGGGACAGGGTCTTTGTCTCTCAAATGGGTGGCGCCGATCGAGATCATGATCCCCAGCGCAATGGCCAACACTGTCAGAACGACGAACTTAAAAGTGATCGCTATGTGGGTCATCGCGAATACTCGCTTTGACCTACCCCACGCGCAAGATGCCATCTCCTGCTGAGTCGAGGAATTAGAAAGCTAAGCTAAGCGCGCCACTCCACTCATTTTTCTTCAGCCAGAGCTCGATAGGCGGCGCCAGGCCCCTTAATCATGAACGTCGAACAAACGGGGATTCGCGTTGACGTACTCTGCCCACAACTGCTCCATCATCATTTGCACTTCGTGGGGCCGATAATCGTCGCCATTCGGAAGCAGGTTACCGAGCTGGCTGAGGTTCATGATTCCGGAGTGTGGGGCGCCGGGATGCGGAGTAGATGTCGCCCCAGTCGGTTTATGGGTGATGCCCTTGGACCAAATCTTAAATTGATCTCGCTGAACCGGTGTCGTCATCTTGCGCTCCTGGCCCAAGCTGCGCTTTTCGGGCGACAATAGCCAGTGACGCTATGTGGTAGGGTTCCACGAGGCCCCTTGGCACCGAAAGGCCTCAGCCATGGGGTCGGCACCGTCCCGTCTTGCGCTCCGAAGGCTGCATGCGGGGCGGTGCTTTTCGCGTGCGAAGAACACAGGCTGTATTCGCCGCAAGCCGCTGGGTCTCGACAGTGAATTCTTAAGTAGAGGTTTTCTCATGGGCGTTCTGGGCAAGACCCACGTCTAAGGCGATTTAGCGCGGGTCAGTTTAGTACTCGTATCTCGCCGAGGATAAACCGATGACCAAATTATACTTTGAAGACGCGGAAATCGGCACCACTTGCACCGCCGAACCCTATCTCGTCACCACGAACGAAATCATTTGGTTCGCTAGGCACTATGATCCGGTGCCCCGCCACATCGGGCCGGTTGCGCTTGAATATTGGAACCAATCAAGTCAGGCTCGTATTGATGACGTGCGTTGATCAGGACGGAACTGTTTTGATTGCACTTCGCTGATTTCTGCATCTCTACCAAGAAAAGGCGGTCTGTCATGGGGGCGCTCAAAATGCTTAGGACAAAATTCATTGCGACGATGACGCTAACGCTCTTGATTGGTGGTACGGTGGCAAACGCGCAGACTAAGGGCGCAGGATCATCGGGCCCAGCAAGTTCGACAATTCCGGAGGCCCCGATTGGTCATCGCCAACCACGCGCCGATCAGGTGCCCTCGGAGAAGACTCTGACCAATCCGAATGATCCCTTGGAGAAGGAAAACGCCATTCTCGACCGCAAAATGAAGAGCATTTGCCGGGGTTGCTAAGGCTGCACCGGAAATCGGAGCACGCGGTTGCCGTCCCGCAGGCATTTGCCGCAATTTTCCGAGTCGATGTGATCCAGATCATCGACCTTTCGCGCTTATCCAGCGTACCTATCTTGCCGACTACCGCTGCTGTCCGAAGGGGCAGGGCAATTTCAAGTAGTTGGCAGGGGCCGCTCTAATTTCAGCGCGGAGACGGCCCCACTCCTGCACGGCTGCGTGCTCGCAAGGCAGGCTACGAGAAAAGCCAGATGATAACCGTCGCCAGTGGGAGGCCGATACCCAACGACCAGCCAATGACCATCGCAAGTGCCAAAAGCAAACCTACCCCAGCCCGCAACGCAGGCAATGACATGCCGCTGCTCCTTTAAGCTCGCCGTCCGATAGAATCACTTACGATTGCTACTTAGGCAGGCCGTAAAAATAAGTCGCCTTGATGACATGCCTCGGCTGTCCCGGCGGCTCATTAAGCGCTGCTCTTTGACACAGCTTCGCGAATCTCTCTATCGTTCTCGCATTGTCAACACTTGGGGGTTCGATATGGACGACGTGAAAGCTGTCATCGAACAAGCGACCGATGCGATAGGCACGCCGGAAGCACCTGCGGAAGCGCCGAAGCCTGAGGTAAAAGTCGGGCAGGCCGCAAAGAAAGTCGCCAGGAAGGTCTGGCCGAAGAAGAAGGTCGGTAAGAAAGCCAAGGCGTCAGCCAAGAAATCCGCAAAGAAAGCGCCCAAGAGGGCGAAAGCCAAGAAAAAGAAGGCAAAGAAAGCGAAGCGCTGAGGTCAAACGAAAACCTCGGAACGAAGGTCCAGTCCTACCCGCCGCGCGCGATCAGACGCGCGCACCGCGAATGAAACTCGGCTCAATATCGAACAGGCCAGCCATCACCGCTGATCGCGATCGAGTGGCTGCAGCATAATCCGCGCAATAGACCAGGAGCCCACGCACACTGCTGTCGCGCATCTCGCCGAAGCTGATCTTGGTCAAGGTCGTCTGCCGCGCATTCAACAGTCTCAATGTTATCCAGCCCCGCCGCGCCGGCGCTTCGGCGCACATGGTCAAGGCCGATATGTCACTGGCCACTACCCCGCCGTTTGGCCCTACGCGCTTCGCTACCTGGATGGTCT
>NZ_DATMLW010000229.1:0-7894 GCF_035570375.1 Bradyrhizobium sp. | reverse complement strand
CGGCCAGGCCGTCCATCAGCAATGTGCTCTTCCGGAAAGTGTTTCCGGATGCGCTCCCACTGCTCGTCCGTCAGCCGAATCATCTGCCCTTTATAGCCGATCGACTCGGCACCGCAATTTTGAGATAGGTTCTAGTGTGGCTTTGGTTCAGAAGTCCGCATGACGAACTCGCAGCAGCAATGATGCGGACTTCTGGACCGCCACACTAGCCCGTGATGAGGTTCGGGCGAAAGCATCTTGATCGTAGGACGCGGGCCTGCGTCAAGTGGCGGCAGACAAAACGTGGATCTTTTCAGGCCGCCGTGGCCGGTTGCTCGGCCTTGACGAAGGCAAGTGAAAACTGCGCGCCGCCGAGCGGCCTGTTCCGGACCTCGATGGCCGCCCCGTGCAGTTCGGCGATGCGCTGCACGATGGAAAGCCCGAGCCCGGTACTTCCCTGCTGGTTGCGATCGCGCCGCCAGAAGCGTTGAAAAATCAGCTCGCGTTCCTCGTCCGAAATTCCCGGACCGCGATCCTGCACCGTCACCGTGCCATTCTCCTCGACGACGAATTCGACTACCGTGTCCTTGGGAGCGTGCCGGATGGCGTTTTCGGCGAGGTTGCGGATCGCGCGCTTGATCATCTCGGCATTGCCCCTGATCCACACCGGCACGCTGGTACCCAGCAACGCGATCTCCCTTCCCTGCTCGAGCGCGAGCGGCGCGATGAACTCGGCGACCTCCGCGCAGGCGGCCTGCAGGTCCGCCACTTCGCAAGGATCGATCGTAAATGCCTCGAGTTCGGCAATGTCGAGCAGTTGACCGACCACCCGGCTCATCGCCTCGATGTCCGAATGCAGGGCTCTTGCGACGCGCGGGTCGTCGAGCGTTTCGACGCGGGTGCGCAGGATGCTCAGCGGCGTGCGCAGCTCGTGGGCCGCATCCGCGGTGAATTCGCGCTGCAGCCGAAAACCCTGGTCCAGCCGGTCGAGCGCCTTGTTGATCGCCGAAACCAACGGCCGCACCTCGCTCGGAATCGCGTCGACCGGCAGGCGGATATCGGTCCGGGCGGGACCGATATCCTGGGCGGTTTCCGAGGCTTGCCGGAGCGGCAGAAGCGCGCGACGGAAGATCGCGATATCGGTGACCAGAAGCACGAGAAGGATCGGCAGCGTGATCCAGCCCACGTGTTTGAAGAAATCCTCGACGATGTCGTCGATCAACACGTCGCGGTTGGCGAGGTCTTCGGCCGCCTGCACCCACACCGTCCTGCCGCCGATGATCCGGCGTATGCTCGCGCCGGAAATGGCCGCGCCGCCTTTGCGGGTTTGCAGGTATTGAACGTCGGCGGCGTGGGGATCGGCGGCAAAAACCGGCGTTTGGTCGTCCAGCGAGGAAAACAGGGTTTTGCCGTGATCGTCCACCACGGCATAGGAATATCGGCCGTAAGGCTGCGAGTAGAGGCCCTGAAGGCTTGGCGGAAGCTCGAGCGCGAGGCTGCGGTCGGGCCGCAGGACAAGATGCTGGGCGACGGATGCCGCCTGCTCCTCCATCGCCTCATTGTGGATGTTGTTGGTTGCGATGTTGAGAAGCCAGGAGAGTGCCAGCGACATCAGGATCGACGCGATCGCCACGGCGATCACGTGCAGGATCACGATCCTTGAAATGATCGACTTAAACCGGATCACGCTTTTCCTCGGCGATGAGGTATCCGACCCCGCGAATGGTATGGATCTGAACCTTGGCGCCCCTGTCGGCAAGCTGCTTGCGCAGGCGATGGACATAGACTTCGACGGCGTTGGAGGCGACCTCTCCGGAGATCCCGAAGATATGGTCCTCGACCTGCTTCTTCGAGACCACGCGCCCCTTGCTGCGCATCAGAAGTTCGAGCACGGCCGTTTCGCGCGACGACAGAACCTGAGGCTGATCGTCGATCGATGCCTGGCGGCTGCGCAAGTCGAACTCGAGATTGGCGATATGAAGCGAGCTTCCGAGCTGCTGGCCCGGCCTGCGCAGCAACGCTTCCAGCCTCGCGACCAGCTCTTCGAGCGCGAACGGCTTGACCATGTAGTCATCGGCGCCGCTGCGCAGTCCGCTGACGCGGTCCGAAACTCCGCCGCGTGCGGTGAGCACGAGCACCGGCGTCGAGTCCTTGCGATGCCTGAGCTCCCTCAAGATCGACAACCCCTCGCCATCAGGCAAGCCGAGATCGAGGATCACGGCCGCGTACGACGTCGTCATCACGGCGGCGCGGGCTTCTGCCGCCGTGCCCAGGAGGTCGGTTTCATAGCCGGCCGTCCTCAAGCCCTTGGCGAGCAGCTCGGAAAGCACGGCGTTGTCTTCAATAACCAGCAATCGCATCGCCAGCCAACCAGCCATGATGGTTCGGATGTCCTAACCACCATTGAGGCCTTTTGATGCGATCGACAAGCTCCCGCAAGGATCGGAAGTTAACGAGAAGGTTCCTGTAAGCCTGCTGTAAGGCGGCAAGTTACCGAGCTGGTTAAGCCGCGGCTCCGCGAACCGGGCTCGCTGCAGCTGCACTTGCTCCCGCGGCACGATCAGAGGTTTTGGAGGGCGCGAGAGCATAGGCGCCGTCGCCGAGGAGGAACTGGACGATGCTGGCGACGATCAGGAAGGCGGGGTATTCCCAGCCGCCGTTTGGCGCGGTGAAAACCCACCCGTTCCAGGCGTGCACCCAGATGATGGCGCCGAACAGTGCCGGCGACAGCGCCACCACGACCCAGCGAGTCTTCACGCCCAGCACCAGCAGCACCCCGCCGACAGCCTCGGCAGCAAAGGTGACATAGGCAAGCCAGCCCGGCAGGCCGACGCTGACAAAGAAACCGGCGGTGCCGGCAAGCCCGAAGGTTGCAAGCTTCAGGACCACGCTATGGGAGAGGTACATGATGCCAAGCGTGACGCGAAGCAGGAAGGTGGCGAATTCGGTCCGTTGAGGCTGGGTCATGGTCGTTTCCAATTTAGATGCAAGTGCATTTACTTTAATGCAATTGCATCTAACTTGTCAAGCTCGTTGCATGAGTTCGCCATTGCCTGCCGTAACGTTCGGTGTCCGGCGGCATCAAGCCGGTCAATCTATTTCGCCAGATGCTTGCGCAAGACTTCCGTCAGTTTCCCGGGGTCGGTCTGCGGCGGCAGAAAGCCGAGATACTCGCCATCGCGTCCCATCAGATAGATGATGCCGGTGTGGTCGATCGAATACTCCCCTTGTTGCCCGCCCGGCACTTTCCGGTAATAGGCCTTGTAGGAATTGGCGACCTTCCGAATCGCCTCAGGCGAACCGGCCAGGCCGACAAGGCTCGGATGAAAGGCTGCGACGTAGTCCTTGAGTAGCGGCGTGTCGCGCTCGGGATCAACCGTGATGAAAACCGGTTGAACGCCTTCGGCCGCAGCGCCCAGCGCGTTGAGTGCTTCGGTGATTGCTATCAAATCGGTCGGACACACGTCGGGGCAAAAGGTGTATCCGAAATAGACGATCATCAGCTTGCCGCGAAATTCGCTGTCGCTGCGTTTCTGTCCGTTCTGGTCGGTCAGCGTGAACGGCCCGCCGACCGTTCCGCGGCCGTACATCAGATCTTCCATCATTTCCGCGGCGGACTGCTGCTCGTCGGCCGCGGAAGCCATATCGCAGCAGAGCAACGACACGACCAGGAAAAGCGCGCGAGCGATCGCGGCGTGGATTTGCCATTCACTACCCGCCGCCATCGCCTCGTGCTGCCGATCAGATGCCAAAGGTGATGCGGGTGCCGGTGGTCGTGGTCAGCACCTTGCCCGGCATCTGGCGCTGCGCTTCCTGGGTGAAATTGAGCCCGCTGCAATGCATCGGGATAATCACATCCGGATTGAGCTTGCTGATCTCGGCGACGACCTGCGTCAGGTAATCGGCCGGCGCGGGTCCGAGATGGAAACCGCCCACGATGGCGTGCACCTTCTCGACGCCCGAGACTTCCATCGCCTGCCGCACCGAGTTGACGATACCGACATGGCCGCAGGAGCTGATGACGATGAGGCCCTTGTCCTTCAGGTTGAAGCAGGTCGCATGCTCGTGGATGTGCTCGTCGGGCACGATCTTGCCTTCCATCTCGGCCGGCAGGTAGTGGCTCCAGTTGCAGCCGGCGCCATCCTTGAGTTTGAACTCGACAAGCGTGTTCGGCAGCACCTTCTCGATGCTGTTGCGCTTGATCTTGCCGGTGGTGAATGCCGCCTCGCCGATCACGACCGGCGTTTCGCACAGCATCACCTTGACATCGCGCTTGGCGAGATCGCGGCGGTCGAGCATGCCATAGTCCGCCAAATCGCCACCCTGCCCCCGCACGTAACGCTGGCAGAAATTGTCTTCGCCGCCGGCATACAGGGTCAATTCGGCCGGCAATACCTTGCGGTGCCTGTCGAGGAATCCGATCAGGCCGCCCAAATGGTCCCAATGGCCGTGGCTCATGATCAGCGCCTCGACCTTCGAGGGATCGACTTTCAACAGCTCCATGTTGCCGTTGATGGCCGCAGGCGTCCAACCGTAATCGAGCAGGAAGCTGCGCTTGGCATCACCGCGCTGCGGCTCCAGCAATAACGAAAGGCCCCATTCGCTGTGCAGCGGGAGCAGCGAGTTGGCGGAGCGGCCGGGCTCGGTCTTCACGCCGCTTACTTCAGCCGGCTTGAAGAAAATATCGCTGGCGCTGTCGACGAGGACGCGCACGCTGAGCTTGTCGATGACAGGCACCTGAATTGGACCTGCCTTGGCGAGCTCGATGCAGGAAAATTCACCGGCCGCCGCGGCGGCAAAACCCGCCGACATCTTCAGGGCATCGCGACGATTGAAATCGGGCATGGCAATATTCCTAAATCAGACCTGGATTTGCAAACGAGAGCCGCTTCCAAACTGGACCTGGCAGAGGCTTTGCGTGCTGGGGCGAAAATACAGGACCGATTTGCCGACGTGTCAACCTAAATGAGGACACGAGAGCGTGCAGCCCGTAACTGAACAGGGCCCTGAATCCGAATACATATGCTATTCGTGTTTGTGGCCGGCAGCGAATTCACGCGGCTCGCTTTCAGGTAGAGGGAAGTTTCGGAGGCTTGGGTGGGCGATACTGCTTCACAAGAGATCCCGTCGGGGCGCGATTCACTTTCCAATCCAATTCCGGAGCGAGGGACGGTCGTCGAGGTTTTTCTAGTCTTCCTCAAGCTAGGGGTGAGTTCCTTCGGCGGACCGATTGCGCATCTCGGATATTACCGCAACGAACTCGTCGTCCGGCGCAAATGGCTGGATGAGACGACCTATGCGGACCTGGTCGCGCTCTGCCAGTTTCTGCCGGGACCAGCTTCAAGCCAGGCTGGTTTTTCCCTTGGCGTTCTGCGCGGCAACGGGCTGTTGGGCGGCCTTGCCGCCTGGTTCGCCTTCACCATGCCGTCGGCCGTGATCATGTTCGCCTTTGCCATGGGTGCGGCCTCGTTCACCGGACCGGTGGCAGAAGGCTTCCTGCATGGGCTAAAACTCGTCGCGGTCGCGGTCGTCGCGCAAGCCATCTGGGGCATGGCGTGCAGCCTGACACCCGATCGGCCGCGCGCCGCCATTGCGCTGGCCGCGGTCGCGGTCGTGGTGACATTCGCCGGCTCCATTGCGCAAATTGCCGCCATCGCACTCGGTGCTTGCGCCGGGCTCTGGCTTTGTCGCGGAGAGGCCCCGCCTGTCTCGGGTCACCTGAATTTTCCGGTCACAAGGCTCAGCGGCGGGATTGCTCTTCTTTTGTTCGCGGCCCTGCTCCTGCTTACTCCGGTGCTAGCGGCTGCGAGCGGATCGCATACGATCGCGATGTTCGATGCCTTTTACCGTTCCGGTGCGCTCGTCTTTGGCGGCGGTCACGTGGTGCTGCCGCTGCTGCAGGCGCAGGTCGTGAGCCCCGGATGGGTGAGCAACGAGACGTTTCTGGCCGGATATGGTCTGGCCCAGGCCGTGCCGGGGCCGCTCTTCACCTTCGCCGCGTATCTCGGCGCCGTGATGAACTCGCCGCCGAATGGCCTTGCGGGCGCTGCGATTGCGCTCGTCGCCTTGCTGCTTCCGGGCATGCTGCTGGTCTACGGCATGCTGCCGTTCTGGGATGCGATGCGCGCGCGCCCCGCTGCGCAAGCCGCCTTGCGCGGCACCAATGCCGCCGTGGTCGGCATTCTCGGTGCGGCGCTCTACAGCCCGGTCTGGACCAGTGCGGTGATGAGCGGCCGCGATTTTGCGCTGGCGCTTGCAGGCTTCCTGCTGCTCACCGTCTGGAAGTTGCCGTCATGGGTCGTTGTGGTGCTGCTGGCGGCCGCCGGCACGCTGTCGCCATTCGTTTGAGTCTGAAGCGGTTTGCTTGAATGCGCGCGATCGCTCGCGCGCTTCAGCACGGCTTCATCGGCACCAAAGTAAATCCGGTGCTTGACGGCTTCGTTTTTCCGGGACAATGGACTTTTCATGAGAATTTATGGCGCCAAACTGCGCGCTCGGCCAGCGTTGTGGCTGATGGTGATGGCGGCTTGCGCGCCTGCCGTTGCCTCGCCCGCTGCGCGTGCGCAGGCGAATTATCCGAACCGGCCAGTTCGAATCGTCGTTCCATTCGCAGCCGGCGGCGTCGCCGATACGACCGCGCGCATCATTGCGGAGAAACTTTCCGAGTCCCTTTCTCAGCGTTTTTTTGTCGAGAACCAGCCCGGCGCCGGCGGCATTGCGGCGGCGCGCAGCGTGATGTCGGCGGCGCCCGACGGCCATACGCTGATCATGGTGACCAACGGAACCGCGATCAGCGTCTCAGTGTTTAAGCGCCTGCCATTCGACCCCTTGAAGGATTTCGCACCGGTTTCGAGCCTCGGATTTTTCGATTTCATCTTCTGCACATCCGCTTCATCCGGTTTCACCACGCTCGGCGACTTCATCGCCGCGGCCAAGGCCAAGCCCGGCGCGTTGAATGTCGGCACCATCAATGTCGGCAGCACGCAGAACCTGTCGGCCGAACTGTTCAAGACTGCAGCCAATATCGATTTCACCATTGTCCCCTATCGCGGCACGCCGGAGGTCGAGGTATCGCTCCTGCAGGGCAATATCGCGCTGATGATCGACAGCTATTCGGCGATCAAGGGCAACATCGCCGAAGGCAAGTTCCGCGCGCTTGCCTCAAGTGGTCCGGTGCGCTCGGAAAGTATGCCTGATCTCGCAACCGTGCAGGAAAGCGGGGTCAATAATTATGACGTCGTCTCCTGGAACGCGCTGTTCGCGCCGGCGCGCACCGAGCCGGAAATCGTGAAAACGCTCAACGCCGCATTGCAGGATATACTCGCCGACGCCGAACTAAAGAAGCGGCTGCTCACGCTCGGCATCGAGGCCAAGGCGAGCACGCCCGAGGAGATCGCAAGCCGGCTCAAATCCGACATCGACAAATGGCAGAGCGTGATCGAGAAGGCGAAAATTCCGAAACAGTGAGCTTGCGAGACCTGCGGCGTATATCGGGGACTGTCCGCTTTCGAGCGCGCATGAAGACATCCGCTTGGAGATCAGGGATGTCGCTTTTTGACGCCGTCAACGCGCGGGACCCGCGCCCCTAAAAAAATGCCATCGTGCGGATTTCGATGCTTTCGCGCGGCCGCGCATGCGGCGGGGTGGTGGGATCCTCGAACGCGGTGTGCGCGGTCCAGCGCGCGCGGCCGTCCTTCATCGAATCGAACACCTTGAATACATAGGCCTCCTCGCGCCGCATGCGCGGGAACCAGTACCACTTGTGTTTCGGATCGTACTTGATCGCATAAGTCTGGCCGATGCGTCCGGGCGCGCGCCGCTCTGACACAATCATATCCGGTGGCGACAGCGTTTGCGCATCCGCCATGGCGAGCGGATAAGTCTCCACAGGATGGTGGATCGGCCGCCAAACCTG
>NZ_DATMLW010000228.1:0-5253 GCF_035570375.1 Bradyrhizobium sp. | reverse complement strand
GGCGACTGTTCGGGTTCGATGGACTGACGGACGGGGCACCTGTCTCACCCACGGTCTGCAACGACCTTGGGGTCTGCGGACTCCCGTCCGTCACCGCACCGTCTACAATACCAGACGAACGGACTTTCGACTTACAAGGGGGACTATCCGATAGCTCGAATGTGCGTTGATTCCCCCTCACCCAACCCTCTCCCCGCAAGCGGGGAGAGGGAGAACTTCGCTGCGTTTGTGCATCGCAGCAAGGCTCTCCACCACCCTGCTAACGGGCAATGGCCTTTCGCATCCCGTCTCTGTATTGGTTCAGGCGAGAAAACAACGTTTTGGAGCGCGCCTTTTCAGCGCGCAGCCGCAAAAGGTCAATCGGGAGGTCACATGCGTAAAATGGTATTGGCGGCTGCGGCGATCGCGGCATTGGCGCTCGTGGGAGGCGCATCGGCGCAGTCGCCGATCGTCATCAAGTTCAGCCACGTCGTGGCCTCCGACACGCCCAAGGGCAAGGCGGCCGAAAAGTTCAAGGAGCTTGCCGAAAAATACGCCGACGGCAAGGTCAAGGTCGAAGTCTATCCGAACTCGACCCTCTACAAGGACAAGGAAGAGCTGGAAGCGCTGCAGCTCGGCGCGGTGCAGATGCTGGCGCCGTCGAATTCCAAGTTCGGCCCGATCGGCGTACGCGAATTCGAGGTGTTCGACCTTCCCTACATTCTCCCGGACCTCGCCACGTTGCGCAAGGTGACGGACGGACCGTTAGGGACAAGACTGCTCAAGCTGTTAGAGCCGAAGGGCATGACCGGTCTTGCCTACTGGGACAACGGTTTCAAGCAGATGACTGCCAACAGAAAGCTGATCGCGCCTTCGGATTACAAGGGGATGAAATTCCGCATCCAGTCCTCCAAGGTGATCGAGGCGCAGTTCCGCACGCTCGGCGCCATTCCGCAGGTGATGGCGTTCTCCGAGGTCTATCAGGCGCTGCAAACCGGCGTGGTCGACGGCCAGGAGAACACCTGGTCGAACATCTATACGCAGAAGATGCATGAGGTGCAGAAATACGCGACCGTCACCAATCATGGCTACATCGGCTATGTGGTGGTCGCCAACAAGAAGTTCTGGGAAGGCATGCCGCCCGACATCCGCGCGGCTTGCGAAAAGGCGTTGAAGGAAGCCACCGAATACGGCAACGGCCAGTCGGCCAGGGAGAACGACGACGCGCTCGCGGACATCAAGAAGTCCGGCAAGACCGAGATCCTTAACCTGACACAGGAGCAGGATGCGGCGATGCGCAAGGCCATGATGCCGGTCTACAAGGAGGTGGCCTCGCGGGTCGGCCAGCCCCTGATCGACGAATTCCTCAAAGAAACCGGCCGCAGCCCGATGAACTGAGTGGAAGGATCGCTTTGGCAAAGTGGGGCGTGAAGCGGCGAAATCGAGATGGTCTTGGCAGGATCGCTCTGCAAGCAAACTCGGCTCACCTCTCCCCGTTTACGGGGAGAGGTCGATCGCTCCTGGCGATGCGGAGCATCGTCCAGTGCGATCGGGTGAGGGGGATTATCCGCAGACCATGCTCTTGGAAAATCCCCCTCACCCCAACCCTCTCCCCGCAAGCGGGGAGAGGGAGTTCACTGCGGTTGCCGTTCGACCTAATTCATCAGCTTTAAGGGGTATGATCGAGTCGGCTGATTGGTCCGCTCGATCATGATGGGGCACTATTGATGTTTCTACGCGTTCTTGACCGGCTCGAGGAGATTCTGATCGCAAGCCTGATGGGGGCGGCGACGGTGATCACCTTCGTCGCCGTGGTGCATCGCTTTCTCGTCGATGTTCCGGTCCTCTATCCCTACCTGTTCGGAATCAACCTCGCCTGGTCGCAGGAACTTTGCATCTACATGTTCATCTGGATGGCGAAGTTCGGCGCGGCCTATGGCGTGCGCCAGGGCATCCATGTCGGCGTCGACGTCCTGATCAACCACCTCAACGATCGCTGGCGCAAGGTGACGATCCTGTTCGGGCTTGCGGGCGGCGCGTTGTTCACCGCGATCGTCGGCACCATGGGCGCCAAATTCGTCATCGAACTGATGCACACCGACCAGGTCTCGCCCGATCTCGAACTGCCGAGCTGGCTGGTCTATGCCTGCATCCCGCTCGGCTCCTATCTGATGTGCTTCCGCTTCCTGCAGGTGATGTGGAGCTATTATCGTTACGACGAGCTGCCGCACCACGACGCCGCCCATGTCGATGATATCGAGGTCAGCACGAAAGCGCCGATCTCGCTCGGAGAAGCGTGATGAGTGCGGCGCTGATCTTCGGATTGCTGTTTGCGTTGATGCTGACGGGCATGCCGATCTCGATTTCGCTCGGCCTGACCGTGCTCACCTTCCTGTTCACGATGACCGAAGTGCCGATCGAAAGCGTCGGACTAAAACTGTTTTCGGGTCTCGACAATTTCGGCATCATGGCGATCCCGTTCTTCATCCTCGCCGGCACGTTCCTGACCCGCGGCGGGGTGGCGCGGCGCATGATTGCCTTCACCACGTCGCTGGTCGGTCATTTGCCGGGCGGGCTCGGGCTTGCGGGCGTCGCGGCCTGCGCGATGTTCGCCGCGATCTCGGGCTCGAGCGTCGCAACGGTGGTTGCGATCGGCTCGATCATGCTGCCGGCGATGGTGCAGTACGGCTATCCGCGCCGTTTCGGCGTCGGCGTGATCTCGACCTCGGGCGCGCTTGGCATCCTGGTGCCGCCCTCGATCATTCTGGTGCTGTACGGCGTCTCCACCAATACCTCGATCGGCGCGCTGTTCATGGCCGGCATCGTGCCCGGCATCGTGCTGGCCTTGATGCTCGCCGCCGTGACGTTCGTCGTCGCCCGACGCAACGACTATCCGAAAATGAAGCGGGCCTCGTTCGCCGAGCAGTTTGCGGCCTTCCGCGAAAGCGTCTGGGGCCTGCTTCTGATCGGTATCGTGCTCGGCGGCATCTACGGCGGCATCTTCACGCCGACGGAAGCGGCCGCGGTCGCCGCGACCTACGCCTGCTTTATCACGGTGTTCGTCTACAAGGAGCTGAGGCTTGTGGATGTGCCGAAGGTGCTGCTGCAGGCCGCGAGCATGAGCTCGATGCTGCTCTACATCATCACCAACGCGGTGCTGTTCTCCTTCCTGATGACGCATGAACAGATTCCGCAGGCGATGGCGGCGTGGATCATCGACAAGAACTTCTCGATCTGGATGTTCTTGCTGGTCGTCAACGTCATCCTGCTCGCCGCCGGCAATGTGATGGACCCCTCGTCGATCCTTTTGATCATGGCGCCGATCCTCTATCCGCTGGCGACCAAGCTCGGCGTTCACCCGGTCCATCTCGGCGTGCTCATGATCGTCAATACCGAGGTCGGACTGTGCCACCCGCCGGTCGGCCTTAACCTTTACATCGCCTCGAGCATCGCAAAAATGGGCATCAGCGAGATCACGATCGCGGTGCTGCCGTGGCTTTGCGCGATGCTGGTCTTCCTCGGTCTGATCACCTACGTGCCCGAGATTTCGCTCTGGCTGCCGCGGCTGCTTGGCATGATCTGAGCGTTGGTGTGGTGGATTTGAGCCGTCAGCTATATGAACGAAATTAACGAGATTAAATGTTGGTAAGAGAGTGGTTCGTTGCGAAACTGTAAGTTGATCGCCGGCTCCCGCGCGCTCATCCTTGCCGGTCTAAGGTCAGGCATGGTCTCCGCGCAAACGCATTCCGCGTTCTTCGCGGGCAAGAACCGGCTCTCCCTGGCGCCAAAGCGGCGCTTCGGGTCGCCATCATGCTTTTGGAGGAGGTTCACATGAGGAAGTTCGCAATCGCCGGCGTCGCCGCGCTCGCCATCGCCGGTTCGTCGGCGGTCTACGCCCAGCACCAGGGCTGGTTTCGCGAGCACATGGGGCAGATGCGGCTGAGCATGGAAGACAGGGCGGCGCTGGCGGATGCGCGGATCGCCGCGGTTCATGCCGGGCTGAAACTGAGCGCCGATCAGGAAAAACTGTGGCCTCCGGTCGAAAGCGCGGTGCGCGACCTCGTCAAGCTTCGGATCGATCGCGCCAATGCGCGGATGAAGGCGAATTCCGACGATTCCAAGCCGGGCGACCCGGTGACCCGCCTGCGCGAGCGCGCCGAATACATGGTGAGCATGGGTGCCGCGATGAAGAAGGTCGCCGATGCGGCCGATCCTCTGTACAAGACCCTCGATGAGGGCCAGAAACGACGCCTCGCCATCCTGACCCATCGCGCCGGCCGCTTCGGCGGCGATGGCTGGGGCCACGGCCGCTTCGGGCGTGGCATGATGGGCGGCGACCGGGACGGCGACCGCGCCCCCGGCAGGGAAGGCCCCGAACGGCTCTAGTGTCCCGGTTCACGTCGCAAGCAAAGCCACACTCGGGCGCTGGCTGCCTCGCAGCCCAAACCGGGGCGCGTGCCGGGCCTAAGACCGGTTCCGCAAGTTGTCAGGCAAGCCGCCGGATTCCGGCGGCTTTTCTGCGACTTGCGCCACGCTTCGGGGTTTGTGAAAAGCTCGCGCACTTGCTAGACATTCCAGGGTCGCTTTGCTAAACGACGCCGTCTCGCGAAAGGCTCTTTCCGGACCAGGTCCGGGCGCATAGCTCAGTTGGTAGAGCAGCTGACTCTTAATCAGCGGGTCCCAGGTTCGAGCCCTGGTGCGCCCACCAAGCAACCAGTTGTATTCGCTATTTTTTCTTGGAGCACCTTCGGCTCCTTTAGCAGTGATTGTCCAGCAGAGGTTCCAACTAGGTTCCAAGATGCGCGCGCGTGAGAGCTCGAAGCAGCGGGCACAGCCGCGCTCTCGCAGTCTCGTCGCTCGAACGATGATGCCGGTGATTACTCTGGTAGACCCCGCGCCGGTCGAAATGCGTCGGCGCACGCCAGCAGGGCCGCGCCCGCCGTGATCCGCGGATCAGGTCGCCTTCAAGGGCTGCGGTGATAGCTTTCCGCATCGCTGGCCATGATTCCTGTCCTAGAGTCATCCTCGCAGATGTTGCCATCCTTCCGGCGCGCGGCTCCGGTGCGGACACTCCGTCCTGGCGCCGAGCCATACACTCTGCGCGTCAGAGACGAACTGGTTCAGTCCAGTCCTTGCGCGTTGTTCGGATGGGTTTGACCAGCCAGCGGTCGCGAGCCTCGACATAGGTGCGGGACCCCCGGGGGTATCTGGACAGGGGGTGGGGGTACCCCGGCCGGTCTTTCTTGCGGCCCCAGTGTGCAGGACGTAAAAGGT
>NZ_DATMLW010000227.1:0-3372 GCF_035570375.1 Bradyrhizobium sp. | reverse complement strand
ACAGTTGGGGGGTCAAGGACCTGTTCCTGGTCGGAATCTATGCAGGAATCCCAAATGCCGCGGGCGTCATCGGCATGATCCTGATTGGTCGCCATTCGGACAAGTGGCATGAACGGCGATGGCACTTTGCTGCATGCGTTGTTATTGCGGCGGTCGGCCTTTTCATCACCACGCTGCTTGAGGGCAATTTGGTCGGATCGATCATGGCTCTCTCCTTCGCGGTCATCGGGATTGCGTCGGCGACCCCGCTGTTCTTTGCACTGACCAGCGAGTATCTGTCGACAGGTGCTGCCGCCGGTGGGCTCGCCTTCATCAGCAGTCTCGGAAACCTTGGTCCAGCGCTCAGTCCGTCGATCAATGGATTTATTCTGAGAGCCACGGACGACAACATTTACAGCATGTATTTCGTGATGACGTTGTACGTGCTGTCCGGAATGATTCTTCTGCTGACGATACGGCCGGCTCCGGCGGCCGCCCGTACGCCGGCCGCGGTGCCCGCGCATTGACGGGCGCGAACAGGATGTCCACATGACGACCAACGGAAATGACAGCCAGACTGCGCTGGTCACCGGCGCGTCGGGCGGCATCGGCCTTGAACTCGCGCGCGTATTGGCTGCCAATCGGTTCAGCCTTGTGTTGCTTGCGCGTAGCCGGGACAAACTGGAGGACCTGGCGCGCGAGCTGGGGGATCAACACGGCACCAGGGTTACGATCGTTCCAGCCGATCTCTGCGAGCACGGTGCGGCGCGAGCCGTCTTCGACTCGCTCAATGACGCGGGGGTGCAGATCGATCTGCTTGTGAACAACGCAGGCCTCTTGTTGGAAGGTCGCTTCGGCGCAATCGGCCTCGATGAACAGTTGCGGCTGTTACAGGTCAATATCGTTGCTCTGACCGCGCTCACACGCCTGTTTCTTGGGCCGATGCTCGAGCGGAACTGCGGAAGGATTCTGAACGTTGCGTCAGTCGCGGCCTTCATGCCGGTTCCGAATCTTGCTGTCTATGCTGCTTCGAAGGCCTATGTGCTGTCGTTCGGCGATGCTCTATCCCAGGAATTGAGCGGTACCAAGGTTACGGCGACGACCCTGTGTCCCGGTGTAACCGATACAGGAATGGTCCACGGCACGAGCCTTGGCAGCCTGCCCGGCATGATGATCATGGATGCCAGGACGGTTGCTCAGGAAGGCTATCGCGCCTGCATGGCGGGAAAGCCGGTCCATGTCGCGGGAATTGCAAACGAGCTTGCGGTCCGATGGATGAAATATCAGCCGAGTTGGCTGAGGCGGGCGGTCGGCAACGTTTTTGGCAAAGGCCGCAATGCCTGAGTAGTTCGTGATGAGAGGGTGGCAGGAGAGACATGGATGCCAATTGTCGCTGCGAACGGTATCAACCTTTGTTACGACGAGATAGGTGACGCGAAGGCCCCGGTGATCTTGCTCATCATGGGTCTGGGGACCCAGATGATCGCGTGGCCGGACGCGTTCTGCCTCGCGCTTGCGCAACGCGGCTTTCGCGTCGTGCGCTTCGACAACCGTGATATCGGCCTTTCGACAAAGATCGAGAACGCCGCGCCAGTCGATCTGATCGCCGCCTTCGCACGCGCCATGGCAGGGGAGTCCGTGGAGGCGCCCTATGCGCTCGACGACATGGCAGCGGATACCGTCGGCCTCATGGGCGCACTTCACATCGGCCGTGCCCACATGATCGGCGCCTCGATGGGTGGGATGATCGCCCAGATTGTCGCGGCCCGATATGCAGATCGCGCGCGGAGCCTGACGTCGATCATGTCGTCGAGCGGCGCCCCCGGCTTGCCGCAGGGCAGGCCCGAGGCAATTTCAGCACTGCTTTCGTCTCGTCCACCATTTGGTGATCGCGAAAGCGTCATAAGAGAGGGTGTGAGGATCCTTCGCATTATCGGTAGCCCAGGATTTCCGACGTCGGATGCCGAGCTTCGTGCAAAGGTCGAGCGAGCCGCCGATCGTTCTTATTATCCCCCCGGCGTAGGGCGTCAGATGCTGGCGATTCTAGCGTCCGGCAGCCGGGTTGAGTTGTTGAAGGAGATCAAGGTTTCCACATTGGTGATTCATGGCGCCGACGATCCGCTCGTCCCCGTCGAAGCCGGCACGGACACTGCCAAGCACATCCCGGGCGCTGCGCTGAAGATCATTCCCGGCATGGGACACGATCTGGCGAACGGTCTAGTGCCTATCCTCGTCGATGCCATCGCGGATCACTGCCTTGCGGCGGATAGACAACTGAAATCTATGCGTCAAGCCCAGTAGCAATGAGTCGTATTGATGGGTAGCGACGACAAGACGGTAAGGCCACCCTCGCTAGCCCTGCTCACCACCGAGGGGCGTGGGCTGCTTGATATTCCTGCGCTGTTCGCTGCCGCGCCATTCCTGGCCACCGCGCCGCGCGGACAGCCACATCCGGTGATGGTCCTGCCCGGACTGGGGGCGGACGATCGGTCGACGATCGCGATCCGCGGTTTCCTCAACGCCTTGGGGTATCAGGTTTATGGCTGGGGTCGCGGACGCAATGTCCGAGCGCCGGACACCGACGTTTCTGCCCTGGCTACGCGGGTCGCCATGCTTCGGAACGACTCCGGCCTGAAGGTTAGCTTGGTCGGCTGGAGCCGCGGTGGCATCATCGCGCGTGAAGTCGCGCGACAAATCCCGGCTGACGTTCGCATGGTCATCACGCTCGGAAGCCCCTTTGCTGCGCCGGGCGCGAGCAATGTCCGTGCCATCTGGAGGCTCCTCACGGGACAGAAATACGAGCCGCCAACCCCCGACCGGGTGAGCCGGTTGGCCCAACCGATTCCAGTCCCGTCGACGTCGATATACACGCGCGCCGACGGCGTCGTCGCCTGGCGCGCGTGCTTAGAGGAAGAGGGCGGTGAGCGGGAGAACGTTGAGGTCAACACCACTCACATTGGCCTTGGTTTTCATGCGCCGGCCCTGTGGGTCATCGCCGATCGTCTCGCTCAGCCGCCAGGGACCTGGAAGTCGTTTCGGCCAGGTCCGGCGATAGCGCCATGGTTTCCGCGCCCTCGAGCATGATCCTATCCATTGGGTTTATCTGAGCGCCAACGTTCCTCGCAGACCCGAGCGTCTCTCATGATGATTTTGAAATTCCTTCTTCCGGATCAGCGAATGGACACGACGTTAGCAATCGGATCATCTTCGACGAGCATTTCCGCCATTAGCCCTTCGCGTCGTTTCGCGGCTGCGCAGCAATTAGGTCGCTTCTCTAATCGGCCGTTTGAGGTCAAGCACTTTCAGACTATCCGCCACTGCAATGTCGATGTCGCTCACGGGCTCGCGCTTCTCTTCGGAATCGGCACCAGGGCCCTTCCATCATGGGATCCG
>NZ_DATMLW010000226.1:0-14503 GCF_035570375.1 Bradyrhizobium sp. | reverse complement strand
CGGCGATGGAGGCTGCGAAGCGCGGCTTGTCGATGTAGTCGGCCGACACGGTCATGAAATCCGTTGCCGGATTTCCCGGCAGCGACGCTGGCCACTGGACCTCTCCGACTTTCCGCGCTGTGTCGGGTGGGATCGAGACGGCGATCGCGGCGTAGGATGTCTCCGCAGCGCGTTCACCGCTGAACATCTCGCCGGGATCGGTGGTCGAGCGCTCGCGATTGGTGACGGCGTAAATCGGAACGAGCGAGGTTCCGGCAATTCCGGCGGTTGAAATGAGGACGCCTTGCGCGGGACGTCCGGCGCAGGCTGCGAGCATGAACGCCAGAGCGACGAGAACAAGCACCGTGAGATTGCGCGTCACAATCAATTCCTGAACAGGGCCACTGCTACTTCATGCCATTTTCGCGGCTTTGCTCCGCTCCAGGGCGCCTTCCGCTTGCTCGATCTGGGCCTTGAGCAATCCCTTCTCGATACGGTAATGCGGCGCTCCCGCCTTGATCAGGTCGCCTTCTTTGAACAGCAGCTCGTCCAGAAAACCGGTGATCCGCGCGCGAATTTCAACCCGACTGATCGCCTCGACCCGGCCAACGAAGTCAGTCCTGCGAGCGATCAGCTTATGTGCCGCTCTGACGACGCCGACCGGAACGGCGGTCGGCTGCTGTTGCAGGGCAGCGGTCGAATCAGCGAGAGCAAGGCATAGGAAAGCAGCGAAAAGCGTGCGTCGCATTTGGGCTCCGGTGTCACACTTAGCAACTGGGCGGTTTCCATCCGGTCCGTCGCTGTCACGACAGCCGGATTCCGACAGCTTCAGAACTTTTGGCAAAAGGATCGCGCAATCTTTGACAAATCTGCTGCCCATTTGATGATTCCACTGCAATCATCAAATGAGCGCGATGAAGAGGTGCGCCTTCAGACAGATGATTAGCAGGACCGGGTTGGAGATGCCGAATTTGCGCATCAGACCGGCCTCGCGTCGCCCTTGACCTGGGTGCGATGCATGATCCGCCGGCTATTTGGGTCAAAGGCGTCGCGCCGGTGCAAGACCGGAAGTGAGCGGCGCGCGCTCAAAGTGACGCGTGGACCCAAAGCCGACATCAAGCGGATGCGAATTCTTGTACCTATGGCAAGGCTCGGGGATTGCCACGGTCGAAGATTAGCGACTATGAATTGCGCCGGTTCGTGTTCGTCGCGATTGCAGCAGCAGCGGTGCGATTTTCGACGCCAAGCTTGGCGTAGATTTGTTCGAGATGTTTATCCACCGTTCTGGGGCTTAAGCCCAGGATCTGGGCGATGTCGCGGTTGGTCTTTCCCTTGCTCAACCAAGACAACACCTCGCCCTCGCGTGTCGTCAACCCGAGTTCACTGGAAAATTCCGCGGGCATGTCAGCACTCGTGTCTTTTGCCAGGCGCAGCAGAAATTCATTCGGCCCGAGTTTTCCCATGTATTGCAGCCGAAGCTGCTCATTCTCGGGGAAGGATAAGGCCTGGGTTTTTGCTTTGGCCTTGCCCTTCTGCGCCTGCTCAAGCCATTGCATCATGGGTTCGGGCAGCACGAATTCGTCGCCTGTCCCGGAAGCGAGACTTTCCGACAATAACCTCTGGGCTTGCGGTGTCGCCCAGACCAACTTGCCCTGCTTGCTGATAGCGAGCAAAAACCGGCCAGACACATCGAGCGCCGCCCGCGCGCTCTGGGTCAGCCGCGCATTGGCCAGATGGACACGAATCCGCGCCAGCATTTCCTCAATGGCGATCGGCTTGGTGACATAATCGACGCCCCCGGCTTCTAGTCCGCTTACGATGTGCTCGGTCTCGGCCAGACCGGTCATGAAGATCACCGGCACATTGCTCAGGCCTGTTTCACGCTTGAGACGACGGCAAGTCTCAAAGCCATCCATGCCGGGCATAACTGCGTCGAGCAGAATGATATCGGGCGTGATCTGGTCGACGATTCGCATGGCGGCCGTGCCGTCAAGGGCAACCATCACGGTCATGCCGACGTTGTCGAGTGCATCGGTGAGCAGGCGCAACGTTTCAGGCGAGTCATCGACGACGAGGGCCACATCGCGCTTTTTTGATTCAGTGATCATGGCTGTGCAGCGTCTTCAGGGTTGCCATATACTGATCAAGATCGAAGCAGTCGATCAGGGAGCGCATTTGCGAGACAAAGGCGGTGTGTTCGGGAAAATCGGCACCGATTTCATCTAGTTTGACCTGGATCGCTCGAATGTAACCCAGCTTCCCGAGACCGATGAGTTCCTCGATGTGTTCCGTGGACGGTCGAGGGCCGCTGCCTGGATGCCAGCGCGGGGGTACAACCTGCTCGTTGGAGTGTTGCCATTCGATCTTGAGAAGCTGGCGGATCAGTTCCAATAGCCTCGGAATATCGATCGGCTTCATTAGATAACCATCGTGAAAGGGCTGCGCCAACGGCGCACCATGTGCTTCCAAGGCGCTTGCCGAAACCATCAGGATACGGGCCTGATGATGCCCACTTGAACGCAGCGTCTCGGCTACGGTCCAGCCGTCCATGCCCGCCATCGAAATATCCAGCAAGAAAAGGTCGGGCCGGCAATGCTGCGCAAGCGCGAGGCAACCGGGGCCGTCGGGCGCGCTCAGAATGATGAATCCCAATGGCGCCAAAACTTCGCGCAAGAGGTCGCGCTGAACGGGATCGTCGTCGGTGATCAGGATCGTCCTGCGTGGGCCATGATAACCCAGGATCGGTGCTTTGACAGGCGCTACGCGCGTCGGCTTTGTCACTTCCGACAGCAAGATTTTCAGCCGAAACGTGCTACCGATGCCGACAGTGCTGGAAACCTGGATGTCACCGCCCATCACGCCCGCGAGCAACCGGCTGATGGTCAGGCCGAGGCCGGTACCGGTTCGCGGCTGCGCGACGCCGATTGCGCCGCGTTCGAATGGCGCAAAGATCCGCTCAAGGTCGGATGTTTGAATGCCAGGGCCGGTATCGGTCACTTCAAACTCTGCGACCGGACTGCGGTAGTGCACCACGAAGTTCACCCTGCCGGCTTGCGTGAACTTGATCGCGTTCGACAGCAGGTTGATCAAGACCTGGCGCAGCCGCTTCTCGTCGGCATAGACGACGACCGGCAGCACCGCTGGCCGTTTGAAGATGAAATCGATGCCCTTGGCGGCGGCCTGCAGGCGGAACATGCCGACGAGCTGATCGAGAAATTCGCTCAGCCGAACTTCGTCCCGCGACAGATAGAGCCGGCCAGCCTCGATCTTGGAAATATCGAGAATGCCGTCAATCAGGCCTGACAGGTGATCGGCGCTGCGGCGAATCACGCGCACCTGGTCGCTCGGCTTGGCCTGCAGGCTCGAATCCTGCTCAAGCAATTGCGCGTAGCCGCTGATTGCGTTCAGCGGCGAACGCAATTCATGACTCAAGCCCACCACATAACGGCTTTTTGCGAGATTGGCAGACTCCGCGACCTCCTTGGCGCGCTGCAATTCGGCGTCGGTGCGCTTGTGCGCGTCGATTTCCTGAATCAGGAGTGCGGTTTGCCGCCGGGTTTCCGCTTCCGCTGCGCGCCGGCTCTGCTGCGCCAGCACAAACAGCCATGCAACGACGCCGATGATGATCGTCAGTGCAAAGAAGACCTTCCAAAGCACGTCGGAGAGCAAAAGGTGGTCGACATTGGTGGTAGCCGATGTCTGAAGATAGATCAGGCCAAGCGTGAGGCCGACCAATCCCGCCGAGACCGCAAAGACTCCGAGATAATGCCCGACCTGTGAATTGATATGAGCGTAAATCGGCTGCGGCAGCAGTTTGCCGAGACTTTCGGCGACTTGCGCCTGGATGCGGGCGTGCGGTTTGCAGAGGTCGTGACAGCGCGCATCAAGCGAACAACATAGCGAGCAGATCGGCCCGGCATAGGCAGGGCAGGCGGCCATGTCTTCCGGTTCGAAAGTGTGCTCGCAGATGCAGCACCGGATCGCCTCGATATTCTGCCAGCTCCGCTTCGGTTTGCGTGCAATGTAGTATTTTCCCCCCGTCGCAAAAGCTATCAGCGGCGCGGCAACGAAGGCCACGGCCAGGGCGACGAACGGCGCCAACGCTTTGGCCGTTGGTCCGAACAGGCCATAGAAGGCGCTGATCGAAACGATTGTGGCGATGGACATCGCACCGACGCCGACTGGATTGATGTCGTAGAGATGGGCGCGTTTGAACTCCATGTGCTGGGGGCGCAGCCCGAACGGCTTGTTGACGACGAGATCGGAGACGAGCGCGCCGACCCAGGCGATGGCGACATTCGAGTAAAGCGCAAGCGTCTGTTCCAGCGCCTTGTAGACGCCGATTTCCATCAGCAGGAGCGCGACCAATACGTTGAAAACCAGCCAGACGACGCGGCCGGGATGGCTATGGGTCAATCGGGAGAAGAAATTCGACCACGCGATCGAACCGGCATAAGCGTTGGTCACGTTGATCTTGACCTGGGAGATGATCACGAAAGCGCCGGTGAGGGCCAACGCAAGATCAGGCTCGGATAGCACGTAACCGAACGCCTGAAGATACATATGCGCGGGCTCGGCCGCGTGCTCATAGTTAACGCCGTGGTTGAGAGCGAAGAAGGCAAGGAACGATCCCGCCAGCAGTTTCAACGCGCCAAGAATGATCCAGCCGGGACCGGCGCTGAGCAGCGCGATCCACCAGGATTTCTTCGAAGTGCGGCGGTCACGTGGAAGAAAGCGCAGGAAGTCGACCTGCTCGCCAATCTGCGCCACCAGCGAGAAGACGACCGAGGCTGCAGTACCGAACAGCAACAGATCGAGCTGACCGGACGGGTTACCGTGTTCGCCCACAAACTTGGTCCACTCTGTAAAGGAATGCGGATTGGCGTAGGCGATCGCTGCAAAGGGGATGACGTGCAGAATGATCCAAAGCGGCTGAGTCCAGAGTTGAAAGCGGCTGATCAGCGTGATGCCGTAGGTCACCAGCGGGATGATGACGATGGCGCTGATGAGGTATCCGATGGGCCGCGGAATTCCGAAGCACATCTCCAATGCACTGGCGAGGATAACGGCCTCGATTGCAAAGAAGATGAAGGTGAAGGATGCATAGATCAGCGAGGTGACTGTCGACCCGATGTACCCGAAGCCGGCGCCGCGCGTTAAGAGGTCAATGTCGACGCCGCATTTCGCGGCGTGGTAGGCGATCGGAAGGCCGCAGCAGAAAATAATGACGCTGACGACCATAATGGCGGCGGCGGCGTTGGTCACGCCGTAGTTGAGCGTAATGGTTCCCCCGATCGCTTCCAAGGCGAGGAAAGAAATGGCGCCAAGCGCGGTGTTGGCAACGCGCGCCGCAGACCAACGCCGGGCGCTCTTGGCGGTGAAGCGGAGCGCGTAATCCTCCAGCGTCTGGTTCGCAACCCATTGATTATATTGGCGCCTGACGCGATCAATCCCCTGCCGCCCTGCCACTCTGCACTCCCGATCTGTAGCCGGTTCGTTGCAACTCCGATGCCAAAATCTACGTCGTTGTTTTGCGGTGCAATATACGCAATCTTGCGTATCTGTGCGCTGCACAATCCGGGCAATCCTTTCGTGACAACAACCGTCCTCGAACACGAATGGGGTGCTCATGTCAGACGAAATCAAGCGGGGCCTGAAGTCGCCACTACGGCGCAAACTGCTAGCGGGAATTGCTGCAATTCCCGCTATGTCGCTGCTTCCGCGGCCGACTCTGGCCGATGTTCCCGCAACCTCCGCGGTAAATACCACGGGGCTCGCGGTCACCGATAATGAAGTGACGGTGGGAATTCTTCACTCCGTGACCGGCACGATGGCGATTTCGGAAACCGGTTCGGTGGAAGCCGAAAAGCTTGCAATCGAACAGATCAATGCTGCCGGCGGCGTGCTCGGCCGCAAGATCAAGTTCATTCAGGAAGACGGTGCCAGCGACTGGCCTACCTTCGCAGAGAAAGCAAAGAAGCTCTTGGTCAACGACAAATGCGCCGCCGTCATGGGGTGCTGGACCTCGGCTTCGCGCAAGGCGGTGCTGCCGGTATTCGAGCAATATAACGGCATGCTCTATTATCCGACCTTCTACGAAGGTCTCGAGCAGTCCAAGAACGTCATCTACACCGGTCAGGAAGCGACCCAACAGATCATCGCCGGTCTCGACTGGGTCAACAAGACCAAAGGCGCCAAGACGTTCTATCTGCTCGGGTCCGACTACATCTGGCCGCGTACCTCCAACAAGATCGCCCGCAAGCATATCGAGGGGCATCTGAAGGAATCCAAGGTGGTCGGCGAGGAGTACTTCCCGCTCGGCTCGACCCAGTTCAACTCGGTCATCAACAAGATCAAGTTGACCAAGCCCGACGTGATCTACGCCATTATCGTCGGCGGATCGAACGTCGCGTTCTACAAGCAATTGAAAGCCGCAGGCATCGACCTGTCGAAGCAGACGCTTCTGACAATTTCGGTGACCGAGGACGAGATCGACGGCATCGGCGGTGAAAACATTGCGGGCGCCTATGCCTGCATGAAGTACTTCCAGTCGCTCGACAATACGAACAACAAGACCTTCGTGCCGGCGTTCAAGAAGATGTGGGGCGAAAAGACCGTGATCGGCGACGTGACCCAGGCCGCTTACCTCGGCCCATGGCTGTGGAAGGCGACGGTGGAAAAGGCCGGAAGCTTCGACATCGACAAGGTCGCGGCGGCCTCCCCAGGCGTGGAGTTCAAGGGGGCGCCGGAAGGATATGTCCGCATCCATGAAAACCATCACCTTTGGTCGAAGACACGCGTCGGCCGGGCCAAGGTCGATGGCCAATATGAGCTGATCTACGAGACCGCCGATCTCGTCGAACCCGATCCGTTCCCCAAAGGATATCAGTGAGGGCCGCGCGCCTGACCGCCGCACCTTCTCAACCAAGATTTCTCGCGTCGCGACCTCACGCGACGCGAGCCTTCCCGACGACGGAGAGCGGTTCGATGTTCGGCGATTACTCGATTGGCGATCTCGGCGCCATTCTCGCGATGCAAGGTTTTGCGGGGCTGATCCTGTTTTCAGTCTATGTGCTGATGGCGTTGGGGCTCGCCATCATCTTCGGGCAGATGGGCGTCATCAACATGGCGCACGGCGAGTTCATGATTTTGGGGGCTTACGTCACCTGGATGACCGCAAGTTTCGTTGAAGCCTATCTGCCAAGCCTATTTGGCGGATATTTCTTCATCGCCATGATATTGGCGTTCATGGCGTCCGGCTCACTCGGAATGCTGGTCGAATGGGCGCTGATACGTCACCTCTACAAACGTCCACTCGATACGCTACTCGCGACCTGGGGCCTCAGTCTCATCCTGCAACAGGCCTATCGATCGATCTTCGGCGCACGCGAGGTGGGTGTCGAGCTGCCGCAATGGATGCTGGGCTCCAAGCAAATCACCGATTCGATCGAAGTGCCGATCAACGGCATCTTCGTCATGTGTCTGACCGTACTGATCACCTGCGCGGTCGCTTACGTCATGTTCAAGTCGCGCTGGGGCAGGCAAGTGCGCGCCGTGGTGCAGAACCGCGTGATGGCGGGTGCCGTCGGCATCAACACCGAGAAGGTCGACCGCTACACTTTCGGTCTTGGTTGCGGCATTGCTGGAATAGCGGGCAGCGCCTTCACCATGATCGGCTCCACCGGGCCCACGGCCGGTCAGCTCTACATCGTCGATACCTTCCTGGTCGTCGTGTTCGGCGGCGCCGCCAGTTTGCCGGGAACCATTGCATCCGCCTTCACAATTTCACAGGCACAGTCGACCATGGAGTTCTTCATGTCGGGGTCGATGGCTAAGGTTCTGACGCTACTTGGCATCGTCGCCATCCTGATGATGCGGCCGCAGGGTCTCTTCGCCCTCAAAGTCCGGAAATAAGAACAAGAAAGCACGGCTATGATCATCAACTCGCGCTTCTTCAATCGATCAGAACTCATCGGCTTCGTGACGCTCGCGATCCTGCTTTTCCTCATTCTACCGCTGTCGCTGGATGTGTTTCGGCTCAACCTGGTCGCCAAATATCTGACTTACGCGTTCGTCGCGATCGGACTGGTGCTCTGTTGGGGCTATGGCGGCATTTTGAGTCTGGGACAGGGCGTGTTCTTCGGCCTCGGCGGTTATTGCATGGCGATGTATCTCAAGCTCGAGGCATCGAGTGTCGAGAACACCAAGATCCAGTCGACCCCGGGTATTCCCGATTTCATGGACTGGAACCAGCTCACCCAGCTGCCGTTCTTCTGGAAGCCGTTCCATAGCTTTCCGCTCACGCTGCTTGCAATCCTTTTGGTGCCGACGTTTTTCTCCTTCATCATCGGCGCGGCCATGTTCAAGCGCCGGGTCGGTGGCGTGTATTTCGCAATCATCACCCAGGCGATTGCGGCCATTCTGACCATCCTGATCGTCGGTCAGCAGGGATATACCGGCGGCATCAACGGCATCACGGACCTGCGCACACTGCACGCTTGGGATATCCGCACCGACCACGCCAAGTTCATCCTGTATCTTGTCGAGGTCGTGCTTCTGTTTGCCTGCATTATCGCCGCACAGTTTGTTCGCCTGACCAAGCTTGGCCGCATTCTAGTGGCGATGCGCGAACAGGAAGACCGCGTCCGCTTCTCCGGCTATAGCGTCGCCAACTTCAAGATATTTGCCTTCTGCGCAGCCGCGGTATTCGCCGCGATCGGCGGCGCGCTGTTTACGCTCGAGGTCGGTTTCATGTCGCCCTCCTTTGTCGGAATCGTGCCTTCCATCGAAATGGTGATCTACACGGCGGTCGGCGGGCGCATGTCGATCTTCGGCGCGGTGTATGGCTCGCTTGTTGTGAACTTCGCCAAGACGGCGCTCTCTGAATCCTTCCCTCAGCTCTGGTTATTCGGCCTCGGCGCATTGTTCATTGCCGTCGTGCTGGCCTTCCCGAACGGCCTTTCCGGTATTTGGCAGGACTACGTTCAACCCCGCATTGATCACCTGCTTGCTGCGCGGGTGAAGAAGCCGGGCGCAGGCTGGAGCGACAATTCCCTCGCCGACGGCGCGCCGGCGGAGTGAGGAGATCATCATGCGCATAGGTCACCAGCCCAAGGAGTTCCTGCTTGCGGTCGAAGCACTTACCGTCTCTTTCGATGGCTTCAAGGCCGTCAACAATTTGTCCTTCTATGTCGAGGAGAACGAGATCAGGGTCATCATCGGCCCCAACGGCGCCGGCAAGACCACGGTGCTCGATCTGATCTGCGGAAAGACCAAGGCTACGTCGGGCTCGATCCAGTTCCGCGGCAGAGAGCTGACGAAGCTGAAGGAAAACCAGATCGTGAAGACGGGCGTGGGGCGCAAGTTCCAGACGCCGTCAGTGTTCGAGGATCTCACGGTGTTCGAAAACCTGGAGATTTCTTATCCGCGGGGCCGCACGGTGTTCGGTTCGCTCACCTTCCAGCGCGACGCGGCGGTTCGCGAACGGGTCGAGGAAGTCGCCGAGATGATCTTCCTGAAGGATCGGCTCGATACTTACGCCGACCAGCTCAGCCACGGCCAGAAGCAATGGCTCGAAATCGGCATGTTGCTGATCCAGGACCCGGATCTCCTGATGCTCGACGAACCGGTCGCCGGCATGAGCGTCAGCGAGCGCGCCAAGACGGCCGAACTTCTCAATCGCATCATCAAGGACCGCTCGGTGCTGGTGATCGAGCACGACATGAAATTCGTCGAGGATATCGCGCACAGGGTCACGGTTCTGCACCAGGGTCAGATTTTGTCGGAAGGCTCGATGGAACACGTCAAGAAAGACCCGAGGGTCATCGAAGTCTATCTCGGGCACTAGGATGCAAGGAACATTTTAATGCTGGCTATTTCGAACCTTCACGTCGCCTACGGCCAGAGCGAAGTGCTGCATGGCCTGAACGTGTCCGTCGCGCCCAACGAAATCGTGGCGATCATGGGCCGCAATGGCATGGGCAAGACGACTCTTATGAAGTCGCTGATGGGCATCCTGCCGGCCGAAAGCGGTTCGGTGACGATGGACGGTAACGAACTCAGCAATCTTCCCAGCTACGAGCGCGTCGCAAAGGGCCTCGCCTATGTGCCGCAAGGCCGGATGATCTTCTCCACCATGACGGTGAAGGAAAACATCGAAACCGGCCTTATCGTATCGGGCGAGTCAGAAGTGCCGGGCAGCATCTATGAATTGTTCCCGGTGCTTCTGGAAATGAAGAACCGCCGCGGCGGCAATCTCTCCGGCGGTCAGCAGCAGCAGCTCGCGATTGCGCGTGCGCTCGCCACCAAGCCGAAAGTATTGCTGCTGGACGAACCGACCGAAGGCATCCAGCCCTCGATCATCAAGGACATGGCGCGCACGCTCAAACGCATTCGCGACGAGCGCGGCCTGTCGATCGTGGTGTCCGAGCAGGTGCTGAGTTTCGCGCTCGACATCGCCGACCGCGTGCTCGTCATCGAGAATGGCGAGATCGTGCGCGACGATTCCCGCGACGGCATCGATGCCGCGCAGATCTCCAAATATCTATCCGTCTGAATCCTAACTATGGCTTGTAAACAGGGGAGCTTTAGATGCCAGAGACACTGATTAAGGTCGATCTTTCCAAGTCAGCTTACGAAAACGACAAGATCCACAATCGCTGGCACCCCGATATCCCGATCGTGGCCTGGGTCAATCCCGGCGACGATTTCATCATCGAGACCTACGACTGGACCGGCGGTTTCATCAAGAACAACAATTCGGCGGACGACGTGCGCGATATCGACCTGTCGATCGTGCATTTCCTCTCCGGTCCGATCGGCGTCAAGGGCGCAGAGCCCGGTGACTTGCTGGTCGTCGATCTGCTCGACGTGGGACCGCTGAAAGAGAGCCTCTGGGGCTTCAACGGCTTCTTCTCCAAGAAGAACGGCGGCGGCTTTCTCACCGATCATTTCCCTCTGGCACAGAAGTCGATCTGGGACATCAATGGTCTTTACACCTCGTCGCGCCACGTTCCTGGCGTGAGTTTCGCGGGCCTTATCCATCCCGGCCTGATCGGCTGTCTGCCCGATCCGAAGCTCCTGGCGAAATGGAACGAGCGCGAGACCGCGCTGATCGCTACCAATCCGACGCGGGTGCCGGGCCTCGCAAATCCACCCTTCGCCGCGACCGCTCACGGCGGCCGCGCGAAAGGCGACGTCAAGGCTAAGATCGGCGCCGAAGGTGCGCGTACGGTGCCGCCGCGCGAGCATGGCGGCAATTGCGACATCAAGGACTTGTCGCGCGGCTCGAGGGTCTACTTCCCGGTCTATGTTCCGGGTGGCGGGCTCTCGATGGGTGACCTACATTTCAGCCAGGGCGATGGTGAGATCACCTTCTGCGGCGCGATCGAGATGGCCGGCTGGCTGCATCTGAAGGTTGATCTCATCAAGGACGGCGTCGCCAAATACGGCATCAAGAATCCGGTGTTCAAGCCGTCGCCGATCACCCCAAATTATAAGGACTATTTGATCTTCGAGGGCATTTCGGTCGATGAACAAGGCAAGCAGCATTACCTCGACGTGCACATTGCCTATCGGCAGGCCTGCCTGAACGCGATCGAATACCTGAAAAAATTCGGCTATTCCGGCGCACAAGCCTATTCGATCCTGGGGACGGCACCTTGCCAGGGCCATATCTCCGGTGTGGTCGACGTTCCGAATGCCTGCGCCACGCTGTGGTTGCCCACCGAAATTTTCGACTTCGACATCATGCCGTCGTCAGTCGGTCCAATCAAACACATCAAGGGCGACATCCAGATGCCGCTGTCGCCGGACAAGTAGGTCCTCCCCACGCGATGGGATGTGGGTCGGCTTTCAGGTTCGCCGCCCCGCATCCGCAGTCGTCGCTACTTTGATCCTCAACGCGCAAGGAAATGAAATGCCGGTCTACGACTATCTCTGCAACGATTGCGGCCCGTTCACCGACATGCGGCCGATGGCGGAATGCGACGCGCCGCAGAGTTGCCCGAAATGCGCGAGCCCATCGCCCCGCGCCATGCTGACGGCGCCGAACTTCTTCTGCATGCCCTCGGACAGGCGCAAGGCCTATGCCACCAACGAGCGCAACGCCAACGCCCCCAAAACACTCGGTGAATTCAAGGCCTCGCATGCACCTGGTTGCGGCTGCTGTTCGGGTAAGCCTTCTCGCACAGTGAAGGAAACCAGGAGTGGTGCGAAAAGTTTTCCGACCGCTCGTCCGTGGATGATCAGCCATTGAGTGAATTCTGGAACTTGCGGACTCGCGCGGTCGGGAGTGTCCTTACGCGAAATCACGTATTGCAAGCCAAGAGGATCCCGCTGAGTCTGCCGTAGATCGCGCGCACGCGCCCTGCGAACGGTTTGCGGGCCTCGCCTCACAATGTCAACCGAACTGCGAAAGACAGCTCGACGGCCTCTTCTTGGAAGAAAGCTCGCCTTTGGTGCCGCTGCTTTCGCCTCGGCGATAAGCTTGGCAATTAGCCTTGCCGATTCGATCGGGGCCTACATTGAAGTCGCGGTCGGCAGCGCGCTCGGAGGAATGGGCCGATATTGGTGTTCAGGAATCGTGGCGCGCCTGATGGGCGAGACGTTTCCCTGGGGAACCCTGATCATCAATATCCTCGGATCGCTAGTTATCGGCCTCTTTGGTACCCTCACGGGTCCGGATGGGCGCATGTTCGTCGGTACGACGGCTCGCCAATTCGTAATGATCGGAATTTGTGGCGGATACACCACATTTTCTTCGTTCAGCCTTCAGACGCTAAGCCTAATGAACGATGGCGAGTGGTTAAGAGCCGGTGCGAATATCGGACTGTCGGTTGTCCTGTGCCTCTTTGCGGTTTGGGCAGGACATATCATTGCCCTATCACTGGCTCGTGCATTTTAGGTCCCGGATCGGAAAGCCGGGCGCCCTCTCTCGATGCTGGTCGACGCCATCGATCACGTTGGGGGACCGGGACTTGGCGGTCCCGGCACAGTGTCTCAGTCGCTTGCTCGCGCTGTTCGGCTCGATCCACACCGAGCCAATGAGGCTGCGCAACTCGAGGTCACCAGCGTTGTCGCACGCAGCGCGCTTGCAACGAACACCGCCTTGGCGATGCAACCGCAAGCATGCGTGCAACTCGAGCGATCGCGGTGTGTGACGCCCTTAGCGATGTCGGCAACGGCCCAAATCCGCCAGCTGCGTTCCTCCGATGGTGTGTATTTTACAAAACCCGGTGCGCGCAAGCTCGCTCACTACGTCGAACGGGAAATCACACGGCTTTTAGCCGCGCGCACCGCACCGGTTCCACTGCCTACCGAGCCGCCAACGCCCGACGCCAATGCGGTCCCAGGCCAGCCTGTGCCCCGGCCAATGGCAGGACCGATCGTGCCGCTAGTCGACTCTTCCGTCGGTACCGATCAACTACTCGGCGGCCCGGGATCGCCGCCAGCCGCGGTCGACACGCTCGCCGCCAGAACGCTGGTCAAGGGCGAAGCCTTGACACCGCCTGCCGGCCGTGCGGACGATTTTGCCTCGCCTCGCCGGGAGGCCGAACGCGAACAGGCCACGGGGTACGAATCCTGCATCGGTATCGCCCGAGGGCTCACGCAATGCCAGCGCCCTGGCGATGGCGCCGGCGGGATCGCTAAAGCCGAAAAAGCATCGCCGCTAGAGACAGGATGGCTTGAGGGTCCGCCTTCCCTTGCCGCGGCAACGCGTGGCGGCAAAAGACGCGCGTACCCTGCGGACGTCTGTTCCGTCGGGCGCAGAGGCCGATTGTCTCGGTTCCCCACTGCCAGTTATGGCCGATTGTGCTGCCGGCTAATTTCAGGCCAAAGAACGAAACAAGCGACAATCGCCGATTGATAGGGCCTCAAACCCGCTACCAGAATCGCCTGTGAGTTTGACGCATGACGACGTGGCCCCCCACATCATTATTCAATCGTCGCGCCTACGGCTCGGAGAATTTGAGACCCATCCCGCAAAAAGAGTTTTGCAATGGAGAAGGTTCATGAGGCGCCGGGAATTCGTAGCGCTGGTTGGCGCCGTGGCCGCGTGGCCACTACTACACGCGCGAGGCGGGCGCGCTCGCGTCGTACTTCGGTCGGAGCTCGTTGTTCGAGGACGACCGCCATTCAGTCCGATCGAGGCAGACGCCTGAATTCCATTGCCTTTGGCGGCGCGGTTAGGCTTCCGCATATTTCACGCGCGCCAGATCACGGCTTGCTCATGGCGCGCTATTAAAAGGCGGAGTTTTTCGAAACTGACTCGGATATGGGCAGCGAAGGCATCGACAGCTGGCGTGTGTGGCGCCTCCGCGCGCCTGAAAAGCCCGAGCGCGCGCTTGGGATGTGGAACCTCGACCGGGAGCGCGGTGATCGTCTTTTCGTTGCGAAAGGCGAAGATCGCGCTGTGCGGAAGGATGGTCAGCGCATCCGTGTGTTTCATGTAGTTGATGGCGCTGAGCAATGATCCTCCCGAATAGCGGCTTTTGATCTCGGTTACGCCGAGCGAGATCATGAG
>NZ_DATMLW010000225.1:0-73105 GCF_035570375.1 Bradyrhizobium sp. | reverse complement strand
GCGTCTCCGGCAAGACAGTGCCGCCCCCAGGCCGCGGCGCAGGTGCCGCCTCCTGCTTTTGCTCGGGAGCTGGACCGGCGCCGCCTTGCGGTGGCGCAGGTTCGGCGGTCGGAGAGGCGGCGGGTTGCGGCGTCGCCGCGGCGGGCGGCGCTTGAGTTTCGTTTTCGCCCTGTGCCAGGACCGGCGCGCTTGAGACAGCCATCCAGACCAGCGATGAGACGGATAGCGATGAAACAGATAGAAAAGTGTTGTGGCGAAGCCACCGAAACAGACGGTGATGCATGAACGATTCCTGACCTGGATTTTCGCGCAGCCAGCGACACGAGGTGCGGCGTGCGCGACGGGAGAGGCTCCGCACCGGCTGGCGAGCGGACTAGATCCGCAAGCGCCATGGGAGCCGAAGCGGCGGGGTCAGGAAATCGGTGGTCCGCGCGAGTAGAAGGCCGCCCGCGGTCGTTGCGGCAGGCCAGGCTCATGCTCGATCGTCTGATCGATCGGCGCCTCGGCCAGGGCCAGCGGCAAGGCCGGCGGCGCGGAGTTGAGGGCATGAGCAATGGCGCCCGCGGCCATGCAGATCGGACACAGCAGATCGGCCGGGTCACCGTCGTGATGACCCGGGGTCTGCCCGTCGTCAGACGGGGCAATGGTGGCTATCTGCGAGGCAAGGCGATGCTGGAAGCCCTTGCCGTCGATGGCATGAATGTGGCCAAAGGACAGGCCGAGATTGATGGCGAGCGCAAGGAGCGCCAACCACGAACCCCGCCTGATATGGTCACGAAACCAGCGCATTACGGGCCGAGCCAATTTTTCGTCAGACTTCGCAAGCTCAGCCATTCTAGCCGGCTCACCAAGGCGGTCAATCGCACGGGGTCCTTGCCGCATCAATCGCAGATAGCAGATAGCGGTGCCGCAGGTCACAATTTCGTAGCTGGGTTCGCGGAGTTGTCGGTCGATAGGTCGCCTTATGGCCCACAATCGGACGCCGCCAGCCATTCCCGAGCCGACCGGCCGTGAGCTTTATTCCGCAAACGGGAGCGGAAAGCCTTGTGTTTCCTTGTCGGAACCCATAGCTGTAGAGATGTTCGATTAGCCGCTGTGCCTTTTTGAATGGGCCTGCGGGCTCTTCCCAAAGACATCGACCAGTTGAATGGGATCGCGTGATGGTCACGCGGGATATGCTTTGGAGAAGAAAATGCCAACAGGTACTGTCAAGTGGTTCAATGGCCAAAAGGGCTTCGGCTTTATCCAGCCTCATGATGGCGGAAACGATGTGTTCGTCCACATCAGCGCGGTCGAGCGGGCCGGTCTTTCAGGCCTCGCCGAAGGCCAGAAGGTCAACTTCGAGATCAAGGCCGACAAGATGCGGGGCAAAACTAGCGCGGAAAACCTGTCGCTTACTTGAGCATCTCGCGCCGTTCACGGATGTACTGAAATGGTGATACAGCCCGCTCAATCCTGCGATTGAGCGGGGGCTTTTCTCGTTGCTGATCTGGATGAGAAGATGACCCAGAAGAAAACCGCTCAACTTTCCCCCGAAAGCATCGCCCGCGCCGAACGGCAACGTCTCGCCGTGGAAGAAGGCGCGCGAGCGATGGCTGATATCGGGCAACAGGCGATTGCGATCCGCAAGAATATGGAACGTCTTCGCGGCTTAAGGGAAGCGAGGGAGGCAGAGGAGGCGCGAACTTCGGCGCCGGTTCTGCCGACTGGGAAAAAGAAGCGCAAGCGGGCATTTTCGAATTAGCTCGAAGGTCGGAAGCGGATTCGCCGGCCAAGCCGCGAACACCGCGCCATCAAGACCAGTTTCCTCGACGAGGCTGAGTTGACGTCCTCGCCGCAATCGCCCGCTCTACTTCCGTCGCAAGAACCCGGAAGTGCTCCGAAAATTTCTTGAACAAATCACGTTCTGCCCTGTCGTTGTCAAATCCCGGATCAGTTCGCAGTCGGCGACCTGTGTTTGGAGTTGTTCGAGGTGCGTTTGCATGTCTTCGAGATCGAAATCAGGGCGAGCACCTTCTGCTGCCGCGATCTTCGGAGCCAACTTGGTCGAACGGTACGCCATACGATGGTCATTCATGTTGGTGAACATAAGTTCCCAACGTGAAGCCGACTTAACAGATATTGGGCGATTTCGCGGCAGGGGAATTCACCGCGAGACCGCGAATATTCGCTCTTGTTTCTGACGCTGGCGGTACTCCTTGCTTGCGGAGCGAGGACAGGGCAGCAGCCGATTGCGTGCAGAGGAATGTGCTCTGCACGCGCTCCTCACATCCAATCAGCGCCGAGTGGTAAATTCTTCCGCGGCGCGGCGGTGCTCCCAGTTCGCGCGCTCCAGTTCGGGCCGGTCGAACTCTGCGTTGGGGTAACCGAGGCAGAGATAGCCGATGAACTTCCAGGATTTCGGCACGACAAGTATTTCGCTCACCTTTAGCGGATCAAGTATCGATACCCAGCCAAGGCCTATTCCCTCGGCGCGCGCGGCGAGCCACAGCGAGCAGATCGCCGCGACAACCGAATATTCGGTCGTTTCCGGCATCGTCATGCGGCCAAGGCCGTGACCAGTTTCGCTCGATTTCTCCGCGAATACCGCCAGATGGCCGGGCGCCTCTTCGAGCCCGGCGAGCTTGAGCATGGCGTAGCGTGCCGCTCGTTCGCCTGAATAGGAATGCAACGCTTTCGCATTGCAGGTCTTGAAATTCTCCATGATGGCCCGCCGTCTCGCCTGATCCTCGACGATGACGAAACGCCAAGGCTGGCTCAAGCCGACCGAAGGCGAGAGGCAGGCGATGGCGATCAGGTGCTCCATCGCGCCGCTCGGGAGCGGGTCAGGACGGAAGCGCCTCACATCGCGGCGCCACATGAAAAGCTCATGTAGCTGACGCCGAAAGGCTTCATCGAATGATACCGTCACGGTTACGGTTCCGTCTCGAGAAGAGCTGCCACCATCAGTACAATCGTGATTTCGCCAATCTGCTCCATCGCTCCAAGTATATCGCCTGTTTGTCCTCCGACATGGCTGATGGCGAGCCAACCTGTTATCAGTCCGGCAAGCACCAACAAGATCGCTCCGATGACCGCACCACTCGGACCGAGACCGAAAATCAGGCAAAGCATCCCCAGACCCATAGCGATGATTGCGCTTTGCCCTGATGGCTGTCCGGCTCCCGCCGAAAGCCCGTCTGATCGCGCCGGCGGGACCAGCCACATGAACATCGGCAACGCGGCGCGGGCCGCTGCATGCGAAACCGAAAGGGCTGCCGCAACCGGTCCCGGCTTGCCGATCGCCGCCAGCGCGCTCCATCGCAACGCGAGCGATATGACAAGGGCGCAGGCGCCGTAAGTGCCGATCCGGCTGTCCCGCATGATATCGAGCTTGCGATCGGATGTCCTGCCGCCGCCGAACCCATCGGCGGTATCGGCGAGGCCGTCCTCATGGATGGCACCGGTGATGAGCACAGTACCCGTCACCGCGAGCATCGCGGCCGGGCCGGCCGTCAAGCCGGTCATGCGCGCGACGGAATAGATCGCCGCCCCGCCGAGGCCCACGAGAAGCCCGGCCACCGGCAGTGCCCAGCTTGCGCGCGCGATCTCACCATCATTGACCGGCGCTTGCGGGCCAACGGGGAGGATCGTGGAGAGCGCGAGGGCAATCCGGATGTCCGTCACGATCTTTGCGAGAAAGGCGAAATGGTTCATCTCAGTCAGACCTTCGAACCGCCATCCCGTTGCCGAATATCATGAGTTTGCCGCAAGCGACCTACTTCAGCTTCATCGGCAATCCGGCCACTACAAACTCCACTTCTTGTGCTGCGCCGGCAATCGTCTGATTCATGTGACCCGCCGCATCGCGAAACTCACGCGCCAACGCGTTGTCCGGCACAATGCCAAGCCCGACCTCGTTCGTGACCAGGACGACGGGGCTGCGTTGGCGGGTCAGCGCGGCAGCAAGATGCACAACCTCGTCCATCCAGCCGCGTTTCGCGTGAAGCACGTTGGACAACCAAAGCGTAAGACAATCGATGAGCCTGGCGCCGCCGCCATCGGTTTCGTTCAGCGTCTGCGCCAGCTCAAGCGGCACCTCCCGTTCGATCCAGCCGTTTCCCCGTCGCGCGCGATGTCTGGCAATGCGCTCCGCCATCTCGGCATCGAGCGCCTCGGCCGTGGCAATATAGACGGGCTGTCCCGGAAAAGCCCGCGCGCGAGTTTCGGCGCGCCGGCTTTTTCCCGATCGGGCTCCTCCCGTGATCAAGATGATGGACATGATTGTCTCCCGTAAGGCCAGCACTAACCACCAAACAACGGTAAAAACAAAGCCGAAATCCAGCCAATTGGGCTTGCGCGGGGTCGATGTCTTCGCGCATCAGGGGCGAGCGGACGCAGGAGGCGCGGGTGGAATTTGCCGGGGCCATGGCGGTGGCGATGATAGTGGACGCCGCGCTCGGTTGGCCGGAGGGGCTGTTCGTCCGCATCGGTCACCCCGTCGCCTGGCTCGGCAAGCTGATTGATGTCCTGGACAAGGGCTGCAATCGGAGTTCCGATCCGTCTGCATTGCGGCGCGCGGCAGGCGTTGCGGTGGCGCTTTTCGTCATCGCGCTGTCGGTGGCTGTGGCCTGCGCCCTACAGGCGCTGTTGATCCCGGCATGGAGCCGCATCGTGCTTGTCGGTATCCTGGCATGGCCGCTGGTCGCGTTGCGCTCGCTCCATGATCACGTGGCCGCGGTATCACATCCCTTGCGCTCCGGCGATCTGGCGCTCGCGCGTATGGCGGTCGCGCAAATCGTGGGCCGCGATCCGGCCGCGCTCGACGAGGCCGGCATTGCGCGAGCGGCCATCGAGAGCCTCGCCGAGAACACCTGCGACGGCGTCGTCGCGCCGGTGTTCTGGGGCGCCTTGTTTGGGTTGCCCGGAATTGTCGGTTACAAGGCAGTCAATACGCTGGATTCCATGATTGGCCATCGCACATCGCGTCACGAATCCTTTGGCTGGGCCGCAGCTCGGATCGACGACGTTGCGAATCTCATACCGGCACGCCTGACCGCTTTGCTCTTTGCGCTGCTCGCGGCGCGGCCATCGATTGCGATGTCGTGCATGATGCGAGACGCAAAGCGTCACCGCTCGGTCAACGCGGGCTGGCCGGAAGCCGCAATGGCCGGCGCGCTCGGTGTGCGGCTCAGTGGCCCCCGGATCTATGACGGCATCGTGGCGGAAGAACCCTGGCTGAACGGCGCAGCGCGCGATCCGCACGCCGCAGACATCGAGCAGGGGCTGAAACTCTATCGCCGTGCCATGATTCTGCTCGCCGGGCTGCTTTTGATCCTGGCTTTCGCGTGAGGGAGCGGGGCATGCCGGAGCACGGCGGAAATATCGATATGGCGATGCAGCGCTTCGGCGGTCGCGCGCATGACTGGATTGATCTTTCGACCGGCATCAATCGGAATCCTTACCCCGCGGGAGACGTGCCATCCGAATGCTGGAATGCCCTGCCGTCGCGGTCCGAGATCGAATCCCTTCATCGGGCGGCGCGAGGCGCTTACGGCACGCAAGCATCCATCCTGGCGACCAGCGGCGCACAGGCGGCCATTGGTCTTTTGCCGCACCTTTCATCCCGTGGCCGCGCGCGCATCCTTGCGCCCACCTATAGCGAGTACGCGGCGGTGTTTGCGGCCGCCGGCTGGGATGTGGCCGAGACCTTTCGCCTCGAAGCGCTAGCTGGAGCCGATCTTGCCGTCATCGGCAATCCCAACAATCCTGACGGACACCATCATGATCCGGAGCAATTGTTCGCGCTTGTGCCGCGCCTCGGCCGGCTTGTGGTCGATGAGAGTTTCGCTGATGCCGTTCCGCATCTGTCGCTGGCGCCCGAGGCGGGACGGCCTGGTCTATTGATCATACGATCGTTCGGAAAGTTTTACGGGCTTGCCGGTCTGCGGCTCGGTTTCATCATCGGTGGCGAGGCCGAAATCGCCAGGCTTGCCGCAATGGCTGGTCCGTGGCCGATTTCGGGCGCGGCCATTGCAATCGGCAAGCGCGCTCTTGCGGACCGCGGCTGGGCGGAAGCGACATCGGCGCGCCTTGCAGGCGATTGCATGCGGCTCGATTCCGTGGTGAAGCGGCTCGGCTGGATCCTGGTTGGAGGGACACCGCTGTTCCGGCTCTATCAGACTGGCGACGCAAAAGTTGCACAGGAGCGGCTCGCACGCTCGCACATTTGGTCAAGAATCTTTGTGGAGAGGCCGGGATGGCTGCGGCTCGGCCTTCCGGGCAACGAGGCCGAATGGGCGCGCCTGGCTTCTGCGCTCGCGCGTTGATGACTCATCTTCAGCGGGCCGCGGCGAGCAGGCCTTCGACGTCGAGATGATTTTCGATGTGATCGGCGAGCGCATCGAGCGTGCTCTCGACGCTTGCACGGTAATGCAGGTTTGTGGCCGGAATATCCATTCGCGCGAGAAATGCCTTGCGAAAACCGTCCGACGTAAACAGGCCGTGCAGATAGCTGCCGTGCACGCGACCGTCTCGGGAAACGGCGCCTTCGCCCGCGCCGTTGAGAATGGCGAACGGACGTAGGCGGTCCTCACCTTCGGTAAGCCCGATGTGAATTTCATAAGCCTCGATCGGCTCGCCGGTTGCGGCGTGGGAAGCGGTGACGCGGGTTACAGTCTTTTGCGGCGTCATTACCGTTTTCACGTCGAGGAGCCCAAGGCCCGGCGATTCTCCCGATGAACCCTCGATTCCTTCCGGATCTGCCACGCTCTTCCCGAGCATCTGGTAGCCGCCGCAGACACCCAGCACATGGCCGCCGCGGCGATAATGTGCGTGAAGATCGATGTCCCAGCCTTGCGAACGCAGAAAGGCGAGATCGCCGCGGGTCGATTTCGAGCCGGGAAGGATGACAAGCCTGGCATCGCCGGGGATCGCCTCTCCCGGCCGAACCATGACAAGATCGATTTCCCCTTCGAGCTTCAGCGGGTCGAGGTCGTCGAAATTGGCGATCCGCGACAATGCCAGAAAAGCGATCTTGCATTTGCCTTTCTTGCGCGCCTCACCAAGTCCCATCACATCCTCGGCCGGAAGCTCGGCGGCGCGGGAAAAGTAGGGCAGGACGCCAAAGCCCCTCCACGAGGTTCGGCTTTCGATCAACCGGTAACCGTCGTCGAACAGTGAAGGATCGCCACGAAACTTGTTGATGATGAAACCGCCGACCATGGCGGCATCGTCGGGATCGAGCACGGCTTTGGTTCCGACGAGTTGCGCGATGACGCCGCCGCGGTCGATATCACCGACGAGCACCACCGGGACCTCGGCGCTTCGGGCGAAGCCCATATTGGCGATGTCAGCCTTGCGAAGGTTTACTTCGGCTGCGCTGCCGGCGCCCTCCACCAGCACCAGGTCGGCGCGATCTTTCAGCCGGACAAAACTTTCGAGCACCGGCTTCATCAGCGCAGGCTTCATGGCCGCATATTCACGCGCGCGCAACGTCGCGAAGCGGCGTCCCTGCACGACGATCTGCGCGCCGACGTCCGTTTCCGGCTTCAGCAAAACCGGATTCATGTCGGTGTGTGGGGCAACCCCTGCGGCCTGCGCCTGCAACGCCTGCGCGCGCCCGATCTCGCCGCCATCGACCGTCACGGCTGCGTTGTTCGACATGTTCTGCGGCTTGAACGGCAGCACGCGAAGGCCGCGACGCACGGCCAGGCGGGCAAGGCCGGCCACGATGAGCGACTTGCCCACGTCCGAACCGGCTCCCTGGATCATCAATGCGCGCGTCATGGCTCGGATTTCCGGTCAGTACTCGACGCCCGGCTGCGCCTTGATCCCGGATCGGAACGGATGCTTGATCAACATCATTTCGGTGACGAGGTCGGCGGCGTCGATCAGTTCCTGCTTGGCGTTGCGCCCGGTGAGGACGACATGTGTCATCGCAGGCTTTGAGTTCTTCAGGAACTCGACGACTTCGCCGATGTCGAGATAGTCGTAGCGGAGCGCGATATTGATCTCGTCGAGAACGACCATGCGCAAGGCGGAATCGGCGATCAACTGCTTCGCCTTTTCCCAGCCCGCCCGCGCGGCCGCGATGTCGCGGGCGCGATCCTGCGTTTCCCATGTGAAGCCTTCGCCCATCGCATGGAATTGACAGAGATCCCCGAAATGCTCCGTGAGCAGACGGCGCTCGCCGGTATCCCACGCTCCCTTGATGAATTGGACCACGGCGCAGGGAAGACCGTGCGCGACACATCGCAGAATCATGCCGAAAGCCGAGGATGATTTCCCCTTGCCGGTTCCGGTGTGGACGATGATGAGACCCTTTTCACCATGTTTGGCGGCCATCATCCGGTCACGTGCGGCCTTCTTTTTTGCCATTTTCGTCGCATGGCGCGCATCGAGCGACGCTTCGGTGTCGGCGGCTTCCCCGTCATCGACGGCATCCTGTTCGGAAATCATCTGATGCGTTCCTTTGGCTTGACAAGTTGCGGTCTTGGGCAAAAGGTGGACCACTAGCGTTGGTGCTTGTCCTACGACAGGCGAAGAGGGAATGCGATAGGGCTCAAGCCTTAAAGAGCTTGGCCCAAAATGCAGCCGCCCCCGCGACCGTGACCGGAGAGATGCCCAAAGCCACTGATCCCCTCGAGGGATTGGGAAGGCGGGGATCGGAGGGAAAACCCCTGCTCCGCAAGCCGGGAGACCTGCCAGCGCACTATTGAGACCGGCGGACGGGGTGTTCCGCGACGGGGAACGAACCGTTGCAATCATTGGTTCGTGTGCCTCATCGCCTCCCGCCAGACCTTGAGGAGAGCGATGACCGTCACGCTTCACGTCTGCATCACCTGTCGTGCCGGCCAAACACTGAATGAGGGCGAAACCACGCCCGGTGCGCGCCTGCATGCGGCCATTCTCGATTTCGGCGTGCCCGAGGGCGTCAGCGTGGTTGCCGTCGAATGCCTTTCCGCCTGCAGCCAGGGTTGCTCCGTGGCGCTGAGCGCACCCGGACGATGGTCCTACATTTACGGACGTTTGTCGGACTCAAATGCGCCCGATGTGGCCGCCGGCGCGGCAGCCTACGCAGCAGCACCGAATGGTATCGTGCCGTGGCGCAGCCGTCCGGAAATCTTTCGCAAGCAATCGCTTGCACGGATTCCACCCATCTCAGTCGTTTCGGAGGCTGCCGAATGAACACGCTTGCCAAGGTCCCGGTGACGGTTGTGACCGGTTTTCTCGGATCGGGCAAAACTACGCTGATCCGGCACCTGATCAGCAACGCCAATGGCAAGAAACTCGCCGTGCTCGTCAACGAGTTCGGCAGCGAAGGCGTAGACGGAGAGATCCTCAAATCATGCGCAGACGCCAATTGTCCGACGGAAAATATCGTCGAACTTGCCAATGGCTGCATCTGCTGCACAGTGGCCGACGATTTCATTCCCGCCATGGAACAGTTGCTGTCGCGTCAGGTGAAGCCTGATCATATTCTGATCGAGACGTCGGGGCTGGCGTTGCCAAAACCGCTTCTGAAAGCGTTCGATTGGCCCGAGATTCGTTCGCGAATCACGGTCGATGGCGTGATCGCGCTTGCCGACGCCGAGGCTGTGGCGGCCGGCCGTTTCGCCCCGGATCCGGCCGCGGTCGAAGCGCAGCGCGCGGCCGACGAAAACCTCGACCACGAGACGCCGCTTTCGGAAGTGTTCGAGGATCAGATCGCCTGCGCCGACATCGTGCTGCTGACGAAAGCGGACCTTGCTGGCGCAAAGGGACTTGAGGCCGCCAGGGCAGCGATATCGGCCGAGATGCCGCGCCGCGTACCGATGCTCGCGGTCGTCGATGGCGTGGTCGATGCGCGCGTGATCCTTGGCCTTGAAGCCGCGGCAGAAGCCGATCTTGCGGCGCGTCCCTCTCACCACGACGGCGAGGACGAACACGAACACGACGATTTCGCATCCGTCGTGATCGAACTCCCCGAAATCCGCGATCTGGACAGGCTGGTCGCTTCCGTCCAGCGACTGGCGCGCGAGCAGAACGTGCTGCGCGCCAAGGGGTATATCGCGGTTGCGGGCAAGCCGATGCGCTTGCTGCTGCAGGCGGTGGGCGAGCGGGTGCGGCACCAGTTCGATACTGCCTGGGGCATGTGGCCCAGGCAATCGAAGCTGGTTGTGATCGGTGAACACGGCGATATCGACGAGGCTGCAATCAGGGCGGGACTTGGAGTCTGATGCACATTGTCTTTCGCGAGAGCCGCGGTCTTGAAGAGACTGCGACGCCCAGGGATCTCGACCAGCAACCGGCCGAGCTGGTGGCGCTCTCGTTTTCCGACAGCGATCTCGCGGCGTTCGCCGCCGGCTGGCGGCGCGGCCGCGCCAGCCTGCCGTCGCTTCGGCTTGCAAACCTGGCGGAGCTCCGTCATCCGCTCTCGGTCGACACCTATGTCGAGCGGACGCTTTCGCGTGCGCGCGGCGTGCTGGTGCGCCTGATCGGCGGCGAATCCTACTGGTCGTACGGTCTTTCCGCGCTCCATCAACTGGCGAAGAGCAGCGACCTTGCGCTTGCGGTGCTCCCGGCGGATGGTCGCGACGATCCGCGCCTGGACGCGCTCTCGACCTTGCCGATTTCGACACTCAGGCGCCTGAAGGCGTTATGCGACAAGGGTGGTCCGATCGCGGCGCAGGCGGCGATTGCCCAGTTGGCGCTGGCTGCCGGCCTTTATGCCGGGCCGGTGATCGGCGAAATCAATCTTCCGGAGATGGGCTTCTACAACGAAGCACGCGGCGCGATGTCGGTTCTGCCGGCTCCCGATCAGGCACCGCGCGCGTTCGTCATCTTCTATCGTTCCTATCTGTCCGCGGCCGATACCGCACCGGTTGACGCCCTCATCACAGCGCTGCGGCAGAAGGGCTTTGATGCTTATGGCTTGTTCGTCACCTCTTTGAAATCCGATGGTGTGGCAAAATGGTTGAAGACTCTTTTCAGCCGGCACCCGCCAGCCGCGATCGTCAATGCGACAGCCTTCTCGGCCCTCGGAGACGACGGCAGCACGCCGTTCGACGCGATTTCGTGCCCCGTATTCCAGGTCGCATTGTCGACGGCCCGGCGCGATGACTGGCTGGCCTCGCTTCGCGGTCTCTCGCCGGGTGATCTTGTGATGCATGTGGTGTTGCCCGAGGTCGACGGCCGCCTGTTTTCCGGCGTTGTGAGCTTCAAATCGCCGGGCGAACGCGATGCCGATCTGCAGTTTTCACATCTTGCGCACAAGGCGGACGACGAGCGGATCTCTGCGGTTGCCAGGCGCGTGAAAGCCTGGCACCAGCTTGCGCTCAAGCCGACGCGGGACAAGCAGCTTGCGATCGTGCTCTCGAACTATCCCGGCCGTCGCCACCAGGTCGCGCATGCGGTCGGTCTCGATGCCTTGGCCTCGGTCGACACGTTGCTCTCCGATCTCGATTCGGCCGGTTTTGACGTCGAACCTGTGGAAAGGCTTGGCGAGGTTCTCCTGCGAGAGGAATTGGCGTGGGATCTTGGCGATTACCGCGAGGAATTGGTGAGGCTTCCGTGCCAGTTGCAGGATGATCTCGAAAACGCCTGGGGCGCGGCGGAGGATGATCCCTGTTGTCATGGCGGCGAATTTCGTTTTGCCGGGATCCGGCGTGGCAAGATCATCATCGCGATCCAGCCGGAACGCGGTGACTTCGATCATCGCGATGCGGAGTATCACGATCTTTCGCGCACCCCCCGTCACGCCTATGTCGCGTTCTATCTGTGGCTTCGTCGGCAGGGCATCGACGCACTCATCCATATGGGCGCGCACGGGACGCTCGAATGGCTGCCCGGCAAGTCGGTTGCGCTGTCGCCTTCATGCTGGCCGGAAGCGTTGATCGATGATCTGCCGGTGCTCTATCCCTTCATCGTCAATGATCCCGGAGAGGCGGCGCAGGCCAAAAGGCGCACCGGCGCCGTCACAATCGGCCATTTGCCGCCGCCGCTGGCGCGGGCTGCTCTGCCAGAAGGGTTGCGTCGCCTCGAGCAATTGCTCGATGAATATTCAACCGCCGATGGCCTCGATCCTGCGCGTCGCCAGCGTTTGATTGCATTGATCCGCGACGAAGCCCGCGCTGCGGGACTGGAAGATGATCTCGGCATCGCCGGTTCTGCCGCGCCGGCCGAAGCCATTCCGCGGATCGATCGCTTCGTCTGCGATCTCAAGGAAAGCCAGTTCGGCGACGGCCTGCATGTGTTCGGCCGGGGCGATTGCGGTGAGGCCGAGAAGGACGCACTGCTTGCGGCGCTCTCGGGCAAGCGTGTCGCGCCGGGACCTGCGGGTTCGCCGTATCGCGGACGCCGCGACGTGCTGCCGACCGGACGCAATCTGTTTGCCGTCGATCCCCGTGCCGTGCCGACGCCGTCGGCACATGCGCAAGGGATCAAACTTGCCGAGGAGCTTTTGCGCCGTCACCTGCAGGATCAAGGAGACTGGCCGAAGGGGCTCATGGTGGACCTTTGGGGCTCTTCGACCATGCGCACCGCAGGTGAGGATTTTGCGATGGCGCTGCATCTTGCAGGTATCGCGCCCCGCTGGGACCACGCCTCGGGGCGTGTATCGGGCTACGACATCATCTCGCCGGCGGAACTCGGCAGGCCGCGCATCGATGTGACGCTTCGCCTTTCGGGACTGTTTCGCGATGTTTTTTCGTCTCTTGCGCAACTGTTCGAGGCTGCGACCGAGGCATTGGCTGAGCGCGGTAGTGAAGGTAACGAAAATCCGTACATAAATCGCGCAGCGCGCGTGTTCGCACCGCGTCCCGGGCAATATGGCATCGGCATCGCATCGTTGCCGAACGTGTTCACGACAGAATCGCGCCTGGCCGCGGGCGAAGCCTGGCTTTCCGCTTCGTCCTGGGCTTTTGCCGCAGACGGCGAGATGCGCCCTGACCGCGAGGGTATCGAGGCAAGGCTCGCCGCCACCGACGCTTTCGTGCACACCCAGGATCTGCCGGAGACGGACCTGCTGCTCGCTGCGGACTATGCCTCCCATGAAGCCGGCGTGGTGGCCGCGTCCGCCGCGCTCGGCGCCGCCGCTCCATGGCTCTATCACCTCGACGCGACGCGTCCCGATCAAGCGCATGCGCGCTCGTTGACCGAGGAGATATCGCGCGTCGTGCGTGCGCGCGCCGCCAATCCCGACTGGATCGCGGGCATGATGCGCCACGGCTTTCGGGGTGCGGCCGAAATCGCCGCGACGCTCGATCACATGGCGGCATTCGCTCATCTTGCCGATGTCGTGCCTTCGTATCTCTTCGATCTCTACTTTGATGCGACGCTCGGCAATGACGATGTTCGCGCATTTATGGCTCGCGAGAATCCGCCGGCGCTTGCGGCGATCGAAACCTGTTTCAACCACCTGCACGAAGCCTCACTCTGGAAGACGCGCCGCAATTCGATTGCAGCCGCGCTCAAGGAGGCCTCATGAGCGACGTTGCGATCAGGGGATGGTGTCCGGGGGCCTTGCAGCCGATGCGATCCGGAGACGGGCTCGTGGTTCGCATCCGGCCGCACGCGAGCCGGATCGATGCGGCGCAGGCGGTGGGATTAGCAGAGCTCGCCGAGCGACATGGCAACGGCATCCTCGATCTGACCAACAGGGCCAACCTCCAGATCAGGGGCGTTGGCGATGCCAGCTATTTGCCGCTGATCGAGGGGCTCGCGGGGCTCGCCCTGCTTGATCCGGATCCGGACACCGAGGCGAGACGTAACGTCTTGATGACGCCGTTTTGGACCGAAGGCGATGAGATCGCCGCCTTCGCAGCGGAACTGGAGCAGGCGCTGGCGACCGGTCCCGCCGGGGTGCCGACCAAGTTCGGCTTCGCTGTTGATTGCGGTAGGGAACGAGTGCTCGTCGGCGCATCCGCCGATGTGCGGATCGAGCGCGCCGTGACGGGGCATTTCATCGTGCGTGCCGACGGCGCGGAACTTGGCCGTCAGGTCACGCGTACGGAAGCCGTCAAGGCCGTGCTGGCGCTAACCGAGTGGTTTGTCGCTTCAGGCGGAGCCAAAGGCAGCCGAGGACGAATGGCTGCTCATATCGGTGCCGGTGCAAGGCCGCCCGAGGCGCTTTGCGGCAACGCCAGGCCCGCGCGCAGCCAGATATTGCCCGGTCCCGGGCTATATCCGCAAGGCGCGATGTTCGGCTTGGCGTTCGGGCAACTGACCTGTACCGCGCTTCGATATCTCGGCAATTGCGCGCGCGCACTGCGCATGACGCCGTGGCGCATGATCCTGGCGGAGGGGATGGATGAGATGCCCCAATGCGAGGGACTCATAACGCGCGCGGAAGATCCGATCCTGCGGGTTATCGCCTGCAGCGGCGCTCCGCGCTGCGCCCAGGCGTATGCCGACACACGCACGCTGGCGGAGGCGCTTGCGCCACACATTGCCGAAGATGCCCGCCTCCACGTCTCCGGTTGCGCCAAAGGCTGTGCTCATTCCGGTCCGGCGTCGATCACGCTGGTGGCGACCGGTGAAGGATTTGATCTCGTCCGCGGCGGCTCGGTGCGGGATGCGCCGGTGTTGCGCGGACTGAGCCGCGCCGGCATCCTGACAGATCCCTCGCTCTTATTGGGAGCGCGCTGATGCTGCACAGCTATGAGACCGATGGTGCGGCGATCTATCGGCAATCCTTCGCCATCATACGTGCCGAGGCGGAGCTTGCGCGTTTTTCGGTCGACGAGGAACCGGTGGTCGTGCGCATGATTCATGCCGCAGGCATGGTGGGACTGGAAACGAAGATCCGCTTTACGCCGGGCATGGCCGGTGTCGCGCGGGCGGCGCTGCAGAACGGCGCGCCCGTACTGTGTGATGCGCGGATGGTGTCGGAGGGAATCACGCGCGCGCGCCTGCCGGCCGGTAATTCGATTATCTGCACACTCGACGAGGAGGTCGTTCCTTCGCTCGCGCATTCGCTGCGCAATACGCGCTCCGCGGCGGCGATCGAGCTGTGGCGGCCGCGTCTGGATGGCGCGATCGTCGCGATCGGCAATGCGCCGACGGCGTTGTTTCATCTCCTCAACATGCTGAAGGATGAGAATTGTCCAAGGCCTGCGGCAATCATCGGCTGTCCGGTCGGTTTTGTCGGCGCGGCTGAAGCCAAGGCCGCACTGATGGCCGATCCACCCGCGCCGGCGTTGACGGTCGAAGGACGCCTTGGCGGCTCGGCGATCACCGTTGCCGCCGTGAACGCATTGGCAAGCCGGAGCGAATAGAGATGGGCGCCATCATCTGCTGCGGCCTTGGGCCGGGTGATCCGGAGTTGATGAGCGTGCGTGCCGATCGCGAGGTGCGCGCGGCAAAACATGTCGCCTATTTTCGAAAGAAAGGACACCCCGGCCAGGCGCGACGCATTGTCGAAGGGTTGCTGGCCGAAGACGTCTGCGAATATCCGATGGAATATCCGGTCACAACCGAGATTTCCTTTGGCAGCGCGGAATATGTTCGCCTGCTCGCCGACTTCTACGACGAATGTGCCGAGCGTCTGGCGCGGCTTGCGAGCGTCGCCAAGGTGGTCGTGCTCTGCGAGGGCGATCCATACTTCTACGGGTCCTTCATGCACCTGCACGCGCGCTTGCAGGGGCGCGTTGCGATCGAGGTGATCGCCGGCATTCCGGGAATGGCCGGTTGCTGGAATTCGGTCGGCCAGCCGATCGCGCTTGGCGACGACGTTACGACGGTACTGATGGGTACGCTCGCGGAGGACGAGCTGGAGCGGCGGATGCGCAATTCCGATGCACTCGTCATCATGAAGACCGGGCGCAATCTGCAAAAGGTCCGTCGGGCGCTCGTCTCTGCCGATCGTCTCGCCGACGCGTGGCTGGTCGAGCGCGGCACCATGCCGGGCGAACGCGTCGCCCGACTGATGGATGTTCACGAGGCCGACTGTCCTTACTTTGCGATCGTGCTGGTCCACGGCCGTGGACGGCGCATGGAGTGCGCTGAATGACGGGCACGCTGACGATTGCCGGAATTGGGCCGGGCGACGAGGCGATGGTCACGCCGGAGGTCTCTGCCGCGCTCGCTGCCGCAACCGACATAGTGGGCTATGCGCCCTATGTCGCGCGCGTGCGCCGGCGCACAGGACTTGCGCTGCATCCGTCCGACAATCGCATGGAGCTCAAGCGTGCCGGCGAGGCCTTGCGGCTTGCCTCCGAAGGGCGCCATGTCGTCGTGGTTTCATCCGGTGATCCCGGCGTGTTCGCCATGGCCTCCGCCGTGTTCGAAGCACTCGAGGACTCACCACAGTGGCAGGGACTTCCCATCCGGGTTCTGCCTGGCGTGACCGCGATGCTGGCCGCTGCCGCCCGCGTCGGTGCGCCGCTCGGGCATGATTTTTGCGCGATCAATCTGTCCGACAATCTGAAGCCGTGGCCAACGATCGAAAGACGCCTGCGGCTTGCCGCCGAGGCCGATTTCGCGATCGCCATGTACAATCCGCGCTCGGCAAGCCGACCCGAAGGCTTTGCCCGCGCGCTCAATATTTTAAGCGAAGCAGGCTGCGGCGACCGCATCGTGATCTTTGCGCGCGCGCTCACGACGGCCGAGGAGAAGATCGAAACGGTGATGCTGCGGGAAGCGCGACCGGAGATGGCCGATATGAGGACGCTTGTCATCGTCGGCAGCTCGGCAACCCGCCGCATCGGTCAGTGGGTCTATGCACCGAGGCATGCCCGATGACCAAGCCATTGCATCACCTCGGCGACGCTTTCCACCCGCGGCCTGTCGGGGAGTTCGGGCCGCTTCAGCATGACCACGGGAAGTCCGAGTTCGCGCGCCGCATCGATCTTGGCTCGCGCGCCTTCTCCGCCGGAGTTGCGGGCGACGATCCATTCGATTCGGCGCGAGCGCATCATGTCCAACTCGCTCTCGAACGCGAATGGCCCGCGCGACACAATGACGTCCGCATCGGGAAACGGCAATGGCTCACCCGGAGGATCGACAAATCTCAGCGTGTAGGCGTGCTGCGGTTTGGCGCCGAACGCCGCAATATGCTGCCGGCCGATCGCAAGGAAAACACGAGTGCGCGTCAGGGGCAACGCCGTCACGGCCGAGGCGAGATCGGCTACCTCGATCCATTTGTCACCGGGTGCCTTGGCCCAAGGCGCGCGCTCAAGCGCGATCAGCCGCGCGCCGGTTGTTGCGCAGGCCGCAACCGCGTTGCGACTCATTTCGGCCGCGAAGGGATGGGTTGCGTCGATCACATGCGTGATTTTTTCCCGACGAATGTATTCAGCCAAGCCGCTTGCGCCGCCAAAACCGCCGGACCTCGTCGGCAGCGGTTGTGTCGCAGGCGCGCGCGTGCGTCCTCCATAGGAATAGGTCGCTTCAAATCCTGCGTGCGCAACCGCATCAGCAAGCAAGCGAGCATCGCTCGTTCCGCCCAGTATGAGGGCGCGTGTCATGCGTGATCCTTCTGATCCCTGGCTGACCATCATCGGTATCGGCGAAGATGGCCTTTCGGGCCTCTCGGACGCAAGCCGAAAGGCGCTCGCCAGGGCCGAGACGGTCTTTGGCGGCGAGCGGCATCTGGCGCTCGCGAGCATCGGCGACCGCGGCCGCTGCTGGCCGGCGCCATTCCAGACGGATTGCGTCCTTTCCTGCCGCGGCCGTCCGACCGCGGTACTCGCCTCGGGTGATCCGTTCTGGCACGGCGTCGGCGCGGTTCTCGCAGAGCAGCTGAACAGGAGCGAATGGATCGCCCATCCTGCGCCCTCGACATTCTCGCTTGCCGCGGCGCGCCTGGGATGGCGACTGGAGTCCGTGATCTGTCTTGGGCTGCATGCCGCCCCGTTCGCGTGTCTTCTGCCGCATCTAGCTCACGGTGAGCGGATCATTTGTCTCCTGCGCGACGGCGAAGCTGGTGTCGCTCTCGCCAAATGGCTGACGGCCCAGGGGTGGGGCCATTCGCAGCTCTGGACCCTTGCTGCGCTTGGAGGGAAACGCGAATCCATCACGCAGCATCGCGCCGACAGCTACGACGGCGATCCAGCCGCGGACCTCTTGGCCATCGCATTGGAAGCGAAGGGTTTTGGCGGGCTGCCGCGCAGCTCGGGCCATGCGGATTCGCTTTTCGTGCATGATGGCCAGATCACCAGGCGGCCGATGCGCGCACTGGCGCTCTCTGCGCTTGCGCCAAGGCCAGGCGAACGTTTGTGGGACATCGGCGCGGGATCCGGCTCGATCTCCGTCGAATGGGCGCTGTGCGGAGGAAGTGCGATCGCGATCGAAGCCCGCAAGGATCGCGCCGAAAATATCCGCAAGAATGCCACGGCGTTCGGCCTCGCCAACCGGATTGCGGTCGTCGAGGGGACCGCGCCCGGAGTGCTGGGCGACCTCAAGACGCCGCAAGCCGTCTTCATCGGCGGAGGGCTTGATCTTGCGATGTTCGATGGCCTTTGGCCGCTGCTGGAGGTGGGCGCACGGCTGGTTGCGCATGCTGTAACGCTTGAGACCGACGCACTCCTGTCGGAGCTGCATCGGCTTCACGGCGGCGAACTCATGCGCCTCGAAATCGCGCATGCGGGCAAGCTCGGCCGATATCGCTCATGGGAGATGGAGCGGTCGGTCGTGCAATGGAGTGCGGTGAAATGAGGGTCGCAGGGCTGGGATTCAAGCGAGACGTCACACTGGCTTCGCTGCGCGAAGCGCTTGTTGCTGCCGGCGCCGAAGGTCTTGCGGCGGTGGCAACCGTCAGCGACAAATCGCAAACGCCGGTGCTGCGGTTGCTGGCGCGAGAGCTCAATCTGCCGATCAAGGCCATTCCGGCGGCCGTTTTGGCCGGCATCGAAACCCAGACACAATCCGATCTCGTCCAGGCGAGATTCGGCGTGGGCTCCGTCGCCGAGGCCGCAGCACTTGCGGCGGCGGGTGCTCGTGCGCGTCTCGTTTCCTGCCGAACCGTTTCGCAGGATCGCACGGCTACTGCGGCAATTGCCGAAGGAGATGGCGAATGACGGTGCACTTCATCGGCGCCGGACCAGGCGCTGCCGACCTGCTTACACTGCGCGGGCGCGACATCATCGCCGCCTGTCCCGTATGTCTCTATGCCGGCTCGCTGGTGCCGCAGGGCGTTCTCGCGCATTGCCCGCGAGGGGCCCGCATCATCGATACCGCACCACTATCGCTCGACGAGATCATGTCGGAGATCGTCATCGCGCATGCCCAGGGCAAGGATGTTGCGCGGCTGCATTCGGGCGATCTATCGATCTGGTCGGCGATGGGCGAGCAATTGCGCCGTCTGCGTGCGCTTGAAATTCCCTACACCATCACTCCCGGCGTGCCGGCCTTTTCGGCCGCTGCCGCCGCGCTCGAGGCGGAACTCACGCTGCCGGGAGTTGCGCAATCCGTCGTGCTGACACGAACTTCGGGGCGGGCGAGCGCGATGCCGAAAGACGAAAGCCTCGCCGCCTTTGCCGCAACCGGCGCGGTGCTTGCGATCCATCTCTCGGTGCACATGCTCGACAGGCTGATTGCAGAGCTCACGCCGCACTATGGCGCAGATTGCCCCGTGGCGATCGTCTGGCGCGCAAGCTGGCCGGAGCAACGGATCATTCGCGCCACGCTCGGTACACTCGATGCTGCCGTCGGCCCCGAGCTCGAACGCACGGCGCTTGTGCTCGTCGGCAGGACACTCGGTTCGGAGGATTTTGCCGAAAGCCGCCTGTATGCGGCCGACTATGACCGCCGCTATCGTCCGCGAGGACCGACGCCGCGCTTCCCGGAGGCCCTATGACGCAGGCACTTGTCATTTCGGCGCCCGCCTCGGGCGCAGGCAAGACAACGCTGACGCTGGCACTCGCGCGCGCTTTTCGCGATCGCGCCCTCAAGGTGCAGTGCTTGAAGAGTGGTCCCGATTATATCGATCCCGCGTTTCACGCAGCCGCGACGGGCCGCCCCTCGGTCAATGTCGACAGTTGGGCGATGGATCGCGAGACCATTTGGCATCTCACCTCGCGCGGCGCGGACGCTGATCTTGTGCTGGCCGAGGGCTCGATGGGCCTGTTTGACGGCGTTGCCACGCCGGGCGTCTCCGGCACCGGCGCCACCGCCGATATTGCCGAAATGATGGGATGGCCGGTCCTGCTCGTGATAGATCCTTCCGGGCAGGCGCAAACCGCCGCGGCCGTCGCTGCTGGACTGCGCGATTTTCGCGCCGGCGTGCGCCTTTCTGGCGTGGTTCTCAACCGCCTTGCAAGCGCGCGGCATGAGGATCTCGTGCGCCGCGCGCTCGCCGACGTCGGCATAGCTGTGTTCGGCGCTTTGCCTCGCAACGCCGCGATCGCCTTGCCGAAGCGGCACCTCGGTCTGGTGCAGGCCGAGGAACATGAACAGGTTGGCGCCCTGATCGCCGAAGCCGCGCGCTTTATCGGCGGCCATGTCGATCTCGATGCGGTGCTGCAATCGGCAACCGTCTGGTCACCGCAACCGGTTGTACGAGGTCAAAAGGTCAGACCGCCCGGTCAGCGGATCGCACTGGCGCGGGATGCCGCCTTCTCCTTCATGTATCCGCATATGCTCGAGGCCTGGCGCGCGGCCGGAGCCGAGATCGCGACGTTCTCCCCGCTCGCCGACGAGATTCCCGATGCCGGCGCGGATGTATGCTGGCTTCCGGGGGGCTATCCGGAATTGCATGCCGGCCGTCTTGCGGAAAACCGGCGGTTTCAACGCGCGCTGAGCTCTTTTGCCCAAACACGGCCGGTGCACGGAGAGTGCGGGGGCTACATGGTGCTCGGCGGCGCGCTGACCGACGCCGACGGCACGCGCCACGAGATGGCGGGATTGCTCGGGCTCGAAACGAGCTTTGCCAAGCGCCGCATGCATCTTGGTTACCGGATTGCCGAGCTGGCTGCGCCAATACCCGGACATGAGGCGGGCGCACGCCTGCGCGGCCACGAATTTCATTATTCGACCATTGTTTCGCAGCCGGATACGCCCTTGGCGGTCGTGCGCGACGCGGCAGGCGCCGTGATTGCCGAGACCGGCTCGCGCCGCGGTCATGTCACTGGTACATTCTTCCACCTCATCGCGGAGGACAGGTGAGCGGCTTCGTCTCCTTTGTCTCGGCCGGTCCGGGAGATCCAGAGCTGTTGACGCTGAAGGCGGTGTCGCGTCTGCGCGCGGCCGACGTCGTGCTGTATGACGACCTTGCCTCAGGCGCAATCCTGGATCATGCAAGCGAGCAGGCCAACCTGGTGGCGGTCGGCAAGCGTGCGGGACGCCAGTCGACCAGGCAGCAGCATGTCAATCGACTGCTCGTCGACTATGCCGCAACCGGTGCGCGCGTGGTGCGCCTGAAATCAGGCGATGCAGGCATTTTTGGTCGGCTGGAAGAGGAGATCGAAATGCTGCGCGCGGCCGGTATCGGCTACGAGGTCGTTCCTGGCGTCACCTCCGCATGCGCGGCGGCAGCGCAAGCCGGCATTCCGCTCTCGCGCCGGCATACCTCGCGCCGGATCCAGTTCGTGACCGGTGCCGATACCAGCGGCCTGTTGCCTGCAAATCTCAACTGGGGTGCGCTTGCCGACCCGGAATCGACCACCGTGGTTTACATGGGAAGGCGAACTTTTCCGCGTCTTGCAGCAAAACTGATCGAGCACGGCATGAGCCCGGACACGCCGGCACTATTTGCAGAGTCGCTCGGCCATGCCCAAGAGCGGCTGGTCCGCTCCACCGTCGCAGGACTCGCCGAACGGCTAAGTCAGGATACCGACGCGACGACGGCCGCCGTGATTCTTTTCGGCGCACTGGCGCCCCTTGGTCCCTGCCACTTTTTCGCACCGCAAGCCGGCAAGCCGGATTGCAATCTGCAACGCCAGCGCCGTCCGGAGTGACGGCATAAGGGAATAGACCATGCATATCGAACCGGGAATCGTTGCGGGCGCCAAGATCGTCCTGAGCTATGCCACGGGTGCGGCGGCCGGCGCCTGCGCATTGAAGCTTGCCGTGGATAGCGTGCGCGAGCAGGGGGTCGTCTCGTTTGCCGTACGTAGCGTCGCAGCCACGGCCCTGGTGTTCTCCTTCTTCGAGCTGCTGCCGCACTTTCGGGTCGGTGTCTCGGAGGTGCATTTCATTCTCGGCTCGACATTGTTCCTGATTTTGGGCGCCGCGCCCGCCGCGTTCGGACTGGCGCTCGGTCTTCTGTTTCAGGGGCTGTTCTTCGTGCCGGCCGACTTGCCGCAATACGGCATGAACGTGACCACGCTATTGGTGCCCTTGTTCGCGATTCGCTCGCTCGCGGCGCGCATCATTCCCCCCAAGACCGCCTATGTCGACCTCAAGTATCGCCAGGCGCTCGCGCTGTCGACGGCGTATCAGTCCGGAATCGTCGCGTGGGTTGCATTCTGGGCACTTTACGGCGCGGGGTTTGGCGCGGCCAACCTCGCCAATATTGTCACCTTCGCCGCATCCTACGCGCTCGTCATCGTGATCGAGCCGCTGGCCGATCTGGCGGTGCTGGCGCTGGCAAAATCGCTGCGCGGCGTCACGGCAGACGGATGGGTCACCCGCCGTTTGCACCATGCCGCGTGAATGACGAAGGCGGTCGGACGGTACGACCGCCTTCCACCTTCGCGCCATGCTAACTCTCTCTTTGATTGGTATCGGTTGCGGTGATCCCGAGCAGCTCACACTTGCCGCGATCCGCGCGATCAACAAGGCCGATCTCATTCTCGTTCCAAGGAAGGGGAAGGAGAAGTCCGATCTTGCCGACTTGCGGCGCGGGATTTGCGCGAACGTGCTGACGAACGACAAGACGCGCGTCGTCGAGTTTGATCTGCCGGCGCGTGACGCCGGTGAGGAGGATTACCGCAGGGGCGTGGACGAATGGCATGACGCCGTCGCCGAGACCTGGTCGCGGGAAATCGCAGCCCATCTCGGCGGTCAAGGGCGCGCGGCGCTTCTGATCTGGGGCGATCCCTCCTTATATGACTCCAGTCTGCGGATCGCGGCACGGCTTGAGCCGCCGCCACGCATTGAGGTGGTCCCGGGTGTCACGTCGATCCAGGCGCTTTGCGCAGCCCATGCGCTGCCGGCCAATGACATCGGCGAGCCTTTTCTGGTCACGACGGGACGCCAGCTGCGCGAGCGTGGCTGGCCGTCCGGCGTGAACACGGTGGTGGTCATGCTGGACCGCGGGGGTGCGTTCCAATCCCTCGAGCCGGAGGGACTGCACGTCTGGTGGGGCGCCTACCTCGGCATGCCCGACGAAATCCTCATCTCGGGCGAGCTGGCCGAAGTCGGGCCACGTATCGTCGCCGCGCGAGCGCAAGCGCGACAACGGCACGGCTGGATCATGGACAGCTACATTCTCAGGCGCAGATAGCGATCATCGGCGAACAGTTCATTCAAGGCAGGACAACATGCTAGCCAAGTGGGTCTACCAACCGTGCCCGGGCGTCTCGGCCATTCATCGCGATGCGGCCCTGGCTCGGCAGGCTCAGCTTACCAAACCGGCCGGCTCGCTGGGACGACTCGAGCAACTCGCCATTGAACTCGCTGGCCTGCAGGAGACGGAGCGGCCGCGCGCGATGCGCGTGCCCATCATCATCTTCGCCGGCGATCACGGCGTCGTCGCCCAGGGCGTCTCGGCCTATCCTCAGGAAGTCACGATCGCCATGATGTCGAATTTCGCCTCCGGTGGTGCCGCCATTTCGGTCCTTGCGCGCGAATTGGGTTCAAGACTGGAGGTCGTCGACGCGGGCACGCTCGCGCAGTCGCCAGTGCCTGGAATCGTGACAGACAAACCGCGCAGCGGCAGCCGCGACTTCAGCACCGAAGCGGCGCTGGAGACCGTCGAAGTAGCGTTCGCATTGGAATGCGGAAAGCGCGCGGTGTTGCGGGCTGCCGGAGAGGCGCCCGATCTCCTGATCCTTGGCGAGATGGGCATCGGCAATACCACGAGCTCGGCGGCGGTCGCAGCCGCCCTGCTTGGGATCAGCGCCGAAGCGATCGCCGGCAGCGGGACGGGCGTCGATGCGGCCGGCCGCGCACGCAAGGTGAGCGTGATCGACCAGGCTCTCGCGCGGCACGGGCTTACGAGGGGCGGCGTTTCTGCCGAGGATGTGTTGTGCGCGGTCGGCGGTCTCGAAATCGCTGCCATTTGCGGTGCGATCATCGCGGCCGCTCAGCTTCGTTTGCCGGTCCTGCTCGACGGTTTCATCGTCTCCGTTGCGGCGCTGGCGGCAGTGCGTCTCAACCCCTCATGTCGTCCATTTCTCCTGGCCTCGCATCAATCGGCGGAGCGGGGGCATCGGCTGGTGCTCCGCGCACTGGACATTCCGCCGCTCATCGATCTCGACCTCAGGCTCGGCGAGGGATCGGGAGCCGCGGTTGCATTGCCGCTGCTGCGCCTCGCATGCGCGCTGCACAATGAAATGGCGACCTTCGCACAGGCGAACGTTCCACGCGCCAACTAGATCATGATGCGATTAAGTGGAAATCGCATCATGATCTCATCTCTTTGTTTGAGCATGATCTTTTCGGAAAACCGGTTTCCACTTTTCCGGATCATGCTCTAATGGTCTGCGCCGTTGCGACAGATCGTGGCAGCAGGCCTGCCGTCATCGTTCGCCAGGGCCTCCTTTAGTTTCTGGACGTTCTTCGCGCAACGCAATCTCGGGGAGATTGCGAACGCTTTGATTGACCGACACCACCCGCCATCCGTTCCGCAGGCGATCAATCCGGGTAATCGACAACGGCTGGACCAAAAAACGCAAGGCCGCTTCGACGTCGATATCGAGCGCGATGCAGAGCGCAGCGCGGATCGTTCCGGAGTGGACCACGAGTATTGACGGACCGGGCTCCAATTTCAGAAGCCCCAGCCTGGTCCTGGCCACCTGGTCTTCGAAGCTTTCGCCGCCGGGTGGTCTCGATCGAGCGGGATCTTGCCAGAACTGCGCGTAGCCTTCTTCGCCGCCGGCAGCAAGATCGTCGTGACGGTGGCCGGTCCATGCGCCAAAATCCTGCTCGGCGAATTCAGCCATCAGGACCGGATCGAGCCCAAGCGCCCGCGCCGTCTCGATCGTCCGTCGTGCCGGGCTGGCGTAGCTTGCAGCTTCGGAAGGCAGATGCCTTCGCACGGCATCCAGATGCGCCCGATCGCTCAGCTCGGCCGGAGCGTTTGCGGAATGGATCATTCCATCGACCCCGGCGACGGCCGCGTGCCGGACCAGCCAAAGAAAGCTTTCCCCTTCCATCTTATTTCCGACGATTCTCCGGCCGACCGCTATCTGGTGTTCAGGCCGGCCCGTTTCTGCCGCTAGCAAGCATCTACCATTGTAAGCCGGCTGGGCTAACTCCTTCGTCACCAATCTTTTCGAAAACGGGGGGAAGCCTTGTCCGTCTTGGTCGCGGATTTGCTGCCGCAGCCGGCGGCACGGCGGACCTCTATTTCGAGCGGGCCGCCCGCTCGTCGCTGCAACGATCGTTATGATCGCATATCGTCGACGAAATCGACAGTGGTCCCCTTCGAGACCTCTTTCGCGACGCGTTCGGCGTCCCAATTAGTGAGACGCACGCATCCGTGCGATTGAGCCTTGGACACCTTGCCGGGATCAGGCGTGCCGTGGATGCCGTAGCCTTCAGCGGAGAGGTTGATCCACACCGTGCCGACCGGATTGTTCGGCCCGGGCTTGATCGTGAAAGGCTTGTTCGAGTGAATCCCCTTGAAGTGGTATTTGGGATCGTACCGATATGTTGGATTGTGCTCGATCGCGGTCACCTTCAGAGTGCCGGTGGGCGATGGCTTTTCTTCGCTACCGACGGTCGCCGGGTAGAACCCGATCAGGGCGTTCGACCGATCAAACAGCTTTACCGTCTGCCGGTTCTTGTCGACCTCGACCCTGGCCGCTTTCGTGGAATTTGCCGTGTTCTGGTCGCCTGTATCGACGACGATGATGGTGTCGCCGGCGCGGTCGAAACGCTGGAGGGGATTGAGCGCAGCGAGCAGCTGCTCGCTCATGTGAAATTTCTCGGCCAGACCTTCGCGGGGGCTGGTGTAGCTCAGCCTCGGAATGTCCTTCATGGCTTCCATCTTCTGCGGCAGCTTGTGCAGGAAAGGTCCCCTGACGTCCTTTTCGGTGATCGTGTAAGTCGTAAGCACAGCCGCGTTGTCGGTTTCGAGTTTTTTCCAGAGCTCTCCGGTGAGATCGCTCGTGCCTGGCAGCTGTTGCGCCTCGGCGTATGCACGCAGCGCCTTCTTGGCGTTTTCGCCGAATTTGCCGTCGATCTCACCCGGGGAGAAGTGTGCACGGCCCAGCAGCACCTGCAGCCGAACGCCGAGAGGACTCGGTTTCTCGGCCGAAAGCGATTTTCCCGAAGGCTCGGCGGAATTGACAACCGCGGGCGTCAGTTCAGCGCTGGCGGCCGGAGTTGCCGCCAAGGCGATGAAAAAGCCGAGCCACACGCGCGTCGGCACGCTGATCCGACGTTTGGCGCTCGCAGGCGCCCGCAATTCCATCGACGCACCTCCCGCAAAGCTGCATATGAGGTAACAAACGCGGTCAGCGTTCGTTCCCGCCGGTGGTGGGCGCTCGGATGTCCGCGAATAGAGCATGCTTGAGTCTTCGGTTGCCAGGTCTGCAGCCGCCGGCGTGAACCGTTTTCTGTCGAGACGGAATCGTGAAACTCGCTCCACCGCGGCGCGTTGATTACGGAACCAGCCTGGTACCTGCTTCGTCATGGCGCTTATAACCGTCAAACCGAACGAGATCGACGTCGCAATCGCGGCTGCGATCGCGCGAAAGGCACGCCCTGTCCCCGAGGAGGTCGCGCGCGCGGTCACGTGGGGGGCCGACGAGAAGCTGCTGCTCGCAATGGCGGCCGTCGGTTGGCTCGTCACGCGGAGGGAACCCGAATCGCTTCGGCGCGCCGGCAATCATTTGTTGCTGGTGACGGCGACCGCCTCGCTCCTTCCGCATGTTCTCAAGTTGATGTTCGATCAGACCCGACCGGACCGCCTGACAGTGCTGGGCCACTTGCGCGGCATTCCTCGCTCGGGAAAGCCCAATGACGCTTTTCCGTCCGGTCACGCGCTACACATGGGTGCGCTGGCTTCCGCCGCGGGCGCATGGCCGCAGCCTTCGCGGGCGACGGCTCGCGGCTTCGCAATCGCTCTGTCGCTCACGCGTGTCTTCATCCTGGCGCATTGGGCGAGCGATGTCGTCGTCGGCTTTTTGATCGGGATCGCCCTCGAGCGGTTGGTGCGGCCATGGACCGGCTATCCGAAGACGCCCCCCGACGCCCAGTTCGAGGGAAGCCCGAGGCGCGCGCAGCTTCCGTGGAACTGAGCCGGCCGCCTGAAGTTTCTTCGTCATGGGGCTATTTGCGACCAAGAGATATCGCCTTGAGCCCGGCCAGAATTCAGCAAGCACTAGGGAGGCTTCGCCACTCGATCGAGGAGTTCGGCCCGTATCAATCGCTTGCGCTTTTGGCTCTGCCCCTGTGTTTGGTCGAGCCTTCAAAACTTGTTGCGGTCGCCCTGATCGGCGAGGGGCATTGGCTTACGGGCACGGCTATGATTACGGCCGCTTATGCGGCAAGCCTTGTGCTAGTCGAACGGATTTTCCTTGTCGTCAAACCGAGGCTCTTGAAACTTCACTGGTTTGCGAAGGGATGGGCCTGGATCATCGTGCGGCGATACAGATTCGTAAAAGCATTTTCGAGGTAGTCTCAGCCGCCCAATTCTGGCACCACATACCGGCTTCCTTTTCCTGTGCACCGTTTGGTTGATCGCTTCTCGTTCAAGTTGCGGGTTTTTGCTGCACGTAGGCATTTACATCTGCAGACGTTGGGAGTGAATTGTTTGTTTACAATGGTCGCGGCGTCGGTCGGGGGAGAAGCAATGCAGCAATTCAAGCGCGTTCTGGCCCTGGCTGTCTTGATCGTCACGCTCAGTGGCAGCGTCTTGTTGGCACAGCAACCGCCGTCGGCGATTTCCGGCGCGCAAAAATTGATGGCGGTGCCCGCCTCCAAATATCCCGGCCGCGTGTTCGTCCTGCCCGCAACGCTCGAAACCACCCAATGGGGATGGTTCGACAACGCCGAGTTGCCGCGCCTGGTGATCGACTCCGGCGACACCGTCGTCGTTGAAACCATGTCGCACTCCCACGGCCGGCTCTGGCCCGGCGCCACGATCGAGGAATTGAAGAAACTGCGCACGGATTGGCCGGGTCGCGGCCCCATGTCGCTGACGGGACCGATCTTCGTCAACGGCGCCGAGCCGGGCGACATCTTGCGGATAAAAATTCAGAAAATAGTTCCGCGCTCCTGGGCCGCAAACTTCAACATTCCCGGCATGTTCGGCGAATTTCCGAAAGATTTCCCCGAAGGACAGGTGAAGTATTTCTACCTCGATGCCGATCGCAAGGTCGCCGAATTCGCGCCGGGTATTGAGATCCCGCTGAGGCCGTTTCCGGGAACGCTCGGCGTGGCTCGCGCGGAGCCCGGGCGCTACAACGCCGTTCCGCCAGGACCCTTTGCCGGCAACCTCGACAACCGCGACCTCGTCGAGGGCACGACATTGCACGTGCCCGTGTTCGTCCGCGGCGCGCTGGTGTGGACCGGGGATTCGCACGCGGCCCAGGGAAACGGCGAAATCAACCTCACGGCCCTGGAGACTGCTTTCCAGGAGATCGTGCTGACCATCACGGTCGACAAGACGACCAGACTGCAATGGCCACGGATCGAGACTCCGAGCGAATGGATCACGATGGGATTCGATGAGGACCTCACCAAGGCGCTTGCAAACGCGAGATCCGAGACGGCCAAACTGCTTGCCGAGCAACGCAACGTCTCTGCCGAACAGGCGGCCGCGCTTGTTTCGAAGACGTCCGATTGCCGCGTGACGCAGGTCGTGGACATCAAGAAGGGCGTCCACTGCATCAACTCGAAAGACCAGGGCAAAACGCTCGCCGCGCAATTGCCGACCGCCGAGACGGCGGAATATCTGGTGACCTACGCCGCCAACGGCGACATGAACAAGGCGATGGACACGGCCTCATGGAACATGATCGAGCTTCTGCAAAAGCAGAAGTCGCTGTCCCGCCTTGACGCCTATTCGCTCGCCAGCATGACGATGGATTGCCGGGTCGGCGAGATGGATGCGCCGGAAAAGGGCGTGCATTGCGTCGTGCCCAAGAGCCTGTGGGTCAAGCGCTAGGGCACCACGCGCCCCTCGACGGCAATGTGCAGATCGCCGGTGGCATAGCGAACCTCTAAACGGCATGGATACGGCGACACGTCGCGGCTCCCAACCTCACGAACTCAGGCATTTCGGTGATCAGCCCCGTCGATTGCGACAGCCAGCTTGTCCGTCTCGTCCCGCTGGCTTGTAGCCCGCCGTCTCTGGAACAGCGTGGCGGGATGCTGCTGCTGCTTCGTGGGCCGCGCCGCAGAAGGCGATCGACCGAGCCTTGTTTGCAGGTCTGCGAGATCGATAAATTCGTCAGCCTGGCGACGGAGTTCATCCGCTACCATCGGCGGTACGCTCATGATCGACGAAACGATCGTGATCTTGGTTCCCCGGCGCTGCAGTGCCGCCACTAGCGAGCGGAAGTTGCCATCACCCGAGAAGAGCACGATCTCGTCCACGTGCTCGGCAATATCCAGCGCGCCAACCGTAAGCTCGACCTCGATGTTGCCCTTGATCTTGCGTCGTCCGGTATCGTCGGTGAACTCTTTGGTTGGCTTGGTAACCACCGTATAACCATTGTAATCAAGCCAATCGACCAGCGGCCGAACGGAGCAATATTCCTGATCTTCCATGATGGTCGCGTAGTAGAACGCCCGAAGCAGCGTTCCGCGGCCCTCGAATGCTTCGAGAAGTCTTTTGAAGTCGATTTCGAAGCCGAGGGCCCGCGCCGTCGAATGAAGTTTGGCCCCGTCGATGAATAGCGCGATCTTGCCTCTTCGATTTTGCATAATGTCCTCCGAAACGAATCCTCGCCAAGCGGCAGCTGTTGAGAACGTTTCGACCTGGGCGTCCACCGAGATTCTATTTCGGCTCCCAGCAGGTCGCCGGCTCTTCGATTGATGAAGTGCAGCCTGGCGCAGGCTGCGCACTTGATAACTTCATGTTCGTTGTCCGGAACATCCTCGTCGTCGTCCAGCCCATGCTGGACGTTCCAGCATGCGTTCGGACATTTGAAAACGAATGCCGCCATCAACGCTTCATTGCAGTTCGTGATCGTCACCTCGGCCATGTTAACCCGATCTACGATTTCCGAATGTAGAGAAGAACGAGATTTTCCAAGAATGGATATCGTTTTCGGTAAATGGGGTGACCCTCTGGCAGAGCCAAGGCCTTTTTGGCTTTTCAGAAGTTTGCCTCTCGTGGTGGCAATGCCACGGGGCGCAGGACTGTAGTTTGCCTTGCTGCAACCCCGAAGCGGTAGACACAATGATTGTCCGCTTTAGTATTGATCCAACTTCGGTGAGCGCGTTCCCGCGCGGTTGGCGCTCCCGGCTTTTGACCTGCCTGGAGCGAAGGGCCCAGGGCGATGAATATCCACGCAATGTCCTCGTCCCCTGCGCTGTCGACAGTGCACTGCTCCGATCCCGAAGAATTCAGTGGCATGCTGCCCGACGTCGATCGTCGGATTCTGCCGCTTGTCACAGATTTGAGTTTCTTCCAGGCCGAACTGCGACTCGGGCAGCTTCGCCTTGCGATTATAAAACGACCACCCTGCATCTCGATGGTATATCTTGCGAAAACCCGGATCGGGATCGTGCTGCCGCTGAACGACTCGCCCGGCCTGAAACTGAATGGCCTGCCGCTCGATCGGCCAGCATTGGTGAACCATGGATCGTCGATACCCCTCCAAATTTTCCAACCGGGTGAACTGACCATCGCGGCAATCATTTTCCCCACAGACCACTGCGACCGTGGATGGCCCGAACGAAATCGGGCTGCCAGGGTTGACGAGATAAGACCCGCCGCTTTCGAGCAACTGCGGCTGATGATAGCCGACGTCGTGCATCTCGCATCGTGCTCTCCGCTTCAGTTGTCACGGCAAAACCTGGTGTCTGGCTTGCAGCAGAGCCTGCTCGGGGGCTTCGATCATGCGTTCCTGAGCGCGCCCGGGGAGATCTCGGCTGCCTTGGCCATCCGCAAATATGTGCGGATATGTCGTTTGGTCGACGAGTTCCTGAGCGATGCCGCTGCGGACATACGAAGCAGCGCCGACATCGCGGCAGCGGCTGGTGTTAGCATCCGAACGCTGCATAACGCCATGACTGCGGTGAAGGGCATCAGCCTGCAGAAATTCATGATGCTCAACCGGCTTTGGTCCGTGCGCACTGCGCTCCTTCGTGCAGGTCCTGAGGATTTGATAAAGACGATCGCGCTGGACCACGGTTTTTGGCACCTTGGGCGCTTCTCGCGGACGTACCGTACATTCTTCGGTGAGTCACCCTCGGATACGGCACGCCGCTCCGCCCACGGCTGAGCGCAGCAAGCGGGAAGGGCGCCTACGAACGTGTAAACCGGGCCACCAGGCGCGGGTTGTCGTTACGGCATCACCGGCGGATGATATTCGAGCGTGTAAGCCAGAGCCCACAGCAGGAACAGCACGACCGGCAGATGCACCAGTAGTTGCAGGAAGGTGAATCCCACGACGTCGCGAGCGCGCAAGCCGAGCACGCCGAGCAGCGGCAGCATCCAGAACGGATTGATGAGATTGGGCAGCGCTTCGGCGGCGTTATAGACCTGCACGGCCCAGCCGAGATGCACCTTGAGATCGTTGGCTGCCTGCATCACGTAGGGCGCCTCTAGCAGCCACTTGCCGCCGCCGGAAGGAATGAAGAATCCGAGGATTGCGGAATAGATGCCGATCACCAGCGGAAACAGGTGCTGGGTCGACATATTGACGAAGGCATGAGTGATCTGATCGGAAACGGTGACCCCTGCGCCGTTTTTCGCCTGGGTCAGGATGGCGGCGATGGCGCCGTAGAACGGGAACTGGATCAGCACGCCCGAGGTCGCAGGTACCGCCTTGATGACTGCCGTAAGAAAACGCTTCGGCCGCCAATGCAGCAGCAGGCCGAGCATGATGAACATGAAATTATAGGTGTTGAGATTGGAAATCGCGATCATCCATTCCTGGCGGGCAAATTCGTTGATGACCCAGCCAAGCGCGAGCAATACGAGCAGGACGGTCAGAACGGGAGAATGCTCGAGCCATTCTCCCGGTTGTTTCGGCGGCGCCACCTGGATCGAGTCTTCGCGCGAGGCTTCGATCCCCATCGCTTCGGCGGTGACCGCGGTATTGGGACCGGGGGCCGACCAGACCGCGATGACCACCGAAATCACAAGCAGCACCGCCGTAATCACGATGGATTGCCACAGGAAAATCGTCTCGGAGAACGGGATCACGCCGGTGATGGACAACAGCGGTTTCGGCAGGCTTGCCGAGTTTGCTTGCAGCTGCGCAGCCGACGACGACAGCCCCATGGCCCAGGTCGCTCCAAGGCCGAGATAGGCCGCCGCCGCCGCGGCACGGTAATCCATGCGCAATTCGCGCCGCGCCGCCAGCGCTACCACCAGGAGGCCGCCGAGAATGAGGCTGAGCCCCCAGTTGAGCAGGGAGGCCAGGATGCTGACGATGGCGACAAGCCCCACCGCGCCCGTGCCGGTCGTCGGCAAATCAGCGAGCCAGCGGATGAGCCGCTGTGCGGGGGCGGACGTGGCGACGACATAACCTCCGATGGCCACGAAGGCCATCTGCATGGTGAAGGTGATCAAGCTCCAAAAGCCGTTGCCAAACGCCACGCTGACGGCTGTAGGCGAAGCCCCGTTGATCAGTGCAGCGAGCGAAACCACCACCACCGCGATGGCGACAAAGATAAAGGCATCGGGAAACCAGCGCTCCGCCCAGGCCGTGAAGCCGATGGCCATCCGGACCATCAGGCCTTCCTGATGTACCGGGCTGGGGGAGGATGCAACGGTGCTCGTCGTGGCCATTTCAGTCCTCCCCGGGCTTTCCGCCAAGGCTTTCAAGGCTTCCGCCACCTGGCTGGTTGGCTCATGTTGATCTGCATCAGGATGGTTTTGTTGATCCAGATCAACAGTAAAACTGTCGCGCCTATGCGGCACTGCAATCGCGCCCCTGGATCGTTGGACCCGTGCTGCCGCAGGCGCGAGGCGAACGCTTCGGACGACATGGCCCCGCAAGTCTCGAGCAGACCGCAAATGGCGATTGAGCTAGATCAACCAACCCCGTAGCGACGTATGCGAAGCTTTTAACTCGCCTGGATGTCTCCACCGATCACGAAGGAGTCTGATAATGGGCGACTACAGGAAAGCAGTCGCATATGCATTATCGGGAGCCCTGGTAGCGAGCCAGATCGAGTGTGCCGCTGCGACGCCGCTCCCGACCAATGTCGCGACGATGAAGTCGATGGTAGCCAATCTCGAAACGCCGGTATATTGGCGCGGAAGTCGGGACTTGGGTTGGGGTCTCGGAGCGGGCTTGTTCGCGGGCGCCGTGGTCGGCGGAGCCATCGCCAGAGGTGCGTATGGCTACTATGGCGTGCCGTACTATTATGGATATCCATACCCACCCTACAGCTACGACTATTCGTACAGCTATTCCTATTCGCCCGCCTATTACGGATGCACTACGTACTGCGGATACCATCCTCGCTATTATAACTACTGGTGAGGGCTTCAACTGCAAGGGCGCCGGATCGAAAGCGCTCAACTATTCATTGATTCGATAAGGAGGTGACAATGGCAAGCAACGCGCACTTCTATATCAACTGGGCCAAAGAACGTTTGGACGAGATGGATGCCATCCTGGCCTCGTTCGAGGGAAGAACCGCGCAGATGGCAGCCGATTCGAAGACGGCCGCGGACAATATGGTCGTCGATCTGCGAGCCAAGCGCGACGGTTTTCTGAATGAGATGAAGAAGCAAGGCGAGGCCGGTGAAGCTGCATGGCAGCAGACGAAGGCCAGGATGGAATCCCAGTGGAATAACTTCCAAGGTGAGGTCAAGAACTATGTCGAACGTTACGGCGCGCAAATGAAACAGCAACGGACGGCATTCGAGGATGTGGCCGCGGCGCAGATGAAGGCCTGGCGCGAATCGGCGGAGAAATTTCAGACCTTTTCCGCGGAATTGGCCGCCAATCAACGTGGGCAGATCGATACGGCGGTCCAGAAGATGAAGGCGGACGCAACCGCCGCCGAGGAAAATCTCAAGAAGCTCGCCAAGGCGGGTTCAGAATCCTGGACGGTTCTGAGTGCTGGCCTCGCCGAATCTCGCGCCGCATTCGATCGCGCCAACCAGGCGGCGTGGGAAGCCTTCAAGCGCGCCAGTTCGACCACATGAGACGGAGGTAGCACTCCCAACGCCGCTGCAACCAGTTGCGGCGGCGTTGTCTTGCTTGATCTGCCTCAAGTTGAACTTTCGATCCTCGATGGTTGCGAGGCGTCCCGACCTGAAAGGCGAATTTGCTGCGGTCACCTTGCGAGATTTCGGGACCCCGGGTCTTACGATCCAAAGTCTCACAATCCAAAGTATCACTATCCCAAAGTCTTGCGATCCCCAATTCTCGCACCGCCTCAAGTCTCGCCATGCCCAAATCTCGCGCTCAAGTCCGGCGATCCTCAAAGCGGGTCGAAAGTCCGGTCTGCAACGGCAATCAGTCTCAACGCGTGGGAGGATGAAAGATGCGGCAATTCATTCAAAAAACATCTCTTGGTTCGTTTTTGTGGCTGGCGCTTACGGTGGCGGGCAACGTTCATGCGCAAACGGCGGCCGCAGACAAGGTGGGCGAGCGCCTGGAAAGCGCCGTGCAGAAACTTCGAGCGGCCTGCAGCGATGATCTCGCCAAATATTGCAGCTCGGTGACACCGGGCGAGGGCCGATTGCTTTATTGCATGATTGCGCATGAGGACAAAATCAGCACCAAGTGCGATTACGCCTTGTACAGCGCAGCTCGCAATCTCGACCGGGCGATCGACTTCGTCGAAGAGGCCGCGGAGGCGTGTTGGACCGATATCCAGAAACTTTGCGCCGATGTTCCGGAAGGGGGCGGCCACGTCGCTCAATGCCTGATGAGCAAAAAATCAACGACGAGCGCGGATTGCCAGAAGATATTGGAAAAGATTCCGACGACAAAATAGCGGCTTGAGGACCGCAGGCGAGCTGGGAACTTGAGCGGCCGACACCGCGCAAGGATACCTTCGCGCCTCGCCGCTTCGAAGACCTTTCGTAATGGCGCGCGTTGTTCACAACAACGAGGCTCATCCAAATTGCGCTTTTGCAGGCGGCATGGTTTTGTGGATCGCCACGAAAGGCGAGACTCGTTTGGCGAGCAGGACGATACACGCGGTCGGGGGAATTGCGGTGCGCAATGGCGCACGGCCGAGGGTGGCCGTCGTTCAGCGCAGCAAGGATAAGCTGTGGGTGCTGCCGCGCGGCAAGCTCAAACGGGACGAGCGGCCGGTCACCGGCGCGCGACGCGAGGTGGTGGAAGAAACCGGGTTCCGGGTGCAGGTAGGCGAGTTTCTGGGTGTCATGACCTACCAAGCGCGTGGGCGGGCAAAAATCGTGCAGTTCTGGCTAATGCGCGCGGAATCCCGACCGACTTACCAGCTGATGAAAGACATTGCCGCCGTCGAATGGCTGCCGCTGGGAGCGGCGGTCAAGCGCCTCAGCCATCCGCTCGAAAAAATTTTCCTGACCAACGTCGGGCGTCATGCCGTTCTTCAAGAGAGACGGCCCCAAACGCGGAAAGTGAAGTCGGCTGCGAGCAAGGCACGACTGCGACGAAAGCGCCCGACGCGGCGGACGCGTGTGTAAGCCAGCGCTGCCTCGATAGCCTGATGCCCGCGACCTTCAATCGTTTAAAGCATGATCCGGAAAAGTGGAAACCGGTTTTCCCTCGCGACAAACGCGGAACCGCGTTTGCGCGGAGATCATGCTCAAATAAAGAGGTGGGATCATGCTGCGATTGCACTCAATCGCATCATGATCTAACCGCGGCAAGCGCGACTTTCCCGATAGCTTTCTCAGAGCGGCGGTTCCGCTGCTGGCGCTTCCAGCGGTGCCGCAATCAAGCGGTCAGGCGATTTCCAGAAGGGTTTGGCGCTGTCGAAGCGCCCATAGGCCTTTCGCGCCCGGTCGCGCAATTTCTGGACCTGCGCCTGCTGATCACCGATGATCAGTCCCGCGGCAAATGCGCGGTGGCGGCTTTGCTCCTCCGACAAGCCTTTCGCGCGATTGGTGATGATGTCCGAAAACAGGGCCTTGTGCGTGACGATGTCGTTCATCCGGCCAAGCGAATTCTGCAATTGCATCAAGGCGGACTTGATCTTCTTGCTGTGTTTTGCCGACTTCTTGCCGCCGTAAACGCTGGAGAAGAAGTTCACCGCGTAGCGGGCTTTTTTCACCTGGATGCGGAGCCTGTGCAGCTGCTCCGCGTTCAGCTCGCCGATCCTTCTTCCCCGCCGTCTGATCTGCTTGCGGCGATGCGAGAGCTGTTCGGCCGCATAGGCATCGATCGGCATTTCGCGGTAGGCGCGTTTCAAGGGGTCGTCCGAGACCGTCCAGGGGCCTGCCTCGACCCATTCGGTGGTATCAAGGACAAGCGAACGAAATCGAGCTGACCGAACGGCCTCCTGCGCATGCCGATAGCTCTTCAAGCGCTTGCGCGTGAACATGTTGCTGATGCTGGTAAATCCCGGCTCGTTCGCATGCTGCTGCCGCAGAGGCTTGATGACTTCCGAGAGCAGTGTGTCCAGATCCCGTGCCGGGCCCAATGCCTGTGCAAGCCATTTCAATTCGGTCTTGATCGCCTCCAGTCGATCGTCGCTCGTCACCGCGGAAAACAACGAAATGGCGGCGCGCAGCCGGCGCAGGGCGACCCGCATCTGGTGCAGCGCAATCTCGTCGCGGTCGAGCATGGCGGATACGTTCGCAACGAGATGGCGCAAACACGCGCGCCCGATCAGCGCGAAAGCGCGTCCGGCACTCGTTCCCGGAACCAACTCCGGATCGTACCCCGTTTCGGCGCCCAAGGCGGTCTTGTCGGCCAGATCATAGCCGCGCTCGGGTTTGCTTTTGAATTCGAGTTGAGCAGGTACGATGTCGAGAATGTCACGCGCGATCCTGAAAAGGTCGGACGGATGGCCTTGCCTGAGTTCAAGCTCGATTTCCGAAACCGGTTGCGAAGAGTCGGGCGCCAGGATTTGTCCTTCGTCGATCGTCAACATGATGTCGGCGCCGTTGCCGTTGAGGTGATAGGCCGTGCGCTCGATCCGCGTCTCAAAAACCGGTTTCAGCTCCCTGCCCACCTCGTCGGTGAGAATTTGGCCGAGAGCGGTGTCCTTCACACCGGAGATATCCGGTTGATCAGCCTCAATCGTCTGTTCCCATTCCGACCGCTCGAACAGGCCGACGCCCGCGTCGGCTGACTTGATGGTCTGCACACGCTTTTCGCCATCATGTCGCACCCGCAAGGTCAATCCGTGATCGCGCAGGAACCGATCCTTGGAATCGAAATAAATGGAATCCAGCGTTTCGCGGGTCGGGTCGTGAAGGGAATCTGCAAAACGCGGACTTTTGAGGACAGCATTGATATCTTCGGGTGCGACCCAAAGCTTAAGCTCAACCTCCGTTGGCGTATCGACCATACTGATGAAGAGTGTTGCTTGGCAGGTTTAGTGGACCAGGAACGGTCGTCATAAAAATATCACATAAAACGGGCGACGCCAGACGCCTTAGCTGCGGCACATCATTCTTTTATCGCTTGACTTTATTCAGCTGACTTGCGGCCCGGAAATTGCGTATCCAGCGACGAACCGAGGACTGTTCTAGGAGCCAGATGTCCTGCCGCGCGGCAGGTTTCGCCGCGCCGCCTGGCGTTCAGGAGATTTTCAAGCAGTTTCAAAGTTTTGTCGACGTGCTTCGCCGATGAGAGCACCGCACTCGGTCGGCTAAAGCTTCTGCTCGCAATTTTTCAAAAAATTCAAAGCGCGATGGATTGAAGTCGAAAATCCGTCGCGCCGTAGCCTATTGTTTGCGCATCAGCTACCTGTGCGCGTGCGTAGCGGTTCTTCGCTTCCCGGTCATCTCGTTTGAAAATCCGCCTGCTTTTTCAATGGGCAGAACGCCTGCCCATTTTTCATTTTTGAAGCAGGCGTTCAAATCAGGCGATGTCGAAGCGATCCAGGTTCATCACCTTGGACCACGCCGCCACGAAGTCGTTGACAAACTTCTCCTTCGAGTCCGCGCAGGCATAGACTTCCGCCAGCGCCCGGAGCTGGGAGTGCGAACCGAAGATCAGGTCGACGCGCGTGCCGGTCCACTTGATCTCATTCGTCTTCCGGTCACGCCCTTCGAACGCGTCTTCCGACCCCGCCGCGGGTTGCCACTGCGTGCTCATGTCGAGCAGGTTGACGAAGAAGTCGTTTGTCAGCATCTCCGGTTTCTTGGTGAAGGCGCCGTGGGCAGACCGCCTGGCATTTGCGCCGAGCACGCGCAGGCCGCCGACGAGAACCGTCATCTCTGGTGCCGTCAGATTCAACAGTTGCGCCCGATCGACCAAAAGCTCCTCGGCGGACAGGCGCTGCTTGTCGCGCAAATAGTTGCGGAATCCGTCAGCCGCAGGCTCGAGCGGTCCGAAGGACTCGACGTCGGTTTGCTCCTGCGACGCATCCATGCGGCCCGGCGTGAAGGGGACCCTCACGTCGTGCCCGGCGGCTTTCGCCGCCTTCTCGATTGCCGCACCGCCGCCGAGAACGATCAGGTCGGCGAGCGAGACCTTCTTGCCGCCGGACTGCGACTTGTTGAAATCCTTCTGGATCGTCTCAAGAGTCCGCAACACCTCGGCCAGCTGAGCCGGCTGGTTGACGTCCCAATCCTTTTGTGGCGCGAGCCGAATCCGCGCCCCATTTGCCCCGCCGCGCTTGTCGGAGCCGCGGAATGTCGAGGCCGAAGCCCACGCGGTCGAGACCAGTTGGGAAATGGTCAGGCCCGAGCCGAGGATCTTCGCTTTCAGCGTAGCGATGTCGGCGTCACCGATCAGCGGATGATCCACGGCGGGAACCGGATCCTGCCACTTCAGTTCCTCCTTCGGAACGAGCGGACCGAGGTAACGCGCAATCGGACCCATGTCGCGGTGCGTCAGCTTGAACCACGCGCGCGCGAAGGCGTCGGCGAACTGATCGGGATGCTGGTAAAAGCGCCTTGAGATCTTTTCATATGCCGGATCGAGCCGCAGCGACAGGTCCGTGGTCAGCATGGTCGGAACGTGCCGCTTCGACGGGTCGAAAGCGTCCGGGATCGTGGCAGCGCCACCCTTTGCCTTCCACTGTTGCGCGCCTGCCGGGCTCTTGCTCAGCTCCCATTCGTTGTTGAACAGGTTCTCGAAAAAGTGGTTGCTCCACTTCGTCGGCGTCTGCGTCCAGGTGACTTCCGGTCCCCCGGTGATCGCATCCTTCCCCTTGCCGGTTGCGAATTTGCTCTTCCAGCCGAGGCCCTGCTCCTCGATGCCGGCGCCTTCCGGTTCCGCGCCCACCAGCGTCGCATCGCCCGCGCCGTGGGTCTTGCCGAAGGTGTGACCGCCGGCGATCAGCGCGACGGTCTCTTCGTCGTTCATCGCCATGCGCTTGAACGTCTCGCGGATATCGCGAGCCGCAGCGACCGGATCCGGCTTGCCGTTCGGCCCTTCCGGGTTGACGTAAATCAGGCCCATTTGCACGGCGCCGAGAGGCCCCTGAAGTTCGCGGTCGCCGCTGTAGCGTTCGTCTGCCAGCCATGTCCCTTCAGGACCCCAGTTCAACTCTTCCGGCTCCCAGACATCCGCGCGCCCGCCGCCGAATCCGAAGGTCTTGAAGCCCATCGACTCCAGCGCAACGTTGCCGGCGAGAACCATCAGGTCGGCCCAGGAGATCTTGCGGCCGTATTTCTGCTTGATCGGCCAGAGCAGACGCCGCGCCTTGTCGAGGTTGGCGTTATCCGGCCAGCTGTTGAGAGGTGCGAAGCGTTGCTGGCCCGCCCCCGCGCCGCCGCGGCCGTCGCCAATGCGGTAGGTGCCTGCGGCATGCCAGGCCATGCGAATGAACAGTCCTCCATAATGGCCAAAATCGGCTGGCCACCACTCCTGCGAATCCGTCATCAAGGCGTTGAGGTCCTTGATCACGGCATTGAGGTCGAGGCTTTTGAATTCCTTGGCGTAGTCGAATGCCGCGCCCATCGGATCGGACAGATTCGAGTGCTGGTGTAGCACCCCCAAGTTTAGTTGATTGGGCCACCAGTCACGGTTCGTAGGTGCGCGTTTCCCGCCCGATACCGGGCATTTTGTTTTGTCGTCCATGATCATCTCCTCTGGTGGATTGGGGAGTTCCGCCCAGTCCGGGGTGCGCAATTTACGTAGCACATTTCATCAGGTAAAATTGACTTTAATGATTGCTGCGATAGGAAAATCTGATGATCAACGTCACGCTTCGCCAGCTTCGCTATTTCGATGCGCTGGCACGCCACGGCCATTTCGGGCGCGCGGCGGAGGCTTGCTCGATTTCACAGCCGGCCCTGTCGATGCAGATCAAGGAAATGGAAGAAGCTCTCGGCGGCATGCTGCTGGAGCGAAGCGCCCGACAGGTCGCACTCACGAGATTCGGGGAAGAGCTTGTGGAACGCGTCCGCGATATCCTGCGCTCGGTCGAAGAACTTGGAGACTTCGCACGCGCCGCCCACGCCCGCTTCGTGGGCCGCCTGCACATCGGCATGATCCCGACGGTCGCGCCCTATCTGCTGCCCAAGGTGATCGGAAATCTCTCGCGCACCTATCCCGAACTCGACATCCAGGTGCGAGAAGCGTTGACTCCAAGGCTGATCCAGGAACTCGCCGAAGGCCGGCTGGATACCGCCATTCTCGCATTGCCGGTGTCAGAACCTTCGTTGACCGAGGTTGCGTTGTTCTCGGAGAATTTCCTGCTGGTCCGGCCGCGCGAAGACGAGCGAACGCCGGTGCCCAGCAGCGAGATGCTGCGCGAAATGCGGCTCTTGTTGCTGGAAGAAGGGCACTGCTTCCGCGACCAGGCCCTGTCCTTCTGCAAGAAGCAATCGTCGGCGCCACGGGAAATGCTGGACGCCAACTCGCTCTCCACGCTCGTTCAGATGGTCAGCGCCGGCATCGGCGTCACCCTGATCCCTGAAATGGCGGTTGCGGTGGAGACCCGCTCGGCTTCCGTGTCCGTCGCGCGCTTCAAAAATCCGCAGCCGTCACGGACCATCGGGATGGTCTGGCGCAAAACCAGTCCTCTGGCAAGGCAACTGCTGCAGATCTCTGAAGTGGTGTGTCAATCAGCCGGCAAGGCGCGCGGGCGATCACGTCCCAACGGCGCTCCCTCGCCCACGAGGTGATCGAACAAGCGGAAAACTGCCCTGCTTTCGCCTTGAAGCTGCCTCGCATCGACACGTCCGCGACGTCAGATATTTCGCGAGAAAACAGTTCTTCGCGCGGCGACCGGTAGAGCATTCCGTTGCCGCCGGCCCCCAGATTGCAATCCTCTTCGACCCCGATTTGACACGGCTTTTCGCGCCGTTCTCTACTCATCGAGAGACTGAACCATTTTTCGGGGGATCTCGATGCGTTTGGAAATTTGCGATGACCTCGCTTCCGCGAAAGCGCGCACTCATGCAAGATGCGGCATTTCCATTCTTGCTGTTTCAACCGGCGTCTGGATGCTGGGCGCACCAGGCGCGCGCGCGGATGACAGCGCGGCACTTCAAAGGCTGGAAGTGCAGGTCCAGCGCCTGGAAGCCCGCCACGAGAGCGAGATCAAGGCGCTGCAGGCCGAGATCCGGCGATTGCGCCGGCAAAAGGGGGAAACGGAAAAGCCGGGAACGGTGACCGCGACGCGCTCGCCCCCGGCCGATCAGCCGCGATCCTCCACCGCGCCGTCAGGCGTTCCGAGCCCGGCATTGCCGGCCAAGGTCCTCATGACCTACGACCGCGGCTATCATTTCGGCTTTTCGGATGCGACCGGCGACAACACCGTCGAACTCTTTGGCCGCCTCCAGCTAGACGCCGGGGGATACACCAATTACCAGCCGGCACCGGCGACGCTTGATCGCAAGGGTCTTTCGGATGGGCTTGATTTGCGCCGGGCGCGCCTCGGCGTCATCGGAACGTTCATGACCGATTGGCACTACGCCTTTGTGTACGATTTCGGCAACTCTTCGGACAGCAGCAATGCCAACAACGCGCTCGCGAGCGCGAACTCAGGCACCAGTCCGACGACGAGCAACACCTTCCTGTCGGGGGTCGAGAATGCGTTCCTGACCTACAATGGCTTTTACAAACACGACAACCTGTTTCCAACGGCATTTGATTTCGGCATCATGGACGTGCCGTGGACGCTCGAAGAAGCGACGAGCTCGAACGACCTGATGTTTTTGGAGCGCTCTACCGCACAGGTGATCGCAACCAGCTTTGGCGGCGGCGACTTCCGCTCGGCGATCGACGTGCGCTCCAACAACGACCGCTACTGGCTCGGTGCATTCCTGACCGGCCCCAATTCGGGCGCCCTGCACACGGCTGGCGCCTCGTGCAACACCGGCACGGTCGCGGTAACGCCGGGAACACCCTGCGTCACCAGTGCCCAAATGACCGGGCTCGGCCCGCAACTGGCATTCCTTGCGCGCGGCGCCTATCAGCTCGTGCAGGAGCAGGACGCAACCTTCCATGTCGGGTTCAACTACGCCAATCTGTTCGCGCCGCGTGTCGGCCCTAACCTGGCCGCCGTCCTGCTTGCTGATCGCCCCGAGCTTCGGGTGGATCCGACCTCTTTCCTCGCCACCGGCAATATTCCAGCAAGCGGCGGGCAGGTTTACGGCGTCGAAGTCGCAGGCTCGTACAAGAACCTCTTCGCACAAGGCGAGTACTACCACTATGTCGTTGACACGCGTGCGGGCGTACCGACAGTGCCGGGCAATTTGCAGGGCGGCATTCCGGGTCCCGCGCTCAATTTCGATGGCGGTTACGCCCAGGCAAGCTACAGCATCGGTGGTACCAGGCATTATGACCCGACCCGCGGCGCCTATACCGGCGTCATTCCGGAAACGCCGATGATGCCGGGGAGCTCCGGCTGGGGCGCGCTCGAACTCGCCACGCGCTACACCTTCGTCAACCTCAACAGCCCTTATCTGACGACGGCGACGCTCGGTCCCGCATTTTCCGCGCCGGGTGTCTTCACCGGCGGCACCACAACTTACGGCGGCGGCAAGGAGACCAGCTACGGCATCGGTCTCAACTGGTATCCCAACTACAACATGAAGTTCATGCTCGATTACGAACACGTGGTGGTCGACAATCCGCAATTTTTCGGCGGGGCGAATTATCGCGGTGCCACGATCGATTGGATCGCGGCGCGGTCACAGATCGTGTTCTGACGCGTGTGTCGGGCTTGCCGCCTAGACGTTATCAGTGCGCCGAAGGCAGATGCGGAAGGGGCGGGAGCCAGCTCCCGCCCTTTGCGATCATGCCATCGCTGGCAACTCACTTGCTCAGGAATGCCTTGGCTTCCCCGGTCTCCTGCCGCTCGGTATCTGCGTTTTGCGCCAGTGTTACTACCTTGCCGTAATAGTCGGCCGCTTTCTGGCGATCGCCAGCCGCATTCGCGGCGCGCGCCATGCCAAGCAGCGCGCGATAGCGATTGGGGGTCTGATGAAGCGCCGCCTCGTACTCTGCCTGCGCCGCCGCCGGCTGGCCCATCTCAAGCAGCAGTTCCGCCAAAAGTTCGCGAAGCGGATAAAGACGATTCTCCATGGCCACATGCTTGATGCTGCCATCCTCACCATCGGCGGCCGCGCGCATCAACTTCTCGGCTTGGTCGCGGGCGCCCTCCTTAAGAGCGATCCATGCCGAGATCGCCTGGATCTGCTCGTCTGACCGGTCTGCCCAATAGGACTGGTCGGCCTTTGCGAGGGCAGCGCGCAGCGTCTTGATGGCTTCGACCTCGGCCCTTGCGCCCTCAAGATTGCCAGTCCGTGCCATTCCGATACCGCGCGCGAAATGGGTAAGGGCGTCGGCCTGGGGGTATTGGCTCGGCTTGAGCGGAAGCGCAGCCGCGCCATTCCAGTCGGCACGTTCCAGCACATAGCGAGCCGGCATGGCGTTCTTGGCCGTGAAGTTTGCGAAATTGATTGGTCGGTCGCCGCGATCGGCGGTGCCGAGCGATTTTTCGGTCAGCGCTTTTGCCTTTGCATCCTGGGCGAGTTGCAGGTGCGCATAAACCGCGAAGTCGGCCGCATGATAATAATCGGGCTGGATTTCCAGGGACGAAGTGTTCGATGCGATCGATTCCTCCCACAGTCCGACCATGGAGTAAATGTGCGAAGGCATGTGTCGGGCGTGGGGAACCGCCGGAGCAATGACCGCATAACGTCTCGCCGCGGGAATGCCTTGTTGCGCCAGCGGTGCAAAGTCATAGGCGTGAATGAGGAAATGCGTGACGCCGGGATGTTGCGGATTCTGGTCGTACAGTTTCTCCAGAATTGCCGCCGATTTGAGCTGCCTGGCGTAGGTAGTGTCCTCGCGCAGCGCCGATGCCTGCAAGGTGAGTGCATAAAACACCTGGGCCTCATAGTCGTCGGGATAACGTTGCGCAAGACTCTCCATGGCGTCGTTATAGGTGGCCAACCTGACGTTGACGGGGGTCTTGGCGTAGTCCCGGTAGTAGGCGCTCAACGCTTCGATCCAGTCGTGCTCGCGCTGCGTGGTTTTGATCGCGCGCCCTTTTTCCAGTGCCGCCCAGGCCGCCTGGGCATCCGCCGGGGTCGGAGTGGTGGCCAGCGTGTTGCCAAGGAAATCCGCCGCTATTCCCCAATAGGCAATTGCGCAGTTCGGATCCTTCTGCAGTACATCCTCGAATGTACGGCGCGCGATCAGGAACCAATAAGAATGGATCATCGCGACGCCGCGTTCGAACTGTGCCTGCACGGCCGGATCGCATGAGGTCGGAAAGCTCAGCTTGCCCAGCCGGTCATCTTGCTGGCCGTACGCATTGCCGCTCATAACGACTGTCATGAGACCGGCTGTCAGTATCGATCGCATCGCCTTCATGCGTTCCTCCCATCCGCGAAAGGTGCACAGCTCTATCCGCGGCGTGACCACCACGTTCAGTCGTCCTTGGGATCAAAGCGAAAAGAACTCACCAGTGACATTTTTCGCGCCCTGAAATCGAACTCGGCATGTCCAAAAGGAAGCTCTTCGAGGTTACCTCATCAGGTATTTGGACGGAAGAACCGATGGGAAAGCGCGGCGCAAAGTCGCCCCTGTCATTATGACAGGCTGGCTTACCTGCTGCAGGCGCCAGTGCCGTTCCTGGCAGCAGGGCCGTCGGTCGCAGAACTATCGGCGTTGTCCCGACGCGCTCAGCGCCATTTCGTGCGCTCGCGCACGCCGGCAAGCGCGGAGCGCGCGCCGGCGACGATTCCGGAGGTGTCGAGCGCGGCGAGCTTGCCGCCGCGCTTGAGGATGCGGCCGTCGACCACGACCGTGTCGACGTTTTCGGGACCCGTCGCTTCGAGCACGAGATGAGCCGGATCGGTCACGACAGCCATGTTGAGCGCATCGGGGCTGATTGCGATCAGATCGGCGCGCTTGCCCGGTTTGAGCGATCCGATTTGATTGTCCATCCCCATCGAACGTGCGCCCTCGATGGTGCCGAGCTCAAGCGCCTTGCGCGCCGTCATCCTGAACTCGCTTTCCACCCTGGCGTTTTCCGAATCGCGCGCAAGCTTGAGCACGCCGAACAGGTTTGAGCTTCCGGTCAGCGCCGAGGTATCGATCGAGACACCGAGCGGAATGCCCTTCGCCAGCATCTCGCTGATCTGCGGATAGCCGTAGCCGATGCGAAGCTCGGAGCCGGGCGACACCGATACCGACGAGCCGGTCTCCTTGATCATGTCGAGTTCGGCGGGGTTTGCCGACAGCGCGTGAATGAGCTGGACGTCCTTGCCCATCAGATTTGCCTTGTAGAGCAGACCGATCTGGTTCACCGCCTTGCGGGCGCTCGCAACATGAAGCGTGATTGGCAAACCGAGCTTGCGGGCGTTGTCGAACTCCGGTTGATAGACCTCCGGTTTGATCGGGCCGGCACGGAACTGCCCGCGCCATCCCATGCCGAGCGTAATCAGGCCGTCGTTGGACCAGCTCTTCCAGTTCCTGGCGAGGCTCTCGATTGGCGCCTGATCCGCCGACTGGGTGTCGGGCAAGCCTTGTGCCCAGCCGCAGGAGTGGCGGGCACGGATGCCGACCTCGGCAAGCGCACGAATATCGGCCTCGGCATGCGCCGTGCTGCGCGCGTTGTGAAACCAGGAATGCACGAAGGTCATTCCGGAATTGATCGCTTCCGCCGCCGCGAGCCGCGTGCTCTGAAAGATATCGTCCGGGCCCATCTGCTGGCCGAAGCGCGCCACCGTCGGGAAATAGCCTTCCTCCGGCTTGTCGCCCGCAAAGCTGCGGAACAGCGTGTTCCACATGTGCCAATGAGTCTCGACGAGGCCGGGCATCACGATCATGCCGACGCCGTCGATCTTTTCGCCGCCCCCGATCACGTCCTTGCCGACGGCGACGATTTCGCCATTGCGCACGTGTACGGTGCCGCCCGCGATATCCCCGAGTGCGCCGTCCATCGTCATCACGTAAGCATTGGCGATGGTGAACTCGCCGCGCGACGGGAGTCTTGATGGGAGTCCTGGCGAGCCGGCGTTGTCGCGCGCGGCCTGCGCCTTTAGCGGCGACGAAAACAGCCCGCTTGCGCCGGCAGCACCGAGCGCGGCGGCGCCGCCGATAAAATCACGCCTGCAGATCTCGCACATCGAACCCCTCCCTGTAAGCGTCGGCTTTTGCCGATTATCAAGCCGCGGACTTCTCCGCTTGAGGCTACCTTATATCAGCCGGATCGCCCCGGGCAGCGGCTCGATCCTGGCGACGTCATTTCCGCAGAGCTGCACCGCCATGCCCGCCTGCCTGGACAAGGCTTGATCGCGTTCGACCCGGACGATCGCGCGTCAGGCCGATTTTATGAGGGCATAGATTTCGCGTTCGAACTGCCGGTAGAGATGCAGCGCGCGGTAGTCCGCAAACGGTAACACCTGGGTCATGAACACAGCCGCGACGCGCTTGCCGGGATCGATCCAGTAATAAGTGTTGAAGAGGCCGCCCCAGGTCAGGCTGCCGGCACCGCGGCCATGGGCGATGGGCTGCATGTTGATCATGTGACCAAAACCCCATTTGAGGCCGACGCCGGGACAGAGATCGACGTCATTGGAGAGTGCGGGGGCCGTCGTCTTCAGGACGCCGACATCGACCTTGCCGATCTGGTTCTGACCCATGAGCGCGACAGTCTCGGGACGCAGGATCCGCGTGCCATCCAGCGTACCTCCCCGCAACAAGCTGCGGATGAGAGCCAAGTAATCCGGGCCGGTCGAATAGATTCCACCCCCGCCCGAAAAGCTTTGCTTCGTCGATCGCGGCTCCATCGGTTGTGCCGCAAGCGATCCGTCGCCCTTGCGCCGATGTACGCTCGCTTCTCTCTCCTGCTGGCGCGGCGAGATGACGAAGGTCGTATCCTTCATTCCCAGTGGATCGAAGATGTGCTTGCGAAAATAGACGTCAAGCGACTCGCCGCTGACAAATTCCACGATGCGGCCGACCCAATCGATGCTGGTGCCATATTGCCAGCGTTCACCGGGGTCGAACATCAGCGGGTTGCGCGTGATCAGGGTCTTTTGCCCCGGGGTGAATTGCTTGATCGAGGTGGCATACTGGACAGCCTTGGCATCCCACAGCCGGTAGGTGAAACCGGCGGTGTGGGTCAAAAGCTGGCGCAACGTGATCGGCCGCGTTGCCGGTCGCAACAACGGCAATCCCTTGGTGTCAAATCCCTCGAGCACTTGGGGCGCGCCGACCGCTGGGTCGATCTCGGGTACCGGTGCATCCAGCGAAAGCCTGTTCTGTTCGACGAGTTGCAGCGCAGCGACCGACGTCATCAGCTTGACCATCGAGGCGACGCGAAACACCGTATCGCGCGTCATGGTAGGTCCGTCATGGAGCCGACGCCGGCCGAAGCTGCCTTCATAGATCGTGCCGTCGTCGGTCGTGGCCAATGCCACGACACCGGGCACTTCTGCCGCACGTGTCGCAGCTAGAAGCATCGAATCGATGCGGGAAACCGTCGTGCGGTCGATGGGGGCGGGCACCCTGTCGTGCGCGAACGCCGCGCGCAGGTTCACCGCGCCGGCTGCCGTCAGGCTCACGGCTGTCTTCACCACATCGCGGCGGCTGGGGCGATAGATCATGCTTAGAGGACCACTTGGATGCGATCAGATTCGAGGGCTGCTCACAATATCAAAGCAACCAGGCTGCTCAGATTACCATGCGGGCCCAATCTTTGGCCCACATATGCCAATCCCCAGGCACCTCCGGGAGGAACCCGCAGCCTCCGAGAGCGTTTGCCCAAATCCGAATTGGCAGGTTTGTTCGAACCGGATTAGTCTCCATCAATTGCCGACTGGCCCCGATCAGATGCGCCGCGTATGACGTTTGGTTTCACAATGCACAAGCGGACGCGGTTGCGCCGTGCGTATCTTACCGTTGTGGCTCTCAGCGTGCTGATTGCGACCGGCAATGAAGCAGGCGCGAGAGGCGAGGGCAGGGCCGAATCCGTCGTCTCGCGTGCCGCTGGCGAGCCGGTCATGGCCGTCGTATCGCTTCATAACCAGCGGATCACCATCTATGACGCCAATGGCTGGATTTTGCGGGCGCCAGTGTCGAGCGGTCAGAGGGGGCGTGAGACGCCCGCCGGCATCTTCAGCATCATCCAGAAGGAGGCCGAGCACTACTCCAACCTGTATGACGACGCGTCCATGCCTCATATGCAGCGCATTACGTGGTCGGGCATCGCGCTTCACGGCGGCGCCTTGCCAGGACATCCGGCGTCCCATGGCTGCATTCGGATGCCCTTCGACTTTGCGGAGCGGCTGTTCGACCTGACGCGGCTTGGCTTGCGGGTGATCGTTGCGCCGACCGATGTTGCGCCTGTCGAAATTGCCCACCCGGCTCTGTTGCAGTCGAAACCAGGTGCCAGCGCGCTCGCGGCCGCCCGAATTGCGGAGGCGGAGGAGGCGGCCAGAAGGACGAATCAGGCGAGGGGTGTCGCAGGGACGGCCTATCGGGAGTTTACGCGGGCCATGGTTCCGGTGCGCGTGGCGGAAAATCTGAAAGCAAGAGCGGAAGCACAATTAGCGGCCGCCGAGACCGCGCTTGGCTCCGCTGCATCGACCGAGGCGAAGCAACAGGCCGAGGACGCCAAGGAGAAAGTGGTTGCCAGAGTAGCCGAACTCGCGGAGCAATCGGCAGCCGCGAAGGCCGAGGTTCAACCCAAGCTCGACGCCCTTAACGCTGCGCGTGAGGCAGTCAACGCCGCCGAGACCACCCGGGTCAAGGCAGCCGAGGCAGCGCGCGAGGCGACACGCGCGCTCGAGCCGATATCGGTTCTCATCAGCCGCAAGACGCAACGGCTTTATGTCCGGCAAGCCTTTGAACCGGTATTCGACACGCCCATCACGGTGCAGGACCCCGATCGCCCAATTGGCACCCGTGTCTTTACGGCTGTGGAGCGCTCTGGCGATACCAATGTTCGATGGAGCGTCGTCTCATTGCGCGGCTTGGCAGAATCACGCGGGCTATCCTTTGGCAATGGCCGGGATGTCAACCCGACCGAGCCGAACAATGCAAAATCTGCGCTCGACCGGATTTTCATTCCGCAGGAGGCCCTGGATCGCATTCCGGGGATCGTCCCGCGATCTTCCCTGATCATCACGGATGAGGCGTTGAGCACCGAGACCGGCAAGGGGACTGACTTCGTGGTCCTTCTGAGCGGCGAACCGCAAGGGGGAATCAAATTCCGGCGGCGCGCTCCAGCCAACGAGGTTTCCTATTCGCGTCCACGCGACGTCCCGGTTTATTGGCGTTCCCCTTCGCCTTACGGGGCTCCGTTCTCCACGTGGTGAGAGCGGCAAAAAGAAAATCGGCCCTGCACAAAGCAGAACCGACCAAGTCAAGGGGGAATAAAGACCATCAAGCCGCAGCGCAGCCGATGGCGTGGAATAGATACAGGTAAATCCTGACGCGAACCTTACAGTCGGACGCGCATCCTATGCACGATTCATTGCAAGATATTTCCGGATGCTGTCCTCGATCCAATTCTTATGAACATTGCTGCGATACCGACGATCGCGGTGCGCTCGGTCTCAAAATACCGGCGACGCTGCTCGGCACCGCCGATGGGGTGATCGAACAGGGCGTGTTGACGAGCGCACCCGTTCTGTGAAGGCTTGCGCCGTCAAGGTATTTTGGACCGCGGGAGCCCATGTCCACAGAGATCGACCCCATCACGCGATCCGTCGTTCAGCACCGGCTGAGTTCGATCGTCAGGGAAATGGGCGAAGCCATGCTTCGCACGTCCTATTCGCAAATCCTCAACTCCAGCCGGGATTTCTCGCTTGCGATTTGCGATACGAGGAGCCGCCTGATCGCCCAGGCCGACCACATCCCGGTGCATGTTGGCGCACTGCCATGGGCGACACGGGCCGTCGAACAGCGCTTCAACGATGTGCGCCCCGGCGACGTCATTCTGCTGAACGATCCCTATCATGGCGGCAGCCACCTTCCCGACCTGACGGCATTCGTCCCGGTTTTCGATTCAGGAAGACGATTGCTGTGGACCATCGTTCGGGCCCATCAGAGCGACATCGGCGGCGCTACCCATGGCGCCTACAATCCTGCCGCGACCGAAATCTGGCAGGAAGGGTTGCGCGTCCCGCCGATCAAGTTGTACGAGGCCGGACGTTTGCGTGACGACCTGCTCGACATGCTGGCGTTGAACATCCGTAACCCCCGCGAGTTCCGCGGCGACCTCGCGGCCATGGTCGGCGCAGCCCATCTTGGCGAACGGCGGTTGTCGCATCTGTTTGCAGAATTCGGCGCGACGGTCGTGGAGGCGGCGGTGGAGACGATCCTTGACACCGCCGAGGCGCGAAGCCGCGCGGTGGTCTCGACCTGGACTGACGGGGTTTTCCATGGCGAGGCGTTTCTCGATGACGACGGCCATGGCCGCAGCGACATCAGGATCGCCGCGAAGGTGACGAAGATGGGCAGCGAGATCGAGGTCGACCTGTCCGACTCCGATTCCCAATCGACGAGCTTCGTCAATTCCTCGCATGCCAACATGCAGGCGGCGGTGGCGATGGCGTTCGCCTATCTGATTGAGCCCGACATACCGAAGAATGACGGCGCGTTACGGCCACTCAAGGTGATCGCGAGGCAAGGCACCGTGGTTTGGGCCGATCCGGGCCGCCCCGTCACGCTTTGCACCAGCCATCCTTCCAACGAGATCGTCGAGGCGGTCATCAAGGCGATGTCGGCTTGCTGCCCGGATCGGGTCATGGCCGGCTGGGGCCGGCGTTTCCGGATTGCGATCCAGGGCGAGGATCCGCGAACGGGGCGCAATTTCATCTGGCACATGTTTCAGGCACGCCCGGGCGGCGGTGCCTCGTCCGGTGGCGACGGCTGGTCGTCGATCGGCGAATGGCACTCGGTTGGCGGGATCAAGTTCGGAAGCATCGAGGTCGCCGAGGCGCGCTTTCCCCTGCATTTCAGGCATCATGAATTCCGCGCCGGCTCGGGCGGCGACGGACAGTTTCGCGGCGGTCTCGGCGTCGCCCTTGATCTCGTCCTCGAAACCGCAAAACCTGCCCGCGCCAATACGGCGGGCGATGGCGTGCGCTATGGCCCGTGCGGAATTCTCGGTGGTCGCGACGGCATTCCCCATGACTATCGCTTGACATCGGCCGACAGGCCGCCGCGTGTGCTGCGCACCAAGGAAGTCGGAATCGAGCTTCGGCCCGGCGATTGCCTTGAAATACGCTCCTCGGGCGGCGGCGGCTGGGGGCTTGCGGAAAAGCGGTCGCCGCAGGCGCGTCAGCGCGACCTTGAACAAGGCCTGGTCCGGACGACGGGGCAGGACGCTTGATGAATTTCACGATCGGAATCGACGTCGGCGGCACCTACACAGATTTGGTCGCCATCGATCAGAGCGGCGCGACCGTTTTCGCGAAATCGCCGTCGACGCCTGCCGATCAATCGATCGGCGTCATGGCCGGGCTCGATGAGCTGGCGCGCCGGTTGAAGCTGACGCGGGCGGAAATGCTCGGCCTGACGCAGCGCATCGTCCACGGAACCACGGTGGCAACCAACGCCCTTCTGGAGAGAAAGGGCGCCAAGGTCGCGCTACTGACGACCGAAGGCCACCGCGACGTCATCGAGATGCGCGAAGGCCTCAAGCCGGACCGTTACGATCTTCATACTCCGCCGCCCGAGCCTTTGGTGCCGCGCGAACTTCGTTTTGGGGTTCGTGAGCGATTGAAGGTGGACGGCAGCATCGCCGTCGCTCTCGACGAAAAATTGCTTGGCGAAGCCATCGCCGCGATCAAGCACGCCGGCGCGACATCGGTAGCGGTCTGCTTTTTGCATTCCTATCTCAACCCGGTTCACGAAAGGGCCGCGGCCGAGCGCGTGGGAGGTGAACTGTCGGGAGTGAGCCTCTCCCGCTCGAGCGACGTGTTGCCGCAGATCAAGGAATATGAACGCGTCTCGACGACGATCGTGAATGCCTATGTCGGGCCGCTGGTGCGACACTATCTCGTCAACCTGGAACAGCGCCTCACCGAGGCAGGATTCAAGGGCAAGCTGTTTATTGTTCTGTCGCATGGTGGCATGGCTCCGGTAGAGGAGGCCTCGCGACTTGCCGCTGGCACCGTGCTGTCGGGCCCGGCCGGCGGCGTATCGGGAGCACGGCGCTGCGCCGAGCTGCTCGGCATTTCCGATCTGGTGCCGTTCGACATGGGTGGCACCAGTACCGACATCTCGCTGATTTCGGAGGGCCGCGTATCGCTCTCGGCCGACGGCATGCTTGCCGGACAGCGTATCGCGCTGCGCAGCCTCGATATCGCCAGCATCGCGGCAGGAGGCGGGTCCATCGCCAGCGTGGAAGCGGGGCCAACGCTTCGCGTCGGTCCCGAAAGCGCGGGCTCGGTACCGGGGCCGGCATGCTACGGCAACGGCGGGACGGCTGCGACCGTTACCGACGCAAACGTCGTTCTCGGCTATCTCGACGCGGCTGCTTTCATGGGTGGGAAGCGTCCGCTCGACCGGGCCGCAGCGGAAGCCGCGGTCGACAGAGTAGCGGCCTCGCTCGGCCTGTCGCGCCTGCAAGCCGCGGCCGGCATTCACCGCATGATCAATCTGAAGATGGCCGATGGCATCCGCCTGATGACCCTGCGCCGCGGCGTCGATCCCAGGCGCTTTGCGCTTTTGAGTTTCGGCGGGGCGGCCGGCTTGCATACGATCGAGGTCGCGCGCGAACTTGGCATCAAGCGTGTCATCGTTCCGACCGCGGCCTCGGTGCTTTCCGCATGGGGCATGCTGACCAGCCATCTGCGCTACGAAGCGAGCCGGACTCATTACGGAACGGGTTCGCGCATTTCGGCCGAAGAGGTGCGCAAGTTGTTCGCCGAGCTCGATGAGCAGGCCGCGGGCCGCTTAAGGACCTGGTTCGACGGAGAGATCGCCGTCGAACGCTCCGCCGAGATGCGCTATGGCGAGCAGGTATTCGAGATCGACGTGCCGCTCGATGAGATCGACTGGAAATCAGTGTCGGTCGTCGAAGAGATCGAGCAGCGTTTTCACAAGCGACATGAAGAGCTTTACACCTATTCCTCGCCCGGCCAGGAGGTTGTGTTTGTAAACGCGCGCGTTGCCGCGATCGGGAAGGTGGCGACCCACGGGGAGGGTGCGAGGGTTGCGTCGGCTGTGCCGGGTATGCCTCGATCGCGGCAAGCGTTCTTCGGCAAATGGCGCGAGGTCCCGCTCTATGCGCTCGAATCCCTTGCGCCGGGCCAGTGCTTCGAAGGCATTGCGATCATCGAGGCGGAAACGACAACGATCGTCGTCAACGAGGGCGATAGGGTGACGGTCAATGCCTTCGGCTGGCTCGATATCGAACTTGCGGGCGGTGGCGGAGAAAATTGAGTGAAGTAAGTCGGCGGGCCGGCCGTCATGCTTCATCAATGCCCGCTGATGTCAATGTTGGCCGCCTTCAACGCCGCGATGGTTGCGTCGAGATGCGCCCGGTCCCTGGTTTCGATCACGACCTCGAGCAGGACCGCCTTCGCGGGCAGGTCGGTGAAGATGCGCTGATGAGATACCTCGACGATGTTGGCGCCCATCTTGCCGAGAATGGCGACGACGGTGCCGAGCTGGCCCGGCCGATCCGCAATGTCGAAGCGCAATTGCGTCAAACGGCCCTCGCGCGCAAGCTGACGGGTCAGCACACTCGACAGCAGGTGCGTGTCGATATTGCCCCCGCTCAGCACCATACCAACCTTGCGGCCGGCGAAGCGGGCCTCGTCGGCGAGGACCGCGGCAAGACCGGCGGCGCCCGCGCCTTCGGTGACGGTCTTCTCGATCGTAATCAGAAGGCTCACCGCCTGCTCGATCCGTTGCTCGCTCACCAGCACGATATCGTCGACAAGCGCGCGCACGATTTCTGAAGTGATACGGCCGGGCGCCTTGACCGAGATGCCCTCGGCCAGCGTGTCGCCCCGCATCGGAAGCTGTTGGGCTTTGATCAGATTATACATCGACGGACAAAGCGCAGCCTGCACGCCGATGATCTCGATGCCGGGTTTGAGCGTCCTGGCAGCAATCGCCATGCCGGATATCAGACCGCCGCCCCCGATCGGGACGATCAGGATGTCGAGGTCAGGAACCGCGCCAAGCATTTCCAGTGCGGTGGTGCCCTGGCCGGCGATGATCAACGGATCGTCGTAAGGATGGATGAAGGTCAAGTGCTGCTGGCGGCCATGCTCGATGGCGAGCGCGGTAGCCTCTTCCAGCGTCGCCCCACCCTCGATCACGTCGGTGCCGTGCCGGCGCGTATTTTCGATCTTCACCGTCGGAGTTCCCACCGGCACGAAGATCGTCGCGGGTATGAAGAGGCGGGCGGCGTGATAGGCCACGCCCTGGGCGTGGTTGCCGGCTGACGCCGCGATCACGCCTCGGCGCCGTTCTTCGGCAGACAGTGCCGACAGCCGGTTGAGCGCACCGCGCTCCTTGAACGTGGCCGTAAACTGCAGGTTCTCGAATTTCAGCCAGATATCCGCGCCGGTGATGTCGGACAGCGTCCTGCTGCGGTCACAGATCGTCCGCTTCACGGAACCGGCCAGCAGTGCTGCCGCGGCCTCGATGTCACCAAAGCTGACCGGCAGGCGCGCAAGGGAGGCTGTCAACGTCTTGTCCATGAAATACGGATCCCGGTTGGCGGTTCCAGGCTCGATGCGGAATACCGTATGCTAGTCTCGAACCAGACCGGCAAAAATCAAAATTTTCTGCAGACTCGCTCAAAGGGCCGGGGCATAAACAATTCCGCTGTCGCTTTATGGTCCGGTGATTCAGGGCAAAACCGCAAGGGGATAGAACGTGACGCCGTTGCTGCGCGGCCTCGACCGCTTGATTGGCCAATTTGTTGCCGCGGCCAAATGGCTTGCCTTGCCGTTGATCCTCTTGTTGTTCCTGCAATGGCCGCTGCGCGACCTCCTTCACAAATTTTCACGGGAAGCCAACGATTTGGGGCAGGTGGCCTTTGCCCTCTTCGTCGCGGTGAGCGTAACGGCAGCGACCCGCGCCGGCACCCATCTCGCCGCGGATGTTTTGGCGCGGCGCTATCCCGAACGCGTGCGGCGGCGTCTCAACCAGGTCGGCAACGCCATCGGACTTCTGCCCTGGGCGATGTTCGTCCTGATCGCCAGCAGGACAGTTGTGCTTTCCAGCGTTCGAGACCTCGAGTCATTTCAGGACAGCGGCAATCCCGGATATTTCCTGGTCAAGCTCGCGCTCTGGCTGCTGGCGATTTTGGTGATTGGCCAATCGCTGGTCGAGATTTTCCGTCCTCTTATGGTGGACGACGACTGATGGAGTGGATGGGACTGGCGCTCCTTGTGCTGGTGGGAATAGGCATTATCGCCACCGGCCTGCCGGCCGCGATCGTCCTGATCACGGTTGCAACGTTCGGCGCGATCATCGGTGTTGCCACAGGCGCCATCGACGCCGCCACCCTTGGGGCATTGCCGACCCGCCTGGTCAATCTGCTCGAAAACGACTTGCTTCAAGCCTTGCCCCTCTATGTGACCATGGGTCTGTTGCTCGACCGGCTTCCGGTCGCCGACGCACTTTATCGCGCCGGCAGCGCCGTACTTCCGCGCACGCCATCCGCCCCGCTGGTGTCGGGCATGATGCTGGGTGCCTTGCTCGGGCCGATGAACGGCTCGGTCGGCGCCAGCGTGCTCGGACTGTCCCGCGTGGTCGCGCCGCGCCTTGCGGCAGAAGGCATTCCCGCGCCCAATCGGCATGCGATCGTTGCAGTCGCCTCCACACTCGGCGTGCTGGTGCCGCCGTCCCTGGTCCTCATCCTTCTCAGTGATGCGATGTTGTCGGCTCACACCATGGCAGTGACGGCGACGGGAAGAAGCGATCGGGTCGTCAATACGCAGGATATTTTTCATGCGGCGCTCGTGCCCGGCGGGATTTTTCTCGCGCTGTGCCTGGCGTTGTCCTGGATCGCCGGACGAACCGCGACCAAATTGCCGGTGCGCGAGCGTCTGACGGCAGGGCAGGCGTGGCTCGCCTCAATTGCGCTCGTCTCCTTGATCACACTGTTGGGCGGAGTAGCCCTTGGATTCTTTTATGCCGTCGAGGCCGCGGCAATGGGGGCGTTTGCGTTTCTTGCGGCGGGCCTTGTGACGGGCCGCCTGCGCGGCAAAGTGCTGAATGACGTGCTGAACGATGCGATCGCGCTCACCGGTGCTCTCTTTTCGTTACTGCTGGCGGCAACCACCTTCACGATGATCTTGAGGCTACTGGGAACAGCCGATCTCGTCGGCAGGATGTTATCCTCAATTCCGGGCGGCGATATTGCGGCGGTCGCCGTCGTGCTCGGCGTACTCGGCTTGAGCGCCTTCGTGCTCGACGCCTTCGAAATCATCTTCGTCATCGTGCCGATCGTGATTCCGCCGCTCCTGATCCGCGTGGCCGATGCGCGCTGGGTCTCGGTGCTGGTGCTGTTGACGCTACAGTCGAGTTTTCTGCTGCCGCCCTTCGGCTATGCCCTAATGATGGTTCGCAGCGTCCTCAAGGAGGCGGTCGCCTTTCGCTCTTTCGTGCGGGCGCTTGCGCCGTTTCTGGCGGCGCAATGGTTTTTGCTGCTGTTGGTGTTGTTCTTTCCGCAACTCACCCATTTGGGGATGTCTTCGGACAGTTCGCGGCTTCCCTCAGCCCCTCTTTCGGACGAGGAATTCAACAAGCGCCTCAACGAAATGATAAGATTGCCGGAGCTGGATACGAACGAAGACCTGAACCGCCGGTGAGAAAAGTTAACCCTGCCTGGGTGCGGCGTCGCGCTTGACGCCGCCGGCCGTCTCCTCCCGCTTGACTTCGGGGAACAGCCACATCGCGAAAATCATGAACAGGCCGAGGAAGGCCACGACATACTGGATGCGATCATGCCCGAGCAGATGCTGATGCCAGGCGGCGATGGCCGCCACCAGGATCGTGACCAGCGAAAGGCCAAGCTTGATTTTGACGGGCATCGCCGCGTTCTCCCCTATGAGAAAAATCTACGACAAGTTCTTCGCCAGCGTCGCCAGCGCCAGCAGTTGGATTGCGATCAGCGTGACAAGTCCCTTGCTGCCGTCGCGGAATGAGGAGGGCCAGATCTCGAACAGGGCGGGAGAAAACAGCACGACAAGACCGGCCACGACAATCAGCGTGCTCCATCTGAGTTCGGAATAGCCGAAAATTGCCGTCCCGATCAACAGTGCCGCCAGCAACACCGCATTGCCGGCGACTAGTACCAGGCCCGCATTGGATTTCAACGAATCGGGGCGGGAGTGAAGCGGAAACATCCCGGCAATGACGAGAAAGGAGAGGGTGCAGACGGTAGCGAATACCGCAAACCAGAGCAGCGAAATCCAGTGCGGCTCGATCGCGTCCATCTTTCCTCAGCCCGTCGCTCGATCCGCCTATTCAGCCGGGGTGGCAAACCCCGATGCCTGTCCGGCCATCACCGGCCTGGGGGTGCGCGCCGTCTTGCGCATATTGGTCTTGACGAAACGCGTGTCATAGCCGTTCAAGAGATGGCCGATCAGCCCGCGATCGAGATCGGAGGTGCCGAACAGCCAGTCCATGATCGGGAACGTCAGATTCATGTTGCGCTCCATCATGATTGATTGATCGTGATGGGCAGTGTGATGACGCCGGATCGTATTGACGAACGGCATGTTGCGGACGAACCAGTTTTCGTCGACATGGCAGCAGAAGTGCATGAACTCGTAAATCAGGTACATCGACGTCGTGGTCGAGATCAAAAGCCAGCCGACATTGGGCGAGACCAGCCAGCCAAGGATGAGCGCCGGCGGGATCGACATCATCGTGAACGTCACCAGCGCGTAGGGCGGGAAGAACGTCACGCGCCAGTCATGGTGATCGGCAAAGCGCATCTCCTTCTCGGTGAAGAACTGGTGATGCATCAACGTGTGCCGGTTGTAGATCGCGCGGAACGCTCTCACCTGCGAGGGCCGGTGCATCACGAAACGGTGGATCCACCATTCGAAGAAATTGGCGAACAGGAAGGTGACGGGGACGATCAGGAACTCCCACCAGCGCAGGTTCTCGATATTGGCGAAATAGACGTAGAGCGCGGTGAAGCCGATCACGTAGATGACGAAGGCATGCAGCCAGCCGTTGTACCAGCCGACGATGCGGTGGCGGTAGGTGGCCCGGTAATTCCGCTGCCGTTGCGTCATCGGGCTCGAGGAAAGTTCCATCTCGTCGTCTCCGGAAGATCGTTGGCCGGTGTAATATATCACCAGTCTATTAGACGGCAAAGCGGTTTTCGCATGCTGAATGGTCGGAAAAAACGCTTGATGCGATGTCACTGAGATATTTATGGTATGCCAACGCCAGGCGCGGCAGATGCGCATCAATAACGGGAGGCACGCATGAAGCTCACGCGTCGCGAGTTTTCCTTCTCGGCAGGGACAGCGATCATCGCAGCCGCCATGCCGAAGATGTCGGCGCCGGCGCTGGCGCAGGACAAGCCGCTGCGCATCGGAATTATTGCGCCGCGATCGGGCGCGGCGGGAACAGCCGGCGAATGCGGCATTCGCGGGGTGCAATGGGGGGCGGAGCGCATGAACAAGGACGGCGGAATCGCCGGCCGCAAGATTGAACTGGTGTTCGAGGAGGAGACCAATCCGAAGGATACGATCGAGCGCTTCCGCCGTCTGATCCTGCAGGAGAAGGTCGAGGCTGTTCACGGGCTGATCTCGACCGGCGTTAGTCTTGGCGTCGCGCCGGTAGCCGAAGAGGAGCAGGCGCTGCTCGTGATGTGGGACGGCACGACCCAGGACGGCGTCAAGGAGACCATGGCGAAGCCGCGCTATGTCTTCCGCTCCACCGACAATGAGTGCGAAGCGGTGATGGGCTCGCTGCTGGCGATCAAATATTTCAAGGGCAAGTTCAAGCGCGTGGCCGGCATCAATCCCGACTATTCCTACGGCCGCAACAACTGGGAGGCATTCCGGCAGATCCTCTCCCGCTACGGCATCGAGGCCGAATTCGTCGCCGAGCAATGGCCGAAGGTCGGTACCATGGACCTGACCTCGCATGTCGCTGCGCTGAAGGCCGCCAAGCCAGATCTGATTTTTTCATCGATGCTGTTTGCCGATCTGCCGGTTTTCATGAAGCAGGGGAATGCGGCCGGGCTGTTCGAAAATACCAGGCTGGTGCTGCCGGGAGCCGGCTGGCAGATCAACCAGCTCAAGAAGGAATTCATGCCGGAAGGCGTGATCTTCGGCCACAACACGCTCTATTTCGATCATCCGCAGGCCTCCGCGCTGCAGAAGGCGTTCGTGCAGGATTACAAGGACCGCTACAAGGAAGTCCCACATTGGGAGGCGGACCGGGCATATTTCGCGCTTGTGACCTACAAGGCCGGCGTCGAAGCGGCGCAAAGGGCCGCGGGCAAGTGGCCGACGCCGGAACAGGTGGCTGAAGCGATGCCGGGCCAGGAAGTCGAGAGCCTCGGCGGCAAGGGGCGCTTCCGAAAGGACAAGATCGCCGAGCAGGTGTTCTATCAGGGACCATCCACCAACAAGAACAATTACGATTTTCCCACGCTCGCTTCGATCGACACCTTCCAGGCCGAGCAGTTGCAGAAGCCGCCGGGCGCGGATTTCTGGGAGTGGATCAAAACCGCCAAAATGCCGGTCTAGTGCAATGGATTTGACATTCGCGACACCCCCCCGCGGCAAACTCGTAAAGCGAATGTCAAATCCAGAACTCCCCCGGACACAAATATTGCCAGTGGTCCTTTTGATTCCGACATTCGCAAAAGTGGCCGCTGAAACGGGAAGCGAATGTTAGAATCGGACCACTAGTGCAGCGAATTTGAAAATCCTATCGGTGTCGGGGCAAGTTCGTAATAGGAACTTCAAATTCAAAGCCGCTACTCAAATCAACAAGTTGCTGGAGCTCCCTTGATTCCGAAGTTCGCATCAGGGGTCGCCGCGAGAGCTTGCGAACTTCGGAATCGGAGCTCTAGGATATGACCGAGCTGGTGGATGTCGCTCTCGGCGGGATTTTCCACGCCGCGGTGCTGTTCCTTGTCGCCGCAGGGCTCCAGCTCGTGTTCGGGGTCCAGAAGATCGTCAATCTCGCCTGCGGATCGTTCTATGCTTTGGGCGCGTATTTCGGGATCACCGCGGTTGGCGTCGCCATCAGGCTCGGCATGCCGCCGGTATTGTTCTTTCCGGTGCTGATCGTTGCCGGGCTTGCGATCGGTGTTGTCGGCTTGCCGATCGAGCGCGTGCTGCGCACAGTCTATCGCCGGGACGAGAGTTACCAGCTCCTGATCACCTTCGGTTTCCTGCTGATGTTTCAGGACGCGTTTCGGTATTTGTGGGGCGCAACCCCGCGGACAATGGACAATGTCTATCTCGCTTACGGCACCGCGCATTTCCTCGGAGTTCGGGTCCCGACCTATAATCTCCTCGTGATCGCCGCGAGCCTCGCCATCGCCTCGGGGCTCGGTCTCTTCCTCGAGCGCACCAGAACCGGCCGCATCGTGCGTGCGACCGCGGAAAACCGCGACATGGCCGAAGGCCTCGGCGTCAACGCGTCGAGGATTTTTGCGCTGGTCTTCACCGTCGGCTGTATGCTCGGCACGATCGGTGGCGCGCTGGTGGTGCCCTCGGGTGCGGCTTCGCTCGACATGGCGGTCGAACTGGTAGTTGAATCCTTTGCGGTGGTGGTGATCGGCGGGCTCGGCAGCATGCGCGGCGCGCTGGTCGGCGCGCTGATCGTAGGCCTGATGCGCGCTTTTGCCATCTCCCTGATGCCTGAACTGGAGATGCTGTCGGTCTATCTGGTGGTCGTGGCCGTGCTCATCCTGCGTCCCGCAGGGCTGTTCGGAAAGGCAACCGCGTGAGCCATCCGTCAATTGGTATAGTCTCGCCCGCGACCGTGCCGCGAACGATACGCATCGATGGATCCTGGGTTCTGCTCGCCCTGGTGGCAATCCTGGCGTTGCTGCCGCTGGTCGCCTCGCCATACGTGCTATTGTTGATGCTGCCATTCGTGGGCTATGCCATCGCGCTTTTCGGATTCAATCTTCTGTTCGGCACGACCGGACTTCTGTCATTCGGCCACGCACTCTTCCTCGGCGTCGGCGCCTATACCGCGGCGGTGCTGACCTCGAAATTCGGAATTTTGAGTTTTGAAATCATCCTGGTTGTGGCAGCCCTTATATCGGCCCTTGTCTCGGTGATCATCGGCAGCCTGTGCGTCCGTTATACCAAAATCTTCTTCGGCATGCTCACGCTTGCGTTTGGCATGCTGTTTCATTCCTTCCTGTTCAAGTTCTACGCCGTCACCGGCGGTGACCAGGGAATGCGGGTGCTGCGGCCGCTGCTGCTCGGCATGGAATGGCGCGGCGGAAAGACCGCCTTTCTCATCGGCCCGTTCTACTACTACGCGCTGACCCTGTTTGCGCTGCTGGGATTGACGATGTGGCGCATCACCCGATCGCCGTTCGGATTGCATCTGCGCGCCATCCGCGAAAACGCTCCCAAGGCCGCCTATGTCGGGGTCGAGATTTTCCGGATGCGGCTGAAGGCCTTCGTGATTTCGGCTGTCTATGGCGGGATCGGCGGAACTATTCTTGCCGTCACCACGGGGCTGGCGGATCCCGAACTCGCTTATTGGACCCACTCCGGCAACCTGGTGTTCATGGCGGTACTGGGCGGCAGCGGGACCTTCGTCGGTCCGGCGATCGGCGCGCTGGTGTTCGTCGTGCTGCAGGACTTTGTCATGGCCGTCACCCAATACTGGCGCTTCGTGATGGGCGCCATATTGGTGTGTCTGGTGATCTTCATGCCGCAGGGCCTCGCCGGCACGATCGAACTTCTCTTCACGCGCCGCGATCGGGAGGCATGAGATGCAGCCGCAGTCCGTGGCGACAGCCAGTATGGTGCCCCTGTTCGAGACCATCAGCGTGTCCAAGGCCTTTGGCGTGTTCAAGGCACTTAGCGACATCTCCTTCTCCGTCAGCGAGGGCGAGTTCGTCTCCATCGTCGGGCCGAACGGCGCCGGAAAAACCACGCTCGTCAACGTCGTGACCGGTCTGTTACGTCCTACCGCCGGAGAAGTGCGCTTTCTCGGGCGCGACATCGCCGGAATAGGACCAGTCGAGCTTGCAAGGCTTGGAATGTCGCGGGCGTTTCAATTGGTGAATATTTTTCCCGCGCTCACCGTGCGAGAAACGCTGGCGGTTGCGATTGCCTCGCGTCTGCGCCGTGTGTCCAATCCGTTCCGCTCGCTCAAGCGCGATGGCGTGTTGCAGGCGGACGCCGAGCGCGTTGCCGAAGTGCTCGGTCTGCGGAGCAAACTCGAGAACGTCGCCTCCACGCTCTCGCAAGGAGAAAAGAAACTGCTCGATATCGCCAGCGCCTTTGCCCTCAATCCGACCATCATCCTTCTCGACGAGCCGACCAGCGGCGTATCGACCGCCGACAAGCACGCCATCATGGAAGTTCTCGTCGCTGCGGCGAAAGCCGCAGGCGTACGCGCGATCGTGCAGGTCGAGCATGACATGGATCTCGTCGAACGCTACTCGCATCGCATTGTCGCGCTGCAGGCCGGTTCGCTTCTGGCCGACATGACGCCTGCCGCGTTCTTTGCCGATCCGGCGATGACCGCAGCGGTCGTGGGCACTCGCCCGAGACTGTGAAAGAGACTTTGAAGAAAGCGCATGTTTGAGAGAGCCGATGCGATGCTGAATCTGTCGAATCTGAGGGTGGACATCGAGGGCAGCCGCATCCTCAACGGCATCAGCCTGACTGTTGCCGGCGGTGAACTCGTGTGCCTGGTGGGGCGCAACGGCGCGGGAAAGACGACGACGTTCCGCACCATCATGGGCTATCGGCGTCCCCGGTCCGGCGGAATCGATTTTGACGGTGTGAGCCTTGCGAGGATGCCGACCTGGCAGATTGCACAGAGCGGCATCGGGTTTTCGCCGGAAGAGTCGGAAGTGTATTCGGATCTGACGGTTGCCGAGAATATCGAACTATCGACATGGACCCGGCCGACCGGCCGGGCGGCCGATGCACGCATCGAGGAAGCCTATGGCGTATTTCCGAAACTGCGCCAGTACCTCGCCCGCGGCGGCGCACAGCTTTCAGGCGGCGAGCGCAAGATGGTGTCGATCGCGCGCGCTCTGACCCTCGATCCCAAACTGCTGCTGCTCGACGAGCCGTTTGAAGGACTGTCTCCGGCGATCATTCCATCGATCGCGGCAGGGGTGGCTTCGATCCGCGCAATGGGCAAAGGCATCCTGATCGCCGAATCCAACGTGCATCACATTCCCGACTATACCGACCGCATCTATGTGCTGGAACGCGGCGAGGTGATGTTTTCCGGCACGCTTTCCGAAGCCTACCGGGATCGCGATGTGATGAGGGTGATTGCAGGCAGGATCGAAACTGCTTCCTGACCGTGAGAGGTGCCAACAGTGGAGGACGACATGAAGATTTACGCAGGCGACCGGACCATCGACGGCGTCAAGGTCACAGTCGACGGCGCGCCACTCGATCCCAGCGTCAACGTCGAGGAGTTTACCAAAAACGGCTTCGAGTGGAGTTACGAGGGACCGGAGCCGCGTCAGCTCGCGCTGGCGCTGTTGATGGATCATCTCGGCGACAGGGCCGCCGTCAAAGCCATGGTCGAGCCGTTCATGCGCGAGGTCGTTGCCAATTTCGGCAATGAATGGGAGATGACCTCGGCCGACATTGATTCTGCGCTCGCTGCGCTTTCCGGCAAGCGGGTTGCGTAATGCGAAGTTTTCGCGCGGCCGTGCTGCATGCGCCGCACACGCCGGTGTCGATCGTGCCAGTCACGTTGGCGGCATTGAAGCCGACCGATGTCCTGGTTCGGATCCGCGCGGCCGGCCTCTGCCATACCGATCTCGAGGTGATCGAGGGATCGCTGCGCTATCCGTTGCCGATCGTGCTTGGCCATGAGGCGGCAGGCGTGGTCGAACAGGTCGGCGCCGCGGCGCGCGGGGTGAAGGTGGGCGACCATGTCGTGCTGTCCTGGAATCCCCATTGCGGGCACTGCTTTTATTGCGATCGCGACGCGCCGATCCTGTGCGAGCAGTATCTGGGCGAGGGACCGAAGGCGCTGCCATTCGACGGCGAAAGCCGGTTGAGCCTTTCGGATGGACGGATGCTGCAGCAGCTGATGTTTTTGGGCTCGTTCGGTGAATATTGTGTCGTCGCCGATCAGCAGGCCATTCCCATTCCGAAGGAGGTTCCGTTTGACCGCGCCTGCCTGATCGGCTGCGGGGTGATGACCGGCGTCGGTGCTGCGCTTAATCTTGGTGCGATCGCGCACGGCGATGCCGTGATGGTGGTCGGATGCGGAGCGGTCGGCCTGTCTGCAGTACAAGGCGCGCGCCTTGCCGGCGCTGGCACGATCATCGCGGTGGACCTCGATCCGGCCAAGCTCGAGCTTGCCGGGCGGCTCGGCGCCAGCGTGGGCGTGAATGCGTCAAGCGAGGATGCGATCGCCGTCGCAAGGCGCGAAACGGCCGGCCGGGGCGTCGATGTGGTGATCGAAGCGGCCGGCAGCAGCTCTGCCTTTCGCATCACTGCGGAGGCCGTGCGGCCCGGCGGTCAGGTGATCTGGCTCGGCAAGATCGACGTCAACAAGGATGTTTCGTTCCGCTGGGGCTCGCTGATGCAGGAGAAACGCATCCGTCGCGTCTCTTACGGCAATGCGCGGCCGCGCCGCGACTTCCCCTTGCTTGCGCGCGCCTATCTCGACGGGTCGTTGGTGCTGGATGAGCTGATCTCCCGTCGCATCAGGCTCGAGGAGATCAACGACGGCTTTGCCGCCTTGAAGCGCGGCGAGACCATTCGCAGCGTCGTCATGTTCGACTGAGGCGGCAAATCAGGTGTCGAGCGTCTTGCGCGCGAAATCCTCGATATAGTCGATCAGCCGGTCCGAGGCGGTGGCGGCAGCCTTCACCCTTTTCTGCGCGACAGCCTCGGCGACCGCGGCGTGCAGCTTGGCGGCGAGCGGCAAGTCCGCCACTTGCTGATAGTGCTGATACCAGAACCGGCGCGACAGCGCGTTCATCAATCCCATGGACCTTCGGGCGAATTCGTTTCGGGCCGCGGTTGCAATCAGCATGTTGAAGCGCTGATCGAGGCGCATGAAAGCGATGTCGTCGGCCTTTTCGGCCGCGGCAAGCATGGCCTGCGCAACTTCGGCAAATTCACGGCGCTCTTCCGGTGTCGCGCGATCGGCGGCCAGACCAGCCATCAGGCGTTCGAGCTCGCGGCGGACCTCGAGCAGCCGCAGCTGCAGCCTCAAATTGATTTCGGAAACCATGATGCCGCGCCTCGGCATGATGACGACAAGCCCGTCTCTGGCCAGCCGCTGCAGAGCTTCGCGGATCGGGGTACGGCCGATCTTGAGTCGGGAGGCCAGCGCCTGTTCCGACAATATGGTACCGGGCGACAGCCGTAGCGTGACGATCAGCTCTTCCAGCTCGCGATAGGCGCGATCCGTCAGCGTGCCGTCTTCCTCGCCGGTCCGGGAGCGGCGTTTGGCTTGTCTTTTCGATTTCAAACCGTTTGCCATGTGCGCGAAGCTCGAACCCGGGGCAAGTCGCGGTGGTTCATCCCAAAGGTATATTGGACATATATCACAAGGCAACAGCCTGCGACCGAGCGAAAGCTGGTCAATCGGTTGCGGATAACGGCAATTGCCTCGCTTCGGCGGATGATCTTCGCTATTTCGGATCGTTCTGGTCTGGTCCCATCGCCCAGAGCCATTGATCGTGACCGGTAGCGAAGGTGGCGTTGGTCTGGGCCGGATTGCGGTTGACCAGCGGCCGCAAATACATCGGGTGCGTGACGCTGCGGACCTCGTGCTCCACGGTGAACAGACGTCGGCCGTTTGCGGGATCGACGATATCGCGAAAGCGATATTGGTAGCGATTGTCCTCGCGACAGACGAGGCCGCGCTCCGACAGCGCACGATAGGGGCCGGAAAAATTTGTGATGTAGATCTGCACGTGGTGGCCGTCATATTCCGGCTGCGGCCGGTCGGTCTCCCTGAAAAGGAGATGCTGGTTCTGGCCCGTTTTCACCGATGCAACGGTGGCGTCCCACAACTCTGCCGGCATTCCCATGATCTTTGGGTAAAACTCGCAGATGGCATTCGCGGTGCCCGCCGGCACCTCGAACTCGACATAGGGGATTCCGAGAGTAATACGCCCGAAGCGCGCCGCATCCGGCTCGAAACAGCGCATGCGATTGCCCCAGGGAAAGGTCGCCTCGACATGGTCGTTGTGCTCGCGGAACGCGAACGCCGTCCCCCTCAATTTGTGCGCTATCGAAGCGAGCCGGTCGAGCAGCGCCTTGCGCCCCGAAATGACGAGCCCGATGTGGCCTCGTAACACCTGCGCCTTGCCGCTCGGCAGATGAAACTGGCTCCTGCCGACATTGACCCACATGTTGTCGTCGGACGTCATCAGATAAGGGTCACGGGTAAGTCCCAGCCCAGTCACATAGAACAATGTCGCCAAATGCTGATCGGGCACCCGGACGTTGACGTGCTCCAGATGAATTGAGTTCCCGAGGTCTTCGGCGGCGCGGTCGAATTTCGGCATCGAATGTGGTCCCCGGATACGGACGACCCATCCGCGGTTATCATTGATTTTGCTATGGAATTTTGGATATTTGGTTTTCAACCCATACAAACGGCCATATACGGGTCATTGCCTTCTGCGCGGCGCTGTGACAAACCGCCGAGCGCCGCATTGGAGGAGTCCCCGCCCATGCCGCGTGCGCAGCTCGTCGAAACTTACATTTCCTCGCTGCCATTGGTAGAGGTTGCCATCGTCGGCGCCGGCCTGCAGTGCATGATCCGCGCAGGCAGCCACGGCGAGATCGCGCCGGGCGAGATAGTCCAGCACAGGTATTTTTTCAAATCATCGCACGCCGAGCTGGTACTCCTGACGATCGGCCCCGAAGGCCTATCAGGCAAACCTGCGGCCACGCTGGCGGCGTCGATCGAGCAAGCGGCGGCAAAGCTCGGTGCCAAATGGCAAACGTCTGACGCGCTCCGCAAGGCCGCCGAGGTGCAGGTCGCCGAGATCGTCGAGCGCGTCAAGGCTTCCGGCCAGCACGGCGCCCTGAAACCGTGGAACACGCGATATCGCCAGTACCGCCTCGCGCAGGTCGAAAAGCGCGAACCGGCGATTCCTTATTCTGCTTTTCTCGAGCAATTCGTGATCACGCCTACCGTGCGCAGCATCGCGGCGAGGGCAGGATGATCTAGCCCCAAAAGAAAAAGCCCCGGCTGCCGCAGCAAACCGGGGGCCATCTCAAATTCACCGCGCGTGGTGATTCACTCGCAGCGGAGTTTTTTCACCCTTGTTCGGCATGGCGCTGTGCCATTGCTTTGGCTTCTTTCAAAGTCGGCGCTTGGCCGATGCGCTCGCTGGCCATACCGACAGCGCTGCGGGCTCCGGTCCTGCAGCGCAAGACCGTAAAGTATTCCGCAACAGTGCGCGTGGCACGATCGCCTCTTCCAAGCACGGGCCCCTCGATTCGATATTCACTGCCGTCACTGCCTGATGCACACCATTCGCGCGGGCCCTTGATAGCTTCTTCCGAAGTGACCCATTGCAACATCTTTTGTCTGTCGCTCATTTTGCCTCCGCTATTCCGCTGCTGTTCAGCAGAGCTTTGGCGGCCGTCGCCAACGTTTCCAGCAGATCGCAATCTGAAAACGGTTCCGTATGTTCGGCCTCGAGTTCATTGGCATATAGGATCATGGATCGCAGGCCGGGCAGCGTCGTCGGCACGGTCGCCGCGAGCTCCAGCGCATCGTAGGCCGCGGCGCCGGGGCCATCGGTGATGGCCCGCTCGTCGTCAACGGACAAACCAGGGCGCCCGTTGACTTCATTCCAAGCGAGTTGCTCGACTGCCGCGGCACTCCTGTGGGCCTCGATCGCCGCAAAGATCGGATCGGTGACATGCCCGGGAGAGGCCCGGGCATCGGCGGGGATCGCAGCGGCAACAGCGCCGCCGGCAGCGACGGTGAATAAATGCCGCCGCGTCGTCGTGTTTGTGGGTGCCTTGGCCATGGATTGAACCCTTTCTGTGGCTGGGGTTAGAGCCGTGGCGGAAGTGTTGCGCGCTTCCCCTCGGCTTGCTTTTATGGTACTACACTTTATGGCAAAAAAGTCAAATAAAGTAGTACCAAAAAAGCGGCGCGGACGTCCCGCCACCGGGCGCGATCCCGTCACCGCCATCAGGCTTTCAAACGAACTTCGTGAAACCGTCGACAGGTGGGCCGCGTCACAAGACGACGAGCCCAGCCGCTCCGAGGCGATCCGCCGGCTTGTCTTGATCGCGCTGGGGCTCGGGCTGAAGGCGAAGGGGAAATAGAACGCGATGCCTACCGGAACATTGAAAATGTGGAATGCCGATCGCGGCTACGGCTTCATCGCGGATGATGCCGGCGGCCCGGACATGTTTCTACACATCAGCGCGCTGCAGGCAGCGCTCATCGATCCAGACGACATTAGAAAAGGCGACCGCCTGACCTTTGATGTTGAGAGCACTCGGGAGGGCAAGACGAAGGCCGGCAACGTTCGGCGGACGGGCTGAAGCGCCCGCAGGCGGATGCCGCCGCCCTGGTCGAGCTCGGGCTGAGGGCAAGGAAATAACAACACCGACCGCGATGCTCCTTTGCCAAAGCTTGTGGACGCGGCACTTGCTATTGCGCCTGTACGACCGACTGAGACACCGCCAGATCGACGCCGCAAGTTCACGGTAATTGAGGGCGGAAAGGAATGAGACGATAATGATTCGCTGGCGATACAGAGTATTGTCTAGCGTTAACAAAGTGTTAACTATTTAATAATTCCTCCCTTGATATCAAGCAGTTAACATCCTATGTTCCGTCTTGAGAAGCGAGGTTGTCCCTAAAGGATGACGCCGCGCTCATTCAGGGGCCCGTGCTTTTATTAGCGCGGGCTTCCGCGTATTTGGGGGGTGCGTGAGCACCAATTTTGTATACCTCGACGAGTTTGGTCATATCGGGCCATATATGTCCCGCACCAACCTTCGATACAATGAAAGCCCTGTTTTCGGTTTAGCTGGCATAATTTTGCCAGAGACAGCAATCCGTCCGTTCGCGACCCAATTCCTACAACTGAAAGAGCATCTTTTTAAAGCTGAGATCGCCAAAGTGGGCACGATAGGCGCACTTTGGGAAAAAAAGGGAAACGTTATTTTCACGACCAAACATATTGCTAAATATCCCCACTTTCGAGCTACAGGTCTTCGTTTGCTGAACAATGTTCGCAACTGCGGCGGGAAAGTCTTTTATTACGGCAGAGAAAAGATTTCAGGGACAACGAACGTAAATTCAACCGGCCTCTACACCACGGTACTTGGTCAGACGATCCGCCAGCTCGAAAGTTTCAGCGAGGCGCGTCAAACCAACTATGTCATGGTGGTTGATGAGCATTCGGCACGCAAACAGCTATTGATAACCGCCTCAAAGACCATGTTTGGTCAAAATCCGGCTCGGCGCCTTTTGAGTCCGCCATTTGAGGTCGAAAGCTATATCAATCAGAACATCCAAGCTGCCGATTGGGTAGCTGCTATCGTCGGACGCCTTTGGGCTTATGAAATTCGCCCAAGACACTATGCAGATCATGCCGATTTCAAAAAATATTTTTGGGACCGCCTACATCAGGTTTCGACGCACAGCACGGTGCTTCCCCGCTGAGTCCCGGCCCAAAAGGCCAGCCATAGTCATATGTGCCGATTACGCGTCGGGCCTCGTCAGCGATCATTTGGCAAGCAGCCGCGACGGCGGCATGACCGACGGTTTTCAGTTCGAGGTCGATTACTTTCAGCTTCACGATAAATTCGGCGATGGTGTAAATGCCGCCGGTTGTCATAATTTCTCACACTCCGATCGCTTCCTAAGAAATGTCGCCGGCGACCAGTGGGGCGAGGACCAGCCGCCGGCGACCACAGCGCCAGGCCAGCGGTGAACATCAAGCCGCCGGGCGTCGCCGATTCACTTGCGCTTCACTTTTTGGTTCGCGTAATTGGCGGCGTTGATCTGCGGCCGCGTCGGCGCCTCGTGCAAAACGCCGAGCGGTTTGCCAGATCCATGATGGTACGTCGGCTTCGGCGCGGGCGTGCGATCGCGATTCATTGGGCTATTGTGCGTGCCGGTGCCTCGCAAGCGTTTCATGGTCGTCTCCTTGTTATGCGCTGCCGCTGAGGATCTCGTCGACCCGCTGGTAGAAGCGTGCATCGATTTCGCGTAGTTCGGCCTGATATGCCGCCTCCCCATCGAGTGCCGATGTCGTCGGCCTGGTGCGATCTTCCGGAGGCGCTTTCGGCGCCTCGGCGGCGACCTTGGATTCGAACGCCTTGACCTCATCCTCAAAGTCCGCGCGGGGCAATCCTGCATCGACTGAATCGCTTGCGAGATCATTCCGCACCATGTTGTCGAGCATCAGGATCTCGCTTTCCGTACCTTTACGCGCGGCGATCGCGTCCTGAAGCCCGTGATGGAGCTCGGCCAGGCGTTCCTGCTTCGTTGCGGCGTAAACATCAAGCTCACCCTTCTCGCGGAAACCGCTCACCCAGGGCTTCTCCCTCAACACAGCATCATCCATCAGGCTCTCCATGGAAAGATGAAGTCTTTCTGCGCTTCAAATTTCGGAAGCCGTGATCCGACCAATACACGATCCGAAGCCGATCGCGGCATAGCCCTGCCGGCTACATCGACCCCGAAATGTGATTTCATCACCATCTTGCAAAAAGCTGCGCTGCTCGCCATTCGGAAGGACCACCGGCTTCGCACCTGCGCTAGTAAACTCCAACATACTGCTAAGTTCGGCTGGGCTTGGTCCGGAGATGGTGCCTGTTCCAATCAAATCACCAGGCAGCAAGTTACAACCGTTGACGGTGTGATGGGCGACCATCTGCGCTGGCGTCCAATAGAGGTATTTCGCGTTCGAAGTGAGGATTTCGAACGAGGGCTCTTTCGCGCCGCGCATCTTCTCGGTCGACAGCAACACCTGGAGGCGGACGTCGAGACCGCCATTCGCCTGGTCCGCGGCATCGTACAAGTAATCGAGCGGACGCGGATCGCCGTCCGGGCGTGACAGCGCGGCGACGCGGAAAGGCACGAGCGCATCCGCCGTCACCACCCATGGTGAGACTGAGGTCGCGAAGCTTTTGCTGAGGAAGGGGCCGAGCGGATACATCTCCCAGCGCTGGATGTCACGCGCCGACCAGTCGTTCAAGAGCGAGAAGCCGGCGATCTCCTGCGCCGCTTCGGCAATCGGAATGAGCTTACCAAGCCGGTTGCCGCCGCCGAGATAGAAGCCCATTTCGAGCTCGAAATCCAACCGCTCGCACGGGCCAAAACTCGGCGGTGTGCCGGCAGCCGTCGGCGGACGCTGCCCCAGCGGCCGCTGTACCGCGCCATGTCCGACCTGCACCGATGAAGCCCGGCCGTGATAGGCGATGGGTACCCATTTGTAGTTCTCTGGCAGCGGATCTTCTGGCCTCAGCAGGGCGCCGGCCGCGCGAGCGTGATAGATGCCGGCATAGAAATCGGAATAGTTCGACACTTTCGTCGGAAGATGGAGGGTGCATGCACCCAGGGGCGTCAACAGATCCGACGCATGCCGCCGGACCTGATTGCTGGAGCTACCCTGGTCGAGCATATCGGCGACCGTCCGACGCAGGTCGCGCATCGCGGCGAGACCGAGCGCAAACAACGAATTGAGCGACGTCTTCTGCAAGGCACCGCGCGCCTGTTCCGTGAAACGTTCGCCGGCGCCGCTCGCTTTCTTTAGGTCCAAGACGTGGCCGCCGATCGCCACGCCAATACGGGGAGTCGAATCAGCTCTGGTGCCGAATACCCCGAGCGGAAGGTTCTGGATTGGAAAATCATTGTCCGGACGATTGGCGTCTTCTACAAAACTGCGCCTTGCAGGATCATGGGTCTCGTCGAGAGTGGGGAATTCCATCATTGTGTGTCCGCCGGCGTTATGCACGATCCAGCGAGTTCGCGGCGGCGGCGCGAACGAACATCTTCGCGCGATTGTAGGCTTCAATCTCTGCGTCCGAGATGCCGAGTTCTCTAAGGATCTCGTCGTTATGTTCGCCCTGAAAGGCAGGCTGCGAAACCTCGCCGAGGACGCTTTCGGAGAAATGCCACGGGTGGCCGGGCAATCGGTACGTACCGCCAAACCGGTCCGGTACCTCCCGAACGGCTCCCCAATACTCCGCCCACTCGGTCTCCGACAGGTCCTTGAGAGAACGCACGACGCCCAC
>NZ_DATMLW010000224.1:0-5566 GCF_035570375.1 Bradyrhizobium sp. | reverse complement strand
GAAATCGGAATCCTGGCCTGTTCTAAATGCCGTAAGCCGATGAGGCTTACCTGCATCGAACCGGCTACTCGGGGTTTCGACCTCCGCACGTTCGAATGCTCTGAGTGCAATACGATCGAACGCTTTACGGTCGCGATCTAGCTCGCCTATCACACATGGCAAAGAAGACTGACCGCGGCTTTACAGGCCGCGCATTGATGGCGCTCGCCACCGCATTGGCAGATCGGAATTACCGGGACGCCGAAATCATCGTGGCCGCGCTCGCGAAAGAGCACGGCGTCACTGTCAACAAAGGGAACGACGATGACGGACTACGTTAAGACTTTGCAGAATGCTCGTGAACAGATGGTCAAGGCGCGCCGCGAGGTAGCAGAGGAACTTGCGCGGCCCTACAGCGATACGCCTCGATCTCGAACCATCTTTATCGAGATTCAAACTGTGATCGAGCAAATCGACAAAGCGATTGCGGAAGAACAGAGGCTCGCTCCGCCACGTCCGAAAGGATTTTCACCCGACGACCGTTATAGCGAAGAGCCGCCACAAGATTGCCGGTGAACCTCTTATAGCTTCAAAACACCCACTTTGTGCGTACCGTAGCGACTCTGTCGACCGATCGAAGTCGCCCGTGTCGTCCCGTCGGGCATAGAAAATTTTGAGAGTCAATCGACTTGCGATTTTATGCGCGCTCTCACCAGGCGCCAGCTTTTGCTCGATCCGCTTGCCGTCGGAATCTCTTACAGCGGTCCCGTGCTCGCTGGTCATGACGACTGTGTCGCCATTTTCAATCACGAAAAATCCCTCGGTGACTCTGCCCGCGTCAACGTCAGATGCGGCCTCAATCTGCGGGTAAACGATATAAACCTGCATTAGCAATACCCCCGCGCGTCGGTGTAGACGATCTCTTTCCAAAAGTCTTCGACCAGATTTAACCTAGCCTGCCGCAACCGGCGGCGCACTGGTCCGCGCTAATACGGCGCGCCGAACAAGGGCAATGTGCTCGCGCAGCGTGTAGGCTTCACTCTTTCGGAGTCGTAAGCACCTTCAAAGCGGATGCGAACGGCGGCCTCAATACCCTCCTGAGCCGCCCCGAGCCGGCACGCAGTTCATCTACGTGCATGCGAAATTAGAATGACGTCTCCTCCAGCGCCAACGTCGAGCCAGCGCCAGTCGTGATTTCGTCCCGTGCTGCAGCGGCCTCCGGCAGTACGTGCTCGGCGTAAAAGCGTGCGGTGGCGATCTTGGCGTGCAGAAAGGCGGTGTTCTCCTCGCCGGCCGACAACAGATCGCGAGCGATCCGTGCGGCGTGCGCCATGTGCCATCCGCCCACGACAATACCGGTAAGCTTTAAATACGGGACCGCCCCGGCAACCGCTTCGCGCGGGTCGCTATCGTAACGCGTCAGCAGCCAAGCGGTAGCCTCCTCGAACGCGCCGAGCGCCGCCTTAAACACAGACGCAATCGCTGACAGATCCGCGTCGTTGGTGAGTGCCAACGCGTCCAACTCTTCTGTCATATCGCGGATCAGCGCTCCCGCATTCAGCCCCTTGTCACGGACCAGTTTGCGGCCGAGCAGGTCGTTGGCCTGAATACCGGTGGTGCCCTCGTAAATAGTGGTGATCCGGGCATCGCGCAGATACTGCGCGGCGCCGGTTTCCTCTACATAGCCCATTCCGCCATGCACCTGGATTCCGGTAGAGGCGATCAAGATTGAACTTTCGGTGCACCAGCCTTTCACCACCGGGGTCAACAGTTCGACCCGGCCCTGGTTGGGCGCCCGCACCGCGGGGTCCGGATGATGCCTGGCGCGGTCCATGCAGGCGGCCGTGCAGTAGGCGAGCGCGCGCATCGCCTCGGTGCGCGCACGCATATCCATCAGCATCCGGCGCACGTCAGGGTGATAGATGATCGGGTCGCGTTCGGCACCGCCGATCGGCTTGCCCTGCACCCGACCGCGGGCATATGCGACGGCGTGCTGGTAGGCCGCCTCGGAGACCGCCACGCCCTCGAGCCCCACATTCAGCCGGGCATGGTTCATCATCGTGAACATGTATTCGAGGCCGCGGTTCGGCTCGCCCACCAAGTAGGCGACCGCCCCTTCCTTGTCACCGTATGACATCACGGCCGTGGGCGAGCCATGTATGCCGAGCTTGTGTTCGATGGAGGCGCAAACAAGGTCGTTGCGCGCGCCGAGGCTGCCATCCGGATTGACCAGGAATTTCGGTGCGACGAATAGCGAAATCCCGCGTGTGCCCTCGGGCGCGTCCGGCAATCGGGCGAGGACGAGATGAATGACGTTCTCCGCAACGTCGTGCTCGCCCCAGGTGATGAATATCTTCGATCCGGACAGGCGATAGTGGTCGCCGTCCGGCTCTGCCCGCGTGCGCACTGCGGAGAGGTCGGAGCCTGCCTGCGGCTCGGTCAGGTTCATGGTTCCAGTCCACTCGCCAGCGACCATCTTCGGCAGGAAGCGCTGCTTGAGCGTGTCAGATGCATGATTCACGAGTGCCTCAACGGCCCCCATGGTAAGCATCTGGCACAACGAGAAGGCCAGATTAGCGGATTTCCACATCTCGGCTACCGCGCTCGACACCAACGCTGGCATTCCCTGGCCGCCGATGTCGGTGCTGGCCGGCATCGAGTGCCAGCCGCCCTCGATAAACTGTTGATAGGCCGCGGGGAAGCCGTCCGGCGTGGCGACCTTCCCATCGAACCAGCGGCAGCCCTGACGGTCCCCGGTTGAGTTCAACGGCGCCAACACTTCGCCGGCAAAACGGCCTGCCTCGATCAGGATGGCCTCGACAAGTTCCGGATCGGCGTCCTCGAAGCCGGGCAAAGTGGCGATCTCCGGCAAACCGGCCAGACGGTTGAGCACGAACCGCATGTCGTCCAGGGGGGCTGCATAGGTCATGACCCCAGCCCCTTTGCGACTTCGCGCAACATGAACTTCTGGATCTTGCCGGTCGCATTCTTCGGAATCGGGCCGAACACCACGCGCTTTGGCACCTTGTAGCCGGCCATCTGCTCGCGGCAGAATTGGCGGATCTCTACCTCGGTTGCTGTTGTGTTTGGCCGAAGTTCAATGAAAGCGCACGGCACCTCGCCCCATTTTGGGTCAGGCTTGGCCACCACGGCGGCCGAGTCCACCGCGGGGTGGCGGTGCAGAACGTCTTCAACCTCGATTGAGGAGATATTCTCGCCACCGGAAATGATCACGTCCTTCGAGCGATCCTTGATGCGGACGTACCCATCAGGCTCGATCACCGCGAGGTCCCCGGTGTGGAACCAACCCCCGGCGAAAGCCTCTTCCGTGGCGGAGGGATTCTTCAGGTAGCCCTTCATCGTGATGTTGCCGCGGAACATGATCTCGCCGACGGTCTCCCCGTCCGATGGCACCCGCTTCATCGTGTCCGGGTCGAGGACTGCCATCGCCTCCTGCGCCAGACCGGCAACGCCTTGGCGCGCGTTCAGCCTAGCGCGCTCGGTCAGCGGCATGGATCCCCATTCTTCGTGTTTCGCGCACACCGACGCCGGGCCGTAGGTTTCGGTCAGGCCATACACGTGGGTGATGTCAAAGCCCATGCGCTCCATGCCCTCGATGACGGAAGCGGGGGGAGCGGAGCCAGCTATGAAGCCGCTAACCTTGCGGCCGAAACCGCCGTTCGATTCACCTGCAGCATTGATCAACATGCTGTAGACGATCGGGGCGCCGCACATGTGGGTGACGCCATCTTCACGGATCGCCTCGAAGACCAGCTTCGCGTCAACCCGCCGGATACAGACATTCGTTCCGGCGATGGCCGCCATCGTCCAGGGAAAGCACCATCCATTGCAGTGGAACATGGGCAGCGTCCAAAGATAGACCGCGTGTGCCGGCATGGCCCAGGATACGATGTTCGACAAAGCGTTCAGGTATGCTCCGCGGTGATGCGTGACCACACCCTTGGGGTTGCCCGTGGTGCCAGAGGTATAGTTCAGGGCGATGGCCCCCCACTCGTCCTCCGGCAGGGACCAGGCGAAATTGGGATCGCCTTCCTTCAGGAACGCTTCGTAGTCCTTCTCTCCGAGCAGGGTGCCACCTGCGTTCAGCTTGTCATCGATGTCGATTACTAGCGGCCGGCGTTCCATCAGCTGTAACGCCCGTTGTATGGTTCCGCTGAACTCGCGATCAGTGATCAGTACCTTTGCTTCGCCGTGCGCGAGCTGGAACGCAATCGCTTCGGCGTCGAGCCGAATGTTCAGTGTGTTCAGCACCGCGCCGATCATCGGGATGCCGAAATGGGCCTCGTAAATGGCGGGAACATTTGGCGCCATCACGGCAACGGTATCGTCGGAACCTATTCCACGCTTATGCAAAGCCGATGCGAGACGGCGGCAGCGTGCGTAGGTCTCTGCCCAGGTCCTGCGTTGTTCGCCGTGGATAACGGCGATCCCGTTCGGATAGGTCTCGGCGGCCTTAGGTAAGAAGCTCAGCGGCGAGAGCGAGGCGTAGTTCGCCTCGGTCTTACCCAGGCCAGCACTGTACGGGCCGCCTCTCTGAGTGTTGATTTCCAATAACGTCGTCATTGCCCTCTCCTCGATATTGTTGTCGGCGCTGTACCGGTTCCACGAGTGTCGCGTGACACATTGAATTGGCCTGCTGCCGCTTCCGTGGACGACCTCCTAAGCAAGGGCAGCCTCTTTTTCGAACACGACCGGACTGAGATATTCAGCGGGGGAGGGAGCAGGGAGTGCGACCAGGGCCTCGCCCTCGATCACCACCAGTCCGCCAACCGTGCAAACCGTGGCGAGCAAGACGCGAGATCTCACTGGGATCATCTCTTTGACTGTGACGGTCGCACGGACAGTATCGTGGGCCCGGACAGGCGCCCTGAATCGCAGGCTTTGCGACACGTAGATGCTGCCCGGACCGGGCAGCTTGTTGGCGATCGCCGCGGAGATTACGCTTGCCGACAGCAATCCATGGGCGATGCGGCCCTTGAAAATGGTGCCTGCCGCGAACTCCTCGTTGATGTGGATGGCGTTGTTGTCGCCGGACACGGCGGCGAACAGGACGATGTCGGCTTCCGTGATGGTCTTGGCGAACGTGGCGCACATCCCGACCCGCAGATCTGCAAATTCATAACCTCCGAGCTCATTCATCGGACCGCGCTCCTGGATTGTACGGAAACCCGCAATTCACTTTTGGCTGCTGTCAAGATCTGCACACAAATGCCTCCAGATTTGATGTCCGATAGGGACAGATCCCCCATGCTATTTTTCCAGAACATAGCTTCCTGGTGCGTCCTGGATCGGCGGGTAGGCAGCGCTGCCGACAGCCGCCGCCGGTATTCTCTTTCCGGAACGGGCCTCAAGCCATTTGGTCCAATCGCCCCACCAGCTGCCCTCGTGCTTTTTCGCGCCAGCCAGCCAAGCCGCCGCCGTCCCAGCCGCCGCCGCATCGCCGGTCTCGTCGGTCCAGTAGCCGCCTTTGCCTGCGGACGGCGGGTTGATCATGCCGGCGATGTGCCCACTCGCTGCAAGCACGAAGCGCGTCTTCGCACTTGTCAGCTGCGCTATCCGCCAAGCC
>NZ_DATMLW010000223.1:0-16957 GCF_035570375.1 Bradyrhizobium sp. | reverse complement strand
GATCGCATAGGAAGCGCAACCGCCAGCGGCTGGCGAGCCACGCCAGAAGGCTGAGGCGGTAGTTTTCCACAACCCCGCGGCGTTGGCGTCTTGTTTCGGCGCCGCCGGGGATCAGGATCAGATCAAAGGAATCGGGGGCAACATGCCGAGTGAGAAGGCCGGGGCTGAATTCACGACGCAAGCGATTGAAGTCTATCTGTCGGATTTGATGAAACAGGGCTTCACCAAGGAACAAGCGATCGCAAGAGCCCACGAGCGAATCACGGCCGCACAAAAGGCTGTAGTCCAAGAGCGGCGGGCCGGCTTTAGGATCGTCGAATAGCGAGATCAGGCGCGGGGGGCTGACAACGGTCCCGCGCTCTTACGCGATAGATAATTCGAAGGTGTTGCAGTTCCGCATGTTCTCAGAATCGCCCGTCACTGCCACCATTGATCCCAACCAGTTCACTTCACCAGCGCGCTGGCCAGGCTCGGCACGCTTCGGCGGGGGTATGTGCGCCGAGCCGCCGAACTAGATCCCGAGCTCACTGCCCAAAGGTTGGCCTTGTGAAAACCTCTTTAGAGGGATTTGATCCTCAAGTGGATCCTTGGCGCGACACCTAGGCTCTTGCCCCTAGCCTCGAACCATCCATCCACACAGTGGGAATGAGCCCCTGCCGTGATCAGCTCCGGCGGGGGTTTTGCTTTGTGTCCTCGGCGAGCTCACCCTCGGTCAATTGTGAGGGGCCCACTCAAGCCGCGCCTTCGTTTCCCTGGGATTTGGAGGGCGCAGGGCTTCGGTCCCGCGACGATGCCCGCCAGGCGTCAACCGGCGGCTTTTAAATGAACTTGTGCAATGAGGTGGCTGGTTGAAGTTCAGGACGGTCCTGCCAATGTCCAAGAGCAGCATAAAAATCTGAATCACCCGAATCTGGATTTACGTATATATCCGGATTTACGTAACGGTCCTGTTGTCCGGCATAGTCATTTATTGCGTCTGTTAAAAAGTCACGCGCCGCGGCCTCTGAAATTTCCGCTGGCCTGTTCCACCCAGACTCCAGTGGTTCAGCGTACAACGCTTTCATTCGCCGTTCGTGACGGTTGCCGGGGGTTCGCTTTTTTTGCGACTCAGTGATTTTGTCAATCTCTTCGCTGAGATTTTGCCATTCGGAACCTCCAGGTGCCACACTCGATCGAGCCCGCAATAGCTGACCCAACGCGGTATTAGAGTCGGGTCGCTGAACGATGCTGAACATCCCCTCCCGTTGCTTCTCGACATGATCCTCGCACCGTTTGCGAATCTGTTTAACGCTAAAGCTTTCCCCTGCCACTGTACGCTGCCAAAGCCGACGCAAGATTCTGTAGCGCCCGAGTTCTTCACGCGCAAAGGCCGCCAACACGACCGCGCTGGCATAAGATCCGGCTTCACAGAGGATGCGAGCGTCGCGAAGAAGCAAGCCGCATTGCTCGAGTGCGAACACCGCCCCCTGTAACAGGTAATTCATGCTCGCGCTTACGGTCTTCACCAGTGGCCTTCCTAGAGTCATGGCGGGGCTTCGGTTACACAGGAAAATGAAAGAGGCCGCCGGATGAGAGCGGCTCCTTCTGACGGGGGAAGAGGCCCCGCCACCGAGCGCCATGCCTGCCGCCCAGCGCCAAGCAACTTAGCGAAATCCATCTCCACTGTTTTGATTGTAATCAAGTTTCGGTCGGATGCCTTGAGGGGGCTGGCAACGGTCCCGCGCTTCTGTCATTTTGAAAGGCGCTAAGCGGGGGGGGGCGACCATGACAAGCCGCTATTTCCCAGGTCACAGTCGGTTGTTGATCTTGTTCGTTGGAGCGATGCTTCTCACGCAGGCGAAGGCGGATGATGTGACCGTGGCCGCGCTCAATAGGGCAGCGGTTAAAGCCAACTGTCCCGAGGTGGATTCGCGCCAGAATGCGGTTCGCGCAACCATGTGCCGCATGAACGCAATCAGGCCAGTGCTGGCGGAACGTGCGCCAGCGTCGCTGCCTGCATTCGACAAGATGGCGGCGCGCAACATCGCATCGGCTAAGAAGTTCGCGGCCGGGCAGATCACGGGCGAGCAGTACTTGGCCGAGGGAAAAGCCCGTGCGGCTGAGTTCTTGGAAGAGACTGAGCCGAGGCGGCAAGCCTTGGAGCGGCAACGGCTGCAAGAACAATGCAATGGCATGGCGAACCCGATCACGCCGGGCCTGCAAGCTGCCGCGCTAGAGAAGCTGCGCAACCTCGGGTGCCTGCGCTAAGGAGCGGGGCTGGCGACGGTCCCGCTCCAATCTTCCCGGGCTCTTCCCAGCGTGAATTTTTGGGAAGAAAGAACGGAAAGCAAACTACAGAAACTGTGATTTTGTTTGGGGTTAGCTGGCGCGCTCGGAGAGATTCGAACTCCCGACCCTCGGATTCGAAGTCCGATGCTCTATCCAGCTGAGCTACGAGCGCGTGCCTTGCGTCCGATTAGATCATGGATGCGATTAAGTGGAATCGCATCATGATCTCATCTCTTTGTTTGAGCATGATCTCCGCGCAAACGCGGTTCCGCGTTTGTCGCGAGGGAAAACCGGTATCCACTTTCCGGATCATGCTCTAGCAGACTTGGCCGGGCAGGGCCAGCGATCACGACTACACCAAAGCCGCAAACGCCCTTTTGAAATCGCCGCGACGCGCACGGCCAAACAAGCGTGCGGAATCGATGGTTTCAGATGATCGACTCAGAAGCAGGGATAGCGTCCGCCCTGCGCGCGATATACTGCCGACCCCTGATAGCAATAATTGTTAGAGGGCCCGTCATAATAGGCGAAGGTGCCGGGCACCGGACCGGGTCCGTAGTTATGCTTGTAGCTGATCGGGTAGGGCAGTCCATAACCATAGCCGTGGTGGTGATAACGACGCGCCTGCGCCTGGTCGGAGATCGCCGCCAGCGCAACCAGGAGGGTTGCGGCCGAGGTGAGCTTCAGTAGGGTCATCGGGTCCTCCGGAAGAAAACAGGAACATTCTAGGCGAATTCGCCTTCCCATCCAGAGGGAATCGTCGCAAAAATTGCGGAAAATCGGCCACACACACCGGTTTTTTGGCGCTGCCGCCATGCTTAACGAAATTCAAACACAGTCTGGCCAGAGTTGTGCCGTTTGGTCCGCTTAAGCACCAAGCTTGCAAAGGTTTCCGCTACCTGGGGTTTCGGCTACCGACGGCTCATGCGCATCACGCCTCTTGCCCTGTTATCGCTCTTTTGCGTGGCCGCAGGTCCGGTGCGGGCCGACCTGCACATCACGCGTGACCATGGCGGATATGTCGAGGAATATAAGGCCAGGTATGCGCGTATTCGCGATCGCCACGAGCGCGTCATCATCGACGGCATCTGCAATTCGGCCTGCACGCTGGTGTTCGGTATCGTGCCGATGAACAAGATTTGCGTGACGCCACGCGCCAGCGTCGGCTTCCACCAGGCCTACTATGACAAGGCCTTTACTTTCGGGATCAAGGTCACCAGCGCCGAGGGGACGTCGGACCTGATGTCCTATTATCCGGATGCGGTGAAGGACTGGATCCGCCGCAACGGCGGACTGACCACCGAAATGAAGAAGCTCAAGAACGGCGAAGAACTCTGGAAGATCGTCGATCCATGTCCGGATGAGTGGTGAGCCGCTTTAGTTCGTTGATTGCGCATGATCTCCGCGCAAACGCGTTCCGCGTTTGTTGCGAGAAAAACCGCTGCACACTTTTTCGGTTCATGCAGCTAGGCGAGTTCGATTATCCCCGACATCACCGGCACGCAACGGCCGCCGATATAGGTGGAGGTCACCGTGCCGCCCTCCTTTTCGGCTTCGGCCTGCAAAAGACTTGGCCGTCCCATCTCCACGCCTTGCGCGATTGTCCTTGAAATCCGCACATCCGATTCCGGCCGCAACCTGGCCAATAGTCCGATGAGGGCGACATTCGCGCTACCGGTTGCGGGATCTTCGGGAATTCCATGATGCGGGGCAAACATGCGCGCCCTTATGTCAAGGCCATCTTCTGCAACATTCGCGTAGATGAAAATGCTCGTGACCGGAAGCCTCGAGATTTCACGCGCGAAGACGTCGGCGCGCGCGGCCGCCGCCGCCAGTCTCGCGCGATCCTTCAGTTCGGCCAGGATGAACGGCGCACCGCAAGAGGCGATGATCGGAGAGTGATTTCCGGTTTCGATGTCGTCGACCGCCAATCCGCAAGCCGAAGCGATCAGTTCAGTCGAAATTTCGGCGCCTAACGTCAGCAATTGAGGGGAGGCGAGCCGCGCTCCCGTGACGGTGCCGGCATCCTTCAGAAGTGAAATCGGAACGATCCCCGCCTTTTCCTCGAAGCTGACGCTCTCGCCATCGACAGCGCGGCCGTAGCTTGCACCGGCGCGCGACAGCGCAAAGGCGGTGCCGACATTTGGATGGCCGGCAAACGGCATTTCGTAGCGCGGGGTGAAGATTCTCACCTCGGCGGTATTTGCGGGATCTTTCGGTGGCAGCACAAAGGTCGTTTCCGCCAGGTTGAATTCGGCGGCGATCGCCTGCATCTGTCCGCCCGTCAGGCCTTTCGCGTTGAGCACGACGGCGAGCGGATTCCCGGCAAACTGCGTGCCTGTGAAGACATCGACCGTTACAAAATCCAGCTTCATCGGAGTCCTTGCCCAGCTTTGAAGGTCAAGGCGGCGCGAACTTCCATGGCGGTTCCTCGTCTCGAATGCCCGGCGGCTCGACGAACTGGCGATCACAGGGATGGTCGCTTGCGCCGCGGCCGTGTTTCTGGCCATCCGGCGCAACGCGCACGGACGAATGGACGCATAGGCAAAGGCCCCGGCTCCAATGGATTTGGGCCGGAGGCCTAGTGCGGCGAATTTGAAGATCCTATCGGTATCGCGGCAAGTTCGTGATAGGAACTTCAAATTCAAGGCCGCTACTCAAATCAACAAGCTGCTAGAGCCCCTTTAATTCCGAAGTTCGCATGAGAGGTCGCCGCGACAACTCGCGAACCTCGGAATCGGAGCTCTAGTCGGGAGGAGCGTCAGCGCCTCGATTTTTTGGCCTTCTTCTTCTTGGCAGCCTTCTTCTTGACGGCCTTTTTGGCGGATTTCTTTGCCGATGATTTCTTGGCGGCCTTCTTGGATTTCCTTGCAGCCTTCTTTTTCTTCGCCACTGCCTTCCTGGCGGTTCTCTTCCTCGCCTTTTTGACCGTCGGCGTGGCGGCGGTTTTCGGCGGCTCGGCCGGAGGGCTCATCGCTTCCGGCATCGGTTCGCTACTGATGGGTTTTTCGTCGTCCATGTCATCCCCCAGGTTTTATCGACGTGCCAACGATAGCGGGATTCTTGGTGCTGTCAAAGCGACGACGACGTTGGCTCAATCCGCGCGAAGCTCTGCATAGGCTTTCAGCGCGCGGCCGCGAGCCTTGCCGTGATCGATGATCGGTCCCGGATAGGTCTTGCCCAGATCGACGCCTGCACTTTTGAGCTCGATCGGCGCCGCGCTCCACGGGTGGTGGATCAGGCCTGCCGGCAATTGCGCAAGTTCAGGAACCCAGCGCCGCACATAGGCACCCTGGGGGTCGAACTTCTCGCCCTGGAGGATGGGATTGAAGACGCGGAAATAGGGTGCAGCGTCGGCGCCGCATCCCGCGACCCACTGCCAATTGGCGGGATTGGAGGCAGGGTCCGCATCGACCAGCGTGTCCCAGAACCAGCTTTCACCCTCGCGCCAGTCGATCAGGAGATGCTTGACCGCAAAGGAGGCGACCACCATCCGCACGCGGTTGTGCATGGTTCCTGTGTGCCACAACTCGCGCATGCCGGCATCGACGATGGGATAGCCGGTTTGACCGCGGCGCCACGCGTCAAGCGCGGCATCGTCGTGCCTCCACGGGAACGCGTCGAAGGAAGGTTGCAGATTGCGTGTCGCCAGATCCGGCGCGTCAAACAACAAATGATGACAGAATTCCCGCCAGCCCAGTTCGCTCAAGAACTTGTCGACGCCGACCGAAAGGGCGGGGTGCTCGGCCGCGGCAAAACGAGCGGCATGCCAGACCTGTCGCGGTGAAACCTCGCCAAAGCGCAAATGCGGCGAGAGACTTGAGGTGTTGTCCCGGTCGGGCCGATCGCGCCCATCGACATAGCCCTCGACGGCGGTCTTCAGGAAGGCCTCAAGCCGCCGCTGGCCGGCTGATTCACCCGGCGTCCAGGTGTCGCGCAAGCCACCGGCCCAGTCCGGCCGCACAGGTTCAAGACGCCAATCCTCAACTTTGGCGCCTTGAAGGTCAGGACCCGGACGTAGCGTCTCGGGTGCCGCCAGTGGCTTTGGGGGATCGCCAAGCGCCCGAACCCGCCGCCAGAATGGCGTGAACACCCGCAGGCCCCGGCCTTCCTTGTTGCGGATACCGGTGGGATCAGCCAGAAGGTCGCCCGCGAAGCTTCGCGATGCGACACCGATCTCCGCAAGCGCGGCGGCGACCTCGCCGGCCTCGGTCTGGCGCGGCGCGTGCGCGATCTCGTTCCAGAAAACAAGATTTGCACCGGTTGTGCGTGCGGCCTCAGCGATGATCCTCGCCGCAGAGCCTTTGCGCAGCACGAGCCTGGAGCCTCCCGCACCGAGGCGTTTTTGCAGGGCCCGCAGCGACTGCGCTAGCCACCAGCGTGACGCGCTGCCTAGCGGGCGCGCATGAGGCGATCGCAACATCTCATCGAAGACGTAGAGGCAAATGACAGGCAACCCGGTGCTCGCGGCGGCGTGCAGGGCGGGATGATCGGAAAGCCTGAGATCGTCGCGAAACCAGACGATGCAGGGCGGGGCGGTTGGCTTGCGCATCAGGTGGCAAATTCGAAATGGGCGCAAAAAGTCTGCGCACGGACAAAAAACTTGCAACGACCCCGCGCCTGATCCGTACTACACGAAAGGCGCGCGAAAAGCGTCGGAGATGGTCTTGAAAAGGTATGTTGTTCTTTATCTTGCGACGCTGATCGTCCTGATCCCGATCGATTTTCTGTTCCTGAGGACGGTCGCCAAGGATCTCTTCACCTCACAGGTCGGCGAGATGCTGGGTGAAATCAGGCTTGCGCCTGCCGTCCTGTTCTATCTGCTTTACGTGGCGGGCATCCTGGTCTTCGTCAGCGCGCCACCTGGGGCGACGTGGCGATCGACGCTGCTTTACGGGGCCTTGTTCGGACTATTCTGCTACGCGACGTTCGAGCTCACCGCGCTCGCGCTTTTGAAACAATGGACCTGGCGGGTGGTTGTGGTCGATGTGTCATGGGGGATGTTCATGACGGCGTTGTCGTCGACATTGGGCCTCTTGATCGCCGACCATATCGCACCGCGGGCGTGACCCGCAAAGCGCGAAATGCGCGAGGATCGGAGACCAAGGTGCCGTAGTCTGCGCAAGGCAGACTACCATGGCCAGCGTATTCGCTGATTGATCGCTTCGAGCCTGAGCACCCTTACTTCGGCTGCGGCACGATCCGGATGTAGGGCTTGGGCGCCTTCCAGCCGCCAGGATAAATGGTCTTTGCCTCGTCGTCGGACACCGAACCGGCGATGATCACGTCCTCGCCCTGCTTCCAGTCGGCCGGCGTGGCGACGCGGTGCTTGGCGGTCATCTGCAACGAATCGATCGCGCGCAGGATTTCCTGGAAATTGCGTCCGGTGGTCATCGGATAGACCAGCACAAGCTTGATCTTCTTGTCCGGACCGATGACGAAAACATTGCGAACGGTCTGGTTGTCTGCGGGGGTGCGCGTGGTGGGATCGCCTGAGGTCGAGGCCGGCAGCATCTCATAGAGCTTGGAGACGTTGTAATCGGTATCGCCGATCATCGGATAATTCGGGGCTGCGCCTTGTGTCTCCCGGATATCCTCGGACCATTTTGCATGCCGATCGACGGGGTCGACGCTGAGCCCCATCAGTTTAACGCCACGCTTGTCGAATTCCGGCTTCAGTTTGGCCAGCGCACCGAGTTCGGTGGTGCAGACCGGGGTGAAATCCTTTGGATGCGAGAACAAGAGCGCCCAGCTGTTGCCAATCCAGTCGTGGAATTTGATCCTGCCTTGGGTGGTTTCGGCCTCGAAATCCGGGGCCACAGCGCCAATTGGGAGAGCCATAATCGACCTCATTCCGATCAGGTGGGGGGAGATATCGCTGCTTTCAGTATAAGAGCCGAAGAACCTCAAGTGAACGGCAGTGGGCAAAAAGGTAGATTCTTCTCCGTTGCCGCCAGGTTCCAGTATCTTTGTCTTTGATTTACACAGCTGCCGCGAAAAAGCCACATCGAGTTTGGTAAGGCGAGCGCCCCATCTCGGTATGACCCGCCCGCGTGGACCCGACGGCGGTATAATCGCGAACCGTGACAGGCACCACGACGACAAACCCGAAACTCTAAATCGTCAAAAACCAAGTTTCGAATCATTAACCACTCGTTTACGCCTGCACGCGAATGCTGGCCCAGAAGAAGAAACTGGAAGAGTAAATTCCGATGTCTGCCCCATTGGCTACCGCTACCGAACCTGCCGCCCTCGAACCCTCCAGGATTTCCTGCAAAGACACAGCCGCCTTTGCACTGGCCGTCGTACGCGATGGCGTGATCACGGGCGAGGGGCCCACCACCAGGGGCCGCGTTCATTTCTCCCGCACGCTGGATGCCGCTGACGCCGCCTGGTGCGTGCGTATCCTGACGGCAGCGGCGGTCGATCATGAGCCGATCAGCCGGGCGGAAGCCGAGGCGCTGTTTGAGATCGACGAAGCGGCAGCCGAGCGCAGTGACAACGGTCGTTTCGAGGATCTCCTGGCCAAGGCCGTGGTGCATCACGCCGCCTCGGTATCCGGCTTCGCAGTCCCTCCACGCACGGTGGCGCTGTCGGTCGAAACTTCGATCGAAAGCTGGGCGCCGACCCAGGCGGCAAATGTCGACACCGAAGTGCTGGAGTGGATCGCAAGCCAGATGCGCGGCAGCCGACGCCGCAACCACACCCTGATGCGGCTGGTCGCAACCCTCGTGGGGGCGACACTGCCGTTCGCGCAGCTGCCGAACGCATTCGATATCGGGATGTGAGGCAGGCCGAGATTCTGGACAGCAGGACGGCGGGTTATTGCCCTGCCGTCTTTTGTTTGCCGGCTTGCGGATCGAGCCCGACCGTGCGGCCCGGAAAACCTGCGACGTCGAAATAGCGCTGCGACAACACGCGCTGGAATTTCACCACCGTCTTCAGACCGTTCGTGGCGGCCTTGGATTCGACGGTGCCGTCGAAGGCCCTCGGGATTATTCCGTTCGGCAGGGCCTCCGATATCACCCGGCCTGTCAGCCCGCCCGCATTTACCTGGTTCAGGCCCATCAGCCGGGCGATGGTCATCCCGACATCCGCATTGTTTACCGGCAAGGGATCGGTGTAGCCGGCCTTGAAATCGGGCCCGATCGCGGCCATGAAATTCAGCGTGTCGCCGCGGCTGAAACTGCCGTGCATGCCCTGGCCCTGGCGCAGCACGGTGTCGGCGATTTCGACCGAGCAGTTGACGGGCTCGTCGCATCCACTCGCATAAGAGCGGAAACTGACCACAATCGATGGCGTGGGTGTCACCGCCTTGCCCTTCAGGCCGATTTGCGACAATGGCAGCGTGCCGGCAAAACGACCGAGGCTGTCATCGACAAATAATCCACTGACGTAATCCTGCTCAAGCAACGCGGCGATGGTGCGTTGCGCCAGCTTCTTGTCCCGGTTCGGCAGGTAGATCAGGTCCGATCCGCCATTGGTGGCCACCACGAGATCAGGTTTTGCCGGATCTTTTCCAAGTAGCGCGTTTCCGGCCTTGGGATGAGCATCGGGCCCGACCGGCGCATTTCTGTCATTCGGATCGAACAGCGGCAGATCGAGCGCCCTGGCGAGGTCGATCGCGACAAAGCCGAGCGGCAAAAAATCCTTCGGCGTGTCGTCGTAGCTCATTTTGGCCGACGGGCTGGTCTTGCTTTCCTTTGAGATGGTGGAAAAGCCGTGATCGGAAGCGATGATGATGTTGGTACTGGTAGCCAGACCAAGCTCATCGAGCGCATCGCGGAGCTGCGCCAGATTGTTGTCGGCGTTTCTGATGCCGGCGAGCGAGGTCGGGCCGTTAATGCCCGGTGTCACGGTGTTGAGGCTGTCGCCGTTGTTGTGCTGGCTGCCGTCGGGATCGCGCGACCAGAACACGAGCAGAAACGGCTTGTTGCGTGCCTTGAACATCGGCAGCAGGACCTTGGTTGCCACATCGGCGAAGTAAGCCTGTTGAGCGGTGTTGGGCGCGGTCGTGCCGGGGGTTTTCGCGTCGCCCGACTTGCCATTCTCGCCCCGCGGCGGCGTGGCGAGCGGAAGGCCGGCCTTGGCAAGGGCTGCCTTGATTTCGTCTGAAAGCGGAACGCCGGTCTTGCTGCCGGTGGCGTCGTCGATCACGATCGAATGCGGACCATCGGCGCCGAGCTTGTCGGTGTGGTCGAAAATCAGGGTGGGTCCGACCTTGCCGAGCGCAGCCGTGCTAAAACCCCTGGCACGGGCCATCTTCAGCACGGTCTCCTCGTTGAGGTAATCGCCGCCGAAATGCTCATCGGCGTCGATAATCACGGGATTGATTTCCAGAAATGGCGTAACCGTACCATCCGCAGGCCCGACCGGATAACCGGTGTAAATCGTGTTGGAGAAATCGCCGGTATCGCCGAGATAGTGGCCGGTCGCCATGGCGGAGGCGTTCGCCGTAGTGAAGGTCGGAAACAGCGAGTGCGGATTCTTGAAATTGACGCCCTTGTCGCGGAGGGCGGCCATTGCCGGTGCGGTCTGGTTCGTCACGATTCGCGCGCGCAACCCATCGGGCACGAACAGGATCAGGTTATGCGGCATGGCGTTTTGGGCGGACGCGGTAGCCCCGCATCCCAGCAAAAGGCCGATGCACGACATCACCATTGAACGGCGCATTTGAATTTCCCTTGGGTAGAACCGGATGACGGAGGCGTTGGTCGAATGTCTAGGTTTGCGGTGCGACAGAAATGTTACGACCGGCTGGAAGATACCGGCAAAGCCATTCAGCCGAACGTCTTGTTCGTCGCCCTCAGCCGCTTGGCCAGCACGCGCATGACCTTGAGGGCGAAATAAGGGGTCTGGCTGACCAGAAACAAAAACTGCTTTTCGGACACCGGCACCAGCTCGACGTCGGTGACCGCCGTCGCGGTCGCGCTGCGCGGCTCATTATCGATCAGCGCCATCTCGCCGAAGATGCTGTCCGGTCCAAGTTCGGTGACCGTCCGGTTGCCGATCTGGATTCGAACCTGACCGCTCTTGATCACGAAAAGGTCGCGCGCCTCGTCGCCCTTCCGAAAGATGACGCTTCCGGCCTTGAAGAGGAGAGCGTCGATATTGTTGCCAGTCAGGACGCTAAAGCTCGCATCCACCTTCATTGTCGCCATGGTCGGCCCCATTGAGTGAGAAACGACATTAGGCGCGCTCGGGTTGTGGAGCAAGAATCTGCGGGCCTGGCGGCCTCGCACGGGTCGGCCCCCGACCGGGTGCTTTCCGAAGGCTGTAGGCCGTTAGATCCGCGGCCGGGTGATGGGCCGGCAATTATACGCCTTGCGAAATCCGGCGGCCTTGGCGTCGTCTTCCGAACAGAACCACCGGTCCGGTCTGGTGAGCGCCGGGTAACTGCGGCATGCCTGGATGTGGTAGATGCCGATATTGCCGGTGACCCGCGCGCGCAAGGCATACTTGCCCTTCACGCTGCAACCTGACGGCATCGTGGGTTCGTAAGGGAACAGCACTTCGCGTATTTCGCGGTCCTTGTCGCCCCGGCAGGCGCCGCCGAGCAGAGGGGCGTCCTTTTGCCAGCCACGGAATTCCTGTGGCGCGATAAAGCAACCCTTCCAGAGGCCTCTTCGTTTGTCCTTCGCATCCGCCTCGTCTTCCCTGAAGCGACCCTGCGCGGAGGATTGCTGGTTCACCGCAAATCCCTGGCGTACGAGAAGCTGGCTCAGACTGCTGGTTTCGCCTTCGACCGTGCAGTTCCCGACATGCCACTTTTTGTAGGTGGAATCCGGACCGAGATCCTCGCAGCGAACGTCGTGGCCACCGACAAGCTTGGCGAGCTCGTCGCGCGCGTCGACGCCGCACGCCCAGGAATCGGCATGGTGGTCGATGCAGACCTGGTCGAATGCGGGTGCGTCGATGCCGGCGAGCCGATACGTCACTTCGCCAATATCAATGGTCCCGCCGTCCCTGACCACCGGGCTGGCGGCGAAGCTCTGGCTGGCTGCGAAAATGGCCAGGATCGGAATGAACCAACGCATCGAAAATAAGGCTTTCGGCAACAGGCGAAAATGATAACCGCATTTTATGGCGGGGGTGAAGGCCGGACCGATTATCGTTAACGGGTCCTAATGGTGTGAACCCGGACACTAGGCGCGCCGCGATCAAGCCCCGGAAATCGGTTTTCGTTCATATCAGCCGTTGCCTCCGCTCGGTTTTGCTGTACGACGGAATTGTTACGCCAGTCCCCGCATGCCAGATTGGCCGTCCCAGAGGTTTCACGCAAGTCCGCAAATGTTCAAACGAATTCTGATCGCAAATCGCGGCGAGATCGCATGCCGGGTCATCAAGACCGCACGCCGGATGGGTATCGAGACGGTCGCGGTCTATTCCGAGGCCGACCGCGACGCCCTTCACGTCGAGATGGCTGATCAAGCTGTCCTGATCGGTCCGCCGGCCGCCGCCGACAGCTATCTGGCGATCGACAAGATCATCGAGGCGTGCCGCAAGACGGCAGCCGAGGCCGTGCATCCCGGTTACGGCTTTCTGTCCGAGCGCGCAGCCTTTCCGCGGGCGCTTGGCAAGGCGGGCATCGTCTTCATCGGCCCCAACCCGGACGCCATCGCCGCGATGGGCGACAAGATCGAGTCGAAGAAAGCGGCGGCCAAGGCCAATGTCTCGACCGTGCCCGGGCACCTTGGCGTGATCGAGGACGCCAGCCATGCCGTGAAGATCGCCGACGCGATCGGCTATCCTGTCATGATCAAGGCTTCGGCCGGCGGCGGCGGCAAGGGCATGCGGATCGCAAATTCGAAGGCCGAAGTCGCCGAGGGTTTTGGCCTCGCCCGGGCCGAGGCCAAGGCCGCGTTCGGGGACGACCGGGTGTTCATCGAGAAATTCATCGTCGATCCCCGTCACATCGAAATCCAGGTGCTCGGCGACAGGCACGGCAACGTGATCCATCTCGGCGAGCGCGAATGCTCGATCCAGCGCCGCAATCAAAAGGTGATCGAGGAGGCGCCCTCGCCACTGCTCGACGAAACCACGCGTCGCAAGATGGGCGAGCAGGCGGTCGCGCTCGCCAACGCCGTGAAATATGACTCTGCCGGTACCGTCGAATTCGTCGCCGGGCAGGACAAGAGCTTCTATTTCCTGGAGATGAATACCCGCCTGCAGGTTGAGCATCCCGTCACCGAGTTGGTCACCGGCATCGATCTGGTCGAGCAGATGATCCGCGTCGCCGCTGGCGAAAAACTGAAATTATCCCAGAAGGACGTGACCATGACGGGGTGGGCCGTGGAATCCCGCCTCTATGCGGAAGATCCGTTCCGCAACTTCCTCCCCTCGGTCGGACGATTGGTCAAATTCCGGCCGCCGGCCGAGAGCCGCATCGACGGGATCACGGTGCGCAACGACACCGGCGTGCAAGAGGGCGGGGAGATCTCGATCTATTACGATCCGATGATCGCCAAGCTCGTCACGCACGCCCCCTCGCGCGCGGCTGCGATCGAAGCGCAATCCACCGCGCTCGATTCATTCTATATCGATGGCATTCGCCACAATATTCGCTTCCTCTCCGCATTGATGAACCATCCGCGCTGGCGCGAGGGCAAGCTCTCCACCGGCTTCATCCCGGAAGAGTTTCCGCGCGGGTTTTCGGCTCGTGCGCCGGAAGGTGAGATCGCGCGGCGCCTGGCGGCGGTGGGGGCTGCGATCGATCACGTGCTCGGCGAACGCAAGCGGCAGATTTCCGGCCAGTTGAACCATCGGCGGGTGTACCGCGAGCGGCGCCGCGCGGTGTGGCTGGGACGCGACGAAATTCCGCTTGAGATCGTGCGCGAGTCGGATGGTGTTGCCGTGCGCTTCATCGGCGCCGATGGCGCGCTCGGTCCGGCGCGTCGGCTGATCTCGCCCTGGAAAGCCGGCGATCCGGTCTGGCAGGGCACGATCGATGGCCAATTGGCCGCGATGCAGGTGCGGCCGGTTCTCAACGGCTTCCGCCTGGCCCATCAGGGGTTCGAGGTCGAAGTTCAGGTCTTCACCGAGGCCGAGGCGGCCGCGGCGCGCCTGATGCCGGTGATCGCGGCCTCCGATAGCGGCAAGAAGCTCCTGTGCCCGATGCCGGGGCTGGTGGTGTCGATTGCGGTGAGCGAAGGCCAGGAGGTCAAGGCCGGCGAGACGCTGGCGGTGGTGGAGGCAATGAAGATGCAGAACGTGCTGCGGGCCGAACGCGACGGCACCGTGAAGAAAATTCATGCCGCCCCCGGCGCCACCCTGGCGGTCGACGCGCTCATTCTCGAATTTGCCTGAGAACAATGCTGCCGTCATTGCGAGCGAAGCGAAGCAATCCAGAACCCAACCGCGGCGAAAAGTTCAGATTGCTTCGTCGCGGAGTTTATCATCGGGCCGGCCGAAGGCCGGACCCGCAATGACGATCCTAACTGCCAGCCGTCGCGATGAGGGTCGATGACTTTGCATCAACGCAGAGAAAAATTGCGTTCGATCCTGTCGGGATCGGCATGCGTGCGGCCGGGCTCGGTCTATGATGCGATTTCGATCCGCATTGCCGAAGATCTCGGGTTCGAGGTCGGCATGTTCGGCGGATCGGTGGCCTCCCTTGCAGTCCTCGGTGATCCCGATATCGCGCTGATCACGCTCACTGAACTCGCCGAGCAGGTGCGGCGGATGTCGCGAGCTTCCGCTCTGCCGGTTCTGGTCGATGCCGACCACGGCTACGGCAACGCGCTCAACGTGCGCCGCACGGTTTCCGAACTGGAAGCGGCTGGCGCCGCCGGTCTTACCATCGAGGACACCCTGTTGCCGCAGGTCCATGGCGAGGCACGAACGCAGCTGATCAGTCTGGAGGAAGGCGTCGGCAAGATGAAGGCGGCGCTTGATGGACGTGGCGATCCATCGCTGGTCGTAATCGGGCGTACCGGTGCTGCTTCCGTCACTTCGCTCGACGACGCGATCGCGCGCGCAAGAGCCTATGAGGCGAGCGGCGTCGACGCCTTGTTCTTCACCGGCATCAGGACGAAAGCGGAACTCGAAGCGATCGCAGGCGCGACTACGCTACCGATCGTGCTGGGCGGCGCGCCGGAGGCCATGTCCGACCTCGCTTATCTCAGGGGGCAAAGGGTGCGGATGGCGCTCCAGGGACACGCTCCCTTTGCCGCAGCGACCAACGCCGTCTACGAGACGCTTAAAGCGCTGCGTGAGGGATCGCCGCCAAAAGCCCTGAAAGGGCTTGCCTCTGCCGAACTGATGGATCGGCTCACGCGAGAGGCCGATATGAAGGTTCGCGCCAACGAATTTCTGGGGCTCAAGAAATAGATGAGCAACACGATCCTTCGGGTCACGATCGGCGGCAGGGTGCAGGGCGTGGGCTACAGGGCCTGGGTCGAGTACGAGGCGATGCTGCGTGGCCTGGAAGGGTGGGTACGCAACCGAAGAGACGGCAGCGTCGAAGCGGTATTTGCGGGGCCTGATGACGTCGTGACCGACATGGTCTCGTCCTGCCAGCGTGGACCGGTATCGGCGCGGGTCGATCGTCTGGTGCACGAGGCCGCCGGCCCCGATGTGCTGCGCCTGCGGCATCCGGGCGAGGAGTTTTCGGTGCTGCCGACGATATAACTGACGAAGCGGGGAGGATGAAAGTGAAGTTCAGGACGCAAGCACCGAGGGACGCTATCAAGGCACTCGCGCGGCTGACCGCAACCGCAATGGTCGCGCTGCTGGCCGGGTTCCTCGAAACATCCGCGCAAGCCCAGCCTGCGTCGATGGCCGGCGTCGATGCCGCGCTTCTCGAAGATATGGTGGTCGGCAGCCGTATCCTGGCTGATTTCGGCGTGCTCGACGGCTTCGGCCACGTCAGCGCGCGCCATCCGACCAATCCCAACCACTTCCTGATGTCCCGCTCGCTGGCGCCCGCGCTCGTCACCGCCGACGACATCATGGAATTCGATCTCGACGGCAACGCGGTGGACGCAAGCGGCCGCAGCCTGTTCCTTGAACGCTTCATCCATGCCGAAATCTACCGGGCGCGGCCGGACGTGATGTCGGTGGTTCACACCCATTCACCCGGCGTCATCCCGTTCTCGGTGACCAAGGTGCCGCTGCAGGCGATGTTTCACAATCCGTCTTTCCTCGCCGCCGGTGTGCCGGTCTGGGATATCCGAAAGGATTTTGGCGAGACCAACATGCTCGTCAGCAATTCCGCCATCGGCAAATCGCTGGCACAGGCGCTCGGCGACAAGCCGGTCGTGCTGATGCGTGGCCATGGCGACGTGACGGTCGCGCCCTCAGTGAAGATGGCCGTGTTCCGCGCCTACTACACCGACGTCAACGCAAAACTTCAGTCGCAGGCGATCGCACTTGGGGGAGCGGTGAATTATCTGACGCCGGGTGAGGGCGAGAAGGCCGACAAGACCAATTTCGCGGTGATCGATCGCATCTGGAACCTGTGGAAGATGCGCATACTGCCAACGCTCGCGAAGTAGACGACGCCGCGCCAATAGCTGTGAGGCGGGGCTCGCGGTCGCGCCGCAAAGCGTTGCGGCCCAGGCGACTGTTCGGGTTCGATGGACTGACGGACGGGGCACCTGTCTCACCCACGGTCTGCAACGACCTTGGGGTCTGCGGACTCCCGTCCGTCACCGCACCGTCTACAATACCAGACGAACGGACTTTCGAC
>NZ_DATMLW010000222.1:0-13241 GCF_035570375.1 Bradyrhizobium sp. | reverse complement strand
TGAGGAATCGGCGGACTTGGCTCAGACGCGGCCCGCGTCTTAAACTTCGGCGCGCAGAACCCGCCCCCGCGTTTCCGGCAGCGTGTAGGCTGTGACGAAAAACACGCCGTAGGCTGCTACCGCGAAGATCGCAATCGCGTTGGCGAGCGATGTCGAAGCCGACAGCGCACCAACCAGAAACGGAAACAGCGCGCCGATGCCGCGGCCGAAATTGTAGCAGAAGCCTTGGCCGGAGCCGCGAAGTCTTGTCGGGTATAGCTCGGTGAGGAACGCGCCGACACCGGAGAAATAACCCGACGCGAAAAACCCGAGCGGGAAGCCCAGTACCCACAGCAGCTCGTTGGTCAATGGCAATTGAGTGTAGAGCAGCACCACGGCAATGGCGCCGAGCGAAAAGATCAAGAACAGGTTGCGCCGGCCGATGCGGTCGGCAAGCCACGCGCCAACAAGATAACCGATAAACGAGCCGACGATCAGCGCCGACAGATAGCCTGTGGAGCTGACAATCGAGAGGTTGCGTTCGCTGGTGAGGAAACGTGGCACCCAAAATGTGGTCGCGTAATAGCCGCCCTGACATCCCGTCGACATCAGCGATGCCAGGATGGTGGTCTTGAGGATCGGACCGGAAAAGATATCCCACAATGGAGGGTGATCGCCCGACGCTATCTGTTTCGCGCGGGTGGCTGCCGCAATCTCTGGTTCGGTGACGTAGCGTCGCAGATAAAATACCAGAAGTGCCGGCAGCGCGCCGATGACGAACATCCAGCGCCACGCCGTTTCCGCGGGCAAATAGGAAAACAGGATCGCCTGTGCCAGCACTGCAAGGCCCCACCCGACTGCCCACCCCGATTGCACCGAGCCGACCGCGCGTCCGCGGTATTGCGGGCGGATCGCTTCGCCCATCAGCACCGCGCCCGCGGCCCATTCACCGCCGAAACCGAGGCCCAGCAATGCACGGGCGATCAGGAGCTGATCGAAATTCTGTACGATCGCGCAGACCAGCGAGAAGAACGAGAACCAGAGGATCGTGAACTGCAACGTCCTGACGCGCCCGATGCGGTCGGCGACGTAGCCGCCGAGCCAGCCGCCGACCGCGGAGGCCAGCAGCGTCACCGTGCCGGCGAGGCCCGCCGTGCCGGGATCGACCTTCCACAGCGTGATGATGGTGCCGATCACGAGTGGGTAGATCATAAAGTCCATGCCGTCGAGCGCCCAGCCGGACGCGCAAGCCCAGAACGTGTGACGCTCCGCTGCGTTCATGTCGCGATAAAACGCAAGCAGGCTGGTGTCTTCTATCGAAGCGACTTCTGCCGATGCTGGCCCAGTCGTAGCCATGATCGTTTCTCCCGGAACTTATCGCGTCCCGACGTTAGGCGGGTTCGAAGGAATCGTGAAGCCGAACCTAGGCCGCATTAAAGCAAGAGCGCGCGAGGCGCAGGTAGTTCCGGCACAATGCGAAGTTTTCCACGCGCCGAAACCGGAGATCGCGCGTCTCCTAAGGATGCCAACCTCATCAGCGCCCATGAGACGGCTGTAGCCCTCCACATCTGCTGCGAAGACTGCGACGAGGCGTCGGCTGACTGCCATAGGGTCTGACATGCGTGCCCCAATGCCAACCTTTTGGCGACCAGTGTGAGCTGGCAAGCGTGTCGTCGTCAACCTAAGAGCCATCGTTTGTCCAAAGGGAGGGTTTTCGCTGCCTGGGCTGTACTCAACTCTCCGGCATGCCGGCCTTGCGCAGCCCGTCGAAGAACCTCTCGTTCCAAGCAATCCACTCGGGATTGTCCGCCAGTGCAAACTGCAGCGTGCGCAATTGGGCAATCGTTGTAGTTTTGACCAGAGGTAACGCATGATAGTGATCGAGCGCCTTCTTCGCCTCGGCCGGGCGGCCGGTAAGCGCGAACGCCGCCGCGAGCAGCAGATCGGCAAAGGGATCGACGTGCTCCGCCCGGCTGCGGAGCACCCAATCAATGGCCGCCTCGTATTGCTGCTTCATGAAGAACGCCCATCCCTTGTAGTGATAGAAAATCCAGAGCGCTGGATCGCGCGGACTGAGGCGGATGGCCTCGTCCGCGAACTCAAGCGTGAGATCCGGCCGGCCGAGACAGCCGTTGGCCAGGCAACGGACAAAATTTGCGCCGATGTAGTCGTAGCTCAAGGCGAGGGCGCGTTCTGCCTCGCCGAGGGCCTGCTCGTGACGATTACGCCCCGTGAGCACGCAGGATTTAGCGAAATGTGCGATGCCACTGTCGGCGTCCAGGACAAGCGCCCGCGAGATGAGTTCCTCCGCCTTTTCGAGATCTGCCTCCCGATCGACGCTCTGCGCGGTGATGACCGACACCGCGATGAAAAATGCCAACGCACTCAGCGCGAAGACGTCATGCCCGTCTGCCTGCAGCGAGCGCTCGCACGCGGCGACGACATCGCTGGGGCCGGAATTATTGAAAAAAGCAGCCTTGCAACGCAATGCCAAATCCTGGGCGTCAGGATTGTTCGGACGGCTGCGCGACGCGCGGGCGAGATCGGCTGCGATCAGTTTTATTTGCAGGGTCCGCGCGATCCGCCAGACAATCTGGTCGACTGCCTCGAAGAGATCGGATCGTGGCGCATCGAACTGATCGGCCCAAAGATGCGCCCCAGTTGCGACGTCGATGAGCTGTGCGTTTACCCGTATCTTGTTGTGGCTGTGCTGCTCGCTGCCCTCCAGGGCGTAACGCACGCCAAGCTCCTTGCCGACCTGCTTCACATCGACCGGCTTGCCTTTATAAGTGAAGGCGGTGCTCCGCGCGATCACGAACGTGCCCTCGATACGTGCTAGACCGGTCGTGAGATTCTCGGTCAGGACGTCGGCAATATACTGCTGGTCCGGGTCGCCGCTGAGGTTCACGAAGGGCAGCACCACGATGGACGCTTGCGGCGGTGTGGTGACCGAGTCCGGACTAGCCCGCGCCGGCTTTCCGACTTCGAGCGAATACGCCCGGATCGGCTCGGCAATGTTCTTGAGTTTCTGCTCGCCGAGATCGCCAACCACCAGGTCGAGCCGCGCTTTAACCTGGCGATAAGCATCTTCGGAAATACAGATCGCTCCGGGCTTTGCGATGCCTTCCAGTCGTGCAGCGATGTTTACTCCATCGCCCATAAGGTCGCCATCGCTCTCCTCGACCACGTCGCCGAGATGGATTCCAATCCGAAATTCGATGCGGCGCTCGGGCGGCAGCCCCGCATTCCGCTCGATCATGCCGTTCTGAACCTCGATGGCACAACGCACGGCGTCGACAACGCTGCTAAACTCGACCAGAGCCCCGTCGCCAGTGCGCTTTACTACCCGCCCGTGATGGATTGCTATGCTCGGATCGATGAGATCGCTCCGCAACGCCCTGAGCCGCGCCAGCGTGCGGTCTTCATCGGTACCCGCTAGGCGGCTGTATTCCACAACATCGGCTGCGAGAATCGCGACGATCTTACGGCGCGGTTGGTTGCCTGTCATCGTCAAGGACCCCCACCCGAAAAGGCGAAGATGTTACGAAAAGTCCGGGGTTAAAGCCATAACCGTTGACCCGTAATTATTGGTCAATCGGAGCCACAGACCTCTCGCGAGTGCAGTTGCAAGTTGGGTGGACCGGTGCAAAAGCCATGGAGACCTATTCCGCTGCTGGCATTTTCCTGCTGTAATCCATCTGGTTGAGCGCGATGTTAGTGCGAGGGCAAAGGCGACGCGAATTCATTTTCGGTGATTGGCGGCGACGGCTTGGTCGCAGGCGAGCCGGCGCAACAATCGGCAATTCCAGCCATCCACTTGGATCACGCCGATGAACTCGTGACTGGTCGAGCCAAGCAAAGTGACGATTGGGGAATGGAAACGGGGAGGAGGATTGAAAATGTCTTCAACGACGGTAACGCCACAGGCGCGGCCTGGGTTTGCGGTTTGGAATCGCAAGCATGCTCATTATCCAGAACGCGCACAGCGGCTGCGGCAGCTACTGCTGGTGGTGGCAATCACGATCGCTCTCTACTACGCACTCTATGTGGGCGGAGGCGTGGCAACCCTGATGTTGCCGCAGCTGCACATGCCGTTTTCGATTTTTGTGTACATACTCGCCGCGGGAGGTCTCCTGGGTGCCTTCGCATCGCTTATCGCGGGGCTAGCCGACCGTTTCGGTCGTGCAAATCTGGTGGTCTATGGGCTATTGCTGGTGGCGCTGATCACCGCTTTTTGGACCCCGAACGTCACGAGTCCGCTGGGATTTGCGCTTGCCTTCGGCGCGATCTCATTCGTGGAAGGCATCGCTCTCGTCGCGACGCCTGCGCTGATCCGCGATTTCTCGCCGCAGGTCGGACGCGCGACTGCGATGGGGTTCTGGACTTTGGGACCGGTATTGGGCAGCCTGACGGTAAGCGCAATTATCACAGTGTCCCTGCCCGCCTACCAGACTTGGCAGAGCCAGTTCTACATTTGCGGCGCGATCTGCCTTGTATTGTTCGTATTGGCGTTCCTGTTCCTGCGCGAGCTTGCACCAGCGCTTCGCGACCAGCTTATGGTTAGCGAGCGCGACCGGGTGCTCATCGAGCTGAAGGCGAAGGGGCTCGATATCGAGGCCTCCTTGCGCAACCCATGGCGGCAGATGCTGCATCTGGACGTGATCGCATCGGCATTTGGCGTGTCGCTGCTGCTGTTCTTCTACTACACGGCAGTGGCCTTCGGCGTGATCTATCTGGTGACCATGTTCCAGTTTTCAGTGGAGCAGGCGAACGCCCTCGGAAATTGGAGCTGGGGAGCCAATGCCGTCGCGCTAATTGTCGGTGGCTTGCTCTCGGATCACTTCCGGGTACGCAAACCGTTCATGCTGGTAGGCGGCATCGGCTGTGCGGTCGCGATCTATCTTTACCTCACCCAAGCGGGGCAGCATCCAAGCTTCACCAAGCTGGCGCTCATCCTCTGCGCGCAATCGATCTTCGGGGGGCTGGCCTATGTGAGCTGGATGGCAAGCTTCACCGAGACGGTGGAGGCGCGCAATCCGGCGCTGACTGCGACCGGGCTCGCGGTTTGGGGCTGGCTGTTACGGCTTGTGGTGACCGTGTGCTTTATCGCATTGCCGCTGGTTGTGAAATCGGTAGACACACTGGTGGCGGCGCCCTTCTATATCGCGGCCTATAAGCAGGCCCTAGCAGCGAATCTCACGCCGCCACCAGAGTTATTGGCACAAATGGGGGCGATCCAGGCGGCCGCAGAGGCCGCCCCGGGCGAATGGCGCATTTGGTACGCGGTGTGCATCATTTGCGTGGTGGTGTTTATCGCAACCATTTTCGTGATGCGCGGGCGCTGGAGCCCGGCAGTGGCACGGGCCGACGAGGCGGCGCATGACGCCAAGGTCGCTCGCGAGCTGGCGAGCCTGCAATCAAGGCCTCAGGCGTAGCGGGACCGTCTGCTCGATGGCGTGATGAATTGTATCGCCGCCCTTCCACCGGGGGCGGCGACCAAATGCTTGATTGACGTGATTGCTTACCTTGTGGGGCTACTGTCCCAATTCCGCGAGCGCCGCGTCGACCCGAGCGGCGGGCTGGGGCGGCGTGGTGGCGGCGAGCCAAAAGCGGATGCCGAAAAGGCGCTACCCCAGATAGGCCGCCTCGACTAGGATCATGGCGAGCAGGGGCGCCACCATGGATGTCGGAGCTTGGCTGCGGAAGCTCGGCCTCGAACAGTATGAGGCGGCATTCCGCGAGAATAACGTCGACGACACCATCGTCCCGAGTTTGACGACGGAGGACTTGAAGGAGCTTGGTGTCGGATCTGTCGGGCATCGCCGTAAGCTGCTCGACGCCATCGTTGCCTTGCGAGCCGAAACGCACGGACCAACGCCGCTATCCGACGCTGCTCCGCCAAGAGAGGAAGCCGCCAAGGACACTGCCGAGCGCCGCCAGGTGACCGTAATGTTCTCGGACCTCGTCGGTTCGACGGCGCTCTCCACCCGTCTGGACCCAGAGGACCTGCGCGAGGTCATTTCCGCCTACCAGAGGTGCGTCGCCGACACCGTGCGCCGCTTCGGCGGCTTCGTCGCCAGGTACATGGGTGACGGGGTGCTGATCTATTTCGGCTATCCGGCAGCGCATGAGGATGACGCCGAGCGGGCAGTTCGGGCCGGCCTCGCGCTGATCGATGCGGTCGCCACGCTCGCGGCTCCTGAGCCCCTACAAGTGCGGGTAGGGGCTGCCACCGGGATGGTGGTAGTCGGGGATCTTCTGGGGTCTGGCGAAGCGCAGGAGCACGACATTGTCGGCGAGACGCCAAACCTTGCGGCACGCCTTCAAGGCATCGCCGAGCCGAACACAGTTGTCATTGCAGAGGCCACGCGCAGGCTGCTGGGCAATCTCTTCGAGCTGCAGGACGTGGGGCCCAAGGAGCTCAAAGGGATGGTCGGTCCGGTGCGAGTGTTCGCGGCCGTACGGGCAAGTTCTGCGGAGAGCCGCTTTGAGGCAATGCACGCCGGCGGCCTCACTGCGCTCGTCGGGCGCGAAGAAGAGCTTGAACTGCTGTTGCGCCGCTGGGCGAGAGCCAAGACCGACGAAGGCCAGGTGGTGCTGCTATCCGGTGAGGCCGGGATCGGCAAATCGCGGCTCACTGCGGCGCTATTGGAGCGACTCGTCAGCGAACCGCACACGCGACTGCATTATTTCTGCTCGCCGCAAGGCACCGATAGCGCGCTCTATCCGATCATCAGGCAAATGGAACGCGCCGCCGCGTTTTTGCACAACGACACGGCGCGTGCAAAGCTCGACAAACTCGATGCTGTGCTGGCGCAAGGTTTTACGGCACGCGAGGACGCGGGGCTTTTTGCCGACATGCTGTCACTACCGAACGATGGACGCTATCCACCGCTAGACCTGACCTCGCAGCAGCGCCGGCAAAGAACCCTAGAAGCCCTGACCGCACAGCTTGCGGGATTGGCAAGCCAGCATACGGTTCTGATAATTTTCGAGGATGCGCATTGGATTGACCCCACGAGCTTGGAAGTGCTCGGTCGAACCGTCGACCGAATAAGAACCCTTGGCGTGTTGCTGGTTGTTACGTATCGGCCGGAATTTGAACCGCCCTGGATTGGACGGCCTCATGTTACTACCCTCACTATCAACCGGCTCAGCGAGCGCGAAATCGCTGCCATGATCGACCGCGTCACCGGCAATAAGCCGCTGGCGGCGGGCATCAGACAGGACATTATCGAACGCACAGACGGCATTCCATTGTTTGTTGAGGAAATGACGAAGTCGGTGCTCGAAGCGGTTGGCGAGGGAGCGGCCGAGCGCGCGGTTGCAGCCACTCCGTCGCCGTCCGTTGCGGTTCCGGCAAGCCTGCACGCCTCACTGATGGCGCGGCTCGACCGGCTCGGTCCCGCTAAGGAGGTGGCGCAGATTGGGGCGGTGATCGGCCGTGAGTTCTCCCACGCTCTGCTTGCTTCAGTGGTTCGCGCAACCGGGGCGCAGCTGGCATCGGCGCTCGACCGGCTCATCGAGGCCGGTCTGCTGTTTCGGCAGGGCGTACCGCCCCATGCGACCTACCTGTTCAAGCATGGCCTCGTGCAGGACGCGGCCTATGGCACACTGTTGCGGGAGCCGAGACGCGCGCTTCACGCCCGGATCGTGGAAGCCCTCGAAAGCAAATTCACGGAAATCGCCGAGAGCCAGCCAGAGCTGCTGGCTCGTCACTGCACCGAGGCCGGGTTGATTGAGAAGGCCGCGGGCCTGTGGGGGAAGGCGGGACAGCGGTCGCTGGAGCGTTCGGCGCTTTTGGAGGCGGCGATTCAGTTGAGCCGCGCGCTTGCCCACATTGCGGCGTTGCCTGGAACGGCAGCCCGACGCCGCGAAGAGATTAAGCTTCAGGTCGCGCTTGTGAACGCTCTGATGCACACCAAAGGATATGCGGCGCCCGAGACCAAAGCGTCGCTCGATCAGGCGCGCTCTTTGATAGCGCGGGCGGAAGCACTTGGCGAGCCGCCCGAAGACCCGCTGCTGCTGTTCTCGCTCCTTCACGCTGTCTGGGCCTCGAACGCATATGCGTTCAACGGTGACGCCCTGCGCGACCTTGCGGCGCAGTTCCTGGCGCTCGCAGAGGAGAAGAGAGCCACCGTCCCGCTTGCGATCGGGCATCGCCTCATGGGAACCGCCCTGCTGTTGACGGGGGACATCGCGCCGGGTCGCGCGCAGTTCGATCGCGCCATCGCGCTCTACGACCGCGCCGAGCACCGCACGCACGCGACGCGATTTGGCGTGGACCTCGGGGCGGCGGTCCGATCTCGGCGGTCGCTGGCTCTGTGGTTGCTCGGCTATCCCGAGGCCGCGCTCGCAGATGCAGACCACGCAATCGACGACGCACGCGAGATCGATCATGCCGCCACGCTAATTCATGCGCTAGCCACATCATCGTTGACCCTGATCCACTGCGGAAACTACGCCGGAGCGAGCGCGCGGTCCTCCGAAGTTGTAGCACTGGCGGACGAAAAGGGCGCGTTGCTCTGGAAGGCGTACGGGACCATGACCCAAGGTTGTCTGCTGGCCGCGACCGGCAAAGCCACAAGCGCCGCCGACGTGATCACCGAGGGAATCAGCGGATGGCGGTCGACCGGGGCCACGGGGTGGACCCCATGGTATTTGTCATTTTTGGCGAGGGTCCATGCAGGGCTCGGCCAATTCGACGACGCTTGGCGCTGCATTGACGAAGCCATGACCACGGTGGAAACGAGCAAGGAAAAATGGTGTGAGGCCGAGGTCCGCCGCATCGGCGGCGAAATCGCCCTGATGTCGCCGGACCGCGATGTAGCAAAAGCAGAAGCGCATTTCGACCGCGCCCTCGTAATTGCCCGCGTACAGCAGGCCAAATCCTGGGAGCTGCGCGCGGCGATGAGTATGGCGCGGCTCCTTCGTGAGCAGGGTAAACCACAACAAGCTCGCGAACTACTTGCTCCGGTCTACGGCTGGTTCACCGAAGGATTTGACACGCTCGATTTGAAAGAGGCAGCGGCGTTGCTCGATGAGCTGCACGCCTGACTACCAATTTCGAACCAGCTACGTCCTTTGGCACTTGAGATCAGATTTACGCAAACGAATTTCCGCGAATTTGTTGCAGTGCACGAGTCCGTTTGTGGCCCTTCGCGACATTTCGCATGGAGCGTAGCGACGAGGTCGCTTTTGGTGGTGAAGCGGACATCAATGGGCGAGCCGTGCTGGGTGGCTCAGTCCCGAATGACCCTGAGCGGACCTCAAGGAGTGCTCGATAGATTCAGGCAGGCGCCAACGCGAACTGCTTACCTGCCCGTCATGCCACATCGATAAATGCTGGGAGCGCCCGTTCAACCATCTCATCGGATGCCGTCAGACTTATTCGGAAGTAGTCGGGCGTATTCATCATGCTACCGGGCAGCACAAAGACATCACGATCTGCTAGCGCGTTCCATTGTCTCTGTGGATCACTATCCGCCCACTTGCTCCAAAGGTAGAATGTGCCTTCAGGCACAAGGACTGAATATCCGGCACTCAGGAGCGTCGCCATAAACCGGTCGCGCCGCCGCGTAAGCGACACTTGGTCGATCGCGAGATTTTCAAGGTCGGGAATCGCGTATTGCATCACGGCATTAGGAAAACACCAACCGAGGGCCATCTGGGCGGGAAACATCATACTCCGAAGAGCATGCCGATCCGCAGGTGGCATCAAGGGCGATATAGCGAGATAACCGAGCCGCTGTCCCGGTGCGAGTAGCACCTTGCCATAACTGTAGGAGATAAGTGTCCATGGATACAGCGCCGCCGGGCTCGTGAAATCGCGCCCGTCGAAACGCAACTTTCGATAAGGCTCGTCCGACAAGAGAAATATTCGGTGGCCAATTCTGGTCGAGGCACGCTCAAGCAAATCGGCCAGAGCCTCAAGTGACCCACGGCTGTAGATACGTCCGGTTGGATTGTGGGGCGTGTTAACGATCACGAGCCGTGTCTTGGGTCCGATTGAAGCTTCGACCGCAGCTAGATCGAGATCAAACGTCGACGCCTGTAGCTTGACCTTCCGCGGCACGGCATTGGCGGCCAACAGCATCGGCTCATAGCAGAACCATGCCGGTTCCGAATAGATGACCTCGTCACCTGCGTCGACCACAAGCCGAAAGGCGACCATGATGGCAGCGAATGCACCGGCCGTCAGCGCAATGTCTGCCGGTTCAAAGGTAAGGTTGAGCTCGCGGCCGACCCGCTCAGCGACAAAGGCTTGTGGCTCCTGCTCACTCGTCTTATAGGCGAACCAGTTCTTGTCGTGTGGGATTGCCCGCTCCCGAATCGCGTTGACGATACCTTCAAGTGGCATTTCGTGTGGATTGCCGAAGGTGAAGTCACATATGCCGGGCTCAAGCCTGCGCTCAGCATAGCGTGAGTTAAAAACGAAGGACTTCACCGCCTTGAACGCCGCGTCCGTCGCTATAATCCGAGCCGAAATAGCCAACATCCGTTACTCGATCGTTTAGTGATGACTGCTCAAGGATTGAGCTGGGCACTCGGCGTAGAGCGTGAGATCTTAAGCTCTTCCTCATTCATGTCTGCCGACACATCAGCGAAAAGAGGCGTGCTCAAATAGCGCTCGCCGGTGTCAGGAAGCATACAGAGAATGTTCGCTCCTTTTTCCGCCTCGGCTGCAATCTTTAGCGCGCCGGCGAAGGTCCCACCAGAGGTAATGCCGACGAAGATGCCCTCCTGAGTAGCAAGGGCCTTGCTGCTGCGAATGGCGCCGGGGCCGGAGATCGGCAAGATGCGATCGATGACCTTCATTGCGACCGCGTCGTCAGTGAGTTGGGGGATAAAATCCGGCGTCCAACCCTGCATCGGATGCGGACCGGAAGTGACTGGCCAACTTTCGAAATGGCGCTTTTGACTTAGTGTCGACATCCACCGCATCGCTGCCAAGTTCAGCGGTAGCTGACGTATCGACCAAAATGGAAACAGAAGAGTCGCGAGCTTCTGTAGGTCAGTAACCGAGACCTATTTAACGGAGGTGACGATGCGAAGTTGAAAAGGATAAACTGGCAATTCTTCTGGCGAGCAAGGTAAGCGTCGGGGCCGCGATGCAGCAAATTGCCGACTGGCTCGAAAAGCTCGGTATGTCCGAATACGCCCAGCGGTTTGCTGAAAACCGCATTGATTTCTCGGTACTTCGCGAACTGACCGATCAGGACCTGAAAGAGCTTGGCGTCGTCCTCGGTGATCGCCGAAAAATGCTGCGCGCGATTGCCGACATCGACGGTATCGAGACGAACGCACCAGCCGCGGCCGCCAGAGCAACTGCAGCACCGGGTCGCACACCCGTCGCGTCAGAGCCAATCCCGACCGCAACACCACCGCCAATCTCCGCCGCGGCTGAGGTCAGCGGTGAGCGCCGCTATGTCACAGTGATGTTCTGTGATCTCGTCGGCTCGACCAGCATTTCCGCCCAGCTCGATGCCGAGGAGTGGCGCGACCTCGTCAGCGCTTATCTCGATGCCGCCTGCGCCGCCGTGATCGAGATGGGCGGCCATGTCGCCAAGAAGTTGGGCGACGGGCTAATGGTGCTATTTGGCTATCCGGTGGCGCAGGAGAACGACGCCGAACGCGCGGCGCGGGCCGCGCTCTCGATTCAACGGGCGCTAGCTGCGGTGAACCGCAAGAATACTGAGACTGGCAAGCCAGCGCTCAACGCCCGCATCGGGATTGAAACCGGAGCGGTCGTGATCGACGCGGCGGGCGAGATTTATGGCGATGCGCCCAACGTCGCGGCTCGGGTACAGGCGTTAGCTGAGCCAGGCACCGTCGTCGTGACAGCGAGGGTCCAGCGTCAGATCGCCGGCTTGTTTGTCGCCGAGGAGCGCGGCAGCCACGAACTTAAAGGTATGCATGAGCCGGTGACACTATACCGGCTCGTGCGGGCGAGCGGCGGCGGACGGCGCGCAGGGCAACGCCATCTCACGCCGCTGGTGGGTCGCGATGAGGAAATCGCCATGCTGATGCGGCGCTGGGAACGGGCACGGCAGGGCGAAGGCCAGTTGGCACTGATCATTGGCGAACCGGGCTTGGGTAAATCCCGCCTGGTCGAGGAATTTCATGCCCGACTGAGCGAAACGCCGCATACCTGGGCTGAATTTAGTTGTTCACAGCTCTTGCAGAACACGCCGCTGCACCCAATCGCGGATTGGGGGCGTCAGCGTTTCGGCGGCGCCGATGTGCCCGCCGACAAGCGCTTGGCAGACCTCGAGAACACGCTGGGGCTGGTCAAGCTCGACCCAGTAGAGAATGCCACGCTCCTATCTCCGCTGCTCGACATTCCATTGCCACCGGACCGCGCCCTGGCTTTGCCGCCAGAGGATTTACGACGCCAGCAACTAGCGGCGCTTACCAATTGGTGGATGAGTGGCGCACGGGCTCAGCCAGCGGTGATAGCAGTGGAAGACCTACACTGGGCCGATCCGACCACGCTCGACCTGTTGCGCGGCTTTGCCGAACGCGGTGCGCTGGCGCCACTGTTTTTTGTTATCACGGCTCGACCTGAGTTTCGGGCGCCGTGGGGCATGCGCTCGCATCACGGCGTAATTGCGTTGGCGCCGCTCGATCGCCAACAGGTACGGCACATGGTCGGCGGCCTTGCGGCCCACCATGCGCTGCCCAAGGAAGTGGTTGACAGCCTGACTGAGCGCACCGCCGGCGTGCCGCTGTTTGTTGAGGAAGTGACGCGACTTTTGCTGGAGCGCGGCGAGCATGGTGGCATGGACGCAATACCGCCAACACTGCAACAATCGCTCATGGCGCGGCTTGATCGACTCGGCTCAGCGCGCGAGGTAGCGCAGATTGGCGCGGTGATTGGGCGCGACTTCTCCTACCCGCTTATTCGCGCCGTGGCCGACATGGAGGACACCGCCCTGCAGACGGCGCTGGAGCGGCTTGCCGAGGCCGACATCCTGCTGGTGCAGGGGCTACCACCGGAATCCGAATATCGCTTCAAGCATGTGCTGATTCAGGACGCAGCCTATGAGAATTTGCTCAGAAGCCGACGCCAGGTTTTGCACCGCCGCGTCGGCCGGACGATCGAAAACCGATTTGCCGAAATCGCCGAGAGCCAGCCCGAGCTGATAGCGCAGCACTATACGGCGGCCGCAATGCCGGAGCAGGCGATTGCCTATTGGATGAAAGCGGGCGAGCGCGCGCTCGCGCGCTCGGCGTATCGCGAGCCGCTCGCCTATTTCGAC
>NZ_DATMLW010000221.1:0-5584 GCF_035570375.1 Bradyrhizobium sp. | reverse complement strand
GACGTCCATCAGGCAGAACATGACCGCCTGGGCCACTGGCTTCGGCACCGTCTCGAAACGGCGGAAGCGGATGTCGATGGGATCGATGAAGGGAATCCGGCGGATTTTCGATTTGAGGGTGTCGATTTTTGCCAACAGCTCGCCGCGCCGGGCCTCGTCGCAATCCTCAAGTTCGGCTTCGAGTTCCGCGATCGCCTCCGGCCGCGGCCGCCGCAACGCGACGCGCCGCATCAAGGCCTTGCTTACGGTGCGACTAACAGAGAGGTTTGCCGGCGAACCCGACGTCGTATAGCCCGCGCGATGAACGCCCTCACTTTTCACGTCGGCGAGCCTGCGCTTGGTCAGCTCCGGCAATTCCAGATCGTCGAGGAAAAGGTCGACGAATTCGTCACGGTTCAGGACAAAGCGGAACGCGTCCTCGCCATCGCCCTCGCCCGGCTGCGATCCCCGCCCTCCCCGGCCTCCATCGGGGCGCGGAAGAATGTCGCCTTCAACGAACTTCTTGTTGCCGGGCAGTACCGTGTCGCGCGTGCCGCCTCCCGTGCGGAAGCGCGGCTCATGCGTGCCATCGAGCGGAATCGAGACCTCGCCGCCCTCCAGGACATCCTTGATGTCGCGGTCCTGCGAGCTCTTCTTGACGGCCGCTTGGACCAGAGACTTGGCACGCCGCAAGAACCGCTGCCGGTTCTCGAGACTCTTGCCGCCAGGATTCAGGCGCCGGTCGACGAAATGAATGACCACTTTCGCATCCGCCTCAACCGGCTTGCTTCACCCGCATGTACCACTCGACCAGCCGCCGGACCTGCCGCTCGGTGTAGCCGCGCGCCACCATGCGCGCGACGAACTCGTCGTGCTTTTTCTCGGTATCGCCGTCCTTCTTCGAACCGAACGAGATCACCGGAAGCAGTTCCTCGACCTGAGAGAATATCCGCTTCTCGATGACCTCGCGGATCTTCTCGTAAGAGGTCCAGCTCGGGTTCTTGCCGCCGTTTTGGGCACGCGAGCGCAGTGAGAACTTGACAACCTCGTTGCGAAAATCCTTAGGATTGGCTATTGCGGCAGGCTTCTCGATCTTGGTCAGCTCCTGATTGAGCAGTTCGCGGTTGAGCATCTGGCCAGTATCGGGATCCTTGAAGTCTTGATCCTCGATCCAGGCGTCGGCGTAATCGACGTAACGGTCGAACAGGTTCTGGCCGTAGTCGGCGTAGGATTCCAGATACGCCTTTTGGATCTCGTTGCCGATGAACTCCGCATAGCGTGGCGCAAGGTCGGCTTTGATGGACTCGAGATAGCGCTTCTCGACCTCGTCCGGCAGCTGTTCGCGACGGAGGGCCTGCTCCAGCGTATACATGAGGTGAACGGCGTCAGCGCCAATCTCAGTCGTGTCATGATTGAAGGTTGCGGCGAGCACCTTGAACGCGAAGCGGGTCGAGACGCCGTCCATGCCTTCGTCGACGCCGGCGGCATCCCTGTATTCCTGGACGCTGCGGGCCTTCGGATCGGACTCCTTCAGGCTCTCGCCGTCATAGACCCGCATTTTTGCAAACAGGGTCGAGTTCTCATGCCTGCGCAGGCGCGACATCACCGAAAAGCGCGCCAGTGTCTCCAGCGTGGCCGGCGCGCAGGGCGCGTCAGCCAGCTCGGAGCCCTGGATCAGCTTCTCGTAGATCTTCTGCTCCTCGATCACGCGCAGGCAATACGGGACCTTGATGACGCAGATGCGGTCGATGAAAGCCTCATTATTCTTGTTTGATTTGAAGCTCTGCCATTCGGCCTCATTGGAGTGCGCCAGAATGATACCGGTGAACGGAATCGCACCGATGTTCTCGGTGCCGATATAGTTGCCTTCCTGGGTCGCGGTGAGCAGCGGATGCAGCATCTTGATAGGTGCCTTGAACATCTCGACGAATTCGAGGATGCCCTGGTTGGCGCGATTGAGACCGCCGGAATAGCTATAAGCATCGGGATCGTTCTGGGCGAAAGTCTCCAGCTTGCGAATGTCCACCTTGCCGACCAGCGAGGAAATATCCTGGTTGTTCTCGTCGCCGGGCTCAGTCTTCGCGATCGCGATCTGCCGCAGCCGCGACGGCTGCATCCTGGCCACGCGGAATTGAGAGATGTCGCCGCCAAAGGCTTCAAGACGCTTGTAGCACCAGGGGCTCATCAATCCGGTCAGACGGCGGCGCGGAATGCCGTACTTCTCCTCGATCATCGGCCCGAGGGTCTCCGGATCGAACAGGCTGAGCGGACTTTCAAAGACCGGGCTGAGTTCGTCGCCTGCCTTCAGCACGTAGATCGGATGCACTTCCATCAACGATTTGAGCCGCTCGGCAAGTGACGACTTGCCGCCGCCGACCGGGCCCAGCAAATAAAGGATCTGCTTGCGTTCCTCGAGGCCCTGCGCGGCATGCCGGAAGAACCCGACGATGCGTTCGATCGTCTCTTCCATGCCGTGGAAGCCGGAGAACGCCGGATAGATGCGCATGGTGCGATTCAAAAAGATACGGCCAAGGCGCGGGTCCTTGGCCGTGTCGATCATCTGAGGCTCACCGATCGCCGCTAGCAATCGCTCCGCAGCATTGGCGTATCGCATCGGATCGCCTCGACACGAGTCCAGATACTCCGCAATCGACATATCACTCTGGCTTCGTGCCTTGAAGGATCGTGCGAAAGCGTTGAACAGAGAATCGTTATACATTCTCTCCGCGCGTGTGGTCGCCTCACCGTTTACTCGCTGGCAGCCGAATCGAGCGAATGCTTTGGCCCGCATCAACCTGCGAACCTTTGTCAGCCCGCCGCCGGCAGTCACCCGCAAACCTAAGACGATCGTGATCAGCGGCTCAATTGAACCGTAGGTTTCATCCGGCATCTAAAGAGGTTACGGAACGATACGAAGGTTTGTGGCGCTCACCCTCAGTCGTAGAGGTCGCCAGGCAATGATCGTTCGTCCCGGCTCGAGCAGGCTCTCGGGAGCTTCTGGTCGTGAGACTCGGAGCGGCCATCCACTGGTCGCGTTACTTTGAGTGCGCGCTCGGCCTCCAACGGACTTGCGGTCGCCACACCGCCGTACTCGTCGCAGAAGCCGTACGTTTCGCGCAAGTTAGAGCTCGGCAGGGCGTGTCCACAAGGGTAACTCACTCTGCGTAGTTATCTGGGACACGTTGCAGGCCCCCGATGTGCCAGATCGATCGCATTGTCGTTCTGCCGATCATGCGAACGCGTTCGGAAATCGTGACATGGTACGTGATGATGGGTGCAACGGGACGCTGAGCACAAACAACTGCCAGGTCCGAACGTACGCCATCTTCACCTTCTCCTGGACGAGCGGGATCGCTACGCTTGTTTTGGAACGGCAGAACGGCGATGGAAGGCGGTTTGGGGAACGGAAGCGCCGCGGCGCGGCCCGCTTTAGCGGCCCCGGGTGGCCTCGGCTGCCGCAAGCGCGGGATATTCCGGCTTGTAGACATGGCTGCGAATGAACGCGACCATATCGGCGGGTCGCGGCACGCGAGCCAGGCCCGAGTCGAACACCAGCGTTGCCACCCGCGCAGCGGTCTGGATTTCCGTTTCCAGGATATTCGCCTGCGGCGGATAGAGGAGACCTTGCCTCAATAGCTCGGGCGCCACCTGATCAGCCACACCCCCCGCCGCCTCGATAAACATCTCATCAGTTACCCGCAACGCCTGGGTCGCAAAGATCGCCATTCCGACGGCCGGGAAGATGTAGAAGTTGTTGGCCTGGCCCGGCAGGAATGTCTGCCCGTTGAGATGAACCGGCGGAAACTGCACGCCAGCCGCGTAGATCGCCTTGCCCTTCGACCAGGTGTACGCCTGCTCGGGCGTGCACTCGGCCTTCTCTGTCGGGTTCGACAGCGCGAGCACGACCGGGCGTTCGTTGATGCGCGACATCGCCTCGATCACCGCCTGCGTGAACGCGCCCCCGACCGTGCTGACGCCAATGATCGTAGTCGGTTTTATGCTCTCGATGGCAGCGACGAAGTCCCGCGTCGGCGCATGCCGGTGAGCGTACGGCCTCTGAAAATCGACAAGATCGGTGCGCGTAGACTCGAGCAGGCCGTTGACGTCAAACATGTAGACCCGCGATTGCGCCTCTTTCAGCGTCATGCCTTGCGCAACCAGCGCGGAGCACAGCAGATTGGCAAGGCCGATGCCAGCCGAACCAGCACCGAGGAACAGATATTTCTCGTCCTTGAGTCTCGTTCCCTTGATCTTCACCGCGTTGATCATTCCGGCAAGCGTGATCCCCGCCGTGCCCTGCACGTCGTCATTGTAGACGCAGTATTTGTCGCGGTAGCGCTCTAGCAGGTGGATGGCATCCACTCCAGTCCAATCCTCGAAGTGGACGCAGCATTTCGGGAAGACCTCCTGAACGGCTTCGACGAACTCGTCGACAAAGGAGTAGAGCTCCTCAGTCGGCGGCCGAGTCTTGCGCATGCCCAAATACAGCGGATCGTGCAGATACTGCTCGTTGTTCGTGCCGGCATCAAGATACATGGGCAGCAGATATTGCGGGGGCACTCCGGCACAGGCGGTGTAGAGCTGCAGCTTGCCGATCGGGATGCCTGCACCGTTGGCTCCGAGATCGCCGAGACCTAAAATGCGACCGCCGTCGGTGACGCAGATGAAGCGGACATCCTTCTGCGGCCAATTTCTCAGAATCTCCTTCACGCTGCCGCGACGCGTCATCGACAGGTACATGCCGCGTGTCTGGCGATAGATATGACCGAACTTCAGACAGGCCTCGCCGATCGTGGGATCGTAGACGATCGGAAGGAAGCGGGCCGGATCGGACATGACGGTTCGATAGAACAGCGTCTCGTTGTGGTCGAGCAGGTTGACCAGATAGATGTAACGCTCAAGATCGGTCGTCTTGTGACCGAGCTGTGCCATCACGCGGCTCAGTTGGACGTCCATCGTTTCGGTGACGTCGGGCACGAGGCCGACGATGCCAAGCGCCCGATTTTCCGCCTCGGTGAATGCCGTCGACTTGTTGAGTGAAGGGTCCCGCAACAGATCGATTCCGTGCTTGCTGATAGTCATTTTTCTCTCCTGGTTGAGACTCTGTGACCGATTTCAGACTGCGTCGGACTTGGCCGGTGCAGCCGCCACGTATGGTTTCACCATCTTGGTGGGATCGACCACGCGGTCGAAGTCCTCTTCGCTGACGAAGCCGAGCCTAAGCGCGGCAGCCTTCAGTGTCAGATCGTTGTCCATCGCGTAATGCGCGATTTTCGAGGCCTTGTCGTAGCCGATCACAGGCGACAGCGCTGTCACCAGCATCAATGAACGTTCGACATACTCGTTGATCTTCTTCAGGTTGGGTTTGGTGCCCTCCACCAGGAATTTGCGGAAGTTGACGCAGCCGTCGCTCAGGATCGTGATCGAGTGCGTGATGTTGAAGATCATCAGCGGCTTGTAGACATTCATTTCGAGATAGCCGCCGGCGCCGCCAAAGCCGACCGCGACGTCGTTCGCCATGACCTGCACGGCGATCATCGCAAGCGCCTCGCACTGGGTCGGGTTGACTTTGCCCGGCATGATCGACGAGCCCGGTTCGTTCTCC
>NZ_DATMLW010000220.1:0-10594 GCF_035570375.1 Bradyrhizobium sp. | reverse complement strand
GAAGCGGACATCGATTGTCTGGCAGGTTCGACCGGTTCGGTCGCGGATGACCCGTAGCGGTCATTGATGGTCGGTTTTGCTGTGATGCAAGACAGAGCCGTCAGTGATAGGCTTCGGCGACTGCGAGAGGCAATCCATGAGGCGGCGCGAGTTCATCACACTTCTCGGCGGCGCGTGGCCACTCGTGGCGCGCGCGCAGACGCCACTACGGTAGAATTGGATGCCCCCGCATTGGAGGACATCGCCATGAGGTTTTCGTCGACTCTAGCTGTCGCTAGTACATCCATGGCACTGTTGATGTGCGGCCCGGGTGGCACAGCAATCTCGCAAGCCGCAACCCCTCGGACACCGGTGCCGGCCCATCACTGCCCAGGCTGTGCAGTCGACTGTTTCCAATCCGCATGGCGCATTCACGATCTCGGCGGAAGCGAACGCAACGGCCAATCGAACCAGATGGACAAGTAAAATGGCGAAAAACGCCTCATCAATCTCGGAAGCAATTGAGCGTGACCTTCGTCTCGATTTATACCGGGGCCTCGGCCTGTGGATGATTTTCCTCGATCACATTCCGGACGACGTCGTCGGCTGGTTGACGCTTCGAAACTACGGCTTCAGCGACGCTGCGGAATTCTTCGTGTTCATTTCCGGGTATTTGGCGGGCTACATCTACGGTCCAGTCATTCAAACCGGCAATTTTCTCGCTGCCACCAAACTAAAAAGAACCTAAAATCAACAGTTTAGATAAGATATTGGATTCTTTAATAAATTCGCGTATATGTGGGGCAATCCGTCGGGTCAAACCGTCATAGGGTAAACCGCCGGAGGGAGAGGGTGTATCGCCCTCGCCGGGGGCTCTAGGCCCCCGTTTCGTTTTTAGGGCAAACGCTTCGTACCCCATCCCTCAATTTGATTGGTATTCGGTTTTCGCCGGTATCGCTTTCGATTGAGAATATCGACGACCTTCAGGCCGAACTGTGCCGTCATGTGTGGCTGATTTGGATAGGCTGCTCGCAGATTGTGATGACTTGGATGAGCTATCATCTCTACGAGTTGTAGACCACAAACATTGTTTATCTTGGGATCGAATTTTAGTTCGTGGGATGTTAGGCGCGCCTGCACAGTCTGCGATGGGATGTTGTCTGTACCATTATAATAGATGTACTGAAACGCGTTCTTGAGCTTCTTATCGACCTGCTTAAATCGAGGCTCGGCAACTACGTCACCCGTCAAGCCATGACTGTTAAGCCAAAGCACGTATCGCTCCACGAGCGCAGTCATGCAGTAGTGGTAAGGGTTGAAGTGCCAAACCTGGTACCTCTTCAGATGCTCTTCCTTGTCGATAATGACCGTAATCGCGATGTAAGGCAGAGATTCGATCAGGTCTAATATACGTTTCTCCCATTCGGCATTCATAACCGGATCCTGCAACGCCTCGAATGGCTTTTCCTTTCGGACTATCTCTTTGCGATGCAAGATGACGGGGTTGGTGACAGGATCGTGGTTGAACAAATCCTGCTTCAGCTTCTCAATTTCGGGCGCAATTACCTGATCGTGCCCGTGCAGTTTGGTAACTATGCCGGTGAGACTAAGGAAACGCTCACTCGACGTTTTCACGTCATCGTTTCCGACTTCGTCGATATACAGGCGGCACGTCATAGCAAAGTAGACTCAACCAAAGAAGCTAAAGTAGGCCGCCCGCGATTTGAAAATGATCAGGAGTGTTCCGCAACCTTAGGGCGCGCGCAAGCGGGATTCGTTGCCCTATCATCGGATGCTCGCTATGCCCTTCGGCTGCGGATCGCAGGCACTACGCGGAGCCTCAGAAACTCTGGAGCCCGCCCGTGAGGCTTGGCAATTTGGTGCCGCGTCGCGCCCGCCGGTTAGGTCAAATCGTTGGTAATTAGCCTGATGGCAGGCATTCCTTCGTACTTGTCTGGGTCGAATCCGTCTCGATCAAATTTGCGGCTTGCGGCGCTCTCGATTTGCGATCTGAACCGATCGAAATTCTCCAGAGCGCCATGCAAATCCCGGACGTTCGTCGGATCGAGCTCCGAGAGAGCTTCGTAGCTGACGAGGACACGGACGGGCTGAATTGGAGTTCGGCCCTCGACGCTCATCCAAAAGCCGATCGCTCGCGAGTTGCTGTGCGATAGGGGCTTGCTTTTTGGATCGCTAACGAGGGGCATTTCCAATCCTATCAACAGAGCAACTAGCGCTCAAAGGCAATGCCTCGAAAGGGGATGGATTTTTAACGGGGCTTCTTCTTGGTCTTGGCTTTCTTGGCCGCGGCCGGCGTGCCGGCGGCCTCCCGCGTCAGCCGCTCGGCCTTGAGCCGCTCGCGGTTGGCATGAAATGCCTTCTGTGCAATCTCGTGCTCAGTCATTGCCTGTTCGGCATCGACTTTGCGAAATGCCTTATGCGCATCGCGCTCTGCTTTGGTGATTGGCTTGGACGGTTCAAACTTGCCCGGTGTCTTTGTCATTTCTTCACCTTGAGCCCCAGCTATAGGCGGCGGATGGCTTGCTTGGAGCCCGCCCATGACCTTGGTGTAGAGCTCGAGGATTCGATGGGCTAGCTTCGTGCCGTCCTCCGTTGAAATCTGGCGAGGGCTGTAGCCTCGTTCAGAGGACAGCGGCGTTGCAAACATGATCGCCTTGATTTCCCCGAGTTCCTCTCGATGCTCTTCAGACATCTCATGATCTTGAACGTGAGCCAAATAGTTCCCCGCGTGAGTCAGGCGCTGATCCAAATCGCCGGCGCCGACCAAATCATGCAGAGCCTGAAAAAGCTTTTGCTTAAGGTATCCGCTCATTTCCTCGTTGCCTTCAGCCCTAGCTCGACCAGGCGGCGGATGGCCTCGGGACAATCCAGTTTCACGTCCTGACGCGCGATCCACTCGTCGATTGACTGCATTTCGTACTCAGTCCACTGCGGATTTGGGCCAGCAGCTAGCGCCTTTTGCGCCATCCCCTTTGCGATCGCGCCGGCCGCCGTAATTTTAGACAGCGTGCTTTCCTTCATCGGGTCCTCGCCTTCTTGGCCGGCTTCTCTTCCGGGTCTTCCGTTAGGATGTGTAGCATCGCGTCGATCATTCCGCGGATGGCCTCGGGTCTAGTCACCGGCGGGACCTGCTTCGCGGCCCACACTTCAGTGTGCGACGAATGAGTTGATAATCCAGATCACGTCGAGAGCCGCTAGAACAAGTATCCAATTGGAAATTTGGGTAACCGTAGATTAAAGCTTTAGCCCATCCTAGCCCTGACCTCTCCTGGTCACGAACAACAGGCCGTCGCTGATCTCAACCCAGCGGCGGCTTTTCGTTGAGGGCGCGTGGCGTCGGTTCGGTCATTGGTCGGGCCCACTCAAACCGCGCGTCGTCGTATTGCCGCGCCGAAAGCCATTCAGTCGAGCAGAGAGTCCCCCGATCGCACTCATCGGCGAGCTTAAGGAGCAGGTCCGCATCGGCGCGATTGCTGCTGGCGAGGGCAAGTTTTCGATATCTGACCGCGCGAAGGCTACTCACGGAATTCAACTCCCAACGCAACATCACAAGGATTCGGAGTACTACAGGTTCCGGGCCGCCAAGTGGCGATTGAAGGGCGCAGCGTTGCGTATTTTGCAAGGGACGCTGGCAACGCCTGCAAAGGACCCAAGGCACGGTCCCGCTGCGACAAATTAGAACAATGACGGCCGACATGGCCGAGCGTAGGCTGAACTCATCGGCTGGCTGACTCCAGACGGCCGACACCTCTGGACCCCAGCCCGGTTCGCCCAGGTTGGGGTTTTCTTTTGCAGGACACAGCGCCTTCGGCCGTTTCCTTTTGGAACGACTGCGGGACTAAAGCGTTGGATCGGCTTCAACATAGGAATGACTTGGCCCTGGCACTTAGCCGGGGCCTTTTCTTTTGGCGGGGCGGGCGAGGGTGCCGCGTTGCGCGATTCATCGCCGCTCTCACTCTAGAGAAGGTTATACTTCTTGGCGATCATCAGCCCCAGCAAGGCGACGCCGAAGATTAAGGGCAAAAAGACAAGACCGATGACGATCAGCGACCAGATTCCGTCCGGAGTCATAAAGGTTGTGCCCCTGTGCGAAATCGAAGTTAGGAACAGATCGAGAAAATCGGTGTTGCGTCCGTGTTGCGCGGAATGATTTGTAGCCGCTCGTAAGCTGTTGATTTGTCTAGAAGCGACTTGGAGCGACATGCAACACGGACGCAACCGAGAGAACGAATGGCAAACCGCCAGAAGTCCTTGTTTTGTCAAGGCTTCAGGGCGCCCTGCGCGCTGGTGTAGACCGCATAGAGCGATGTCGAGCCGCAGATATAGAGTCTGTTTCGCTGCTGGCCGCCGAAGCACAGATTGGCAACCGTTTCGGGTATGTGGATCTTGCCGAGCAGATCGCCGTCAGGAGCGTAGCAGCGCACGCCGTCTTCGTTCGGATCGCCCCAGCCCACCGAGCACCAGATGCGGCCGGCGGTGTCAGCGCGCATCCCGTCGGTGATGCTGGGTTTGGGCATTTCCGCAAACACCTTGCCGTTCGACACCTTTCCGGCCGCCACGTCGAGGTCGAACACGCGGATATGCGACGGGTTGTCCGGTCCGTCGGTAAATCCGGTGTCGATGACATAAAGCTTCTTCTCGTCGGGCGAGAGCGCAATGCCATTGGGCTCCACGAAGTCGTCGACAACCACCTTGACCTCCCCGGATTTCGGGTCGACCCGAAAGACGTTATGCTTTTCCTGCTCGGGCTGGGCTTTAAGGCCCTCGTAATAGCCGCCGATGCCGTAGACGGGATCGGTGAACCAGATCGAACCATCGGACGCGACAACGGCGTCGTTCGGTGAGTTCAGCTTCTTGCCGTTGTACTTGTCGGCGATGATGGTGATGGAGCCGTCGAGTTCGGTCCGGGTGACCCGTCGACCGCTGTGTTCGCACGTGATGAGGCGTCCTTCCCGATCGATGGTGTTGCCGTTCGAGTTCATCGACGGCTGGCGGAATACGCTCAAATGACCGTCATCTTCCGAGTACCGCATGATGCGGTTGTTGGGAATGTCGCTGAACAGGACATAGCGCCCGGCCGGGAAGTAGACCGGGCCTTCGGCCCAGCGAAAGCCGGTTGCGACGCGCTCGACCGCCATGGTGCCGGCGAAGGCCGGGAAACCGGTTGGCCCGAACGAAATTTTGGGCTTTTTCAGAGACTCCAGGTGAGAATCCGGATAGCGGCTCCCCGACAGCGGCCCCAGCGGTAGCCGCTCGGTAGATCTGGTTGGAGCGGCCGTCTGGCCGAATGGCGTTACGGTCTCGGCCGACGCAGCCGTCATGGTCGCAGCCGTTGCGGCCAGAGCCGCGGCACCCTTTATCAGGTTGCGCCGGCCGACAACGATCTGTGGGTCATCGGCCGGGCGATCGGAGTTGAATGGATGAGTCATGATTTCCTCCCGTAGTTTTTTGTTGCGAGGAAATCATGGGCCGACATTTCGGCATAAAGCGGGCGATGTCGCCTGATTGACAACCTCTGGTAGTGAGAGGCGGAATCCCACCAGTCAACGTATTCCGCTCAGATCGCATCCCAGGAAAAAACGTCTGCGGAACGATCGAGCTTGTAGAACGACGGTTTTAACGCCGGCATGCCATGCTCGGCGAGGCTCTCGACCGTCCAGCCTTCGCCGCGATGGACCGAGCGCAGGGGGCGCGACTGGCTCATCAGGAAAATCTCGTTCATCCGCACGGCAAAGATTTGCCCGGAGACGTCCTTCGCCGCGTCGCTGAGCAAGAATGCCACGACGGGCGCGATCTTTTCCGGGCCCATTTGCTGGATCTTTGCCACGCGCGCCTTATCTGCCTCGGTCTCGGTCGGGATGGTACCGATGAGCCGGCTCCAGGCGAAGGGCGATACGCAGTTCGAACGCACGTTGAAACGATTCATGTCGAGCGCGATCGATTTCGACAGGCCCACGATGCCGAGCTTGGCGGCAGCGTAATTGGCCTGGCCGAAATTGCCGACGAGGCCCGAGGTCGAGGTGAAATGCACGAACGAGCCGCTCTCCTGTTCGCGGAACAGCCGCGCGGCGGCATGGGAAACGTAGAACGAGCCCATCAGATGAACCTTGATGACGGATTCAAAGGCGTCGATGCTCATGCGATGGAAGATCGCATCGCGCAAAATGCCAGCATTGTTGACCACGCCATCAAGCCGGCCGAAGTGGTCGAGCGCCGTCTTGACGATCCGGCTCGCCGGAACGGCTTCGGCCACGCTCTCGAAATTCGCAACCGCCATGCCGCCGCGCTTTTTGATTTCCTCGACGACTTCTTCGGCCGGCGAAGCGCTTGCGCCCGAACCGTCGGCGGTGACGCCGGGATCGTTGACGACGACCCTGGCGCCCTCGGCGGCGCAAAGTAGCGCAATCTCGCGCCCGATGCCGCGCCCGGCGCCGGTGACGACGATGGATTTGCCTTCAAGTGATTGGGTCATGAGGTCTCCCATCTGCATGTCATTCCGGGGCGCGAGTGAAACGAGCGAACTATGATGTGCACTTGCACATCAGAGAATCTCGAGATTCCCGATGCGCAATTGCGCATCTCGCGCGAACTGTCGAAGCTCTGCATCTGGCTGACCATCGGCGTTTCAACGCTTTCGCCGGTACCGAGGATATAGACCGGCTTGTTCGGAAAATCCTTGGCGCGCTCGGCGTAGGTCAGGATCAGTGCGCCGCCGCCATCGGTGACGAGGCAGCATTGCAACAGGCGGAACGGATAGGCGATCATTCGCGAATTCAGCACGTCGTCGACCGTGATCGGCTCCTTCATGGTGGCGCGCGGATTGTTCGCCGCCCATTCGCGCTGCACGACTGCGACCATGGCGAGCTGTTCGTGGGTGATGCCGTGGGTCTTCATGTAGCGCAGCACGGGAATGGGAAACATGCTGGCTGGCGTGGACACACCGTAAGGAAGTTCGAACTGCCCGTTCAAGCTGTCGGCCCCCGTCATGCGGGGTGTACGACCGACATTGGACCTCCCGCTCTCGGCATGCGTGATCAGGACGGTTTTGCACAGCCCGGCCTCGATCGCTGCCGCGGCATGACGGACATGCAGCATGAAAGAACAGCCGCCTACCGAGGTTCCGTCGACCCAGGTTGGCGTGATGCCGAGATAATGCGCGATTGCTGCGGCGTCTCGACCGCGGTCGCAAAGCCGTCGATATCGGAAAGTTTCAAGCCGGCGTCGGCGATGGCGTTCAGCGCCGCGTCCGCGTGAAGCTGAATTTGCGAAGTGTTGGGGATGACGCCGAGTTCGGTGGTTTCGGCAGCGCCTACGATTGCGACCTCTTTCCTGCGCATGAGCCCTAACCTTTGGCCGGCCTGAACAGCGGCAGGGTGATGTTGTCGTCGAGCTTTTCGAAGGCGACTTCAACCTTCATGTCGAGTTCGAGCGCTTCCGGCGTCTGCGGGCAACCCACGATATTCGTCATCATGCGCGGACCTTCTTCCAGCTCCACCACCGCGATCGAATAGGGCGGAGTAAAGCCGGGGACTGGGCGGTGGCGAATGACATAGCTGTAGAGCTTACCCTTGCCGCTTGCCTTGAATACGCTGACTTTTCGTCCGCCACAGGCCGGGCAGAACGGGCGCGGCGGGAAATAGACGTGGGCGCAGGCATCGCAGCGCTGCAGGCGCAGCTCGCCTGCGCGCGTGCCCTCCCAGAAATGCCGGGTTTCCGGTGTCGGTTTTGGTCGCGCGCGCGGGCTCGGCCATTCGTCGTCCTCCCAGGAACGGGTCATTCGACCAATTGTTTTGGTCTTGATGGACAATGCAGAGCCCGGCGTCAACGGTGTAAGCCGGCCCGCTGCATATAGCCCATTCCGCCACTCGCATTACGGCAGCGCTTGTGCCGCGGCAACGGGGCGGGCTATTGTCGGTCACAACTTGAGAAAACCGGGAGGAATTTATGTTGAAGCTGACGGGCGCGGCGGTGCTGGCGGCGTTGACTTTTGCAGCGCCGGCATTTGCTGCGGACGCGCCGGCTGAAATCAAGATCGGCACGCTCTATGCGTCATCCGGGCGCTTTGCCTCGATTTCGGTGCCCGTTTTCAGCTCGCTCAAGCTCTGGGCCGACCTGAAAAATGCGGATGGCGGGGTCTACGTCAAGGCTTTCGGCAAGAAGCTCCCTGTCAAGCTCGTCGCTTACGATGATCAAAGCAATACCGCGACCGCTTCGACGCTCTATAACCAGCTTATCACCCAGGACAAGGTCGACCTCCTGGTTGCCGATTCCGGTTCGGTATTGACCGCGCCTGCGGTGGCGATTGCGCGCGACCACAAGATGTTTCTGTTCGACCAGACCGGAACTGGCGCCAGCTTCTTCACCAAGGACAACCCATATATCGCGCTGATGGCCGATCCTGTCTCCACCATCTGGCCGAAACCAGTGGCTGATTTCATTTCCCACGACGGGCCGGGCCTGGGAATCAAGAAAATCGCCATTCTCTATTCGACCAACGAGTTCACCGGCACGCAGGCCAACGCCTTTCGCAAGTTCGTCAAGGAATCCGGCGCACCGATCGAAATCGTTTATGACCAGGGCATCCCCACCGAGACCACGAGTTACACCGTCATCATCAACAACATCAACAACACCCAGCCGGATGCGGTGATACATTTCGGATACGCGCCGAACGACATTGCGTTCCTGCGCAACGTCGCCGATGTCGGCATCAAGTTCAAAATGCTGTTTGCGATCTATGCGGGGCTGGAGACCGAGCTTCTCGAGAAGAACGTCGGCGCCAAGGGGCTGGAGCACGTCTTCACCTATGTTCCGCCTTCGGAGCTGGAATATCCCGTCAATTTCGGCATGAACATCAAGGAATACAAAGCCGCCTGGGAGAAGAAATACCCCGACGGCAAGATCGAATTCGGCTTCAACGCGGTTGCCGGCTACACCACCGGCCTCGTTCTGGAAAAGACGTTGTCGGTCGCAGCCAGCCTGGATCAGCTCGAGTTGCGCCGCGCTGTGTTTAGCCTGTCGGGAGAGCTCAAGACGCTCGACGGCACCTTCGCGCTCGACGAAACCGGCGGCCAGACCGGCGAATTGACGCCGCTTGGGCAACTTGCGCTCGACGACCACGGCCACATCAAATTCGTCACCGTCTATCCGCACGACGTCGCCACTGGCAAGCCGGTCTATCCGCGTCCATAGCTTGCGAACTTCGGGATCGGAGCTCTGGATGCTGACCTATGCGCTCGTCGCAGGCGTCCTGTTCGGACTTTATTTCAGTCTGGTCGGGATCGGCCTCAATCTCGTGTTCGGCGTCATGCGCATTGTCAATCTGGCGCATGGCGACTGTCTGATGCTGGGCGCGTTCATCGCGTTCGGCATCGCCACGCTTGTGGGCATCGACCCGTTGTTTGCGGTGCCGCTCGCGTTTGTGGTTTTCCTGATTGCCGGCGTGCTCCTCTACTGGGTTCTGGTGCCGCGGCTGCAGGGGTCGACCAATCCGGAGATGCTGTCCATCATCCTGTTCTTCGGGCTGTCGCAGGTGATCGAGGCGGTGACGACGATTTTCCTCGGCACCAGCGAACGCTCGATACCAAGCCGCGCGCTGGGTATGGTGTTTTCGACAATCAAGGTCAAATTGTTCGGCGGCAAGCCGGATAGCGGCGGGCCGGTGCAGATTTTCGGCCAGGGATTTCCGGCATCATGGGTGATAGCGGCGGTCACCAGCGTGATCGCGATCGCGCTTGTTTATGCTTATTTGTACCGCACCCGTCTGGGCACGCTGACGCGAGCCGTGATGTCGCGGCGCGACGAGGCTTTCGCAACCGGCATCGACGTGGACCGCGTTTCCGCGGCCGCCTTCGGCATCGGCCTGGGGCTCGCCGCTGTCGCCGGCATCTTCGCGCCCTTCATGTTCGGATCGGTGACGCCGGCCTTCGGTGCGGATGCCACGGTAACTTCGTTTGCCATCGTGGTGCTGGGATCGCTCGGCAATCCGCTTGGCACCGCGCTTGGCGGCGTCGTCTACGGCATCTGCTACATGGTGGTGCAGACCTATCTCTCTTCATGGGCGGATCTGTTGCCCTATGTGCTTCTGATTTTCATTCTGCTGCTTCGCCCGAGCGGCTTGCTCGGAAGGCGGGTGCGCGTTGCCTAGCTCGCTGAAGCATGCGCTGTTTCTCGTGCTGCCGCTGCTCGTGATCTTTGCGGTGCTGCCGGGCGTCTATCAGAATCATCTTTTGCTGTTCAATTTCGTGATCTTTCTGATCCTCGCCCAGGGCGTGAACATCATCTACGGCTTCACCGGTTACCTGCCGTTCGGCTATGTCGGCTTCTTCGGCGCCGGTGCTTACGGTTTTGCGATCCTGGTGATGCACTATCAGGCGCCGGCTGTGCTCGCCGTACTCGTGGCCGGACTGGTCGGGGTCGCGCTTGGGCTATTGCTGACGCCGCTGTTGCGTCTGTCCGGCGCCTATTTCGCCATTGCCAATCTCGCGGCCTCGCTCGCCGTGCTTCATTTCGTCGCCAATCCGGCGCTCGAGAGCATCACCCGCGGGCCCTACGGCGTCTCGCTCACCGGGACCTTCGATCCGACGCAAGCCTA
>NZ_DATMLW010000219.1:0-25733 GCF_035570375.1 Bradyrhizobium sp. | reverse complement strand
CGGCAGACGCCTCCTGGGTGGACAGTCAGTGCACGATGCACCCGCTGTCCAGTTTTGAGGCGCCAGCGCAGATCAGCGGCGCCTGCGACGATATCGCAAACATCGGATACATTCGGGCGAGTGGCTTCGACAGTCCTTTCGGCCAGTTCTACGCCAAGGCGGGAGAGCGCCGCTGGTGGCGGGAGGAGCTTGCGTGCGGGCATGACGTGATGCTCGACATGCCCAATGAACTCGCCGCCCTGCTGCAGCAACGGACGTAGAGAGAGGTCCCCGCCTTCTTAGGCTCAGGGTCATTCGCGAACGGGACAAGGCTATCAGCAGGTCTCGCTATGTCCGCCATGCTCTTGGCGTGCCGTTTTGGGCCAGGAGCCGACATCGCCAATATGCAACGCCTGATTTGCTGAACAATTCCACGGTTGCGAACGGTTCAGCCGACCACGGTCGGAAACGGTTCAAATCACCTCACTCAGCAGGGAGTTTAAGGGCTAGAACGGGCGTACCGGCCAGCGACGACGGCCCCTTGATCCCTACCATCAAGGGGTCGGGGTCGTGAGCCTCTTCGCCATCCGCGACCAGCTCTGACGAAATGAATCGGATCCCTCCGTCTTTGCAGCCGGCGATGTTTTCCCTCCGGCAACTGGTGCAGTTAAGGAATGCGCCCAATCGATGGGCGTATGCTCTCAGCGCGTCGTTCTGCATCGCCGCGCCGGTTGTTGTGGGCTGGATTGCGGGTGACGTTGCGGCAGGCGTGATAGCGAGCTTTGGAGCATTCACGGCACTATACGGAGCCGATCGTCCCTATCGCAATCGAGCCATCAAGTTGGCGACGATTGCCGTGAGCCTGGGGTGTGCTGTGGCGGTGGGCGCCTGGTCGAAGCAGTTCGGTATTTTTGGAATCGCCGCAGTCGTGCTGATTGCAATGGGAGCGACCTTCTTCTGCAACGCGCTCGGCATTCGACCGCCCGGTGCTTATTTGTTTGCGCTGGCCGGCGCTCTCGGCCATGGCCTTCCCAGCCAGCAATTGCATTGGTGGCAGGCAGGGTTGCTCGTCCTGGCTGGCGGCGGCCTTTCCACGATTGTGCGGCTCATGGGGGGCTTGGCCGATCCGCGCGCTCCCGAACGGACAGCGGTGGCTTCCGCTGGAAAAGCGGTCGCGCAGTTTGTCAAATCAGTCGGCAGCTATGATGAAGACCGGACGCGACACGTCGCGTCCGTGGCACTGCATGACACTTGGACGACGCTGGTGTCGCGGCAACCAGCTCGTGTGGCCGATGATCGCACACTGACGATGCTGCGCGCGATCAGCCGCGAGTTGCACCGATTGTTTGTCGATGGCATCAATGCGCGTGACGCTTCCACAGATCGCGATGCGCTAGCTGCTCGTGCTCTCGACCTCGCCGCAGAGGCGCGCTCCAAAGCCCAATCTTCCGCACGCGAGGCACCCGAGCATTTGCCCCTCGGCAAGCACGGCTTTTCCGAGTTGTTACGGGAAAGCTTGGTGTGGCCGTCTCCCGTCCTTGTCGTTTCGCTCCGCGTTGGTTTGGCGGCAGCGTTGGCGGGGTTGGTGGGAGCTGTGCTTGGCTTGGACCGCGCGTACTGGATCGTCGCTGCTGCTGTCCTTGTGCCGCATCAGGGATTGGATTGGAATCGGAGTCTTCAGCGCGGGTTAGAGAGGGTGATCGGTACTCTGCTTGGCCTCTTCCTTGCGGGGGTGGTGCTGTGGCTGCAGCCTCAAGGGCTCTGGCTTGCAGCGACGCTTGCGGTCTTGCAATTCCTCATCTGGATGCTGGTGGCGCGCAACTATGCTTTGGCCGTCATCTTCATCACCGCTGCTGCGATTACAATGGCGGCCGGCGGGCAAGCGGTGGAGGACATTACGGGCCTCCTTTGGACCCGCGCCATCGATACGATTATCGGGTGCACGATCGGAATCGGCGTGCTGCTGGTAACGGCGCCCCGTTTGGTAGCTGTTCCAATTCCACAAGAGCTCGCAGCGGCCCTACGCTCCGCTCAAGAGCTGTTGAAGTTCGTCTCGACGGGCGATGTGGTTTCAACAGAGGCTAAACGAGCCCGGCGCAACCTGCGACACAGGGCGATGGTGCTGCTGACGGCCTATGAGCTCGGTGCCGGGTCACGGCAACACCGCGATTTCGCTGAGGCGCTTTGGCCTGCCGTCGTGGCAGCACAACGCCTGCTCTACCGGCTGCACGCATTCTGCTGGGCGCTGGAGGAGGCCGGCAGCAGTGGCGCGGGGAAGGTTGCCTTCACTGCATTTGGCGCCAACGGACAGGCTAGCCTGAACGCCACATTGGACGACCTGGCCAGGGCAATAGGGGACGGCCGAATCGTTCCGATTTCCTCCGACGTACCGGCCTTTCTAAAGGACGATCTCGAAGATTTGTCGCGCTCACTCGTACGACAGCCTGACTGAAGGCCTCCACGGCGCTAAAATGGCCGATGACATGAAGGTTCAACAACAATCGCGAATCCAAATTTGAAGCGGCAGGGGCAGTAGCGATTGAGCGCACTGGTCGTGGGATCGCTCCCCATCGCCGCGCGTTGGGAGGCGGCCTTATGTGGCGCCTGTCCCGCGCCGGTTCCGATTGGTTTGCAAGTGATATAATCGTTTCGCTTCAAGCATCTTCATGTCGGCGCGTTTGGCTACCTGTTCCAACCGCCCGCCCGGCCGACTCGTTGCGATCCCGGCCGAGATGTCCAGCGGGACGTCCAGGTAGTACTGATTATTGAGCTCGATGAGCTCTGCAAGTGTGGTGAGAACGGCTTCCCCGACCACGGCGTCGGTGCCCGGCAACAGGATCGCGAACTCGTCACCACCGATGCGCGCGACCCAAGCCGGCTTCTTGACCAAAGAGTCAAAAACTTCGCCTGCCCGGCGCAACAGCGCGTCGCCGGCGGCGTGGCCGAGTTCGTCATTGGCGACCCTCAGGCCGTTGATGTCGGCGCGGATGATGGTGACCGGCTGCAGGCCCTTGCGCTCGAGCCGATTGAGTTCTTCGACATAGAACGAGCGATTTAACGTGCGCGTCAGCACGTCATGGGTGCCGAGATATTCGAGATAGGCTTCCGCCTTCTTGCGAGCGGTGATGTCGGTCAGCGCAACTTGCACCAGCGACCAGTCCCGTTCATGGCCGGGCAGCACCGAGAATTGCAGCAGTAGATGGAGCTTGGTCCCGTCGAGCGTGTAGTTTAGCACCTCGCGCTGCTGGAACAGCTTGCCGTCCCAAAGATCGATGAGTTGTTCGCGAAAATGCGGCTTCATCTCGTCGCGAAACACGGCGGAGAGATTGCGCAGCAAGGTTTCCTTATCCGGCGCACCGAAGAGTTCGAGGGTCCGGCTGTTGACATCGAGCACGCGGATTTCACTCATGCAGCGCGGGACGAACTCCTCGTGCACATCGGTGAAGACCCGGAAGTCGTCAACCCCACGGCCGCGGACTTCATCGATCAGGCGTTTCACCCCGCTGAAGTCCTCCACCCAAAGAGAAACCGGCGAATGGGCAAACAGGCCGAATGCATAGTTCTCGCTGTCAATGAGGCGGCGGCGGGCACGTTCCCGCTCGGTCACGTCCTCGACCGCGATCAAGACGCGGTCCCAGCTTTGCTCGTGGCCCGGAAGGATAGTGCCATGGAGCTGGATATCGAGACGTTCGCCGGTCAGCGCATAATTGACCGTATGGCTGGAGAAGCTGGTGCGCCCGTTCCAGAGCTCTGCAAGTTCCTCGACATGACTGTTGAAGGTGTCGTCGCGCAGCACCTGATCGAGATTCGCCATTAGATGATCGAGATCGCGGGCACCGAACAACGACAGGGTCTTGCGGTTGACCTTGAGGACGCGGATGCGCTGCGAGCACTGGCGCACGCGGTCTGGATTGGTGGCGAGGAATGCCCTGACATCGGTCACGCCCACCCTGCGCCACTGCTCGAACAGCGCGCGAACCGAGCTGTAGTCCTCGATCCAGAGTGAGACCGGCGCGAGGTCGAACATTTTGGCATCGTCATCTGGATTCATCGATGGAGCTAACATGGAAGCCTTGCTAAATGACGAGGTTAGATACTCTGATGTCGCGGCCCCCTACCACCCGCACGATTTTGTACGCCAGACTACGATTTTCTGCTACCCCATCAGGCACGATTCGTTAAGATACCTTCTTTCACGCAGGCTCTCGCGCTGTTAAGCGCGAGCAGGCCGAGCGCCGTCGGCTCATCTCAGGTCGAATAAAAGCGGCTCGCAACCTTGCGCGACAAGTGCGCGCTCGGGCGTCCGTGACGCCGATCGCATCTTTTTGTTTGAGCATGACTTCGCGCAAACGCATTCCGCCTTTGTTAGCTAAGGGAAAACCGGTCTCTACTTTGCGCTAGCGCGGCCCTTCGGGTCCGGATCATGCTCTAGGCCGGCACCAGCGGTGCTGGATTCTTCAGGTAGCGCTTGATCGCATCCGCAGTCCAATAGGCGAGTGCGCCGATAGGCCCGGTCGGATTCTTGCCCGCGTTCTGCGGAAAGGCGCACGCGCCGGTGACGAACACATTCGACACATCCCAGGCCTGGCAGTAGCGGTTGAGCGCGCTGGTCGTGGGATCGCTCCCCATCGCCGCCCCTCCCGTGTTGTGCGTGCTTTGATAGGGGACGATGCTGTAGCGCTCGGGCGACCCACGCCGCGCCACGCGCTCGGCACCCATCTCCTGCCCGATCCTGACGCAGATGTCGGCGAGGAAATTCGCCTGCTTCTGCTCGTTGGCATGGTAATCGAACGTCATCCGCAGCAGCGGTCGCCCGTAGCGATCGCGATAGGTCGGGTCGAGATCGAGATAGTTCTGGCGGTAGGACATCACGCTACCCTGGTTGAGGACGCTGAGCGTGTGGTTGTAGTGGCGCACCACCGCGCGCTTCCATTCCGCGCCCCACGCCGGGGTGCCTGAAGGCACCGGGTGGAAGCCGATCGGCCGGCCACCGCTGCTTGGCGTGGAGATGCCGCCGCCGCCGATGAAACCTTCCTTCGCGTGATCGAAGCTGCCGGTATTGAAGTCGTCGATATTGACGGCCAGCGCACCGGCGCCCATGAACGGGTTGATCCAGGTCTTCTCGTCGAAGAACACGGTGGCGCCGCTGCCGATCTGATAGGCGTAGTTGCGGCCGACGACGCCATCGCCGGTGGTCGGGTTGTAGGGCTTGCCGATGCCTGAGAGCAGCATGAGATGCACGTTGCCGAGTGCATAGGCGGAAAGGACCACTGTTCCTGCCGGCTGCTCGAATTCGCGACCTCCCGCATCGATATAGGTCACGCTCTCGGCGCGCGCTTTCGCGGGGTCGAGGTTGACCTTCATGACGCGTGCGTTGGTGCGGATCTCGACGTTGCTCTTGCTCGCAGCCAGCGGGATCACCGTAAAATGCGCGCTCGCCTTGGCGTTCGCCTCACAGCCGAAACGCTCGCAATAGCCGCAATAGTGGCAGGCGCCGAAGGCAACGCCGTCGGGATTGATATAAGCCTGCGACATGTTGGCCGACGGCCCGGGAAAGGGGTGATAGCCAAGACTTTTTGCCGCCTTCTCGAACAACGCTCCGGCGTGGGTTTGCAGCATCGGTGGATTGGGATAGTCGCGCTGGCGCGGTCCCTCGAACACGTTGCCGCCGTCGATTTTCTGGCCGCGCAGATTGCCCGCCTTCCCTGATACCCCGCAGAGATATTCGAACTTGTCGTAGCAGGGTTCGAGTTCGTCATAGGAGACGCCCCAGTCCTGCAACTGCATGTCCTTCGGAATGACAGCCTTGCCGTAGCGCGAAAGCGTGTGCTTCAAGGGCTCGTGGTCCCACGGCAGCCAGCGCCATGTCACGCCATTCCAATGCACGCCGGCGCCGCCGACGCCTTCGCCCGGCAGGAACGAGCCGAGCTGGCGCATCGGCAACGCCATCTCGCTTGCGTTGTTGCGGAAAGTGAGCGTCTCGCGCGAAACGTTTTGCATCAATTCGTGGCGCTGCGCATAGCGCAGCTCGTCGTGAATGGTCGGGTACATGAAATCGGGATTGGTGTCGCGCGGGCCACCACGTTCCAGCACGACGATGGAGAGGCCGGTTTCAGCCAGCTCCCTGGCAAGAATGCCACCGGTCCAGCCGAGCCCGACAATGACGATGTCAGCGGTTTTGAGTTGCGTTGCCATGGCTTTGCTCGCTTAACTCAGGTCCTGGATCGATTTCGGTTCGACCTCGTAGCGCTTGTTGCGATATTGCTCGATCTCGTCGACATACATCCCGATCGCGCCGGGAAAGCCGATCATCTTCCACACCGCGCTGTTGCGATTGCCCCCGTACATCGGATCGGCAAAGTACCCTTCCACGGTGTTCTGAAGCAGGACCCCGAAGAAGGTGCGCGCGGGTATTTGGGCAAATTCCGCTTGTCCGGCTTCGATGGCCTTGAGCGCCGCGACACGATCGGCAGGAGACAACTGGTCGAAACTCTTTCCGCCGTGCGTGCTGGCGCACCAGGCATTGAGGTCGGCAATGCCGACGCGGTAGAGATCGGCGATCGTCAGCGGCAGCTGGTAACCTTGTTGCGGCGTGCCTTGCCGGAACGGTCCGTCAAGATACATGCGCGCGCCCCGGCCATAGGCGCCGGCCAGCTCGCGATCAATGAAGATCGGCACGCCAGCTTCAGCACCGCCGGGACCGACCTCGTCCTTTGGAATCAACGTATCGACCAGCGCCACGACGACCGCCGCCTCGGCAGGCGTGAAGAACCGATAGTCGTCAGCCGATTGGCCGGTCAGCGGCGCGGGGTGCGCATGCGGATGCGCTGCCGTTTGTGCCTCGGCTTCCTGAATCGTGGGTGGAGCTGCGGTCGCAACGATGCCAGCCACCGCCCCGGTGACGCCAAGGCCTTTCAGGACATCGCGTCTGCGCACGCCTTCATCGTCAGCCATAACATCCTCCCCAGATGAGTCTGCTTGAACCGCGCTACAGTGCTCCGACCAAGAGATATACACCCCGGTCCACGCGCAACAAAACGAAGTTGGCTGGATTGGCCGGTACTAGGCCTTCTTCGGCGACCAGCCATAGGCTTTGACGCAGGCCCCGCCCATCAGCATGGCCCGCTCGCTGTCGCTCAGGCGGCTGGTCGTGAGGAAGGGTTCAACCGCTTGCTCGTAGTTGACGACGGCGAACGCGCGCGTCCAGTCCGTCCCCCACAGGCAGCGATCGAAACCCCACGCATCGAACACGCGGGCAAGCGGATCCCAAATGTCCGGGAAAGGATACGGTTTTTGGGACAACGTGCAGGCACCGCTGACCTTGATGACCGCGTTCGGGCGGCGGGCGAGCTCCAGCACCTTCGGAAGGTCGGCCCAAGGCTCCGGCGGTGCCGGCGGTACGCGCGGCTGCATGATGCCCAGATGATCGATGATGAATCGCGTATCGGGATGGCGATCGATAATCGCCGCTCCCGCCTCCAAATTGCCCCAGCACAGCATGTTGACCGGAAAGTCGTAGCGAACGGCGGCGCGTGCAATCCGGTCGATGCCGGGATCGTTGGGCGCGCGCCCGGTATCCTTCGTCAACATGATGCGGATTCCGACCGTGCCCGGCGTCTTCTTCCATTCGGCGACGACATCGGCGACCGCCAGGTCGTCCGGGTCGACGGGCTTGACGATGCCGAACCGACCAGGATGGGCCCGCGCCACCTCGACGGCATAGCTGGCATCGTAGCGGTACATCGAAAACGCGGAGATGAAGATCGCGCCGTCGACGCCGACCTCGTCCATCGCTGCCACCATCTCCTCGCCCGTGACGTGATCGGGCCAGTTCGGCACGCTGGCCCAGGGCCGTTTCGGAGTGTTGGCCTCATAGGCATGGACCTGGGAATCGATAATGGGCATCGGAGCGGCTCCTCTTTTTGGGAGCCGAGTTTGGACGTTGCAGCAGGGTTATGTCCAGAGGGCCGCCGCGCGTCGCCGAGGGCGGCGGCGGTATGGCCGGCAAGGCAAGCGTGAAGGGCGTCAGAACTTGGGAACCCTTCGATCAGGATCCACATCGATTGGAGGAGGAAAGATCCTGCAATCGATGCCCCGGCTAATGCCCGGGCAGATCGGTCCCGCCTGACTGTACGGCGGGACAAACGGCTGCGCCTGACCGACATACCAGGGTTCGCTGACGTGGGCTCGCCAGTGCTTTTTGTGTTTATGGACATGCCCGCTGCTGCTCGTTGCGGCCTTGGCCGGCGTGACTGTCGGAGCCAGCGCCAGCGCCGTCGTACACAAAGCGAGCGTCAAAAGCCGGATCGCAGGCTTGCTCATGGGCTTCTCCTGACGGCCAGGGCGCAAGCCTACTCCGGCTCGAAATATTCGTCGTTCAAAATCTAGTGCGGCGAATTTGAAGTTCCTGTCGGTATCGCGGGCCAAGTTCGTGATAGGAACTTCAAATTCAAAGCCGCTACTCAAATCAACAAGTTGCTGGAGCTCCCTTGATTCCGAAGTTCGCATCAGAGGTCGCCGCGACAGCTTGCGAACTTCGGAATCGGAGCTCCAGTGCGGCGAATTTGAAGTTCCTATCGGTATCGCGGGCCAAGTTCGTGATAGGAACTTCAAATTCAAAGCCGCTACTCAAATCAAGAAGTTGCTGGAGCTCCTTTGATTCCGAAGTTCGCATCAGAGGTCGCCGCGACAGCTTGCGAACTTCGGAATCGGAGCTCCAGGGGATCAATCCCGTCCAAAATCACGCGCGAGTATGCGCCCGGCTACCCGTTCGTGATCCGGTCGATCTCCGCCATCTCCTCGGCGCTGAGCGCCCAGCCGATCGCCTTGACGTTCTGCTCGACCTGTTCGAGACGCGTCGCACCGGCGATGACGCTCGCCACTTGCGGCCGCGCCGCCAACCAGGAAAAGGCGAGTTCCAGCATGGTGTGGCCGCGTGCGCTTGCGAAAGCCTGCAGCTTCTCCCCCATCTCCTCGTTGCGCGGCGTGACGTAACGGTCGCGCAGCGCAGGGGATTTGCCAAAGCGCGTATCTTCCGGTGCGGCGGCGCCGCGCCTGTATTTGCCGGTGAGAAGACCGCTGGCGAGCGGGAAGAACGGCAACAGGCCGAGATTGTACTGGCGTGCCGCCGGTAGAAGCTCCTTCTCGATGTCGCGCGCCACAAGGCTGTACTCGTCCTGGCAGGAGACGAAACGATTGACGTTGATCGCGCGCGCCACGTGCTCGGCCTCCGCGATCCGCCAGGCCGGAAAGTTCGAATTGCCGACATAGCGCACCTTGCCCTGCCGGATCAGGTCGTCCAGCGCCCGCAGCGTCTCCTCGATCGGGGTCGAGGAATCGTAGTCGTGCTGCTGGTAGAGGTCGATGTAGTCGGTCTTCAACCGCCGCAAACTGGCCTCGACGGCGGACATGATGTAGCGGCGCGAGGCGCCCTGTTTGGTGCCGTCGGTCGCCATCGGCTTGGAAAATTTCGTCGCCAGCACGATGTCCTTGCGACGATCGCCGAGCACCTCGCCCAGCACGGTCTCGGAGCCGCCCAGCCCCGCGTAGATGTCGGCGGTGTCGAACAGCGTAATGCCGAGATCGATCGCCTTGTGGATCACCTTGCGAGAGGTTTCGAGGTCGGTGCGCTGGCCGAAATTGTTGCAGCCGAGCCCAACGGCGGAAACACGTAGGCCCGAGCCGCCGAGGTTGCGAATTTGCATGATGGATCAATCCCGTGGGAAGCCGTGTTGCAGATCGTCATATTTGGCCTGCACGCCATCCTGGCGCAAGGCGTGGCTCAATCCGCAACCTGTCATTGCGCGCCAACGGGTCGGGCGAATGCGCGCCCGATGACAGGCTCCGCGAAGCAATCTAGGACCGAACCCAGAGCAAACTGGATTGCTTCGTCGCCTTCGCTGCTCGCAAGACGCGCGCCACACAAAGTGAAAGTCTGTCGGCACAAAAAGTGCGGCCCCGGTCAGGCGACTGACGGGGGCCGCTTGGGGGCGCGTGATCGTCGACGGGGGGCCAGATCAACGCGGGGCAACCCTAGCTTTGCCATGTAACGCAGTCGTGACATCTTTAGTTATCCACAGGGGGGGGTGGGATCAGGCCGCGGGCGACATCGAATAACACTCGAGCGCGGCCGCGCGGCAGAGGCAGCAGAAATCGGCAATGGTCAGAACAGTTTGCGGTAGACCACAAAGCCGGAGTGCTCCGCCATCTTGTCATAAAGCCGCTGCGCCGTGTGGTTTGTGTGATGCGTTTGCCAGTAAACGCGGGGCGATCCGGCAGCTCTCGCCTGTTGATAAACTTCGCCGATGAGCGCGCGGCCTACGCCTTTGCCGCGCGTGCCTTCGTCGGTGAAGAGGTCCTGCAGATAGCAGACCGGCGCGATCGCGGTGGTACTGCGATGGAACAGGTAGTGCGCCAGGCCGACCAGTCTTCCGTCGGTCTCGGCGACGAGACCGTGAACCGGTTCATAGGCGTCGAAGAAGCGCGCCCACGTCATGCGGGTGATCTCGGGCGACAGCGCGGTGGCGCCGGAGCGGCCGTAGAACGCGTTGTAGCCGTCCCACAAGGGAAGCCACCGTTCGAAATCCTCAGGGGTCACGAAGCGAATGGTGAGATCGTTGGACATCGTTCTGCTGGTTTCGGAAGTCGATCGGACCACGAAGCGATACTCCGATCGAGCCACAACTGCGTCATTGCCAGGCGTGACCCGGCAATCCATCTATCTTCGCGCGAAAGTTTCTGCAAAGCGATGGATGCGCGGGTCAAGCCCGTGCCTGACGAAGTTGGCAGGGGTTCTTAATATTGAGCAATCCCCACCCGACAGGACTAATGCGATTTGGTCGCAAGTATTTAGCCCTATTCGGCCGCGCGGAGATCTTCGCCGAGCCCGATGCCGCGGCGACGGCGCAGAGAACGGTAGTAGTCGGCGCGCGCGGGGTCGTCGGTGTGACGGACCAGATCGGTGACGGGCGTGTAGCTCAGCATGCGGCCGCCGTCGGGCAGCGCCGTGCAGCTGAAACGCAGCACCTGCCCGTCCCTGAGATTAATGTTGATCGGCGTTGAATCGCCGACGCGCATCATCTCCGTCCGCTCGGCGATGAAGGCGCTCAACTGTTCCTCGGGCAATTCGTAGGCGCCGTTGTCGCGGCCATGATACATCAGGGCGATGAACGGCGGCTTGCTGTCGGCCTTCTCGTCGGGGAGCGCGAAATAATCGCGAAAGGCACGGTTGATGAATTCGGCGCGGGTATCGGAATCCAGAAGCACGATACCGATGTCGACATGATCGAGCGCCGCCGAAAGCCGCTCGGCCGTGCCATGATGCAAACGCTCGCAAGCCAGAGTATCCGTCAGCCGCTTCCGCAACACGCCGGTGAAGGCCGCGGTGCCGGTCGCGGTGACCGCGAGCGTCAGGAGGCGTACCAGATCGAAGAAATCGATGCCCGGCGTGGTGCGATGGCTGAGGAAAAACAGCGTCGAACAGCCGACCGCAATGCCGGCGCTGATCAAGCCCGATGCAAGGCCGGAGATGGAGCCTGCCAACGCCACGATGCAGACGAAGACCGGCGCGGGATTTGGAACGGTGGTGAGGGTACGGTCGGCGATAAGCGCGATCAGCGCCGTCGCCGACGACAGGGCCGGACCGCTGATGGCGCGCCAGTCGAACTGCATGTCTGTTCCCGTTTGCAGCGAGAATAAGGCAAGCAGCTTTACGGATGGTTGCCTTCGCGGCGCGTCTTGATTTCGCTAACCCTAATAAAGGGTTTACCAGGCGGGGGAGCGCGTCACACGCGCGGTTGAATGCCCGCGGCCGAGCTCCTGCGCGAAGGCATGTATTTTGCCGCAAGCACCGGATATACCCGTTATCCCCTCAATTTATGCCCGCTGTCCGACTTCTTCACGCGCCTGCAACGATACCGGCCGATTGGTCGGTTTCGGTATCGGGACGCCAGTCCATCGACACAAAGCCCGGGATCTGCTCGACACGCTTAAGCCAGGTGCAGATCGAGGGGAAGGTCGACAGATCGTAGTCGCATTGCTCGGCGACATGGGTGTAGCCATAGAGCGCGATATCCGCCACCGTGAACTGGCCGGCCGCGAAAAATTCGCTGGTCTTGAGGTGATTTTCCATCACCTGCAGCGCGGCATAGCCGCGCTCCATCCAGTCCTCCAGCGCGTGGGTCTGCAGGTCGCGGCCGCCCTTGACCAGTGCGAGCCAGAAATAGGCGGCGCCGATATTCGGCTCCAGGGCGTGCTGTTCGAAGAACATCCATTGCAGCGCTTCGGCGCGCTCGATGCGCGAGTCCGGCGCGAGCGGCGTGCCGCCGGCGACGTACCAGAGAATCGCATTGGATTCGGCAAGGTAACGTCCCTCACCGACCTCAAGCAGTGGAACCTGTCCGCTCGGATTCTTGGCAAGAAAATCCGGCGTTCGACTTTCGCCGCGCAGAATGTCGACGTCGATCGCACGATAGGGCAGGTTGAGCAGAGCCAGCGCAAGGCGGACCTTGTAGCTGTTTCCGGAGCGCTGCATCGAGTAGAGCTTGTACATCGCGAAATCGTTCGACCGATTGGAACAGGCGGCGCACGCCGAGGCACAGTCTTGTGCTCCGGCAACGCGGCTAAACAATGATGCCTGGAGAGGCGCGTTTGCAAGAGCGGCGCGTGGAAAAGTCGAAAACCTCTACCGCACTGCAACGATGTGGTAGATCATTTCACGGTCTTGATCGACATGTCACGCGTGCGCGATTTTTCCGGCGGATATTGTAACGTCTGCGCGATCCAGCGCCGCGCGCCGCAGAATCAGAACGTAGAGCGTCAGCAGTGTCAGCAGCGCCAGTGGGATCGCCGTCACCTGCGCAACGCTGCGCGTCAGCAAAGGTGCAAGCCACGCGACCGCCAAGAGGCTGATCTCGTAATCGCGGAACCCCCGCCTCAGCCCCAGCCGCGCAAAATAGGCGATCGCTACACCTGCGACCACCAGATCGTAGTCGAGCACGTAAGGCGTCGCGAGCAGGCTTGCCAGCGAAAGCGCCGCTGCCTTGAGTTCGAATGCGGCGTCGCCGCGCCAAAGCCAGGCGAGGCTGGTGGCGAGCGTGATGGCGAGCGCGATCTGGACGGCATAGGCCAATTGTATGCCGCCGCCCCACATCCGCACGGCTGAGAATATCGACTGGATTTTTTCCCAACCGGTGTCGCCCTGTTCGAGCACGACGGTTTGGGTGAAAGTCGTCGATTGCGCAAAGGCGTGCCATACGCCTTCCCCCAGCGTGGCGAAGCTGAGTGCGAGCAGGCTGGCCATGGTGGCTGCAGCCGCACCGATCGTGCGCCATCGGCCGCCGGCAACAAGCGCGATCGGGATCAGCACGCCGAACTGCGGCTTGTAGGCGAGAAGCCCGATCAGAGCGCCCGCAAGGTATGGCCTTCGATCGAGAAAGTGCAAGGCGCCGCCGAGCAGCGCCGCGGTGAGAAAGCCATTCTGGCCGTGCCCGATATTGACGAAGACGGCGGGAAAGGCCGTTGCGATCAATGCCGTCTCGCGGCGCGGCAGGATCGCCCGCATCGCCGCCAGATAGGCTGCAAAACTGCTCGCAAGCCAGATCGACAGCCCGGCAGCGTAGGGAAGGCTGGCGACAAGAAAGGCGATCAAGAGAAAGAACGGCGGATAATGCCAGCCATAGAACGGCACCTCGCGGCCGCCGAACACGGCCTTTTCGGCGGCGTGCTGCAGCGGAGGATCGTAGGCCTCCGCCGGGCGCCCCTGCCAGGTCAATTGGCCCGCGGCATAGACGTTGGAGAAATCGGTACCGAGCGGTTTGCCGTTGCGGTCGACAAGACCATCAGACAACGCAATCCAGCTCGCGATCGCGAGCGCACCGAGGCCGAGCAGGGTCAGGCTGTAGCTGCGCGCGCGCGCTACCGTCAGCCAGTCGCCGGATCGCAGGCCTTGCCAGAAATGAGCCATTTCGCCGCTTAACTTTAGGAATGTTGCGCGAATCTAGCTTCCGCCTTTTAACGATCTCTAAAGTTTCGCGCTTGGCCGCCAAGCTTCTTGCGGTGCGGCGAACCTCGCCTTAGGGTGCCTCATTCCATCAGCAAAGAGTCGTGAAGTCCCCTCGCGAATTCACGACGCCTGCCATGAGGCAATTGGGAGAAAATGATGCCGTTCCTGTCCGCTGCGCTCGACCGTGTGAAGCCGTCCGCGACGATCGCGGTGACGGATAAAGCACGTGAGCTGAAAGCTGCGGGGCGCAACGTCATCGGCCTTGGCGCGGGCGAACCTGATTTCGACACGCCTGCCAACATCAAGCTGGCGGCGATGCACGCCATCGAGGGCGGCAAGACCAAGTACACCGCGGTGGACGGCATTCCGGAGCTGAAGGAAGCGATCATCGCCAAGTTTCAGCGCGAGAACGGCCTCACCTACAAACCCAACCAGGTCATTGTCGGCACCGGTGGCAAGCAGGTGCTCTACAACGCGCTGATGGCTACGATCAACCCGGGTGACGAGGTCATCATCCCGGCGCCGTATTGGGTCAGCTATCCGGAAATGGTCGCGCTCGCCGGCGGAGAATCGGTACCCGTGGTGTGCACGGCCGAGCACGGCTTCAAGCTGCAGCCCGAGGCGCTGGAAAAGGCGATCACGCCAAAGACCAAGTGGATCATTCTCAACTCGCCGTCGAACCCGACCGGTGCCGCCTATACGCGCGCCGAGTTGAAGGCGATCACGGACGTGTTGGTGAAGCATCCGCAAGTCTGGGTGATGACCGACGACATGTACGAGCACCTCGTCTATGACGACTTCGTGTTCGCAACACCGGCGCAGGTCGAACCGAAACTGTACGAGCGCACGCTGACCGTGAACGGCGTCTCGAAAGCCTATTGCATGACCGGCTGGCGCATCGGCTATGCCGGCGGCCCAGCGCCGCTGATCAAGGCGATGGCGACGATCCAGTCGCAGTCGACCTCCAACCCGTGCTCGATCGCGCAATGGGCCGCGGTCGAAGCGCTCAACGGTCCGCAGGAGTTCATTCCCTTGAACAACAAGGTGTTCAAGGAGCGCCGCGACCTCGTGGTGTCGATGCTCAACCAGGCCAGGGGCATCGATTGCCCGCGGCCCGAGGGCGCCTTCTATGTCTATCCGTCCTGCGCCGGCACCATCGGCAAAGCCTCGCCGTCCGGCAAGATGATCGGCAACGACCAGGATTTCGTCACCGAACTACTGGAAAGCGAAGGCGTGGCGGTGGTGCAGGGTTCGGCGTTTGGGCTGGGGCCCGCGTTCCGCATCTCCTACGCGACCAAGACCTCAGATCTGGAAGACGCCTGCAAACGCATCCAGCGTTTTTGCGGCAATCTGCGATAGCGCGGCTTGACTTCGCCGTCATTCCGGGATGCGCCGCCCGAACTCGGGTTTACCCGAGTTCGGCAAATATGAATGACCAAGTCGGCAATTGCCGACTTGGTTGGCGCAGACCCGGAATCCCCTTCTCCCGACGTTTTATTAGCGCGATGGATTCTCTGATGTGCAAATTGCACATCAGAGTTCGCGCTTTCGCGCGCCCCGGAATGACCAAGCGCGCAGTCTGGAACCACCATGGAAGGTATGTCATAGAAGAAAAGCGCTTGGGGGCCAGGCGCATTTCGTGACGTCTGCTTGCGTCACTCTTTCGGAGATCCCTTTCATGCGCCGTCTCGTTCTCCTTGCCGCCAGCACCATCGCCATGCTGGGCGCGCCGCCTGCCGGCGTCCATGCGCAGCAGCCGGCGCTCGTGCAGGTTGGCATTCTCGAATGCCGCGGCGGCGCGAGCATCGGCTTCATCGTCGGCTCGGTGACCAATCTCGGTTGCGTTCTTCGCATCGATGGCCGGCCGGAGGACCGCTATATCGCGACCATTCGCAAGGTCGGCGTCGATCTCGGCATCACTCAGGAATCGGCGCTCGCCTGGGGCGTCTTTGCGCCCGTGAAGGTGCTCGGGCCCGGCGATCTCACCGGCAACTACGCCGGCGCGCAGGGAAGTGCGACGCTCGGCGTCGGAGCCGGCGGCAACGTCCTGGTCGGCGGTTCGAACAATTCGATCGCGCTGCAGCCGCTCAGCCTGCAGGGACAAGTCGGGGTGAGCGTCGCGGCCGGGCTGGAAAGCCTCGAATTGCGGCCAGGACGCTAAGAAATCCTTTGCCAGTGTCGTTTAAGGGCCGACGATCGCGCTTGCGCGCATGGATGAGTGGCGGGCGACGTGATCCGGACGCCGAACGGCTGGCAGATGGCATCGTGGTTGGCGTGCCTTGCAAAGCTGATGAGGTAGAGCTCAGCACCCCGTTCTCCCTAAGGATGCACTGCAGCGAGAATACATGTAATGTGTCATGACGTTTTTCTCGCTTGCCAAAACCTTGATCCGGGGTGAGCATCCATTTTGCCGACCCAATCAAGGGCCGAGCTCCACACAAGGAGGCGGCGATGGGACAAGACGTCAGAAGTCCCCGCGGTCCACGGTGCATTGCGCTGGTGGGCCCTTTCCAAAGCGGTAAGACCACACTTCTAGAAGCAATATTGGCGCGGACGGGCGCAGTCCCGCGCGCCGGCACGGTTGAGGCGGGGACTTCCGTGGGAGATTCCACTCCCGAGGCGCGTCATCACAAGATGGGCGTCGGCCTCACCGCCGTCACCACCAACTTCATGGGCGACAGTTACACCTTCATCGATTGTCCCGGTTCGGTCGAGTTCTCGCACGACATGCGCGCAGCGCTCCCGGCCGTCGACGCCGCGGTCGTGGTCTGCGAGGCCGACGAGCGCAAGCTGCCGCAGCTTCAGATCATCCTGCGCGAGCTCGAGGATCTCGGCATTCCGCGCTTTCTGTTTCTCAACAAGATCGACCGCGCCAACAAGCGCATCCGCGAGACGCTCGCGACCCTGCAGCCGGCGTCGCGGATTCCGCTGGTGCTGCGCCAGATTCCGATCTGGAACGGCGAGTTGATCGCAGGCTTCGTCGATCTGGCGCTTGAACGCGCCTTTGTCTACCGCGAGCACAAGGCATCCGAAGTGATCACGCTGGAGGGCAACGATCTCGACCGCGAGAAGGAAGCCCGGTTCTCGATGCTGGAGAAGCTCGCCGATCACGACGACGCGCTGATGGAGCAATTGCTGGAAGACATCCAGCCGCCGCGTGACGCCGTATTCGATGATCTCGCGCGCGAACTGCGCGAAGGCCTGATCTGTCCGGTGCTGCTCGGCTCCGCCATCCGCGAGAACGGCGTGCTGCGCCTGATGAAGGCGCTGCGGCATGAATCGCCGGGCGTGGCCGAAACCGCCAAACGTCTCGGCGCGCCGTCATCCAGGGATGCGCTGGCCTACGTGTTCAAGACGGTGCATTTGCAGCATGGCGGCAAGTTGTCGTTGACCCGCGTCCTGAGCGGACGGCTCGAGGACGGCGCGACGCTGCATTCATCGCCGGGTGAAGCGGGCCGGGTGTCCGGAGTTTCGGCGCTCTCTTGCGGCAATGACAACAAGCGGCCCTATGCCGAGGCGGGCGACACCGTGGCGCTCGGCAAGCTCGACAGCTTCAAGACGGGCGATACCCTGTCGAGCAGCAAGACCGCACCGAACGCGCTGGTGAGTGTCGAGCCGTCGCCGCCGGTGCTGGCGATGGCGGTTGCTGCCGCCGACCGCAAGGACGACGTTAAGCTCGGCCAGGCCTTGCTGCGGCTCAACGAAGAAGATTCATCGCTGACCATGGTGCAGAACCCGCGCACCCACGACACTGTGCTGTGGGGACAGGGCGAGATGCATCTGCGCGTCGCGTTGGAGCGGCTTCGCGACCGCTTCGGCGTCAACGTGAAGTCCCATCCGCCCGCGATCGGCTATCAGGAGACCATCCGCAAACCGATCACCCAGCGTGGCCGGCACAAGAAGCAATCCGGCGGTCACGGCCAGTTCGGCGACGTGGTGCTGGAGATCAAACCGCTGCCGCGCGGCGGCGGCTTCGAATTCCATGAAAAGGTTGTCGGCGGCGCCGTTCCGCGCAACTACATTCCGGCGGTCGAAGAGGGCGTCGTCGACGGATTGACGCGCGGGCCGCTCGGCTTCCCCGTGATCGACGTGGACGTGACGCTGATCGACGGTTCCTATCACAGCGTGGATTCGTCTGATCTTGCCTTCCGCACCGCCGCGCGGATCGGCGTCAGCGAAGCGTTGCCGCAGTGCCAGCCGGTGTTGCTCGAGCCGATCCACGTGGTGGACATCGTCTGTCCCAACGATGCGACCGCGAAGATCAACGCCATCCTTTCGGGACGACGTGGACAGATTCTCGGCTTCGACACCCGCGAGGGCTGGTCGGGTTGGGATCGCGTGCGCGCGATGATGCCCGAAGCCGAGATCGGCGAGCTGATCGTGGAATTGCGATCGGCGACCGCCGGTGCCGGCAGTTTCACCCGGCAGTTCGATCGGATGGCAGAGGTGACTGGCCGCGCCGCCGACCAGATCATCGCCGCCCATCGCGCAGCGGCATAGAGCGGGATGAGTTTTGTTTGGCTCGCTTTGCCAGCAGATTTGATTCACCTCTCCCCGGTGGGGAGAGGTCGGATTGCGAAGCAATCCGGGTGAGGGTCGAACGTTCTCTTGATAGACCGTACCCTTCACCCCAACCCTCTCCCAATGGGAGAGGGAGCGCGCTTGCGCCGCGGTTATAGGTCAACCTGGCTTCATCACGCTTTAGCTCGCCCCTCAAACAACCTTCTGGTTCGATTCCGCCGTCCTTGCGACCCCGCAGGACGGCGGATGTTTTTGGCTGGGCACTTCCGGATTGCTATTTGATGTTTTTTACATCATTTTCATTAGAAAAAACATCATTTATCATAATCAGGATATGGATCGATCGCATGATCACGTCTTTCCAGATGAGGGCGGCGCGGGCATTGCTCGGAATTGACCAGAAAACCCTTGCGGAGATGGCCGGTCTTTCACTGCCGACCATCCAGCGCATGGAAGGCAGCGTCGGCACGGTTCGCGGCGTGGTCGAATCATTGACCAAGGTGGTCGAGGCGCTGAGCCGGGCCGGCGTCGAATTGATCGGCGAAAATGCGCGCAGCGAGGATGGCGGGCGTGGCGTGCGGTTGAAGCAACCGGGCCCGCCGCGTCGCAACTAGAGCCTGATCCGGAAAAGTGGAAACCGGTTTTCCGAAAAGATCATGCTCAGACCAAGAGATGATGCGATTCGGCTTGATCGCATCATGATCTAGAGAAGCAACCCGCCAGATGCCGATCATGCGGGTGGAACGGGGAGCAGCCGCGGCATGAGCATCGCGAGAAAGCGAGTAGGCCAGGCCCACGGGCCGACCTTCGCCGAATTATATGTGCCCAAGCTCGTCACGGTTCTGCGCGAGGGCTACACGTTCTCGGATTTTCGGGCTGACGCACTTTCCGGCCTGACGGTGGCGATCGTCGCGCTTCCCTTGTCGATGGCGATTGCGATCGCATCCGGTGTGACGCCCGATCGCGGCCTCTATACCGCCGTCGTCGGCGGCTTCATCGTTTCGCTGCTCGGCGGCAGCCGGTTTCAGATCGGAGGGCCCGCCGGCGCTTTCATCGTGCTCGTCGCGCTGACTGCCGAACGCCACGGCATCGACGGCGTGATTCTCGCAACCGCCATGGCCGGGGTTTTTTTGGTCGCCGCCGGTTTTCTGCAACTCGGCACCTACATCAAATTCATCCCCTATCCCGTCACCGTGGGGTTCACCTCCGGCATCGCCGTCATCATCTTCACAAGCCAGATCAAGGATCTGCTCGGCATCAGCTTTCCGGAAAGGAACCGGGCGAATTCATCCCGAAACTGCAGGCACTGGCGGGTGGCCTGCACACGGCCAATAATTCGGCGATCGCAATTGCCGCGATCAGCATCGCCATCATCGTGGTGTTGCGCAGGCTGCGGCCACACTGGCCGGGCATTTTGATCGCGGTCGCTGTCGCGGCTGTCGCAACCTGGATGTTGTCGCTTCCCGTCGAAACCATCGGCACACGCTTTGGCGGCATTCCCCGGCAATTGCCCTTCCCCGCATGGCCCTCATTGTCTGTTGCGAAGGCGCAAGCGGTTCTGCCGGATGCGATCGCATTCGCGCTGCTCGGCGCCATCGAATCGTTGTTGTCCGCTGTGGTGGCCGACGGCATGACCGGACGAAGGCATCGGTCGAATTGCGAATTGGTCGCGCAAGGCTTTGCCAATATCGGCTCGGCGCTGTTCGGCGGCATCTGCGTCACCGGCACCATCGCGCGCACCGCGACCAATGTCCGCGCCGGTGCGCGCGGTCCGGTCTCCGGCATGCTGCATTCGCTGTTCCTTTTGCTGTTCATGCTGGTCGCGGCTCCCCTCGCCAGCTTCATTCCGCTCGCCGCACTGGCGGCCGTGCTCGTCGTCGTCGCCTGGAACATGGCGGAAAGGCGCGAATTCGCGCTTCTGATCCGCTCCTCACGCGGTGATGCGGTGGTGCTGCTTGCGACCTTTCTGCTGACGATCTTTCGCGATCTTACCGAAGGCATCCTGGTCGGCTTTGCGCTCGGCGCGGTGCTGTTCATCAACCGCATGGCGCAAGTTACCGGCGTCGAAGCGGATGTGCTGGTGCAAGCCGACCGCGCCGATTTCGGCGACGGCGTCCGCGCGCCCTACGATTCCCGCCTGGCCGCCGACCCGGATGTCCTGGTGTATCGAATTACGGGAGCCTTCTTCTTCGGCGCGGCTTCGTCGGTGGGAACGGTACTCGACAGCATCGCCGACACGCGCAAGGCCTTCGTGGTCGATTTTGCGGCGGTGCCGTTTCTGGATTCCACCGCGGCCAATGCGATGAGCCGGGTTGCGAACAAGGCCGCCCGTCAGGGCATCCGGCTCTACATCACCGGCGCATCGCCGCCGGTTCGCCGCGCGTTGCTGACCCATGGCGTCATCCGCCCGCGCGCCATCTACCGCGAAACCATCGCGCGGGCGATGGCTGACATCAAGGGGGAGCGAGAGGCGCCTCCGGCTGCGCCGGATGCTCTTGCGGCGACCTGAACTTCTCCGGGGGTGTCGGCATTGACAGGGAACGCGGCTTGCCCGATTTGAACCAGTGGTCCGATTCTAACATTCGCATCCCTTCTCGGCAGGAACCTTTGCGAATGTTAGAATCAAAGGACCACCAGAAAATAAAGGTTTCTAGTGGAGTTATGGATTTGACATTCGCTAACGAACTCGCGCCAACTAGGGTGCGAATGTCAGATCCACTGCACCAGGATGGCGTCTGACGGGTGCGGCGCCGCAACAGGGATTGGCGATGGCGGCCTCAACAAGACCCCGCGCGGCATGCCTGATCGGTTGGCCGGCGGCGCATTCGCGCTCGCCGCTGATCCACCACTACTGGCTGCGAACGCTCGCGATCGAGGGCGGTTACAACATCGAGGCGGTGCCGCCGGAAGGCTTTGCCGAATTCGTCCTGCGACTGTCGGCGCACGGCTTCATCGGCGCCAACGTCACCATCCCGCACAAGGAACGTGCGCTTGCATTGACGGTGCCGGACGAGCGGGCGCGCGCGGTCGGCGCGGCCAACACCTTGTGGTATGAGGGCAAGGAACTGCGCTCGACCAATACCGACATCGAAGGCTTCATCAACAATCTCGACGCCGCCGCGAAAGGCTGGGACGCCATCGACGACGCGCTGGTGCTGGGCGCCGGCGGGTCCTCGCGCGCGGTGGTGTTCGGATTGGTCGAGCGCGGCGTCAAGCGCGTGCATGTCGCGAACCGGACCTTTGAACGAGCACAAGCGCTTGCCGATCAATTCGGCGACAGCGTACATCCCGTTGCGTGGGACAAGTTCGTTGAGGTGCTGCCGCAGGCCGGATTGCTGGTCAACACGACCTCGCTCGGCATGCACGGCCAGGGCGCACTCGAACTCGATATCGACCGGCTTGCCGCGCAGTCGATCGTCGCCGACCTCGTTTACGTGCCGCTGGAAACGCCATTGCTGGCGGCGGCGCGCAGCCGTGGCCTGAGGACGGCCGACGGGCTCGGCATGCTGCTGCACCAGGCGGTGCGCGGATTCGAATTGTGGTTCGGTCGTCGACCCGAGGTCACGCCCGAACTTCGCGCGCTGGTCGAGGCCGATCTCAGGCACACCTGATCGGGCAAGCCCTTTCGCTGATCGCGCGCTTGTGAGCGGCAGCATCATGGAAGGTTCGTCCTCCATGGTTAAGCTCACGGTCTCCTGGAGGTCCATCGCATGCCAATTCAACGTTCCACCCTCACTCGTCCGCTCGTTGCCGTTGCCATGGTGGTTGCAACATCCCTGCTCGCGGTAGCCCAGCAGCCACCGACGCCGACGCGGGTGCGCGGCAAGATCGAGAAGGTCGAGGGCGACGTGCTGTCAGTCAAATCGCGCAGCGGCGGAGACGTCAAATTGCACATGACAGCCGATGCGCGGGTAGTTGGAATCATCAAGATCTCGCTCGCCGACATCAAGCTTGGCTCTTTCATCGGCACCACGACCGTGCCAGGACCGGATGGCCGCCAGAACGCGGTCGAGGTTCACGTCTTTCCCGAAGACATGCGCGGCACCGGCGAAGGATCGCGCCCCTACGATCTGCGTCCGAACTCGACCATGACCAATGCCACGGTGGCCGAGACGGTCGCCGGCAATGACGGTCAGAACCTTCTGATCAAGTACAGGGATGGCGAAAAGAAAGTCGTGGTCGGCCCCGACACTCCGGTCGTGACCTATGTTGCCGCCGACCGATCCGATTTGAAGCCGGGGGCCAAAATCATCGCGTTCGTCAAGCAAATCGCGGACGGTTCGTTCGAAACCAGCCGCATCAGCGTTGGCCGCGACGGGCTGACGCCGCCGATGTAGGATTCCCGGAATAACCCCGACTTCGTGGGGTACTATTTTCGTTGCTCAACCAAAACCTTTGAGGGAATGACCATGCCGAAAATCTCCTCGTGGATGACGCGCGCGCTTCTCGCTTCGTTCGCAATGATATCCCTGCTTGCCTCCGCCGCCTGGGCCCAGCAGCCGCCGACCGTCCGCATTCGCGGCACCATCGAAGGCATCGATGGTCCGATGCTGATGATCAAGACGCGCGAAGGCACCGACGTGAAGGTCAAAATGACTGACGACCTCTCGGTCATCGGCATCGCCAAGACTTCGTTGTCGGAGATCAAGCCCGGCAACTACATCGGGGTGTCAGGCATGCCGCAGCCCGATGGCAGCCAGAAGGCGCTGGCCATCCATATCTTCCCCGAGGCCATGCGTGGTGCGGCCGAAGGTTTTCGGCCCTGGGATCTGCGTCCGAACTCTACCGTGACCAACGCTACCGTCGCCGAGACCGTTGCCGGCGTGGATGGCCAGGTCATTCAGGTCAAGTACAAGGACGGTGAAAAGAAGGTCGTGGTGCCGCCGGATGCGGCGATCGTTGCCTTCGTCACCGGCGAGAAGTCGGAGGTCAAGCCCCGGGTGCGAAAGTCATCATCTTCGGCGCGATGAAGAAGGACGACGGATCGCTCGAGACCAACCGCATCGGCGTTGGCCGCGACGGCATCGCGCCGCCGATGTGATGTTTTCGCCAACGCCTGCGTAGGCGAAACATCATTCCGGAGCGTCGCGTCAGCGACGAATCCGGAATCTCGAGATTCCGGGTTCGATGCATTCGCATCGCCCCGGAATGACGGTGGCCAGGTCGCTACACCGCCAGCACGCGGTCATCGATCTCGGCGATGGTGTTGACCCCGCACAGGCCCATGGTGGTCGAGAGTTCGTTGCGGATGATGTCGATCGCCTTCTCGACTCCAGGGCCGCCGAAAGCGCCGAGACCGTGAATATAGGCGCGCCCGATCATGCAGGATTTGGCGCCTAGCGCGAGCGCGCGCATGACGTCCTGACCGGAGCGGATGCCGCCGTCGAACATGATTTCCATCTTGTCGCCGATCGCGTCGACGATCTCGGGTAACGCCTCGATCGAAGAAGGCGCGCCATCGAGCTGGCGGCCGCCATGGTTGGATACCACCAGCGCCTGCGCGCCGGTCTTTGCCGCCTCGTTGGCGTCCTCGACGTCGAGAATGCCCTTGAGCACCAGCTTGCCGGGCCAGATGCTGCGGATCCAGTCGACATCCTTCCAGTTCAGCGTGGTGTCGAACTGCGTGCCGATCCAGGTGCCGAGCGCGGTGATGTCGTCGGTGCCCTTGAGGTGACCGACGAGATTGCCGAAGGTGCGGCGCTTGCCGCGCAACACGCTCGCCACCCACGCCGGCTTGGTGGCGAAATCGAACAGCTTCGACAGCGACCATTCCGGCGGCACCGTCATGCCGTTCTTGATGTCGGCATGGCGCTGCCCGATCACCTGCAGATCGACGGTCAGCACCAGCGCACTGCATTTGGCCGCGATCGCGCGTTCGATCAGCGCCTTGATGAAGCCGCGGTCCTTCATGACATACAGCTGGAACCAGAACGGCTTGGCGACATTGGCGGCGACATCCTCGATCGAGCAGATCGACATGGTGCTCAACGTATAGGGAATGCCGGCGGCCTGCGCGGCGCGGCAGGCGTGGATTTCGCCGTCGCCATATTGCATGCCGGTGAGTCCGACCGGCGCCAGGATCAGGGGAAGCGAGGCAGGTTCGCCAAGGATGGTGGTCGAAAGATCGCGTCTCGATACATCGACCAGAATGCGCTGGCGGAATTTGATCTTCGCAAGATCGTCGCGGTTGGCGCGCAGCGTCTCCTCGGCATAGGAGCCGCGGTCGGCGTAGTCGAAAAATGCCTTCGGCACTTTTCGCATATGGCGCTGGCGCAGATCCTCGATGCAGGTGATGTGTTTCATGGACGTTTCCGACCCTTCTTGTATTTGTCCGCTTAGCCGCTCATCTACCATGCCTGCGCCTCTCGCAAAATCGTGTCACGAGGAGCAATGGAGGTTCGCATGATCCGATCGCGCGCCAAGGCCGCCGATGCCAAGGATCTGGAAAAGCGCCTGCTCGACCAGGCGCTGGAGGAGGGGCTGGAGGAGACTTTTCCGGCCTCGGACCCGGTCAATGTCACCCAGCCGCCGCCCTCCAGGGATGACCGCCACGTCAAGCGCAAGGATTAGCAGGCACCGAAATCGGCGGCGGGAACCCAGTATTCCTTTTTCTGGTCAATGACTTGAGCCAGCGCGCGGAGAGGCGGTAACCTGATATGATTAATCATATTTTTTGAAGTCATTTTGGTGCCAAAGGCATTATAACCGCGTCAACGTTAGGATGGTCTGGCGTACGGGCGTTTCGCCAGGCAAGACCTGTGCAGTGGGTTTGACACTCGCTATTTTCCTGATCGCGAGTTCGAAAGGCGAAAGTCAAATCCGGAACTCCACGGGAGGCCTGGTTGCTGGTGGTCCCTTGATTCCAACATTCGCAAGGCTGCATGCCGGGATGGGATGCGAATGCTGCGGTCGGAGCGCCGGCGAGACGAATTTGAGATAGGACGATGCTGGGGGATATATGAGCCGCAAATATTTCGGAACGGACGGGATTCGGGGCCTCGCCAATGGTCTGATTACGCCGGAGCTGGCGCTCAAGGTCGGGCAGGCGAGCGGCCTCATTTTTCGCCGCGGCGATTACCGCCATCGCGTCGTGATCGGCAAGGACACCCGACTCTCCGGGTACATGATCGAAACCGCGCTGATCGCGGGCTTCACCTCCGTCGGCATGGACGTGCTCCAGCTCGGACCGATGCCGACGCCGGCGGTCGCGATGCTGACACGCTCGATGCGC
>NZ_DATMLW010000218.1:0-27386 GCF_035570375.1 Bradyrhizobium sp. | reverse complement strand
CGGCATCGCGATGACGTCGCCGGACATCAGCGCCGACACATTGCTGAAGAACGCCGACATGGCGCTCTATCGCGCCAAGGCGGACGGCCGCGGAACCTTCTGCTTCTTCCGCGACGAGATGGCGCAGACCGTCGAGGCACGCCGCATTCTGGAACTCGACTTGCGCAAGGCGCTGTCGAACGAGGAATTCGAGCTGTTCTATCAGCCACTCGTCAATCTCAGGTCCGGCCGGATATCGACATGCGAGGCGCTGCTGCGCTGGAATCACCCGGTGCGCGGCACGGTGTCGCCGGTCGATATCATCCCGGTCGCCGAAGACATGGGGCTTATCGTCGACCTCGGCCGCTGGATCCTGCGCAAGGCCTGCATGGAGTGCATGAAATGGCCCGACGGCGTCAGCGTCGCGGTCAACTTCTCGCCGCAGCAGTTCCATCAGCGTGACGTGCTGAGCGAGGTTCGCTACGCGCTCGAAGTCTCCGGGCTGCCTGCCACTCGCCTTGAAATCGAGATCACCGAATCGTCGCTGTTGCGCAATACGCAGTTGACCCACGACGTGCTGTCTCAACTGCGCGAGATCGGCGTGCGAATATCGCTGGACGACTTCGGCACCGGCTATTCGAGCCTCAGCTATCTGCATAATTTCCCGCTGCAGAAGGTGAAGATCGATCGCTCGTTCCTGGAAGGAATCGACACCGATCGTCCGCTGCGCCTGTTGCGCGGCGTGGCGCGGCTCAGTGCCGATCTTGGCATGTCGGTGGTGGTCGAAGGCATCGAGACCAATGAGCAGCTGGAGCTGGTCAACGCCGACGGCACCGTGACCGAAGCGCAAGGATACCTGTTCAGCCGCCCGGTTCCGGCCATGCGAATCCGCCAGCTCCTGAACGCCTCGCACGGTCGCCGGACCGACGAGGACCAGCCGGCGTCCAGCCGGTCCATCGCCTGAAAATCATTCTGGCCCGAGCGGCCTCGTCCCCCCTCATGCTGATTTATTCCCCGCCCAAAAAACAAATCTTGTTTACTTGCTGCGATTAACCCTAACGCCTCGATTGTTTTGCAGTTGCGGTAGGAAACCATTAACCTTCCGATTGTGTGGGGCTAAGTTGGGTGCGTGGGGGGCAAGTGAGTTCGATTCCAGAGTTAAGAAGCCGGCCTCCAGAGCGTAAAATCGAACTACTTGATCAAGTCGATTACCGCCTCGCGGAAACCGAGGAGGAGAGGGACGAGATCTATCGTCTTCGCTATCGCGCCTATTTCAACGAAGGTGCGATCGAACCCAATCGCGAACGCAAGGTCAGCGATCGTTTCGACGACCTGCCAAATTCCTGGATCTTCGGCGTCTATTTTGACGGCGTGCTTTCAAGTTCGCTGCGCATCAGCGTCGCCTCGCCGGAATGGCCTGATACGCCGTCGATGAGCGTCTTTCCGGAAATCCTGGGTCCGGAGCTTGCGAAGGGGAAGGTCATGGTTGACCCCACGCGTTTCGTCGCCGATCCGGCGCGGGCCAAGCGCATTCCGGAATTGCCCTACATGACGCTGCGGCTCGCTTATGTGGCCTGCGAATACTTCCGCGCCGACATGGGCCTGGCTTCGGTTCGAACCGAACATCAGGCGTTCTACAAGCGCGTCTTCCTGCATACGATCTCGCCGGCGCGCGCTTACCCGACCCTGACCAAGCCGATCTGTCTGATGGCGATCGACTTCCCCGCCATGCGCGAGAAGGTGTTCGCCCGGTACCCGTTCCTGCGTTCGAGCTATTTCGAGCGCCGCATGCTGTTCGAACGCGACAGCCACCGCCTGTCCCCGGTGGTCAACCTGCCGGCGTTCCCGATCGAACGCGCTTCCGTCGTGCTGCCCGTCTCGAGCGAGGAGGGACGGGCGACCTCGCCTTCAACCGGGGCTGGCTAGTGTGTGGCGGAATCAAATCCAGAGCCACACTAAACCAGAGAGTTGCTTGGTTCCGACGCTCGTAATAGTGCGTGCGGCAAGGTCATGCGAACCTCGGAACCGGAACACTAGCCTCGGCTCTTTCCCGGATTTGCCTGTTCCGGCCGCAGCAACGATCATTGCTCGGCCATCTTGATGGTCGAGACCGGCCACTTGCCTTCGTGGCCCCTGATCGCAATGCGCAGACCGTGGAATTCGTCAAGCCAGACGTTTTCCACGGTTCCCGCCTTGCCATCGGTAAGAGCGACGGCTTTGCCGACAAGCTCGGTTTCCGCTTTTTCGAATTCGGCAAGAATGGTCGCTGCTCGCGCTTTGGCCCGTGGCATTCGTTCACTCGATCGTTTCGGGAAGGGGTCAGCTGTCGCACGCCGGCGTGGGCAAATCAGGGCGGCCGCGCGGCAGAAGGTTGGCGCCACCCATGCGTGTGCGCTGCCTGCATGGATCTTTTTTCGAAACATTCGGTCCGCCGTTCTTCCGGGTGGAATTTGTTCCCTGCCCGCTCGGCGCGCAGCCCTTTCGTCATGCTACAACTAATTGAAGTTTATGGCGAAATCGGATGCCCTCGGCGGCGTCCAACACCTCTCGGAAACCGTGGATATGATTGCTGTCCTGGGCTTGCCTTCACCCTCGTGCCACATTTACAACCCATTAACTATCGCGGTTGCTTTTCGCCGACCGGGGGCATTTGATCGGATTTGGCAACATCCCATCAAGGTTGACCAAACGTTCGCTTAACCATCGCCCTGTAGACCGGATAGCAGTCGAAAACGTAAGCGTGGAGACTCCACGATGAAAGATCATATGCGCGTCCTCCGGGGATTGAAGCTGGCCGCCGTGCTCGCGGTGGCGCTGTCGATGGGCGCCTGTGCAAAGAACCCGCTTGCCGATGGCGCGATGGCCAGCGCCGCGACGCCCGGCAGCCAGCAGGATTTCGTGGTCAATGTTGGCGATCGCGTATTTTTCGACAGTGATCAGACCGAATTGTCGCCGCAGGCGATTGCGACGCTCGAGAGGCAGGCGCAGTGGCTGCAGACCTACAACCGCTATACCTTCACCATCGAAGGCCATGCCGACGAGCGGGGAACGCGCGAATACAACATCGCGCTCGGCGCGCGGCGTGCCCAATCGGTCCGCGCCTTCCTCACCTCGCGCGGGATCGATCCCTCCCGTATGCGCACGATCTCGTACGGCAAGGAGCGCCCGGTCGCGGTCTGCAATGACATCTCCTGCTGGTCGCAGAACCGCCGTGCGGTCACGGTGCTGAACGCGAGTTCGTAAGCAGCGCGTCCCGTTTCGACGAACCTTGTTGCCGGCGCCCTCCTTGGCGCCGGTTTGTTGCAAGCTTTGCTGACACCAGCCGCAGGGCAGTGCCTTTATGCCTTTGTCTCAGTCACATTTTTGGCGTACTCGGTGTCTCAATAGTGATCCGCCTTGAGCTCACGTCGATTCCGTACGTCAGGCCAGAATGTCATTCAGATTTCATAACGTTGCGCGCGCTGCCGCCTTGTCCGCTATGCTCGCTTGGTGCCCGCAGGCGCTGGCGCAATCCGACGATGTCGACCCGGAGGTCCGGATTCAGCTGGAAAATCAGATCCGGCAACTGACCGGGCAGAACGAGGAACTGCAGTTCCGCAACCGGCAGCTTGAAGAGCGTCTGCGGACGCTGCAGGGTGCCCAGGGGCTACCCGCGGGCCAGCCCGTCCCGGTTCAGCCCAATATGGCCGCCTTGCCCCCGGCGCAGCCCGGGCCTTCGGTCCGGTCGCCACAGCCGCAAGCAGGTTTTGAGCCGCAGGTCGGCTCTCCCGCGCCGATCGTCCAGGAGCCTCCGGCAGCACCCGGCGGCCGCCGCCGCGGCGATGCCTTCGATCCCAGCCAGAATCCGAACGCTCCCGGCGCGCCGCGTGCGCTCGGCGGAGGACAGCTCCCCATGCCGACCGAGGCGCCGATCGGTGCGCCCGGCGGGCGCGGCCCGGGCGAGCCGCTCGACCTTGCCAATACCGCTGCAGCAGCAAGCAATTCCGCCGGCGTCCTGCCGCCGCAGCGCAATGCCAATGCGACCGGAGCGCTCACCACGCTGCCGCCCTCGGCAACGCCACGGGACGAGTTCGACCTCGGCGTCGGCTACATGCAGCGCAAGGACTATGCGCTTGCCGAGGAAACGATGCGCAGCTTCGTCAAGAGATATCCGAGCGATCCGCTGATCGCAGAGGCGCAATTCTGGCTTGGCGAAAGTTTCTTCCAGCGCCAGCTGTATCGTGATGCGGCCGAATCCTTCCTCGGCGTGACCACCAAGTTTGATCGCTCGGCAAAAGCCCCGGACGCCTTGCTGCGGCTCGGCCAGTCGCTCGCAGCGTTGAAGGAGAAAGAGGCCGCCTGCGCCGCCTTTGGCGAAGTGGGGCGGAAATATCCTCGCGCCTCCTCGGGCATCAAGCAGGCGGTCGACCGCGAGCAGAAGCGCGAGCGGTGCTAGTGTCCCGGTTCCGACGTTCGTATGACTTTGCCGCACGCACTTCTACGAACGTCGGAACCGAAGGGACACTGGCAACCCTATGAGTCTGGTGTGGCTTTGGATTAGACGTTCCTATGACGCACTCCCGGTGAGACTGATAGGAATCCGCCACACTAGTGGGTGGAGCGAATTTGACATTCGCTACCCGCCTGCACGATTGATTTCATAGGCACATTTCCCGGACCAGCCGATTTTTTGTCGGGCGGGATAACCGTCGGCATTGAGCATCCGTGTCGTTCTGTTGCTAGACTTCATGGACGGGCTTCGACATCAGCCGGCGCCACCATGCCTGACGACAACTCTCCGATCTCGGCACAGCATGCGAAAGATCTGTTCGCCGGTTTCAAAGGCCTCCCCGCGATCGTCCTGGCTGTTTCCGGCGGCCCCGATTCGCTCGCGCTGATGTGGCTTGCCGCGCGCTGGCGCCATGCCCTGACCCGAGGGCCGCGGCTTCTCGCCGTCACGATTGATCACGGCTTGCGCCGGGAGGCGGCGCGCGAGGCACGCGAGGTCAAGCGCCTGGCGCGTTCGCTCGGTCTCACCCATCGCACCATGCGCTGGACCGGTGCGAAACCAAAATCCGGCTTGCCCGCTGCGGCGCGCAGCGCGCGTTACCGCCTGCTGGTCAAAGCCGCGCGCGAGAGCGGCGCCACGCATATCCTCACCGCCCATACGCGTGACGATCAGGCGGAAACGCTTCTGATGCGCCTTGTTCGCGGCAGCGGGATAGCCGGTCTTTCGGCGATGGCGCGGGAGAGCGAGCGCGAGGGCGTGCGCTTGGCCCGCCCGCTTCTGGACGTTCCGAAATCGCAGCTGATCGCAACGCTTCGCAAGGCAAAGCTCGGCTTTGCCGATGATCCGACCAACCGCGACGTGAGCTTTACCCGGCCCCGTCTTCGCGCGTTGATGCCGGCGTTGGCCGCGGAGGGCGGTGATGCGCGCAATCTGGCGCGGCTGGCCTCGCGACTGGCGCGGGCCAATACGGCGATCGAACTCCTTGTCGACGGCGCCGAGCGATATCTGACGCTCAGGGATCGAATGACCGCGGCGCCGAGCGACGCTGATGTCGTTGCGGCCAAAAGCTTCGATGCTAGGGCCTTTGCCGCGATGAGCGATGAAATCCGGCTTCGGCTGTTGCTGCGCGCCATCAACCGGTTTGGTCATGAGGGGCCGGCCGAACTGGGCAAGGTCGAAGTCCTGTTGTCGGCTCTGGACGAGGCCATGGCCAAAAGCGGGGCCAAGCGACGCCCTCGGCTGAAACAGACCCTGGCGGGTGCGCTGATCAGTCTCGCCGATGATCGCATCAGCGTCGTACCGGCGTCGCCCCGTCGCCGCCGACCCGGTTGAGGCAGGCAGCATCCGCTCCAAAGCGCGTTTTTGGGGCCTTAACCACCCCGAAAGACACCGATTTCTGCGCCACGATTTGAACCGGAATGGCGCTAAGATAGGCTAAATAGTCCTATGTGGTTCCCTTGGCAGCAACCGCCTCGGCACCTAGATTGTTTAACGCAGTCGGATGAGGGATTCCCTCGCGCCTACCCCCAAAGGAATAGGGCCGCGATCCGCGCGACCACGAAGGAAGATCAATGAACGCCAATCTGCGCAACTTCGCCCTCTGGGTCATCATTGTTCTGCTGCTATTGGCATTGTTCACGCTCTTCCAGAATCCTGGTCAGCGCGCTTCCTCTCAGGACATCTCGTTCTCGCAGCTGTTGACCGAGGTCGACCAGAATCACGTGCGCGACGTCGTCATCCAGGGCCCGGAGATTCACGGCACCTTCACCAACGGCTCGAGCTTCCAGACCTATGCGCCGAACGACCCGACGCTGGTCTCGCGCCTCTATAACGGCAAGGTCTCGATCACCGCGAAGCCGCCGGGCGACAACGTGCCATGGTTCGTGTCGCTTTTGGTTTCGTGGCTGCCGTTCATCGCCCTTATCGGAGTGTGGATCTTCCTGTCGCGCCAGATGCAGGGCGGTGCCGGCAAGGCGATGGGTTTTGGCAAGTCACGCGCCAAGATGCTGACGGAAGCGCACGGCCGCGTGACCTTCGAGGATGTCGCCGGCGTCGACGAGGCCAAGCAGGACTTGCAGGAGATCGTCGAATTTCTGCGCGACCCCGGAAAATATCAGCGGCTCGGCGGGCGGATTCCGCGCGGCGTGCTGCTGGTCGGTCCTCCCGGAACCGGCAAGACGCTGATCGCGCGCGCCGTGGCCGGCGAAGCCAACGTTCCGTTCTTCACGATCTCGGGCTCGGACTTTGTCGAGATGTTCGTCGGCGTCGGCGCCAGCCGTGTCCGCGACATGTTCGAACAGGCCAAGAAGAACGCGCCCTGCATCATCTTCATCGACGAAATCGACGCTGTCGGCCGGCATCGCGGCGCCGGTCTTGGCGGCGGCAACGACGAGCGCGAGCAGACGCTCAACCAGTTGCTGGTCGAGATGGACGGTTTTGAGGCCAACGAAGGCGTGATCCTGATCGCGGCGACCAACCGGCCGGACGTGCTCGACCCGGCGCTGCTGCGCCCCGGCCGTTTCGATCGCCAGGTCGTGGTGCCGAACCCGGATGTCGTCGGCCGCGAGCAGATCCTGAAAGTTCACGTTCGCAAAGTTCCGCTCGCGCCCGATATCAACCTCAAGACGATAGCGCGCGGCACGCCCGGATTTTCCGGCGCCGACCTGATGAACCTCGTCAACGAGGCGGCGCTTACCGCAGCACGGCGCAACAAGCGCATGGTGACGCAGGCCGAGTTCGAAGAGGCCAAGGACAAGGTCATGATGGGCGCCGAGCGCAAGTCGCTGGTGATGACCGAGGAAGAGAAACTGTTGACCGCTTATCACGAGGGCGGCCACGCCATCGTCGGCCTCAACGTGATCGCGACCGATCCGATCCACAAGGCGACCATCATTCCGCGCGGCCGCGCGCTCGGCATGGTGATGCAGCTGCCCGAACGCGACAAGCTGTCGATGTCGCTGGAGCAGATGACCTCACGCCTGGCCATCATGATGGGCGGGCGCGTCGCCGAAGAACTGGTGTTCGGCCGCGAAAAGGTCACCTCGGGTGCGGCTTCCGACATCGAGCAGGCGACGCGGCTGGCGCGCATGATGGTGACGCGCTGGGGCCTCTCCGAAGAACTCGGCACCGTGTCCTATGGCGAGAACCAGGACGAGGTTTTCTTAGGGATGTCGGTGTCGCGCACGCAGAATGCGTCCGAGGCGACCGTGCAGAAAATCGACAGCGAGATCCGCCGTCTGGTTGAGGAAGGCTACAGGCAGGCGACCAAGATTCTGACGGACAAGCGCGCCGATCTCGAGACTCTGGCCAAGGGCCTGCTGGAATACGAAACCCTGACCGGCGACGAAATTCTGGAGCTGCTCAAGGGCAAGAAGCCGAACCGCGAGTCGGTGCTGGAGCCGACCACCCCGCGTACCTCGGCGGTGCCGCCGGCCGGCAAGCCGCGCCCGCGCCCCGATCCGGATCCCGGTCTGGAGCCGCAGCCGCAGGCGTAACCGCCTGTCGGACATCGATGGCTGGTTACTCCGGCAAGTCAGTTGCGCAGAAGCTCGGCACTAGTGGTCCGATTCTAACATTCGCATCCCTTCTCGGCAGGCGCTTTTGCGAATGTTAGAATCAAAGGACCACTAGAAAATATATGTTTCTAGTGGAGTCAGGGATTTGACATTCGCTAGCGAACTCGCGGCCAAGTGGGGTGCGAATGTCAAATCCACTCCACTAGCCGGGCTTTTGCATTTTGGTCGGCGGCGCGCCTTCTGCGAATGGCAATCTTGTTGGTCCACTGCCGGCCGGCGTGAAGATGATCACCAGGCCGAAGCCGCCCCTTCACATGGTGCATGTGTTCGCCACCGAAGCGGCTGGGCTCGCCAGCAAGCTGCGCGGCTACCGCGTGGTGGTCGCGCCCGATCGCGCGATCTGGGTGTCGTGGCCGAAAAATCCGCAAGGCTCGCGACCGACCTGACGGACGTAGTGGTGCGCGATACCGCGCTTCCCCTTGGCCTCGTCGATATCAAGGTCTGTTCGATCGACGCTATCTGGTCCGGATTGAAATTCGTCATTCCGAAAGAGCAGCGATAGGAAGCGCACCCAGCCGGACTGATCGTTCGAAGCAGACCCCCGCCATTCCGGGGCGATAAAAAGCATCGAACTTTGATGTGCACTTGCACATCAGAGAATCTCGAGATTCCGGGTCCGCATCTTCGAGGCGTCCCCCAATGACTGTTTTATACCGACCGGCACTTGCGCTCTTGGGGCGGGACTTGGTTGAAATAATCTGCCAGTCTCCCGCTTGATAGCACAGGAGCAGCCGATGTCAGGCCACGCGAACGTCTCGCCCGTCCTCGCCATTCCCGGCGCCGACCCGAAGCTCTACAACCATGATCTGGCACCGGTGGCGCCTGCGGGGCGGACGTGGGGGGTCTTCGACATCTTCGCGATGTGGATGTCGGATGTGCACTCGGTCGGCGGCTACACCTTCGCGGCGAGCCTGTTCTTTCTTGGATTGACGGGATGGGAAGTGCTGCTGGCGATGGCGATCGGCATCACCGCGGTCTACTTCTTGATGAACTTGATCGGCGGCCCGTCGCTGAAATACGGCACGCCGTTCCCCGTCGTGGCGCGGATGTCGTTCGGCGTGATGGGCGCCAATCTCGCCGCGAGCCTGCGCGGTATTGTCGGCATCGTCTGGTACGGCGTGCAGACCTTTTTTGCGTCGAAGGCGGTGCAGGTATTGGTGCTGACGTTTTATCCTGCCGCCGAGGCGCTGACGCATTCGAGCTTTCTCGGTCTCAGTGCGCTCGGATGGTTTTCCTTCCTCTTCATGTGGCTGTTCCAGCTTCTGATCTTTCTCAACGGCATGGAGACGATCCGCAAGTTCATCGATTTCTGCGGGCCGGCCGTCTACCTCGTAATGTTTGCGCTGGCGATCTGGATATTGGCGCAAACCGGCCTGTCGAGCCTGTCGCTGCAATTGGGGCCGGGCGGCGAAGGCTCGGCGATCGGTCAAATGGCGAATGCGGCGATGCTGATCGTGGCCTATTTCGCTGCGCTCCTTCTCAATTTCGGTGACTTCGCGCGCTTTGCGGAAAATGAGCGGGCGATGAAGGTCGGAAATTTCCTCGGGCTGCCGGTGAATTTCATCGTCTTCGCGATCATCACCGTCATCGTCACGGCCGGCACCGTGAAGGTGTTTGGGGAAGCGATCATGGACCCCGTCAGCATCGTCGAACGCATCGGCAACCCCTGGGTGGTGGCGCTCGGCGCCGTGACCTTCATTGTCGCCACCATGGGCATCAACATCGTCGCCAACTTCGTCTCGCCCGCCTACGACATTTCCAACCTCTATCCGGAAAAGATCGACTTCCGCCGCGGCGGCTTGATCACCTCTATCCTGTCGGTGCTGGTGTGCCCTTGGATCTTCGTCTCGAGCCCGCAGGCAATCACGATCTTTGTCGGGGTGTTCGGGGCAGCGCTGGGGCCGATGTTCGGCATTATGATCGCCGATTATTACCTGGTGAAACGCCAGCATGTTGTCCTCGAAGACCTCTACACCATGTCGAAGGACGGTTCGCTGCATTTCCAGGGCGGCTGGAACAGAAGGGCGCTGATCGCGCTCGCGATCGCCGGCTCGATCTCGATCGGCCTGTCGCTGCTGGGCGCCTATGGCGTCATCATCCATGTCGGCGATTGGGGATGGCTGATCGGCGCTACGCTGGGCGCGCTGTTGTACACGGCGCTGATGCGCAGCCTCAAAGCGCCGTCGCTGTCGCGCTCAAGCGCAACGGCTTGACCGGCTTTGCCGCAACGCTGGTCGTGACATCCTTGTTCGAAAGCCGTCTGCGCGCGTGGTGGCGCGGCGGGCGCATGCAATCACCGGTAGCTGCCGGCGCCCAATAGCGGCGGAAAATCATTCGCTTTGCGAGCTTGTCAGCAGGTCTGAATTGTTGTTCAGTTCTTGCAGCGATCGACTGCGAATCGCCAAAAAAATGAACGCGCGCCCCCGATGGAGCCCAGAAGGGCTCAGGCGCGCAAGGGAGACGAAAACGCGCCATGGTCTACCGGCGGACCCATCAAGTCGTCAAACGCCTCGCGGCGCGCCGCAGTGCAATCCTCAATGCCGCTCGGAACGCAGCCGCCGAGGGCGGCATGGCCGCGGTGCAGATCGCTCCGATCGCAGTACGCGCCAATGTCGCTGCCGGAACCGTCTATCGCTATTTCCCCTCGAAGGCCGATCTGATTTCGGAATTGATCGCAGATGTCTCGCGCGACGAACTGGGCGCGATCCGGCGCGCCGCAGACTCAGCGCCCGGGCCGTCTTCGGCTCTGGCTGCGGCCGTCACCACCGTCGCGGTGCATGTGCTGTCCCAGCGCAAACTCGCCTGGGGCATTCTCGCAGAGCCCGTCGACGTCGACGTCACCGCCTCGAGGCTCGCGAGCCGCCGCGAAATATCAGGCGAAATCGCAAGTCGGATCGAAGCCGCCGTGCGCGCCGGCCATCTGCCCGCGCAGGACACCCAGCTCGCCGCGACCGCCTTGCTGGGCGCGCTGCACGAAGCCCTGGTCGGACCGTTGGCGCCCGGGCATCTGGACGATCCGGCGAAACTGCGCGACGCCGTTCAAACGGTGACGCTGTTGGCACTGCGCGCCGTCGGCGTGATGGACGCGCGCGCCCGCGGCCTCGTGGTGCAAGCGGGATTGCCAGCCAAAACATTGGTCGGCGCGTAACACTCGACGGTATCTTGGGGTTGCGCGCGCGGGTTTCATGTCGCCCTCGTGAGTTGACATATTCCGCAGCCTTGATCGCTTACAGGCTCTCGTTCACCCCAACCTGTGGAGCCTCGCATGACGACGACATCCGGATCGGCCAAATGGCAAGGCGGCATCAAGGACGGCAAAGGCGCGATATCGACCAAGAGCGGCGCGCTGAAGGATTACCCCTACGGCTTCGCCAGCCGTTTCGAGGGCAAGCCCGGCTCGAACCCGGAAGAATTGCTGGGAGCGGCGCATGCCGCCTGCTTCACCATGGCGCTGTCGCTGATCCTTGGTGAAGCCAAGCTCACCGCCGAGCAGATGGAAACGAAGGCTGATGTCGCGCTCGAAAAGGTCGGCGATGGGTTTTCCATCACCTCGGTGCATCTGACGCTGAATGCCAAGGTCCCCGGCGCAGACAACGCAAAGCTTCAGGAGCTTGCGGGCATGGCGAAGGCCGGATGTCCGGTGTCGAAGCTCTTCAACACCAAGATCACGCTCGACGCCAAGCTGGTCTGAGATACTTGTCGTTTCGCCGCGCTTCCAGTGGGCCCGGCATGTGCCAGGCCCGTTGGGCCCATCCCGGAATAACGCCTGAAAGAGCAGGCGCGGCTCCGCTTCACATATCCGCGTCGCTATCCGGGCCGACGGAGGCGATGCGCAGCATGTTGGTAGTGCCGGGCGTGCCGAGCGGAACACCGGCGACGATGATGACGCGTTGTCCGGACTTCGCAAAACCGTCGCGGAAGGCGATGCTTCCGGCGCGGCTCACCATGTCGTCGAGGTCCTTGGCATCTTCCGCGACGACGCAATGCACGCCCCAGACCGCGGACAGCTTGCGCCCCGTGGAAAGGTTCGGCGTGATCGCCACCACCGGCGGCTTCGGGCGTTCGCGCGCAACCCGCAGCGCGGTCGATCCTGAACTGGTCCAGCAGATGATCGCAGAGAGGTCGAGCGTTTCGGCGATCACGCGCGCCGCGTCGGCGATCGCATCGCCGACCGTCGGCTCCGGTTCGGCGCGCTGCGCGTTGACGACGCCGCGATAGGTCGGGTCGCGCTCGACCTCCTCGCCGATGCGGTTCATGGTCGCGACCGCTTCCACCGGATATTTGCCGGCGGCCGATTCCGCCGACAGCATGATGGCGTCGGCACCCTCATAGACCGCAGTCGCAACGTCGGACACTTCGGCGCGGGTCGGTACTGGCGCCTGGATCATCGATTCCAGCATCTGGGTTGCGATCACCACCGGTTTGCCGGCGCGGCGCGCCAGCCGCGTCATCTGTTTCTGCAGGCTCGGCACCCGTTCCAGCGGCAGTTCGACTCCGAGATCGCCGCGCGCCACCATCAGCGCGTCGGAAGCCTCGATGATGTCGGGCAAGCGGTCGATCGCCTGCGGCTTTTCGATCTTGGCCATGATGGCGGCGCGGCCGCGGACCATTTTCCTGGCCTCGGCGACATCCTCGGCGCGCTGCACGAAAGACAGCGCAATCCAGTCGACCCCGGTCACAAGCGCCGCCTCAAGGTCGGCACGGTCCTTCGGCGTCATCGCGGAGACGGGCAGGTCGGTGTCCGGCAGGCTAACCCCCTTGCGGTCGGACATGCGGCCGCCGATCACGACCCGGGTAATCGCGCGGTCGGGAGAGGTTTCCTCGGCGATCAGCCGCACCTTGCCGTCGTCGAGCAGAAGCGCATGGCCGGGCTTGAGGGCAGCGAGAATTTCCGGATGCGGCAGCTGCACGCGCGTGTTGTCGCCGGGCGCCTTGTCGGAATCGAGCACGAAGCTCTGGCCGTTATGAAGCTGTGTCGAGCCTTCGGCGAACGATCCCAGACGCAGCTTTGGTCCCTGCAGATCGACGAGAATGCCGATCGGGCGGCCGTAGCTGCTTTCGACATTGCGGATGGTCTTGACCAGTTCCCGCATCTTGTCATGCGGGGTGTGGCTCATATTGATGCGAAAGACGTCGGCGCCGGCCTCGAACAGGCGACGGATCATCGCACTGTCTGAAGAGGCCGGGCCCAGCGTTGCAAGGATCTTGATACGGCGCAAACGCCTCATGGCTTGGTCCCGGGCGGTGCGGCTGGCGGCAGACCAGTCGCGCCCGGGGGCAGTCCGCCCGGCGAATTGGACATGCCCGGAATGTTTCCGGCTCCCCCTGGCCCGAGTCCGCCGGGAATGCCGGGCACTCGCTGCGCAGGCTGTTCGTTGGAATCGGTGAGCTGCACGGTCCAGGCGCGCTGATCGCCTGTGTCGACTTCGAAGAAGCCGGTCCGGTCGAACCCGCGCGCCAGGCAATTATCGGCGCCCCTTATGGTGAATTCCTTGTCACGCGAGCACATAAAGGCCTGTCCGGACCATTCTCCGCCACGGTCGTAGTCGAGGGCGTAGATATAATAATACCGGGCGACAAGGGTGCCACGCAGCAGCGTTTCACAGCTTCGCGAGGATACGTTCCACCAGCCCTCCGTGGTCCAGCCCTCGGCGTCCTTGTAACCGAGCGCGATCCCGACCCGGCTCGAGGTGTTATTGCACAGGCGGAAGTCCGCTGCGGCCGAGCCGTTCCAAAGGCACGTCGCAGCAAGCAGCGTGGCCGGCAACGATCCGGCGGCCAAGCGCCTGAATAATCCGGCGTGACGAAGCGAATCCTTTGCGATCATTGCCCGAAGCTATATCAAATTGTTGACGGTTTCGCGTGAGCGCAACTGCGCCGTCAACGGGCAAGGGTGCCCCCCGCCAACGAGGGCCCGATTCTGTCCGATCGACGGCCTTAGCGCGCTGTTTGCGTCGCGATATGGAAAAATCTGTGACAGCCCCCATCTAAAAACGGTAATCTTTGTTTGGACGTGTCCGCCGAGTGCTGGCGGGGCATGCCGCAAAAAAGCGAAAGCGGGTCATGACGATGGACAACAAAACCAGAACGGAACTCGAAGCCGCCGCTTTTCGGCGCCTCGTCGCGCATCTGCGCTCGCGCACCGATGTCCAGAACATCGATCTGATGAATCTCGCGGGCTTCTGCCGTAACTGCCTGTCGAATTGGCTGAAGGAAGAGGCCGACGCCAAGGGCGTTCCGATGACCAAGGACCAGAGTCGCGAGGCCGTCTATGGCATGCCCTATGAGACCTGGAAGGCGACCCATCAGGCCACGGCCAGTCCGGAACAACTCGCGGCGATGAAAAAGTCCCATCCGGGGCACTGATCTTCGTGGATATTGGCCCCGATGGCCCGCCTCAGGCGCGGGACGGCAATCTGCGTCTGAACGAACCTCAATCGTCGGGTCCGCGAAGGCCGGGTCTTTCACTGGTGTGGCGGGTTTGACGTTCCCGTCAGTCTCGCCGCCAGTGCGTTATAGGAACGTCAAATCCAAAGCCAAACTAGAGAATCATAGACTTGCTAGTGTCCCCTTGGGGCCGGCGTTCGCAAAAGCGCGTGCGGCAAGCCATGCGAACGTCGAAGCCGGGACAGTGGCGCGAACTCACCTGGAATGATGCCACAAAGAGGAACCCTTTCTCCTGTGGGCGTGCTGTGGATGGGCGCGATGTCGTCTTGACGGAAAGCGCCTCACTCTTGAGGGTCATCTTCCAAATCGTGAGGACGCGGTGCGTGTTGAAGCGTGCGGCGCTTCTTCCCTCCCAATCCCAACAATTCACTTCAGGAGTACCCGATGGCCACCTCTGCTGCCGCCGTGAAGGAAGCGCCGGCGACGAAATTTGCGAAAGACCAGCTCAAGGCCATCATCGAGCGTATCGAACGGCTGGAGGAGGAAAAGAAGACGATCTCCGATGACATCCGCGACGTCTATGCCGAAGCCAAGGGCAACGGCTTCGACACCAAGGCGCTGCGCACCATAGTGCGGCTGCGCAAGCAGGACGCCAATGAGCGGGCCGAGCAGGAGACGATCCTGGAAACCTATATGCAGGCGCTCGGAATGCTGTGAGACGCGGGCCTTGCGCCGTTTCGGCGCTCCAAGCTTGGTGCGAAAGCCTCTCGTCTGCTAGAATGGTTCTGCAAAGGAACCAAAGATGTCAGTCCCGGGGCCAGAGCGCAGGCTCGCAGCGGTCCTCGCCGCCGATATGGTCGGCTATAGTCGGCTCATGGAGGTCGACGAGAGGGGAACGCTCGCGCGGCTCAAGACCCATCGGCTTGAGCTCATCGATCCAGCTATCACGAAGAATCATGGCCGCATCATCAAGACCACCGGCGACGGTATGCTGGTCGAGTTCCGCAGCGTCGTCGACGCGGTGATGTGCGCCACGGAAGTTCAGCGCCGCATGGCAGGTCGCAACGCGGACGTCTCGCCGGCACGGTGGATCCAGTTTCGCATCGGCATCAATCTGGGCGACGTGATCGTCGAGGACGACGATATCTTCGGCGACGGCGTCAACGTCGCCGCGCGTCTTGAAATGCTTGCCGAACCGGGCGGCATATGCGTCTCGGCCGCCGTGCGCGACCAGGTCGACCACCGGCTGGACGACATCGCGTTCGAGGATCTCGGCGCAAAGACCGTGAAGAACATCTCCCGGCCAATCCACGTCTTTCGGGTCCGGTTTGAGCCGGCCTCCAAAGCCGCGCCGGAGGGCGCGCAGGATGCTGCGGTGGTGGCGAATGCGGTCGCCAAAAAGCCCTCGATTGCCGTGTTGCCGCTCGTCAACATGAGCGGCGATCCGGAGCAGGAGTTTTTTGCCGACGGCCTCAGCGAAGACATCATTACGGAGCTGTCGCGCTTTCGCGACCTGCTCGTGATCTCGCGCAACTCGACCTTCGTGCACAAGGGCAAGGCGGTGAAGGTGCAGGAGGTGGCGCGCGAATTCGGGGTCGACTATGTCCTCGAAGGGAGCGTGCGAAAGGCGGGCGATCGCGTCCGCGTCACGGTGCAGTTGATCGACGCGGAAACCGATCGGCACGTCTGGGCCGAGCGCTACGACCGGCAGCTCGAGGATATCTTCGCCATCCAGGACGAGATGACCCGCGCGATCGTCGCCACTCTTCCCGGGCGCGTGGAGGCGGCCACGCACGACCGCGCAAAGCGGAAACGGACCGACAATCTGGCGGCTTACGAATGCGTGCTGGCCGCCAAGGTGCTGCACCATCGCTCGGTTCGCGAAGACAACGCGCAAGCGCAGCGGCTGCTCGACCGTGCCCTCGAGCTTGACGCGAACTATGCGCATGCCCACGCCTGGAAGGCATGCGTCCTGGGCCAGACTTGGATTTACGGCTGGTGCGAAGATGCCGATGCCGCTCTCCGGCAGGTCGTGGCAGAACTCGAGATCGCACTTGCGCTCGATGACAATGACAGCGACGTGCACCGGATCCTCGCTGCGGTCAATCTGACGCGCGATGACCACGACAAGGCCGCATATCACCAGGAGCGGGCGCTCGCGCTTAACCCCAACTACGACCTTATCGTCGTGCAGCAGGGTGAGCTTCTGACCTGGCTCGGGCGTCCGGAAGAAGGCATCGACTGGATCAGGAAGGCGATGCGTCTAAACCCCTACCACCCGGAGCGTTTCTGGAGTCACCTCGGTCGCGCCTGCTACTGCGCCGAGAAATACGCCGACGCCGCCGAAGCCTTTTCGCGGATCACGCGGCCCGACCACACGCATCACGCTTTCCTCGCAGCCACGTTCGCGCAGATGGGCAACGCGGTCGCGGCGACCGCGCACGCAGCCGAGGTCATAAAGCGGATGCCGGAATTCTCGGTCGCCGCCTCTCTTGCCACCCAGCACTATAAATTCGAAGCCGACCGAAAGCGTCACGAGGCCGGCCTCCTCAAGGCAGGCCTGCCGGCTTGAGAAGCCGCGAGCCAAGGTGCTCGCGTTGACGGGGGCACCACCGAAGGGGATTTCTGGACCCGTTCGGGAACGGCCGGCTTACGGCGCTGTGCCGGCTTCAAATCCGCAAGATTTGTCGATCTGCTGTGTGCGATCATGTTCATGGCGATTCGAGGTCCGCCGATGAGCAAGCCGCAAACCCGAGCAAGTTATGAAGCCCGTCTCAATCGTGTGGTTGACCACATCTACGCGCATCTGGACGAGGATATCCGCTTCGACGACCTCGCCGAGGTCGCCTGCCTGTCGCCGTATCACTGGCACCGTATCTACGCAGCGATTCGAGGTGAAACGATAGCCGCAACGGTGCGGCGGCTACGGCTGCTGCGGGCTGCCGACCGCCTGGCCAATTCAAGCGAACCGCTCAAGGCCATCGCGGAACGGGCGGGCTATGGTGCCCTCGATGCCTTCGCGAGGGCATTCAAGGAGCACTACGGCAAGACGCCGGCGGACTATCGCTCCAACGGGAGCCATGCAATGTTCAAGGCTGCAACCCGCAAACAGGACATCACAGGCTTCCCTGTCGAGATCGTGAGCCTGCCGCCGACGCGGTGCGCCGCAGCCGCGCATATCGGATCGTACATGCAGATCGACTCGGCGATGGCTCGGTTGTTCTCCGAGCTTGCCGTCAACGGGTTGCTGACGCCGGGTCAACAGATGCGTGCGGTGTTTCTTGACGACCCCGACCTTGTTCCGGCGGACGCGTTGCGGTCAAAGGCCTGCACTCCCGTTTCCGAGGACGTCAATCTTCCGTCTTCGCTTGAGACGACGGTGCTGCGCGGTGGCGTCTATGCCAGGCTTCGCTACAAGGGGCCTTATGCCGATATGAAGGATGCCTACCGCTGGCTGCTCGGGGTATGGTTGCCTTCCTCGGGCTACGATGCCGATGATGCCCCTATCTTCGAGACGTACCTCAACAATCCAACAGAAGTGCCTCCCCCGGAGCTTCTTACCGACATCCACTTGCCCTTGAGGGGTTTTGAGTGATGACGCCGCAGCTCTCGCGCGATGTGAGTCGTGCCTTCGAGGCATTTCCAATGCCTGTCCGTAGGCGGCTTCTGGAAGTACGCAAGCTGATTTTCACGACTGCCGCGGCGTGTGACGGTGTCGGGCCACTATTGGAGACACTGAAATGGGGCGAGCCGGCATACCTGACGCAACAAACAGGCAGCGGGAGCACCATCCGGCTCGGTCAGGTCAAGGATGGCGAGCAACGTTGCGCCGTCTTGTTCAATTGTCGGACCACCCTGATCGAGACATTTCGCGAGCGATTCCCCGACGAGTTCGAATATCGGGCGAACAGGGCGCTAGTGCTGAAACTGACGGGCGTCCTGCCCGCAGCGCCGCTGTCGATCTGCCTTTCGCTGGCCTTGACCTATCATCTGGGAGCCCGCAACTCGGTGCGGGAATTGAGGCGGGCGCACAACCGCCCGCGGCCAGCAAGACGATAACCAAACCGGGAAACCGCTAACCGGTGAAGCCGCTCAACGCAGCGATGCCGTTCGCATCACAAAGGACTGCATCGTCAGCGTCGCGGTGGCGGATCCCGTGAATTGATCGCAGCTCAGGCCCAAGAGCGGATCTTCGGAGAAGCCCATCGCGATAACGGACCGCGGCTTGACAAAATGCGCGTTCATCAAGGTCAGATCGGCATCTCCAAGCACGGTCACGGACATCGATGTGCTGGCACTCGGCGCCAGCATCATGACGCGTATCCAGGCATCGCCGGCTGCGGAGGCGGCGAGCCGGGTCGAGGTCGCGACCACGCCGCCCTGACCCTGTGCGCCCTTGGCGACGACGGTCGTGACGTCGGTAACCGCCATTGAATTGCGGTTCGGCGACGACGGCCGGGCGCTGTAGGGAACGGGCGCGCTCGCCGCGACGACATTGGCGCGATCGCCGGAGGTGGCGGCGGCGGGCGCATAGGCCAGCGCCTGGTAGACGGCGGGAACGCTGGCGGTCGATTGCGGTTCGGTGGTCGAAGCGAGCACCTCGCGGGCGCGGAGCGAGGCGACTTGCTCCGGCGTGGCTTCTTTCGGCGTGGACGTCTCGCCCCAGAACCCGCGGGCGTTGATGATGTCAGCCGGTGTTTGCGGCCTCGACTCGGTCTTTTCCGTCGCCACCGCCTCTTTCGGTTTGGCCGGTTGCGCGCCCTGCATGTCGGCGGAGGCGAGCTGCAGGGTCGGGCCGGCAGGCTTTGCCCGCGGCATCGGCACGGCCTCTGCGGACTTGGCGTCCTTGGTCTGAACGGCGGCAATTGCAACGGCCTTGGCGGGGGGCGCAGCGCCCTCATCCTCTTCGTCGTTGGATTTGTTGCCGAACAGACGCGCGAACAGGTTTGGCGTCTTGCTCACGATCGACGCATCGTCGCCATTGCCGCGCTTCTCGATGTCGGCTCGCGCAAGTTCATACCCCTTGAGCGGAACACCATCGGATGGGACATGCACCGTGCGTCCATCGGGGAAGACGCGGGCCAACTGATCGTGGGTCATGCGCGGCCAGTGGCGGATGCTGCCGGTATCGAGATGGACGAAAGGCGATCCCGAGGTGGGATAGAAGCCGACGCCGCCGCGCTGTAGCCGCAGGCCGGCGAAGCGGATCTGCTCGAGCGGGACGTCCGGAATGAAGAAATCCATCGCATGCCCGAGCATGTGCTGGCTGAAGCGGGCCACCCCTGACGAGCGGCGGCGGAGCATGGCGTTGGTGGCGGGGGAACGATAGGAGGAGATGATCTGGATCGGCTTCTTGCCGTCGACGTCGCGGTAGACTTCCCAGAGGATGTCGAACAGATGACGATCCATGGTGGTCTGTTCCTGGCTGCGCCAGTCGCGGAGATAATGATTGAGCTGTTTGAGTGCCTCTTCGTCGTAACGGCCGTCACGCTTGAAGGTGACGGTAAGGTCTTCGTCGGAATGAGTGTGGTGGAATGAAAGCGTTCGGGTCTCGTTCAGCGCGGTCGCGTCGTGTACTGAACCCGCTCCCGCAAATAGCAAAAGAGACGTCAGGCCGAATTGATATCCGGCCTGGGGCAGAGACGACAATTTGAATTGGCGTGCGAGACCAATCAGCACGTAACGAGCCCACCCAAAGACGACCGAAACGCAAGAACTCTTGCGCCACCCCGTGCGGCGAAAGAGTGTAAATGCAATCTTAATTCGGAAGAGTTAAGTGAGAATAAACTCTTCCCCCCAAGTCCAAGCCGAGACCTAACGCGGTGAGTGTGGCGAAAAATAGCCCGCCGGTTAGCCGCGGTGGGGAAATGGCAAATGCGAAAGGCCCCGTCTGGACGGACGAGGCCTTTGCGGGCATTTGAGAATCTGAGCCGTTCGAGCGTTTTTCCCGGGGTCAGCGCTCATACACGCGGCGTTGCGGGCGCCGAGCCGCAGCTGCCGGTGGCGGATTCGGTGCGCCAAACAGGCGGTCGAAGAACGAGGGGCCCGACGACCATGAATTCGATCCAAAGCCCGGTCCCCAGCCGTCGCTGGCGACCCTGAGGCCGGCAGGACGGCCATAGCTGGGCTGGGAGTGGGCGACCACACTTTCCAGATCCCTGGTTCGGCCGGAGCGAAGCAGCGACGCCATGGTGGCGTCGCGCCCGTAGACGTCCTTGCGGAGTTGCAGGACGCCCGCATCGTCCACAAACGCCGTCTGGTAGGTGATGTTCACCGGGATCGGCGTCGGGAATTTGATGTCGACCTCGCCCTGCCCGTACATGCTGCGGATCTTCTCCGGCGTATAATGCGCGTTCGGGTCGGTGATATTGAGCAGGATCGAGGCATATTGATCCGGATTCTGCACCCGCATGCAGCCATGGCTGAACGCACGGTCTTCCTTCGCGAACAAGTATCTCTCATTCGTGTCGTGCTGATAGACCAAAAACTTGTTCGGGAAGTTGAAGCGGATGCGGCCGAGCGCGTTACCCTCGCCTGGCGGTTGCGAGATATGGACGCTGCCGTCCTGGCCGTACTCGAGCCTCAGCCCCATCCGCTGCAGCACGGTTGGATCCTGCTGCAGCGCCGGCAGATATTCGTTGTAGATGATCGAGGGCGGCACGTTCCAGGTCGGATTGACGGTGATGAACTTCATCGTTTCCGTCAGGAGCGGGGTTGCATGAACGCCGGGCTGGCCGGTCACGACCCGCGTGGTCCAGACCTGCTGGCCATTCTGCATCACCTTTAGCGTATAATCGGGGATGTTGAGAATGACATAGGCGTCCCCGACCGAGGGCGCGCCGAGATCGCGTGGCAACCAGCGCCACCGCTCCATGTTGATGATGATGGTATCGATCTGGCGATCGTGCTTCGGGCTGTTGATCGCCCTGATCGTCCGCTCGTCGAGCATGCCGGTCGGCTTCAGCTCGGCACTCGCCTGGAATTTGCGCACGGCTTCCGCAACGGTGGCATCGTAACGGGTGTCGCCCCGGTTTTCGGTGATGCCGAGCTTGGCCCGCAATTGCGGGACCCGCTCGTCTTCCATCGCGGTCTCGTCTTGCTTCTTGCCGCGCGCAGGCGTGAATTTGAGCACTGGCCCATCCGCGATCTGGATGGCCGGCCCGTCGCCTTGGCCGCGCAGTTCGGCAAGCTTTGCCTTCAAGGCGCGATAGAGCTTGTGCGGCGGGTTATAGCCGTCGAGCGCCGCGGAGGCATCCTTGGCGAGCGTGACGTTCGTCAGCACTTCGGCCGGGTCGGTCGGGTGCTCCGGATACTGGATGTCGCCCGACACCTGCGACCAGTGCATGCGGCCGCTCTGGGCTTGACGCGCGTAGTCGAGCACGCCGGCGGTCAATTTCAGGTCGGCGTCAGCCAGCGCATCCGGCGTGGTCGCCGCTGCAAAATCCGGCACGGGATAATCGGACGGGTTCAGCCCCTCCGAAGCGGCATCCTTCAGCCGCGCCATGGCACCCTTGCCGCTGTCGGTCAATTTACCGGCCGCGGTCCAGATCGGCGCGAATTCGCGCGAGGTGTAGAATTTCTCCACGGCCGCCCGCTCCACCTTGCGGTCGAAGTAGCGCAGCGATTTCGCGGCAAAGGCGTCGCGCAGCCTGTCGGCCACCGGCTGATCCGCCGGCGGTACGTTGCTGGCCGCCTTGACGGGTTCCTTCGCGGGCTCCGGCGAGGGTGTAGCCGCATCGGAAGCCGTCGGCTGCGTGTCCGGCTTGAAGTCGCTGGCGGTCGGGGGCGGCACATTGGCGGGTTCGGGGCGCGGGATGCCGGCATCGAGCTTGGCAGGCTCGGAGGCCGGAGCGGTGACCACTGCGGCGGGCTTTGTCGTCGTGGGTTCAGGCGCTGACTTCTCGGTGACCTTCGCGGCGTCCGAAGCCGGCACCGGCGTGTCCAGCTTGAAGTCGCTGGCGGTCGGGGGCGGTACATTGGCAGGTTCGGGGCGCGGGATGGCGGCATCGATTGCCAGTTCGGCGGCGCTGTTGCGTATCTGATCGCCCTGCGCCCATGCCGAGGTTGCCGACACTGTGAGGAACGTTGCCGCGACAGCCATCAGTACGCGGTCGTATCCACCACGGTTCTTCCCACATTCCCGCATTATCACACCCCTTGTGTGAACTGCTCCCGTCTTGGAGCAGCTTTAAGTTGGTTCATTGCCGTTTTCGCAAAAACGCCGACCTGTCCGGAATTTTGAAGCGCATTCTGGTGAGATGTGCTCCCATTCTCCAAGCATGCCGGGTCTGCGAGCGACGATTCATACGCAGACGATACATGCGCCACCCCCTATGCAGCCAGCCGCAGTGGGGCTACTCACGACAAACTGAGTTCAATGCTTCGGCATTGAATTACCCGCTTTTGCCATGCGCGCCTGCCTTTGTCTGTCACCTCCGGGCAACGGTTCAAATCTTCCAAGTCCGACTGATTCACAAAACACCAGGATGGCCATTTTTGGCCGCATTCTTCATGCGCGCCAACATGCCGCAATGGCGCCAACAAAGATCATGAGCGTTCCGTTCCCCCGCCGGCGGGATCGGCATCCGCGGCCTCGTCGATCTTTCGATAAAGGGTCGAGCGGCCGATCTTGAGTCGCCGCGCCACTTCCGACATCTGACCTCGATAATGCGAGATCGCGAAGCGAATGATTTCGCTCTCCAATTCTTCGAGCGGCCGGACGTCTCCCGTATTGGTCAGCATCGAGAGCATGCCGGCGGCGGCAAGAGGAGCTATGGGTATCTCAATACCGGAGACCATCGCGGGCACGATGGCGTTTGAGACCGGTTCGACAACCAGCGGCTCGCTCGGCGCGCTTGAGATCGGCGGGGAGGGCATGTTCGCCGCTTGCGGGAAGTCGGACAGCCCAAGCTGGTCGCTTTCGCTCATGACCACGGCGCGATACACCGTGTTCTCCAGCTGCCGGATGTTGCCCGGCCAATCCAGTTGCGACAGATAGGCCATGGCCTCGCCGGAAATGCCGGTGATGTGACGGCTCTGTTCGGCCGAGAAACGCGCCAGGAAATGCCGCAGGAGATGCGGAATGTCCTCGCGCCGCATCCGCAGCGGCGGGATCGTTACCGGCAGCACGTGCAGGCGATAGAACAGGTCCTCGCGGAATTGACCGCCCTTGACGCGGTCGAGCAATTTGCGATTGGTCGCCGAGATGATCCGCACGTCGACCTTTACCGGCTTGCGCCCGCCGACCGCTTCGATAGCACCTTCCTGCAGCGCGCGAAGCAATTTCACCTGCGCGGTCAGCGGCAATTCGGAGACCTCATCCAGAAACAGCGTGCCGCCCGAGGCTTCGACGAACTTGCCGACGTGACGCTCGGTGGCGCCGGTAAAGGCTCCCTTCTCGTGGCCGAACAGGATCGATTCCACCAGATTGTCCGGGATCGCGCCGCAATTGACAGCAACGAATGGTTTCGATTTGCGTTCGCCGCTGCCATGGATGGCGCGTGCGAACATTTCCTTGCCGACGCCGGACTCACCCTCGATCAGCACGGGGATCGTGGACGCGGCCGCCTTCTGCGCGGTGCGCATGACGGCGGACATGGCTTCGCTGCGGGTGATGATGTCGGCAAAGGTCAGCCGGCCTTCTCGGCTGTGCTTGATGCGCTGCAGCTCGCCCCTGAGCGCGCTGGTGTTGAGCGCGTTGCGCAGCGACACCTGCAACCGCTCCATGCCGACCGGCTTGACCACGAAATCCTGCGCGCCGGCGCGCATCGCCGACACCACATTGTCGATGCCGCCATGGGCGGTCTGCACCACCACGGGGATCGAAAGACCGGCGTCACGGAGTTTGGCCAGCACGCCCAGGCCATCGAGACCGGGCATCACGAGATCGAGCACCATCGCATCGAAAGTGGGGCCATCGGGGGCGGTCAGGAGCGCGATTGCCGCATCGCCGGAATCGACCACCATTGTCTCATAGCCGCATTTCTGCACCATATTCTCCACCAGACGACGTTGCACCGCATCGTCGTCGGCGATCAAAATACTGGCAGCCATGGCACTCCTCACGCTTTACAACTATCTGTCTCGAATCGGGGCACTGTGGCGGAAGCCGATTAACGACCACTTAAACCTTCACCGTGTCGTCCTTCGCTTCCCCCAGCCATTCCGATTGAATACGGGTTTCCAACCAAGATGACTTCGCGCTCCTCGTCTGCCCTCCGCAAATCTACCACCACGCGCAAACCGGCTTCGAAGAAAGCCGCCGCCAGGCCAAGGGACGCGAAGCTGCCGGAATGGAACCTTGCCGACCTCTATTCCGGGATCGACGCGCCCGAAGTTACCGCCGATCTCGAGAGGTTGGACGGCGATTGCGTCGCGTTTGAGACCGACTACAAAGGCAGGCTGGCGGAGCGCACGGCGGCGGCGGGCGGCGGTACGTGGCTTGCCGAGGCGGTGCGCCGCTATGAGGCGATCGACGATCTCGCTGGCCGCTTAAGCTCCTATGCCGGCCTCGTTCACGCCGGCGACAGCGTCGACCCCGCGATCTCGAAATTCTACGGCGACATTTCCGAGCGGCTGACGAATGCCTCGGTGCATCTGTTGTTTTTTACCCTCGAACTCAACCGCATCGATGATGCCGTTGTCGAGCAGGCGATGCAGACGCCCGAGCTGGCGCACTACCGTCCCTGGATCGAGGATTTGCGCAAGGACAAGCCGTACCAGCTCGAGGACCGCATCGAGCAGCTGTTTCACGAGAAATCCCAAAGCGGCTACACCGCCTGGAACAGGCTGTTCGACCAGACCATCTCTGCGTTGCGATTCAAGGTCGGCGGCAATGAACTTGCCATCGAGCCGACGCTAAGCCTTTTGCAGGATCGTTCCGCGGCAAAGCGCAAGGCGGCCGGGCAAGCCATGGCAAGGACGTTCAAGGCCAATGAGCGGACCTTTGCGCTGATCACCAACACGCTCGCCAAGGACAAGGAGATTTCCGATCGCTGGCGCGGCTTTAAGGATGTTGCGGATTCCCGCCATCTCAACAACCGCGTCGAGCGCGAAGTCGTCGATGCGCTGGTTGCTTCCGTTCGCGCGGCCTATCCGAGGCTTTCACACCGCTACTACCGGCTGAAAGCGGCCTGGTTCAAAAAGAGGAAGCTGCCGCACTGGGATCGCAACGCGCCGTTGCCGTTTGCTGCCACGGCAAGCATCGCCTGGCCTGCAGCCAGGGACATGGTGCTGACGGCCTATCGCGGCTTCTCGCCGGAAATGGCGGGAATTGCCGAGCGGTTTTTCACCGACCGCTGGATCGACGCGCCGGTGCGGCCGGGCAAGGCGCCTGGAGCGTTCTCGCATCCGACCACGCCGTCAGCGCATCCTTACGTGCTGATGAATTATCAGGGCAAGCCGCGCGACGTGATGACACTTGCCCACGAACTTGGTCACGGCGTGCACCAGGTGCTGGCGGCCAGGAACGGCGCGCTGATGGCGCCGACACCGTTGACGCTCGCCGAAACCGCAAGCGTGTTCGGCGAGATGCTGACATTCAAGCGGCTTTTGACGGAGACCGGCAGCGCCAGGCAGCGCCAGGCGCTGCTCGCCGGCAAGGTCGAGGACATGATCAACACGGTGGTGCGGCAGATCGCGTTCTATACCTTCGAGCGCGCCGTTCACACCGAACGAAAGAACGGCGAATTGACCGCCGAGCGCGTCGGCGAGATCTGGCTCAGCGTGCAGGGCGAAAGCCTCGGCCCCGCCATCGACATCCGCCCCGGTTACGAAAACTTCTGGATGTATATTCCGCACTTCATCCACTCGCCGTTCTACGTCTACGCCTACGCCTTCGGCGATTGCCTGGTGAACTCGCTTTACGCGGTCTATGAGAACGCTCAAGACGGTTTTGCGGAACGTTATCTGGCGATGCTCTCGGCCGGGGGCACCAAACATTATTCCGAACTGCTCAAGCCGTTCGGGCTCGATGCCAGGGATCCCGAATTCTGGGACGGCGGGTTGTCGGTGATCGCAAGCATGATCGGGGAGCTGGAAGCGATGGGCTGATCGCATTCGAAGACCGAATGCGCGAAGGGCAGGGGCGATCGGCTTTCCGAATGTACCGACAGGGAGGGCAAAGCCGCCTTTATCGGCGTTGCCCTCCCGGGGGGATTGCGGTAATTCCACGGTTGAGCCGCCAATTCACGGGGAGACCGATGGCAGAACATAGCGAAGTGGCCTACACGACCGCTGACGGCAACGATTACATTGCCCACGAGCAGACCTATGAGGGCTTCATCACGCTGGTGAAGTACGGTACCGCCACCGTCATCCTCATCCTCATCCTGATGGCGATTTTCCTGACCTGATGCATGATCCGCGCGCCGCCGATCGGCGTCGCTATTTTCCCAACGACTCGCCGCAGCGATTGTCAAATCCACTCCATTAGTTGCGCGCGCGAGCTTCCCGCGCCGCCGGAGGCCCCATGAAGATTGCCGTCGCCAGGGAAATTGATCCGTCGGAACCGCGGGTCGCCGCCTCGCCCGACACGGTGAAGAAATACAAGGCGCTGGGCTTCGATGTCGCCGTCGAGCCGGGCGCGGGCATCACGTCCGGCCTGCCGGATTCGGAATTTACCGCCGCCGGCGCCGCCGTGAACGCCGAGGCGGTCAAGGATGCCGACGTCGTCATCAAGGTGAAGCGGCCCGAAGCATCCGAGCTTGCCAACTACAAGCGCGGTGCGCTGGTGGTCGCCATCATGGATCCTTACGGCCATGAGGCCGCGATCAAGGCGATGGCGGATGCCGGCATCGTCGCGTTTGCGATGGAGTTGATGCCGCGCATCACCCGCGCCCAGGCGATGGACGTGCTGTCGAGCCAGGCCAATCTCGCCGGCTATCGCGCCGTGATCGAGGCTGCCGAAGCCTTCGGCCGCGCCTTTCCGATGATGATGACGGCGGCCGGCACCGTCC
>NZ_DATMLW010000217.1:0-27633 GCF_035570375.1 Bradyrhizobium sp. | reverse complement strand
CTAAGGACCTTTTGTGGTCGACCCGATCACCCGGAGTGTCAGATGAGCAAACGTAAACCGTCAAAGCACTCCCACAGCCCGAAAACCACGAAGGCTCAGCGGGCCGCTCAGGCTATTGTTAGAAGCCCAAGCGATAGTCGTCTGCGCTCGCTTGGGGCAGGCTCGACTGAACCTGCCCGGAAGCATAACAACAACCCAAAACAAGAAGCTCTCCCTGTTGAGCATCCCCCAACAGCCTTACAAACTGAATCGCGCCCAAAGCACAACGACCCAAAGCAAGACGCTCTGCTTGTTGAACATCCGGCGACAGCCTTACAAACTGAATTGCCGCCAAAGCACAACGACCCAGAACAAGAGGCTCTCCTTGTGAATCCGGCGACAGCCTTGCAAGATGACTGCAAACGGACGATGACGGATAACGAGTCAAAGAAAGCGCTTGATTTTTCTTCAGCCGCGGCAAATGTGCGGGCTTATCAAGCAAAGCTGCTGGAAATGGCACAAGCCAACATGCAATTTGCTTTTGAATTCGCTCAAAGGCTTGCGACGGTTAGGTCGCCCTTTGAATTTCCCAGTGTCATTGCAGAATTCACAAGCAAGCGGATGGCTATGTTCCGGAAGTATTCGAAAGAAATGGCTGAATTAACGACCAAGCGGTGGACACCGTAATGGCCCCGCACTGACCTAATAGCGTTGTCAGAGGGACGCATGGGGTCGTCCGTCAATTTTGGTCTCCTCCCGGCTTGCCGTCGGCGCGGATTCTTTCCCGAGTAACGACATTTCGCTAATGCGCCAGCGCCACTTCGCCCGATGATTGCTCTCGCTTCGCGTCAATACGCAGGCTCACGGCGACAGCTGCGCCAATTACAGCGCACCCGGCGAGCAGGAGCAGCCCGGCTGTGAAGCTGCCGGTTAGATCTTTTAGATAACCCATCGCAAATGGACCGGCGAAACCGGACAAATTGCCCAGCGAGTTGATTGCCGCGATGCCGGCTGCGGCCGACGCTCCGGTCAGGAAACTCGCTGGCAGCGGCCAGAACATCGGTGGCACCGCCGAGACGCCGATCTGTGCAAAGCAGAGCAGCGCCATAACAATGATCGGATTGGAAATGAGTCCGGACAATCCTATCCCAATCGCTGCCATCAGCAGCGCCACAGCGACGTGTCCTTTTCGCTCCATTGTGCGGTCGGAGTGACGACCGAGCAATACCATGCCTATGCCGCCGAAGATAAAAGGCAAAGCGGCCAGCAATCCCGTCTGGGCATCGCTCACGCCAAAGTTTTTTATGATTGTTGGCAAGAAAAACGCAACTCCGTAACTCGCCGCATTCAGGCAGAAATACACAAGAGCGCAAAACAAAATGCGGGCATCCGTGAGCGCCTGGAATAGAGAAAGATGTTCGACCTTCTCCTTGTTCCTCTTCTCCGTTGCTTGCACGTTCTCCAGCCAAGCAATTTCGTCTGCCTGCAGCCAGCGGGCCTGGCGCGGAAAATCGGTCAGATAGAACAGTACGCAAAGTCCTACCAGAACCGATGGCAGCGCCTCCAGAATGAACAGCCATTGCCAACCTTCCAACCCCCAGCCTGTAAGGTTCAGCAACATCCCGGAGATCGGGCTCCCAACGATAGATGAAATCGGGATGGCCAGCATGAAGAAGCTAACTACCCGAGCACGATACACCGCCGGAAACCACAAGGTCAGATAAAAGATGATGCCAGGAAAGAAGCCGGCCTCGCACGCGCCGAGTAATAAACGAAGGGTATAGAAAACCACTTCGTTCGAAGTGCCAGTCGCTCCTGCTATTGAAGGGATAAAGGCGAACGCAGCCGAAACGATCCCCCAGGAGATCATGATGCGCGCGATCCAAACCCGCGCTCCGACCCGCTCCAGAAAGATGTTGGAAGGCACCTCAAACAGAAAATAAGCAATGAAGAATAGTCCGGCTCCTAGTCCAAAAGCCGCCTCGCTGAAACCAAGCGCCTGGTTCATGTGGAGCTTGGCGAAGCTGACATTAACGCGATCGAGGTAGGCAACGAAGTAACATAAGATCAAAAACGGTATCAGTCGCCGCGTCACCTTTCCGATTGCACGCCTTTCTAGATCAAGCATGGGCGTCTCGTTTTTCCTTACGTTTGGCACTCCGGTGACTTTGGACGAGTTCTAAGCGTAACGTTCTCTGGTCCAGAGCGCTGTGGCCTTTTTCCGGAGGCCCATACCAAAGCGTTGCGCCGCACCTGTATCCCGGGAAGCCGCCAGCATCTTGCAACCGGATCGGGAAGGTCGCTGACCTCCGTCATGCATACTAAGCGCGCGGCGCCCAGACAGTTCCGATTGCTTTGGCTGATCGGCGTGGCGGGCAAGGTTGCAGGCCGCTTTGCGAATGACAAGCAGCAGACCGGGCCTGAACTACTTCGAACACGACATGGGCGGAACAGACTCGGCAGGCTCTTCATTGATCTCTGCGCCAATCGGCTCGTCGGATGGGCTTTTGGCCACGGATCACAACAGCATGCGGATTGCACAGATCGCTCCTTTGGCCGAAAGGGTCCCACCAAAACTCTACGGGGGTACAGAGCGGGTGGTGGCGTGGCTGATCGATGAACTAGTCGAGCTCGGACACGACGTGACCCTGTTCGCCAGCGGGGATTCCCGAACGCGCGGCAAGCTCCAGCCGGTCTGGCCCCGCGCGCTTCGCCTCGGCAGGCCGCGCTCGGATCCTGCAGCGGCGATGACGGCTCTGCTGGAGACGGTGGCTCAGCAGGCGGACAAATTCGACGTGGTACACGCCCATATCGATTGGCTGCACCTGCCGCTACTTTCCCGGCTTGGAGTGCCGTTTGTCACGACGATGCACGGACGGCTGGATCTACCGGGCCTTTCGGACGTGCTCCGCAATTTTCCCGGTGCGCCCTTTGTTTCCATTTCCGACAACCAGCGTTTGCCGCTGCGCTCAGCCAACTGGTTGGGGACGGTTTATCATGGTTTGCCGGCCGAAATGTTTCGCCCGAACTTCAGGAGAGGCTCTCATCTCGCTTTTCTTGGAAGGCTGACATCGGAGAAGGGGCCGGAAGCAGCAATCCGTATCGCAGAAGCGGCGGGAATGCCACTTCGCATCGCCGCAAAAGTACCGCGTGGCGAACGAGGGTATTTTAGCGAGCGTCTGCAGCCCCGGATCGACGGCACGCACATCCAGTTGAGCGGCGAAGTCGATGACGCGACCAAGGAGGGATTTCTGGGCGAAGCTGCGGCTTTGCTGTTTCCGATCAACTGGCCCGAGCCGTTTGGCCTTGTCATGATCGAAGCTATGGCGTGCGGGACGCCGGTCATCGCCTTTCGCTCCGGCTCGGTGCCAGAAGTGATAGATGACGGGGTGACGGGCTTTATCGTCGAAGGAGAAGAGGGGGCGGTCGAGGCAGTCAAACGCCTGGGCGCACTCGACCGGCGCAAGGTCCGCGCGCGTTTCGAACAGCGATTCACGGCAAAGCGGATGGCGCAGGACTATGTGCGGCTTTACCAGCAGCTATCGTGCGCCAGAACCGCGCCGCAATCGGCGTTGGCGGATTAGAAGGCTCGTCGCGTTTGTTTCTGGACTGCCCGAAATCAAGCCAAGCCGCATGTGCAGGCAGGCACCGCGCCTGTGGCGCCCCTGTAGGATGCGGCTTGGCTGCTCGCCAATACTCTTCAGCTAGCGAGGCGGCTTATTTGCGGGTGGACCGCTTTTGTTGCCGGGCATGCCCGGCATTTTGGCTGCATCCTGCACCGTGGAATTTTGCTGACCCGCTGATGTGCTCGAACCGACGGTGCCCTTCGCAGCAGGACCATTCTTGTTCCCTGGATATCCCGATACTCCCGCGCCGGAATTCTGTCCGCTCGGGGTCGAAACATTCGGGCTGTTGTTCGTCTGCGCCAGCGCAGGCAACGCTGTCACGGCCAGCGAGAACGCGATCGTACTTACAATTCTCTTCATTGCGCCAACCTCATCTTGTGACTCCCATGTAGCGAACGTCGCTCTGTCGACGAAGTTCCGGAGCGCCAGTCATGGCCTTCGCCCAAACTGAGCCCGAAGAACCAGAATCCGCTACTAAGCATGCGGTACGGCATCACAAAATGAGATCCCGTCATATGAGGGCAGGTACAACTATCGGAATGAGTTCCGGTGAAGGGCAGGGCGGGGGCCTGGCGGTCAGTCAGTTTCGCGCAAGCCTGCCGGAGGCCGAAGCCAGGGACATCCGCGACAAGGCCGCCGCGGCCCCCTCGCTATACCGACGGCGACGAAGCAGTTAAGCGGCCGATCATGGTTTGGACACGCTGTAGGTCCGCGCGATGTGCAACAGGCTGCCAGCGGGGAAACGCGCGTGCTGTTGCGGGCGCCGCAGTCCGGTGCTGCCGTATTCAGGCCCGCGTGTCCCAATTGGAATCCGCGAGTGTCCTAATTCGCCTTCATTAACTTTTCAATGTGTTCAATATTGACCAGCAACTTCCGATCCAGGAAAGCATACTGCCCCTGATCGATGCGTCCCATTTTCAGTCAGGTTCAAATGAGCAACTCACAACAGCGCCTCGCAATCGCCACCGCAGCGCGCCTTGCAGCCATCACCGACATGGAAGCTAATCTAGAAGCTCAATCAAGCGAATTAAACAGGCTACGTGACCAGCTCAGGAAAGCACAACTATCGGCCCGAGGATCGCGGCGCGCATATCCCACAGAAATTGCAAAGACGGCGAGTGGGATGAACGCACGGTTCCTGTAGCCTGGGCGAGGTAGCGGCCCCGCATCCCGTGGCGAAATCCCGGGCGATCGGCGACGCCAGCCTTGAGATCATCGAAACGTCGACAGCTTAGCTCTTGGCGATCTCGGTAGGGTTTCGCGAGCGGCGCGGCGGGACGGGCTGGGCATTGGGGGTAGGAGGTTGCCGGCCGGGCCGAGGCCCACCCCGACGGACAACGGGGCCCAAGATTGGCCTTGCGCATCGAGAGTGGGAGCTTGCGGAGATCATCCCCATCCATTGCCAGCACGTCAAAGGTACAAGGCTGGACTCCATCGTTGTGCTTGCCGGAATGCAGGGCGTTGAAATCGGAATAGCGTCAACCCAAGGATGACTGCCTCGCCGTCGATGACGAAATGCTTCTGGCGGTTCTTCAGCGCAGCTTCAACGATCCAGGGAAGCGCTTTGTCCAATCGTATCCGCGGCGCGTGATCAGCCGTACGCGATCGCCGTTGCGCTCAACACGCAAGCAATAGCCGTCGAACTCCAGCAGGAACCCTGGTTCCGGCAGTGGGAATGCAAAACTCAGAAGATTTAAGCACACAGCACAAATAGTGAGGCGTGCCGGAAGTTGCGAATAAAAGGGGCCGCGGCCTTGGCGCCCGGGGCCCTCAGTTTGTATCCAAGTAGGAAGCTTCGTTTGTGCCCCAATGTGCCGGTTTAATGTCCGGCTGTCTGTCCGATAAGTAACAGTCAGGCGGCATGCTGTTCTCGCTCAACGGATGATCGCTGTTTTTCGGTTCCCTGTTCGTAGTTCTGTGCGTACTTGTCGATAGCGTCGGCCCAAAGTCTCAGAAGCGAAGCCTGTTGCTGCAGCATCCTGCTTCCTGCATTCAGCCAAAAGTTGGTAGCAACGGCGAAACCTTTCTCGCGAACGTCTTCCATGGGTTGTTCTCCTTTTTTTGTCGCTCAGGGGCAACACAACGTGCCAAGACTTGTTTCATGAAATCGAACCAGCATGGGAGAGATGGTCCAGTGTCGGCAATGTTGTTCCGATTGCGGCCTCTCGTTGGGGGCGGCGCAAACGCATTGATCTGGATGTTACTTAATAACCCCTAGTGAGCGCGGCTTTCCTGTCCCAGTGGAAATCCGGTCGCACACCGGCGCCTCGCTTGCCGCAAGCTGTGCAGACAGGCCGCGGCTCGATATCCGAAAGCCGCAAGTCATCACCCCATCGGTCCGCCATGGCGGTGATGGTGTGACACACTTGTAATCAGCGCAATAAATCAGCACGCCATGCACGCCGGCGGAGCGCATTTCGGCAAACGTGATCTTCTGTGGCCGCTCCTGCATGCCACATGATCGCAGCGAGACTCTTGCGTCGCATCCTATTCTTCAAACTTTGTCACCGCTGTCTTCAATGTACGTCCAGCGTTTGCTTCTATGGTCCTCGCAGCTCTATTTGATCGTGGATGTTTTTCTGGTGACAGTTGGTCCGCTCGCGAAGCGTAATCCATGGGCGCGACAACGCACATTGGAGCAAAACTTTCCAAACATTGGTTGCGCCCGAGCAGTTGGAATATGTTTCTAAACATATTCTGGATAGCGAAACGATCGTCACAACAACGTAATCAACCGTATGGAGGGATGTGGCCCTTACTCAAGTAGGGCTGCGCCGCGCGAGGGGCTCGCGCAACGCAGCTTCCATCAACGTGGGGGGCAGAGTGATGGGCTTTTGGGTCAATGGATTCGCGCGCCGACGACAAGAACAAGAAGGAGCAAGTCGCCGACACGCCGGTGATGTTTGAGACACTCGAGCCGCGCATTCTGATGAGCGCGACCCCGGTCGTCTTGTTGCCCTCAACCCCGCCTGCAACGACAACAGTTGAAGCCAGCAGTTCCCACCCCGCCATCGTGCAAGAAACCAACGGGGCGCAGTTGTCGGTTTCGCTCCACGGCCAGGGCGCCTGGCAGATTACCGATGGTCCGAGCGGTTTGCAGCTCACGGTCACCGGCACCAATGCGAACTCGCAGCTCACCTTGTCGACCGGTTCGGGCGCCCCGCACTTCCTGCTTAACGGCATCGATATTCAGGCGGCGATCGGGTCGGTGTCCGGCCAAAGCGTCGACGTGCAGGGCAACTTCACCGCCGAAGGTGCGATCAGCAGCGTGTCGCTAGGCGATTTCAAGCCGAATTCGCAATTTCATTTGCAGAGCCTTTCCCCGACCGCCGACGTCGACCTCGGCAACATCACCGATCTGAACCTGACCGCGGCGGGTGCGATCGGCAGCCTGGCGGTCAACAGCTGGATCGCCGACGGCAACGCGCCGAGTCAGATCACCGGCACCAGCATCGGCCAATTGTCGAGCCAGGGTAATTTCGGCGCGTCGCTGTCGTTGTCCGGGGCGCTGGTGCACACATCGCTCAATTCGGTATCGGTGGGCGGCGCGATCACCGGCGGGCTGTGGTACGTCGTCGGCGATACGGGCAAGATCGCGGCCGGCTCCGTCGCGCAGGATTGGGACGGCGACTTCACCAACTCGGTGCAGGAACTGTCGACCTCCGGCGACTTCGACGGCCAGATCGCCACGCCGCGTCTCACCGAGCTTGACGTCGGCGGCAATCTCTCGCACGCGCTGCTCTTGATCGGCGCGGACCTTGGGGCTGACGGCAAGATCGGTGGCACTGGCGCCAATGCCGATCAATTCGGGCAGGGGGAAATCGACCAGTTCTCCGTGGGCGGCTCGGTGATCGGCTCGCGTATCCGCGTCGGCGTCGATCCGGTCGACGGCGTGCTCGACGACGGCAGCAACACGCTGATCGGCGGTACGGCAAGCAAGATCGGAAAGTTGACGGTCGAGGGGACGATCGACGCCGCGAGTACGTTCGTCGCCGGCGCGTTCCCGCGCCAGGTGTCGATCGACGATATCAACGTCGATCCGCTTCAGGACGGCCACTTTCACACCACGCCTATCGACCTGCGGCCCACCCTCAGCGCTCTGCTTGCCGGCGACACCGGCGTAAGCGCGACCGACGCCATCACCAGCAACGATACCGTCGCCGGCAAGATCGCCGCGGTCGACGGTGTCGGCAAGCTCGTCGCCGGCTTCGACGCCGAGGCGCCGTCGGCATTTGCCGATCTCACCAAGCAGATCAATGCAGACAGCACCTTCACGCTGACCCCGGCGTTGTTGGCACAGCTCGCCGGCGGAACGCTCGCCGACGGCCCACACACGCTGCACCTCATCGCGACCGACATCTTCGGCAATGCGCGCGCGTTCAATGTGCAGTTCACGCTTGCGACCAAGGCGCCATCGATCACCGCTGGCCTCGCGCACGATACCGGCTCAAGCGCAACCGATGGTGTCACCAGTGACGACACCATCAGCGGCACGGTGGCAGCGTTCACCGACGCGATCGTCAGGTTCAGCGGCGGATTCGATTCCGCCCCGGCATCGAGCTTTGTCGATTTGTCCAAGGCGATTAACGCCAATGGATCGTTTACGCTCACTGCTGCGCAGCTTGCCAATATCGCCGGCGGCACGCTCGCCGACGGCAAGCACACGCTGCACCTGACTGCGGTCGATCAGGCCGGCAACGCCACGTCTTTTGCCGTCAGCTTCACGCTGGATACCGCGGCTCCCGTGGTGACGGTCACCAGCGCACCCAATAGCGTCACCAACAATGCCAACCTCACCATCAGCGGTACGGCGACGACACCCGATGCGGCATTCGGCGACACCCTCAGCCTGACCGCGCAGCTTGCGGGCGCGACCGGCAAGCCCTTGAACGTGGCCTTGGGCAGTGGCGGGGTGTTCACGCTGACGGCGCAGCAATTGGCCGGGCTCTCGGGCGCCACCAAGCTCGCGGATGGGTCCTACGCGGTGCAATTGACCGCAACCGATGCCGCCGGCAACGCCAGCACCACGACCGTCAGCTTCACGCTGGACACGGCGGCTCCCGTGGTGAAGGTCACCAGCGCACCCAATAGCGTCACCAACAATGCCAACCTCACCATCAGCGGCACGGCGACGACACCCGATGCGGTATTCGGCGACACGCTCAGCCTGACCGCGCAGATTGCGGGTGCGACCAGCAAACCCTTGAACGTGGCCTTGGGCAGTGGCGGCGCGTTCACGCTGACGGCGCAGCAATTGGCCGGGCTCTTGGGCGCCACCAAGCTCGCGGATGGGTCCTACGCGGTGCAGTTGACCGCAACCGATACCGCCGGCAACGTCACCACCACCACCGTCAGCTTCACGCTGGATACCGCGGACCCCGTGCAGCAGTGGGATCAAATCACGCTCAGCGCCATTCAGGCGGCCGCGCTCGATCCGGCATCGGCGTCGCGCGTCCTGGCGATCGAGAGCGTCGCCGTGCTCGACACCATCAACGCGATCGACGGCACGCCTGCCTTCATGGTCCAGGCGACCGCTCTCGCCGGGACCTCGGCGGACGCGGCCATTGCAACCGCGGCGCATGAGGTGCTGGTAAATCTGTTCCCCGGCCAGGCGACCTCGCTCGACGCGCAGTACCGGGCGGCGCTCGCGAATATCGGCGACGGCTCGACCGATCAAGGTAAGGCCAACGGAATTGCACTCGGGCTTTCGGTGGCAGACCAGGTCTTGGCATTGCGCGCCAATGACGGCTCGCAGGTGATTGGTCAATTCGACGACAGCACCCAGGACGGACAATGGCGCTCGACCGGGCCGACCTTTGGACTCGCAATCCGTCCGGAATTCGCCAACGTCACGCCCTTCGTTTTGTCGAGCCCGAACCAGTTCCTGTCGACGATTGCACCGCCGCCCGGGCTCACCAGCGCCGAATATCTGGCGAGCCTCTCGGAGGTTCAGTCGCTCGGCAGCGCCGGCAGCACCACGCGCACCGCCGATCAGACACAGAGCGCACAATTCTGGGGCGATAATGGTGGCACGCTGACGGAGGCCGGGCAGTGGAACCAGATCGCGGAGCAGGTCGCGCTAAAGCAAGGCAGCAGCCTTGCCGACGAGGCGCGGCTGTTTGGCGAGCTCAATGTCGGCTTGGCCGACTCGGCGATCGCCACATGGAATGCCAAGTATAATTTTGATCTTTGGAGCCCGGTTAGCGCGGTCCAAAAGACCTCCGATCCGAACTTCACCCCGCTCTTGAACACGCCGGAAGAGCCGGAATATGTCCAGACCCAGGCCTCGATGAGCGCAACCGCAGCCGACATTCTCGGCAGCTTCTTCGGCCAGAACGTTGCCTTCTCGGCAATGTCTGCGTCCGGCGCGACGCGCAATTTCACGAGCTTCAGCCAGGCCGCGCAGGAAGCGGGGCGCAGTGGCATCTTTGCCGGCACTGACTTCCAGTTCTCCAATGTCGCCGGCCAGGCGCTCGGCCGGAACGTCGGCGATGCCGTGCTCAAGACGTTCGACCCGACCAATAACACTTCACCGCCAAAGGTCGAGTTCGACCAGCCCACCACGGGTCTCGTCACCAACAAGAATCCGGTCATCACCGGCCATGTGCTCAACGATCTGTCCGGGGTCGCCTCGCTTGAGGTGAAGATCGACAACGGCACCTTCGTGCCGGTGACCTTCGACAAGACCGGCAAGTTCTCAGTGCCCGTAAACTTCCCGCTCGACGGCTCGGCGGACGGCCAGCACACCGTGACATTCCTGGCCAAGGATGTCGCCGGCAATACGACGAACCCGCTTACCGTGAACTTCACGCTGGCGAGCCAGTCGCCGCAGATCAACTTCACCAATGGACTCGCCGACGGCGCGCTGCTTCAGGCCGGAACCGGCTTGACCGGCAACGTAACGACGTCTGCCGGCGTCGCCGTGACCGGCCTTTCATATTCGTTCGACGGTGGAACTTCGACCTCGGTCGTGTTCGACACCACCGCGCATAACAGCTTCAATCAGGCGTTCGACCTGTCGAAACTTGGCGTCGGAATGCACACGCTCACGGTTACCGCAAGCGATGTGGCTGGCAACGTGACGACACAGTCCTTTTTGGTCGCGCTGTTGAAGCTCATTCCGCTCACGATCACGAGCGTCAATCCGGCCGACGGAGCCGGCACTGTCGGGGTGACCTTCCGTCCGTTCGTTACGTTCTCGCGCGCGGTCGATGTCTCGACGCTGACCAGCGACAGCTTCTTCCTCACCGATTCGGCCGGCAACAAGATCGCGACCACGATCGTGCCATGGGCCGACCACATGCATGCATGGTTATTCCCGTCCGGGGAAGGCCTGCCGGGTGGTCAGACCATCACCTTGCACGTCGACGGCAGCAAGATCGTCGGTGCCGCCGACGGGCAAGAGCTCGATGCCGCCGGCACCGGCCAGCCCGGCAGCGTGTTCACGACCTCCTTCCAAACGGTGAACAACGCCGATGTCGCCGGCACCTCGATCAGCGGCCAGATTCTCGATCCCGGTCCCCAATTGGATATCGGCACCACCGACACGCCCCGGCCGATCGCTGGCGTCACCGTCTACATTCTCGGCCACGAGGACGAGGCGGTGCAGACCGATGCGCAGGGCCGCTTTACCTTCGCATCCGCCCCGGTCGGCGACGTCAAGGTCGTGATCGACGGCCGCACCGCGACCAATAATCCGACCGGCGTGACCTTCCCGGTGCTGGTCGTCGACCTCAACGTCAAGCCCGGCCAGGACAACACTATCGAGGGGAGCCGCGGCTCCGTCGAGTCGCAGCTCGCCAATACCGACAACCAGCAGCTCTTCCTGCCGCGGCTGTCGACTGACGTGATGCAGACGTTGAACCAGAATGCACCGACCGTGCTGCACACCACGGCCGATTCCTCGCCAACCCTGACGCCCGAGCAACTGCAGGAGATGACGCTCACGGTCGCGCCGGGCTCGCTGATTGGTGAGGACGGCCAGCCGTTGCCGCCGACCGCGCAGGTCGGCTTCAGCGTGGTACCGCGCGACACCATCAAGGACATGCTCCCGCCCGGCCTGTCGCAGCATTCCTTCGACCTGACCATCCAGGCGCCGGGGCTCTCCTCGTTCACGACGCCGGCACAGCTCACGCTGCCCAACGTCTTCAACCTGCCCCCGGGCAGCAAGACCAACCTGCTCACCTTCGATTACACCACCGGGCGGCTGGAGATCGACGGTACCTGCACCGTCTCGGCCGACGGCAAGACCGTCACCACCGACCCGGGCTCGGGCGTCACCAAGATCGGCTGGCACAGCATGACGCCGGCAGGGTCGATGACGAGCAACACCCCAATGAAACCGCCGACGTGCAGCCTCGGCAACGTCGTCAACCAGATAGCTGACACGCTCATTAGCGATGGGCTGAAGGCGGTACGGGCACTCAAGGACGCCTTCCCCGCCGGGGCGATCCTCGCCAACGGCCTCACCGTGCTGAAAGACGGTTACAATCTGTTCCAGACCGGATCGACGTTCATCAACAACTTCAATGCGGGAACCTTGACCCAGGCCCAGGCGAATGCGACCGCCAAAAGCCTCAGTTCAGCGCTTAGCGACCTGATTTCCTTAAGTGCCGCAACCGCCATGGAGGCGGAAGGGCCCTTAAAGACGTTAAAGACGGCGCTTGCCGTCGCACAGCCGATTGCCGATGCCATAGCCGCCGCGCTTCACAAGATCGACGAGGACGGCTGCGCGACCAGTTTCTTGGCCAGGTTGGTGCTTAAGGGCGCGGAGGGGCTTTTCGACACGCTCAATAACCTGCTCAAACGCGCCAACGATTTGATCACGGATATCGAAAAGGGAGTCATCGCCGCCATTGGAAAGATGGCGTCCGATCAGTTGCAGCCGATTTTGACAAAGATTCTCTCTATCCAAAACAGCTCTGGCTCGGGTCCGAAGCCCGCGACTTCGCAACTGAACCGCTTTGATGCGACGGCCGGCGACAGCACCGATCCGATCGCGCAGGGCCTCGCAGAACTTCCGGCCGATTTGCAGCAATTGTCCGATACGCAAGCCGCGATCACAGATTTCCAGCAAGTTCAGCAGCAATTGCCGGACGACAACCAACTGGGGACCGCGTTCGATCAAGCCTACAACGTGTTGGCAGGCAGCCCGCCGAATGCGCCATACGCGTTCTTCCTGCCCGACGGAACCGTCATTCGCGGCACCTCGGACGCGAACGGATCGGTGCAGGCGTTCCTGCCGCCGAACACGACCTATCAATTCGGCATCGTCGACGCCAGGTACAACACGTTTGCGATGGTTACGGCGTCAACCGGGCCGTCGGGTACGCCGTCCAGCTTGCCTGACGTTCTTCACTTCCAGAGCTTCGACGGTCTGCCCGACAGCAATGGCGACGGATTGCCGGACGCCGTGAAGGCTATTCTCGGCCTCAACCCGACCGGACCGATGGACCAGATCGTCAAGGGCATGACCGACCTCGAGGCGCTCGACGAGGGCCTGAACGCGACCTCAACATCCCTCACCACGACCACCGGCATTGTCGCAAGCGTGCCGCTTCAGGGCGAAGCCAAGGCGGTGGCGCTCGCCGGCTCGACCAACGGCAGCAATCAGCAGACCGCCTATGTGGCGACCGGCAGCTATGGCCTTGCCATTCTGGATGCGACCAACGCCAAGAATCCGGTTCTGCTCAGCCAGCTCAAGCTCTCGGGCAACGCTGTGGACGTTGCAGTCGATTCCAGCCTGAAGATCGCCGCCGTTGCCACCGGCAGCGTTGCAGCTCATCGATGTCGAGAATGCAACGAGCCCGAAGCTCCTGGAAACCATTCCGATCAACGCCGACCAGGTCAAGATCGTGAACGGCATCGCCTACGTCAATGACGGCAGCACACTGGATGCCATCGATCTCGTTTCTGGCCAGGTGGTGCAGTCGATCCAGCCCGAGGGAGCCAACGCAGGACCCATTACGGGCCTCGCCGTCGAAGGCTCCATGCTCTATGTGATGGACAACGACGGCAACAATCGGCTCAGCGTGGTCGACATCAGCAGCGGTCAGATGGTGCTGCGCGGGTCGACGACCGTTCCTCTCATTAACAACATTCCGGGAGAAAGCGGTAAAATCACCGTCGGCAACGGCATTGCCTATGTCAATGACGGGGCTGCCGGTTACGTCACGATCGACGTCAGCAATCCCGACGCGCCGACCGTGTTGGCCTCGGGTTCGTTCTCCGACGGCATCGTCGGTGACGCCATGGCCATCAACGGCTCCGGCCTTGCCGTCACGGTCGGCCAACTCCGCTTCACCCCAGGATCGCCGATCCTGTTCGATGTTCTCAACGCCTCCAATCCGACCACAACCAATCAGTTCATTACCAGCTTCACGCTGCCGGCCAATCCGTTCGACGTAGCGATCGGGGAGGGCACCGCCTTCGTCGCCGACGGCACAGGCGGCCTCCAGATCGTCAACTACGAAGCGACCGACACCAAAGGTGTCGCGCCGACGATTCAGGTGTTGTCGACGCCGACCAGCATCAATCCGTCGGCACCGGGCGTCCAACTGGTGGAAGGCCAGCAGGTCTCCTTCAATGTCAAGGTCGCTGACGACGTGCAGGTGCGCAACGTGGAACTGGTGGCTACGGCCACAGATCCCGTCACCGGCCTGACGATCACAACCGTTCTGCAAAATAGCGTGACGTTCCCATTCAACATCTCTGGCGTGTTGCCGACCATCAGCGAACTGGATGGCGCGACGAACGTCACGCTTCAGGTACGCGCGACCGATACCGGCGGCAATATTGCCCTGTCGTCGCCGTTCAATGTGACGCTGGTGCCCGACACGACGCCCTTGACGCTCGTCAGCCAGAGCCTGCATGAGGGTGACATCCGCACGACCGATCCCGGTCAGGTGGTTCTTACCCTCTCCAAGCCGGTCACCGAGCTGGAGGGTGGCTCGTTCGTCCTCGTCGGGCCGAACGGAACACAAATTCCGCTCTCCGTCGGAAGCCACGACAACGGTAAGACGGTCGAGATTGCCTATAACCAAAGTCTCGCTCCTGGTCAGTACAAGCTCGAAATCGACACGTCGACGATTACCGATGCCACGGGCAACACGCTCGGAACTAGTGTTCTCACGACCGATTTCACCGTCGAACAGTTCACCGACAAGTGGATCGGCCCGGTCAGCGGCGGTTCTTGGGAAGATGCGGCGAACTGGAGCGCGGGGCGGGTTCCTACCGCGACCGATGATGTTTTCATCGGCCTCGGAAACACGGCTTCGCTGTCGGTCACCGGAAACGAGAGCGTTCACTCGCTCGCGCTCGTCGGCGGAGGCACGCTCTCAGTCCTCCAGGGCTCACTCAACGTGGCCGACGCCGCCAATGTTCAAGGCACGCTCGATATTGCGACCGGCACCACCTTCGTCGCCGACGGTATGACCGGCCTGACCAACTTGCAGATTGGGCCGGGCGGAACGCTCGCGGGCACTGGTACTGTGGCTATAACGGGTACGGCGACGGTAGAAAATGCGCTGATGCTCGGTTCGGGCACGACGATCATTCAGGGAGTCCTGAACATCGCCGGCCAGCCGTCCGGTCAGGGAATCTCGGCACTCGGGCTCGACGATGGACGGGTCCTGGAGAATCAGGGCACGATCAATTGGCTCGGCGGCAACATCAACCTCAATAACAATGACACGGGCGAAGCGGCCGCCGGGACGATCCGCAACGATGCCGGCGCGACCTTCAACGCCGCTCCGACCTTCGGTGGATCGATCTTTGCCAATCAGTTCGCTGACGGCGATACGGGCCAATCTGCCCTGTTTGACAATAAGGGTTCGCTGAACACCGGTGGTACGGGTGGATTCAGCATCTCAACCGCATTTACCAACAGCGGCACGATCACCGTTGCGGCGGGCGATCAACTGTCGATCGCCGGGAACGTCTCCATCGGCGGGACCGTTACCGGCGCGGGCAGCATAGAAGTGACGAGTGGAAGCGTAAGCATCGCGCCTGATGCCACCTACACCGTCGCCGAAACGGGCGTGACCGGTGGAACGCTGACGATCACCGGCACGCAATTCGTCAACACCCTCAGTGTCGCCGGCCCTGGAACGATCGTGGCCAACGGCGCGCTCGAGGTCGGCACGCTGAACATAGGCACCTTCAGGCTGGAGGGCGGCGGAACGCTTGCCGGCACCGGAACCGTTACCGTTTTGGATCAAGCAAATGTTTCCGACGGACAAATGATCGGGCCCGGCAGAACCATCATTCAGGGCACCCTGACCATCAGCACGCCGCCGGTAGACCCATCCGGCCTTGGGATGGGACTTGATGACGGTCGCGTGCTGGAAAATCAGGGCATCGTCAACTGGACAGCCGGCAACATCGATCTCAATCCCGACGACACGGGGAATCCCGCTGCTGGCATGATCATCAACGACGCCCAGGGGACCTTCAACGCGATGCCGTCGGGAGGAGGATCGATCCTCGCAGAAAACTTCGGCGACGCCGATGACGGCCAGTCCGCCGCATTCGACAATCGCGGCACGATGATCGTCAGCGGCCAGGGCGGAATCGACGTGTTCGTCCTGCTCACCAACAGCGGCACCATCGACGTTCAAGGCAGTTTCATCGAACTCAATGGCGGCGGCACTCAGTCGGGATTGTTCACCGGCACCGGCGCCATCGGGTTTGGCGGTAACGGAACCTCCGATTTCACTGCGACCTCCGTCATCAATGCTGCGTTAGTGGATTTCCAGGGTAGCGGAGTCAGCGCCAATCTCGGTGGCACGATCTCGGTTGCTTCCGGTAACCGCCTGTCGATCTTCGGCAACACGTTCGACATCACGGGCACCATTGCGGGATCGGGCAGGGTGGCGTTCGGGGCTGCAAGCGCGACGATCGAATCCACCGCCATCTACACCCCCGCAAACACGAATGTCTTCACGGGAACGCTGACGATTGCGGGTGCGCGCACGCTCGCCGCGCTTGGCATTTCCGGCGACGGAACGGTCGTGGACAACGATTCGCTAACCCTTGGTTCTCTATCCCTGGATGGTGGGATCTTGACGGGGTCGGGTGTGGTCACCGTCACCGGCACCACGGATTTATCAGGCGGTGCGCTGATCGGAACCGGCACGATGATCGCCCAAGGTGGCCTGACGATTGAAGCGTCAGGTATCACTCTCGCAGGCGGCTGGACATTGGAAAACCAGGGCGTCGCCAACTGGTTCGACGGCGCAATTCAGTTCGGTTTGGTTACTGTTGCGTCGACCTCTACGGGTTCATCACTCAAGCGCAACTCCGCCACGTTGCTTGACGGGATCCTGCAAAACGACGCCGGAGCCGTCTTCAACATCGACGTCAACGATCCGTCCTTGACTACTGCACAGATGTCCTGTGTCGACGGTCCCTCCGCAGCGCTGTTCAACAACCAAGGCACGGTCAACCAGACCGGAGGCGCCCCCGCAAGCATTGGGGTGACATTCTTCAACAGCGGTATCGTCAACGTCGGTGACGGCGTGAGCGAGGAGTTCACCGGACCATTCACCAACACCGGCACCGTCGTGCTCGGAGCCACGGCGACTTTCCTGGTCGACGCCGATCCCGCTTTCGGCAGCCTGCAGAGCCAGATCGTCTCGGGCTTGACACCAGGGAAAACGCCGATCCAGATCACGGAGGGCTCGACGGTGTCGTTCGCACTCAGCGTGACAGACAAGGCAACGATTGCCAATGTCAAATTGGTGAGCATCAACCCTGACGGGACGACGACTGTGCTTGCGACCAGCACAGGGGCGCCGTTCAATCTCTCCGCGATGCTGCCAACCTTGCAGGCCAACAGTCCGCAGTTGACTTTGCAAATCCGCGCCACGGACAACCTCGGCGTGGTGAGGCTGTCGGACCCGATCAATCTGCAACTGACCCCGGCCAACGTGCCGCTGGCGCTGGTCAGTCAAAACATCCACAACGGCGATGCGTTGACGACGCCTGCGCCGCAATTCGTCTTCAACTTCTCGGCTCCACTCGATCCGAACACGGTGAACGCATCAACGTTCGCTCTCATCGGTCCGAACGGAGTGGTGCTTTCGCCTGCCGACATCAGGCTGGCCGACTTCAACCGGCAGGTTGTGATCACCTACGCGCCATTGCAGTCCGCTGGACAATATTCCTTCCGTCTTGATGCCACCAAGGTGACGGACAAGGCAGGCAATCCGCTCGGCACCGATGTGCTGACGACGCAATTCAGCGAGACGCCGCAATTCAGCGACACGTGGATCGGTGCGACCGGAGGCGATTGGAACAACGCCGCCAATTGGAGCGCCGGGGCGGTTCCGACCGCCAACGACGACGTCCTGATTAGTCTGGGTCCAAACCAGACCGTCACCTACGATTCGACAATCGCGTCGGTCCACTCGCTGGTCATGACCGGCGGTGCCACGCTGTCGGTCAATTCCGGCCAGCTCTCCACGACATCCTATGTGAGCATCGACGGTACATTGAGCGTCGCCGGCGAGTTCGACAATGATGGCGTGGCTGTGATCGGCTCGCTCAGCCTCGGCGGCGTGCTGGGTGGCGCCGGCAAGGTGACCGTTACCGGCGCGACCACGGTGACCGGCGGCGAAATGAAGGGAACGGGCACGACGGTCACGCAAGGATCGCTCTCGATCGCTGCGTCCGCTAATGCTGACCCTAATCTCGAGCTGGTCGGGATGACGCTCGATGGTGGCCACCTCCTGATCAATCAGGGGCAGGCGACCTGGACCAGCGGCGACATCAACCTTCAGGGTGCCGATGGATCGGAAGGCATGATCCGAAACGAAGTCGGGGCGACATTCACGTCGATTCTATCCGATTTCACGTTCTTGCAGACCAACAATGACAGGACGACGACGCTGTTCGATAACCGCGGCACGTTTGTTATCGCTGGCAGCTCCGGACCCAACATCTCCGTGGGCTTCCAGAACGACGGCCTGGTCGACAGCACGGAAGGCCAGAACTTTGGCGGCGGCGTTCCCTTCCAAGGTAGCGTGACCGGCAACGGCGAGTTCAAGAGCGACGGCGGCGTGGTCTTCTTCTTCAACGATCTGGACCTGACAGGTTCGATAACGACGACGCAGCAGCCACCGGAAGTCGAGGTGATTGGAAACACCACGTTGGAGTCTTCGGCCGTTTGTTCCGTCACGTTGTCGAATACTTCCGGGGTCTTCGGTATCAATTCAGATATTCTGATCACAGGTGCCGCCGCGCTCAACGGTACGCTCAACGTCAATCTACCTCCGAACTTCACCGCGACTTTGGGATCACGTTTTGTGGTGCTGGAGGCCGATGGTGGCATCAGCGGAGCCTTCTCGACCATCAACCTTCCGCAACTCGGTAACGGGATGGAACTTGTACTCGATGCGAGCAACCCGAACCAGGTCGCCTTCGTGGTGACCAGCAGCGGCAAGGCCGCGGCATGATGTATGTATCGCGGCGATCGTTGGCGGGGGCGGACGTGATCGGTGCAATCGCCGCCGTCGCCGATCACGGGCAGGGTTGCGCCGGACACGACTGCGCCGACACTGGTGAGCCAGAACAACATGACGGGGGCGCAACCGTCGCCACGTCGTCATCAGCGGGGCTGCCGCGACGATCGAGGGTGCCACAGCCTCGCTTGCGGGCTCGATCGCCATCCCGGATTCCGCGAGCCTGCTACTCGAAGGTCAGGTCGACGTCACCGGCGCTGTGACCGGCGACGCCAGCACCCGACTTCCGCCTCGATGTGGTCCGCGCATGACCATGACCGGCTCGGCAAAACGCATATGTGCGGCATCGGTGATGCCGAAAGCGATCTGTGCGATACCAGCGACCCGACCGAAATCGCGCACAAGTCTTGATGGGATCCTGATGAGCAGACGCGGTTGCAGGTTTTGCGTGGGAAGCGCGGCACTCTGTTTCGTGCTGTTGGCGGCTGGACCGACGTGGGCACAGGATGCGCTCACGCGGAGTCCGGCGTTGCCGACAACGGATGCGGTTGTGGCCGATGAAAGCTTTGATTGCGTGATCGAGCCGCAGCAAACGGTCAAGCTGTCGAGCGCCGTTTCCGGCGTCATTCGAGAGGTCACGGTCGATCGCGGCGCCGCCGTCAAAGGAGGACAGGTCGTCGCCAGGCTCGAGGCTGGCGTCGAGGAAGCCAATCTGGCATTGGCGCAGGCCAAGGCGTCAAGTGACGCGACGATCAAATCCGCCGAAGCCAAACTCGATTTTCTGCAGCGAAAGCACGTGCGCACCGAAGAGCTCGTCGCCAAAAACGTCGCCACGACAGCCACATACGAAGAAATCCTCGCCAATGCCCGGATGGCGGAGCAGGATCTTCGGATCGCCCAGCTCAATGCTCAGATAGCCCAGCTCGAAGTGAACCAGTCCCGCGCCGTTGTCGAACAGCGCGTGCTTCGCGCGCCGTTCGACGGCATCGTGACCGAGGTTCTCCTGCATCCCGGCGAATATCGCAACGACCAGTCGCCGGTTCTGACGTTGGCGCAGGTCGATCCGTTACGGGTCGAGGTGTTTGTGCCGACCCGTTTCTACAACCAGATTCGAAATCAGGCGTCGGCCGTGATTGAACCGGAGGCACCGATCGGGGGGACATATTCCGCGACGGTGACGGTGGTCGATCGCGTCCTCGATGCGGCGAGCGGTACCTTCGGGGTTCGTCTCAAGCTGCCAAACCCGGAGCATCTGTTGCCGGCCGGTTTGAAGTGCAAGATCCGGTTTCCGGTTACGGCTGCGGAAGCTACGCCCGTAAATCAAGAGTGAGGGATTAGGGTGATGAGCATCTCCACAAGCGAGCCCGCGGCGACACCCGCAGCGGTGACCAACGGTCATTCAACCGCTACCGACAAGGGCAAGCTTCGCCTGGATACGAGCGACCTGAAGAGTTCCTATTGCAACGTCTGCAACGCAAGCAGCACCAAGGAAGAGATCGTTCTTAGTCTGGGGATCAATCGCAACTGGGAGCTTGAGCTGAGTGGCGAGGTCGAGGTCCAGTTGCTGCACCGGATCATTCTCAGCCCATTCGCCGCCAAACGTCTCGCCCAGATGCTGACCAGCCTGATTGGCGATTACGAAGCGCGACACGGAGAACTCCGCTGACAGCGCAGGATTGACGATCGGCGGCGGGGCACGGGTGGATGCACGACCTTAACCGAAATCCTCAACAAGAAGGCGAGGCCGCGCGCAGTCTGAATCTGGCCGGCGACGGCCGCCTCGCCCCGGGATCGGCCGGTCTCTGGGAAATCATCTCGCGCGGAACGTCCGATGCCGGCGAGTTCTATTCTGCGTGGCTCGGGCTGCAATGCGGCATGGTGGGCGGGGTTACGGCTGGGCTTCTGTTGTTGCGCAACAAGCCGCATCCCGATGTCCCACCCTTTTCGCCGGCGGCTGCATGGCCGGACGCCCAGCGTGATCTGAACCAGCTTGCGCAGGCGGCACAGCAGGCCGCCGGGGAGCGCCGCAGCGTGGTCGCGCGCTGCCACTCCGGTACGCTTGGCCAAATGCAGCCGACCGGGATCATGGTGGCGCATCCGATCGGTTCTGGCGGCGACGGACCGTTTGCGATTATCGCGGTTTCGGTCGGACCGCGACCGGGCCTCGATCCGCAAGCGGTGGCGCGGCAACTGGCCTGGGGCGCGGGCTGGCTTGAGATGCTGCTCACCCGCCAGCGCGCGGACGAAGGCGCACAGCGCGTGGCACGCGCGGCGATCGGGTTAGATCTGTTGGCGGTCGCCGGCGAGCACCGGCGACTTGAAGCCTCGGCGATGGCGCTGGCCAATGAGCTTGCCGGCCGCTTGCACTGCGATCGCGTGTCGGTCGGCATCGTCAATCGCCGCCGTAACGGCGTGCAGCTCAAGGCGATCTCGCACACTGCGACTTTTGTGCGCAAGAGCCAGACGGTCGATGGAAGAGACGCTGGACCAAAACGCCGTCGTGAGTTTTCCGCCAACCCCGTCGACCGAGCGCCGCATCGCGGTTGCACATAAGAGTCTTGCCAATGCGGCCGGGGGCCGCGCGGCGGTTGCCTCCGTGATCTTGCCGAGCAGGGGCCGCTCAGTCGGTGTCATCACACTCGAGCGCCATCGTGACGAAGCTTTCGATGACGCCGCCATCGAACTTTGCGAAACCGTGGCCAATCTCGTCGGGCCTATGGTCGACTTGCAGCATGACAAGGGCCGCATGATTTCGGGGCGGGCGGTCGACCTCATCCATGACGGCGTTCAGCGCTTGTTTGGTCCACGCCATCCCGCACTCAAGCTTGCCATCGGCGCCGTTGTCACTTTGGCAGCAATTCTCGCCGTTGCTACCGGCGTACATACGGTTTCGGCCAAGTCGGTTACCGAAGGCGTAGTGCAGCGCGCGGTTGTCGCGCCGTTCGACGGCTTTGTTAACAGCGCGCCGATCAGGGCCGGCGATACCGTCCACGAAGGTGACGTGCTTGCAAGCCTGAACGATAAGGATCTGGTGCTTGATCGACTAAAGGCGCGCAGCGATCGCGACCGCTTGATACAGAAACATCGCGATGCGCTCGCCAAGCACGATCGGCCCGAAATGGTCGCACTGTCGGCGCAAATCCATCAATCGGAAGCGCAACTTGCGCTTGCCGAAGCAAAATTGGCGCGCACGCGATTGACCGCGCCGTTCGATGGTATCGTCGTTTCCGGAGATCTCAGTCAGAGTCTCGGATCGCCAGTGGGAGCGCGGCAAGGTGCTGTTCGAGATCGCGCCGCTGGACCGCTATCGAGTGATTCTGCAGGTCGATGAGCGTGATATCGGGTATGTCAGCGTCGGCCAGAGGGGCAGGTTGGCGCTCGCCGGTCTCCCCGGGCGCCCGCTGCCGCTGACGCTTACCAAGATCACCCCGGTCGCGGTCGCGGAGGAGGGCAAGAATTTCTTCCGCATCGAAGCCCGTCTCGAGGACAACGCCATAGCCTTGCGGCCCGGCATGGAAGGCGTCGGCAAGATCGAAGTCGGACGCGCGCGCCTCGTCTGGATATGGGCGCATCCATTGATCGAATGGCTGTGGTTGGCCGCGTGGAAATGGATTCCGTGAACTAGCCGATGAGCAGCCAGCCATTTTTCAGTTCCTCCTGGTATCGCGTCGCGGCCTTGCGCCCGAAGCTTCGCGATAATGCGCTCGTTCAGCGCCATCGTTATCGTGATCAAGCCTGGTATGTGATTGCAGACCGGCTTTCGGCTCGCGTCCACCGGCTTTCGTCGGCGGCTTATCTTTTTGTGGCGCTGATGGATGGCCGGCGCACGGTCGACTCGCTGTGGTCCGAAGTGGTGCGCCGGAGCGGTGACAGCGCGCCCTCGCAGGACGATATCGTGCAATTGTTGTCGCAGCTCCACGGATCGGATCTGCTGCAGGCGAGCAATTCGCCGGATTCGCTCGAAGTCTTCGAGCGCTATTCGCGCCAAAAGCGTTCCCGCATCTGGCAGATGCTGCTTAATCCGCTGTCGATGCGCATCCCAATCTGGGATCCCGATGCGTTCCTGGAGCGAACGGTTTCGCGGGTTCGCCCGCTGTTCGGTTGGTTCGGCGCCTCACTCTGGATCGCGGTTGTGGTCCCGGCGCTGGTGCTGGCCGGGCAGCATTGGTCGGAGCTGACCGAAAACGTCACCGATCGATTGCTGGCAACCGAGAATCTGCTGCTGCTGTCGCTGGTTTTTCCGATCGTCAAGGTGCTGCACGAACTCGGACACGGTTACGCGACCAAGGTCTACGGCGGCGCGGTGCATGAACTTGGGGTGCTGTTCTTGATGGGGATGCCGACGCCTTATGTCGACGCGTCGGCTTCGTCGAGTTTGCGGAGCAAATACCGGCGCGCGCTGGTCGGCGCCGGCGGCATGATTGTCGAATGCTTTGTGGCGGCGTTGGCGTTTTACGGATGGCTTCTGATGGAGCCCGGCGCCGTCCGCACATTCTGCTTCAACGTGGTGGCCGTAGCGGGCATTTCGACGATCGTCTTTAACGGCAATCCGCTGATGCGTTACGACGGCTATTATATACTCTCGGACCTGATCGAAATTCCCAATCTGGGCGTACGTTCGTCACGGCTGTGGACCGCGCTGGTCGACAAATATCTGTTCAGGGTCGCCGACACGCGGCTTCCTGCGGGCGCGCCGGGCGAGTTCAAATGGCTCATTGGCTATGCGCCGGCGGCCTTTATCTATCGGTTGTCCGTTCAATTCGGGATGGCACTGTTCCTTGCCAGCCAATATTTCATCGTCGGGGTTCTGTTGGCGCTGTGGAGCGTCGCCACCAGCGTGGTGCTGCCGGCGTACAAGGCGCTGGCATACGCGTTCGTCAATCCGAAGCTGACCAAGGTGCGTAAGCGCGCGGTCGGGCTGACGCTGGGATCAATCGGTGCCGCAGCGGTCATTCTGGGCCTGATTCCGTTTCCCCTGCATACTTCGACCGAAGGCGTTATCTGGCTGCCGGAGAACGCGATCGTACGGGCGGGAACCGACGGGTTTGTCCGACATCTCCTGGTTGACCCCGGTACTTTCGTGCGTGCGGGCGAGGCGTTGATCGAGACCGAGGAGCCGCAGCTTCGCGCAACGCTCAAGACGCTGCAATGGCGGGTCGTCGAATTGCAGTCCGTCCTCGACGCGACGCGGTTTTCCGATCGTGCTCGAGCCGAAATCGCAAGCATCGAGCTTGCTTCCGCGCAGTCGGAAGCGATTCGTGAGCAGGAGCGGGCAAGCCGTCTGGTCGCGACAAGCGGCGCCGAGGGTGCCTTTCTGTTGGCGAAATCCGAAGACCTGCCGGGACGCTTCTATCGCGAAGGCGAAGTGCTCGGCTACGTGACGCCGCCGTCAAGCAACATCGCACGTATTGTTGTTCCGCAGGACGATGTCGAACTGGTGCGAAACCGCCTGCGCAGCGTTAGCGTAAAGCTTGCCCAGAATGTCATGGAAACATATCCCGCGATACTTGTTCGCGAGGCGCCGGCGGGCCGAAACGAACTGCCCAGCAAGGCGCTGGGAACGTCGGGTGGCGGCGCATCCGCGGTCGACCCCGGCGATCAGCGCGGCCGCAAGACCCTGCAGCGCATTTTCCAGTTCGATCTCGAACTGCCCCCGGACACGCCTGCGGCAGCGTTCGGCAGCCGCGTCTATGTACGCTTCGAGCACGAATGGGAACCGCTGGGCTTCCAATGGTTCCGCCGCCTTCGCCAATTGTTCCTGGCGCGCCTCAATGTTTGAGGCCATCTTACCGTCGCGTGAATTGTGGCCCGGAGCCGAAGCGGTGGGGCCCTATGCGGAGCGTGTCGAACCCGAACAGTCGAGGATCGACCGCTTTATTTCCGAAGGCTATGCGGCACTCGGCGCGAGGCTAAAGCGTAAGGGCGGCGCCCAACTAAGGCGCGTGGCCGACGCGGTCGATGCCGCGGCCTTCGAATTTGCCGCGACGACCGATGCGGGGTTGCTTGCCGCAGCCGGCCGGCTGCGCGCCGAGTTGACGCGGCATGGCTTCGAACGATCAATCGTGGTCCGCGCCTTCGCCCTGATCCGCGAGACTTCGGCGCGGCGGCTCGGCCTGCGGCATCACCGCAGCCAGATCATGGGTGGCTGGGCAATGCTCAACGGCGGGCTTGCTGAAATGGAAACCGGAGAGGGCAAGACGATTACAGCGTTGCTGCCTGCGGTAACTGCAGCACTTGCCGGTAACTTCGTCCACGTGATTACCGTCAACAAATATCTTGCGGAACGCGATGCGGAGCAGACGCGCCCCGTCTACGAGGCCCTTGGGCTCACGGTCGGCCTGGTGCGACGCGAGCAATCGACCGAAGAGCGGATCGCGGCTTACGGCTGCGACGTCGCGTTCTGCACCAACAGCGATCTCGTATTCGACTATCTGCGCGACCGCATGGCGTTGGGCCACCGTCGCGGGCGGGCGCGTGTTCTTGTCAACGGTTTGCTGGACGGGAAGGGGAGGGCAGAACGCTCCTTGCTGCTGCGTGGCCTTCACTTCGTGATCATCGACGAGGCCGACAGCGTTCTGATCGACGAAGCCAAGACGCCGCTTATCCTGTCCGGCGGCGACGACAAGCCCGACGTCGAGCGTTACCAACTGGCCCTGGGGTTTGCCGGTGAATTGGCCGACCTGGTGGATTTCTCCGTCGACGAGAGCCGAAATTCGGTCCACCTCACGCCACGGGGGCGTCAGCGCCTCGCTGAGATGGTCTCGAAGGCTTCGGCGGCCGATTTCCTGTGGCAATCACGCCGCGCCCGTCATGAGCTTGTCGAACAGGCCCTCTCCGCGCTGCATCTGTTCCAATTGGACAAGCATTATATCGTGGCAGATTCCAAGGTGCAGATCGTTGACGAATACACCGGGCGCGTCATGCCAGATCGTTCGTGGGAGCGAGGCCTGCATCAGATGATTGAGGCCAAAGAAGGCTGCGAAATATCCGGCCAACGCAGGACTCAGGCACGGATCACCTATCAGCGGTTCTTTCGGCGCTATTTGCGGCTCTCCGGCATGTCCGGCACGGTCGGAGAGTCAACCGGCGAGTTTTGGGCGGTCTACGGCTTGAAAGTCGTTCGCATTCCGACCCACCGCCCGCTGCGCCGGCGTCACCTCGGAACGCGCCTGTCGGCAACCGATGCGGAAAAATGGAAGCTGGTCATCGAGCGGGCGCAGGAGATGCGCCGCGTTGGCCGTCCGGTCCTGATCGGAACGCGATCGGTCGCGGCATCGGAGCAGGTCAGTCGGCTGCTGTCGGAGGCCGGCCTGTCCCACGAGGTGCTCAATGCCCGACAGGACAAGCAGGAAGCCGACATCGTCGCAGCGGCGGGCCAGGCCGGCCGCATCACGGTCGCCACCAACATGGCCGGGCGTGGCACCGACATCAAGCTCGACACGGAGGTGATCGAGGCCGGCGGTCTTCATGTGATCCTTACGGAATTCCATGAATCCGCGCGCATCGATCGTCAACTGTTCGGCCGCTGTGCGCGCCAGGGCAATCCGGGCACCACAGAAGCCATCGTTTCGCTCCAGGACGAGCTGTTTCTGCGGTTCGTCGCGCCGCGTCTGCAGCGCCTTGCGGGATGGATGGCCGCCAATTTTCGCAGTGGGCGCATGCCGCGGCTGCTCGGCGGTTTGCTCCGCTGGATCGGCCAGCGCAATGCCGAGCGTCTTCATTCCAAAACCCGCCGTGAAACCGTCGAGCAGGACAAACGTTTCGACAGGAGCCTGGCATTTGCCGGAAAGTCGGAATGAAGCGGTCGAGTGATGCAGGTACAGGATCGGCTGTTTCGTCGGAAAAACCGTTGAAACCATTCAATGCGACCGCCCTCCGAGCGCACCACCTCGAAAAATCGACATTGATATCAATCGCCACGCGGATGTTTTCTCCGGGCGAAAGCCCATGATGCCCAAGTACGCGCAAGGCGCCTGATTGCTATTTGATCGTGACGGTAATCTTTTGTGAGACGAGCGGCGGGCTGAAAGGATAGTGACCGGCATCGCCCAGAACCAATTGCAGAGTATGCTTGCCGGGCGGCAGTTCGATACGGGCCTCCGTCTGGCCGGCCCCGAAGTGCATATGCGCCTTGTCCTGGGGGATCGGTTCGTTTGGATTGAGGGGTTCGTTGACATCCACAAGCAAGTGATGATGACCGCTGTTCGGGTAGCTGTCACCGGCATGGGTCACGCCCATGTTGCGCAGGCCGAAGCGGCACCAGAACGCGCCTTTGATGGTTGCGCCATCCTGCGGCCAGACGAAATACAGCAGCGCTTCCTTCCCCGCAGGCTTTCCCTGTGCATGGGCGGCCGCGGACGGCAGAGCCAGCGCCGCTGAAAGCACGATCAGGCGGGCGATGCTCATTGCAAATACTCCTCGCGATCTTAAGGGGAGAGAGCCACCCGGAAGCCGTGGGTTGGATAGCGCACGTTGGTATCGTAGCTGTCGCGGTTCGCCGGCCGGATGTAGCGGGCATCATTCTTCCACGATCCGGACCTGATGACGTGCGAGGTGCAGTCGTTGCC
>NZ_DATMLW010000216.1:0-17884 GCF_035570375.1 Bradyrhizobium sp. | reverse complement strand
TCGACTTGCAGGCAGCTATCAATCGCTTCGTCATCGAACACAACGCCGAACCGAAACCCTTCACATGGACTGCCGATCCCGACAAAATTATCCAAGCCGTCAGACGCGGGCACCAAGTGTTAGAATCCATCCACTAGTTGGTTAGTCGCTAACTTTGGATTTGCCTGATTGACCTCTGTTTTCCAATCCAAAATTATTTTGTCTTCCTCCTCGGCCGTCAGAATTTTATCGAAAACCTTCAGATAGCCCTTCGCGGACGGTCCCCTTCCCGGGACAGGCGATATATTCATAAAACCGAAGTTCACAAAAGGACGTTTGCTCTCTGGTGTGGTAGCAGAATATTTCAATAAGACCGTAACCATTTGGACATGGCCAACAGTAGTCGCTGGAGTGACCGTTTGAACTCTGTTTCTAAGATCGTCTATTTGAGTTTTTTGATATTCAATTGTCTTTTCCAGAACCACGGCTCTTTCTTCGAAGAATGAGCCAGCGGCTCTCCACGTCAGGCCAAATGGTCGCCGCAACGATAGCTAACGCGGCTAGCCCGAACGTGCCCTTAGCCTCTCGTATCACCTTACCCTCCCGGGTAAGGTAATTCCGAGCCAACCTATAATACTGCACGAGTTCCGGAACGTCCGGTTCTGGCGCTGGTGGAGTCTGTTCTGCCATGGCTTGAATCCCCTCCGGCATCCTAGCCTAGGGGCGGCAACCTGAGAATGTATTGGAGTTCGCTTTCCCGCGGTCATTTTCGGACCCCGGTGGCGTTTGCGCCATAATACCGCGCGGCCCGATATTGTCGGAGCGGATCAGGCGCAGCCAGTCGAGGCGCTAGGCGTCGGTGAGGCGTGTTGTGGCTGAAGTCGTGGTGTCCATGCGTTCCCTATAGAGTGAGCATGGATCAACCAGGGCGAGTGGGGAAGGGGGGATGAACGTCAGGAGACCTTTCCGCGTCATGCCCGGCCTTGTGCCGGGCATCCATGTCTTTGCTGCGTCGATCGGGGAGATAAAGACATGGATGGCCGGGACGAGCCGGCCATGACGCCAAAAGCTGTCCTGGATGAACACAAGCTCCGTTCAGTGAGCAGCCGATATCGAGGCAGGCGGACCGAAGTCCCTTACTTCTGTCCGATCTTGCCCTCGGTCCCGGCCCGCAGCCGACTGATATTGGCGCGATGCATGTAGAACAACAGCACCGTCAGTACGCCAAACAGCGAGGCCAGCGCGGGTTGGCCGAACCACCACAGCAAAATCGGCGTCACCAGGCTTGCAACGAGAGCGGAAAGCGATGAGTAGCGCGTGGCGACCGCAGTCGCGAGCCATATAACGCAAAACACCACGGCTGCGGGCCAGAACAGACCGATCAGCACGCCGATATAAACCGCGACACCCTTGCCGCCCTTAAAACCAAGCCAAACCGGGAAGAGATGGCCGAGAAAAGCGCCGAGTGCGGCCAGCATCGCGGCGTTCGGGCCGCCCCGGGAGCTGGCGATAATAACGGCAGCGGTGCCTTTGAGCATGTCGAGCAGCAGGGTCGCCGCAGCCACTCCCTTGCGACCGGTGCGCAGCACGTTGGTGGCGCCGATATTGCCAGATCCGATCGAACGCAAATCCTGCGTGCCGGCGAGCCTTGTCAGGATCAAACCGAAGGGAATCGAGCCGAGCAGATAACCGAGGACGAACGCCACCGGCAGCCATGCACTAGCCGACATTTCCGCGCCTCCTTCGCCCACGAATTTCGCGCGCATGAAAGTTTTTTTTGAACCGTTCTGACGGCGCGATCCGATAAAAACCTGGTTCGAAAATGCTCTGGTGTCCCGGTTCTGACATTGGTGCGCGAACGTCAAATCCGCTCCGCCATACTAGACATGCTCATAGACGGTTCGCCCGCCGGCGATGGTGCGCACGACCCGGCCTGAGAAGCGGGCCTCGTCGAACGGCGTGTTCTTGCATTGCGACTTGAGATCGTCGGGGTCGAGCACCCAGGGCGTGTCGGTATCGATCACGATGACGTCGGCAGGCGCCCCCGGACGAAGTGTTCCGCCCGGCAGACCCAGCAATTGCGCAGGCCGCGTCGACATCGCGCGGATCAGCGTCTTGAAATCGGTCTGGCCGTTGTGGATCAGCCGAAGCGCGGCGGGCAGCATGGTCTCGAGCCCTATCGCCCCGGAGGCGGCTTCGGCAAAGGGCAGCCGTTTGACCTCGACGTCCTGCGGATTGTGATCCGACATGATCACGTCGATCAAACCGGAGGCGACGGCTTCTACCAATGCAAGACGATCCTCCTCGCTGCGCAACGGCGGGGACAGTTTCAGAAAAGTCCGGTACGGACCGATATCGTTTTCGTTAAGCGTCACATGGTTGATCGAGACCGAGGCCGACACCTCCAGACCCGCTTCCCGCGCGCGCCTGAGGATCTGCAGCGACTCGTTGCAGCTCAGCGATGCCGCATGATAGCGGCCGCCGGTCAGCGCGACGAGCCGCATGTCGCGCTCCAGCATCACGGCTTCGGCCGCGTCGGGAATACCCATGAGCCCCAGTCTTGCGGCGAATTCGCCCTCGTTCATGACGCCTTCGCCGACCAGATGCGGGTCTTCGGTATGGTGGACGATCAGCGCATCGAAATCGCGCGCATAAGTCAGCGCGCGCCGCATCACCTGCGCGTTGGTGACGCTCTGGTCGCCGTCGGTGAAGGCGACCGCGCCTGCGGCTTTCAACAAGCCGAACTCCGTCATCTCTTCGCCGCGCAGGCCCTTGGTGAGCGCCGCCATCGGATGAATGTTGACGATCGCGGTATCGCGGGCGCGCCGCAGGACGAAATCGACCGTGGCCGAATTGTCGATCACTGGCGAAGTGGAGGGCTGGCAGATGATGGTAGTGATGCCGCCGGTGGCTGCCGCCTGGCTTGCGGAGGCAAACGTCTCGCGGTGGCTGGCGCCCGGCTCGCCGACGAAGGCACGCATGTCGATCAGGCCGGGGGCAACGATCTTGCCGACACAATTGATGACGTCGGTGCCTTCGGGGACGCCGGCCGCGCCGATGCCGCGTTTCAAGTCGCGTATGACACCGTCGGCGATCAGCACATCGCCGGGACCGTCGAAATCGCGCGAGGGGTCCACCACGCGGGCGTTGGCGAGCAGGATCGGGCGGCGGTCGGTCAGCATATCGGGCAAGTTCCTGGCGTCATGGTTCTCCCGGCGATGCCTAGCATCGTCCGCAGACGCGCCGTTTTCGTTTGCACCATTCGCAACAGCCTCGCGAAGCTCGGCCTGCTCGGGTGCCTGCTCCTCACCATGAGGGTTGAGCCCATGACCTCGTCCCGAGGAGCCGCCAACGGGTCCGCGCCAAGCGCGGCTCGATGACAAGTTCCGCGGCGTCTCGAAGGATGAGGCCACATCAACATCGTAATCACGCGTTTGGCAGGTTGCGGGCGAGCGCTTCGAGCACCGCCATCCGCACCGCCACTCCCATTTCCACCTGTTCGCGGATCAAGGATTGCGCGCCATCGGCCACGATGGAGTCGATTTCGACACCACGATTCATCGGCCCCGGATGCATCACCAGCGCATCCGACTTGGCGTAGGCGAGCTTCTTCTGGTCGAGGCCGAAGTAATGGAAGTACTCCTGGCTCGAGGGTACGAATGAGCCGTTCATGCGCTCACGCTGCAGCCGCAGCATCATCACGATATCGGCGCCATCGAGGCCCTCGCGCATGTCGCGGGCGACCTCGACGCCCATCCGCTCGATGCCGCGCGGCAGAAGCGTGGAGGGTGCCACCACCCGGACCCGCGCGCCCATGGTGTTGAGCAGCAGGATATTGGAACGCGCCACGCGTGAATGCATGACGTCGCCGCAGATCGCGATCACAAGCCCTTCGAGCCGGCCCTTGTTGCGGCGGATGGTGAGCGCATCGAGCAGCGCCTGCGTCGGGTGCTCATGGGCGCCGTCGCCGGCATTGATGACGGAGCCGTCGACCTTGCGCGCCAAAAGCTCCACCGCGCCGGAGGCATGGTGCCGGACCACCAGAATGTCCGGGTGCATCGCGTTCAACGTGGCCGCCGTGTCGATCAGCGTCTCGCCCTTGCGCATCGACGAGGACGCCACCGACATGTTCATGACATCGGCGCCCAGCCGCTTGCCCGCGATCTCGAACGAGGATTGGGTACGGGTCGAAGCCTCGAAAAACAGGTTGATCTGGGTTCGTCCGCGCAAGGAGGTGCGCTTCTTGTCGACCTGGCGGTTGAGCTCGACATATTCCTCGGAAAGATCGAGCAGGCCGGTAATATCGGCAGCGCCAAGGCCCTCGATTCCCAGCAGATGCCGGTGACCGAGGACGAAAGTCGATTTCGATGCGAAGGTCATTAAAACCAGAGCTATAGGCAGAGAAACAACGGGGGGCAAGCGGGAAGAAGGGCCTTGCGAGTTATCCCCGGGTCTGTCGGAACCAGTGCCGTGGAAAAGCGGGCACCAGGGTAAACGGACCTGCCGCAAAGTCGCCGCCATTTGATACGACCGACTTGCCATGCGTATTTTGAAAAGGCTTGCCCCGCTGCTGCTGACGGCGATCGGGCTTTCAGACCCGGTCTGCGCGGAGACTTTGCCCGGCGGCTTTGTTCGTCTTGCCGATATCGATCCGACCATCCGCCAGGACATCCGTTACGCCGGAGTGAACAATTTCATCGGCCGGCCGCTTGCCGGCTACGGCGGTGCCGAATGCATCGTCAAACGCGATGTCGGTCTGGCGCTCAAGCGTGTCCAGGAGGAACTCGCGCGCCAACACCTTTCACTGAAGATGCTGGATTGCTACCGGCCGGTGCGCGCGGTGCATGACATGGTGGTATGGTCGCAGAACGGGCACGAGACGCCAGCCGAGCGGCGTTATAACCCGGCCTTCTCCAAGAAGGATCTGTTTCGGCTTGGCTACATCGCCACGCACTCCCTGCATTCCACCGGCTCCGCCGTCGACCTTACCCTTGTCGACCTGAATGCCGACAACTCCCGAACCTTCGATCCCAACAAGGCCTACGCCGATTGTACCGCGCCTGAGGCCGCCCGCGCACCGGAGGGCAGCGTCGATATGGGCACCGGCTATGATTGTTGCGATCGGAAGGCGCATACCGCCGCAAGGTTGATCACGGAAAGCCAGCGACTGTGGCGAATGACGCTGGTGAACGCGATGGCGAAGCAAGGTTTTGTCAATTATGCCAAGGAGTGGTGGCATTTTTCGCTGCCGGGCGCGGGCGGTCCCGCGTATGATTTCGAGATCAAGCCGCCTCGGTGAGCCCGATTGCGGGCCGTTCACCTTCCTTCGACCGTGAGGGCTGCCATGACCTCAGTCTCATTTGCGACCCATGAGGTGCTCAACCAATCGCCGCCCTTCGTCGACGTCGATCTGTTTGCGCTCGACCGTCCGCTCGCCGACGCCGTTGCCGTCAATGGCGGGGTTTTGGCAAAGCAGGAACTGATGGAATTCGGACAGCACTGGGGATCGGCCGCCATGGCCGAACGCGGGCGGCTTGCCAACGAGAACACGCCAAAGCTGCGCACCTTCGATTCAAAAGGCAACCGGCGTGACGAAGTCGAGTTTCATCCCGCCTATCACGAATTGATGGCGCGCAGCGCCCATGCTGGCCTGCACAATTCGACCTGGACCGCCGACGGCCGACCCTCCGGTGCACCGTCGGAGGTCGTACGCGCCGCCAAGTTCTACATGGCTGCCCAGGTCGAGACCGGGCATTTGTGCCCCATCACCATGACGCGCGCCTCGGTCGCGGCCCTTGCCGCCCAGCCGGACCTGTTGGCAAAGACGATGCCGGTGATTGGCAGTCGCGCCTACGATCCGACCTTTGCGCCATGGCCGACCAAGCGCGGCATGACGCTCGGCATGGGCATGACCGAGAAGCAGGGCGGCACCGACGTGCGCTCCAACATGACGCGTGCGACACGCGACGGCGATGCCTATCGCATCACCGGCCACAAATGGTTCATGTCGGCGCCGATGTGCGACGCGTTCCTGGTGCTGGCGCAGGCCGACGAGGGGCTGAGCTGTTTCTTCATGCCGCGTTTTTTGCCGGACGGAACGGTGAACGCGATCGAGTTCCAGCGGCTGAAGGAAAAGCTCGGCAACCGCTCCAATGCCTCTTCCGAAGTCGAATTTCTGGGGGCGTGGGCAACGCGCGTCGGCGAAGAAGGCAAGGGCATACGCACCATCATCCAGATGGTGCAGTTGACGCGTCAGGATTGCGCGATTGCCTCCGCCGGCCTGATGCGGTCGGGCCTGGCGCATGCGCTGTTTCATGCAAGGCATCGCAGCGTTTTCCAGAAACATCTCGCCGACCAACCGCTGATGCAAGCGGTTCTTTCCGACATGGCGCTGCATGTCGAGGCTTCGATTGCGCTCGTGATGCGGCTATGCCGCTCCTTCGATCGCGCGCCGCTGGATCAAGGCGAGGCGGCCTATATGCGGCTTCTGACGCCGGCGATCAAATACTGGGTTTGCAAGAGCGCACCCGGATTTCTCTACGAGGCCATGGAGTGCCTGGGCGGCAATGGCTATGTGGAAGAGGGCATTCTGGCGCGGCACTACCGGGAATCGCCCGTCAACGCGATCTGGGAAGGCTCCGGCAACGTGATGTGCCTTGACGTGCTGCGCGCCTTGTCGCGAGAGCCTGAGGCAGCCGCTTCCATCCTTGCGGACCTCGCCCGGGGAACCGCTGGCCTTCCCCACGCGGCCGAGGCGGCGGCCTTTATCAGCACGGCGTTCCGCCAGTCCGATTCCGAGCGCACTGCGCGGCTCGCGGTCGAGAAGCTGGCGCTGCTGGCGGCTGCGGCAGCGCTCAATGAGGTGTCGCCGTCTCAGGCCGAATTGTTCGCACCCACCCGCCTTGCCGGGAGCCACGCGAGCATGTATGGCGCCGTCGATCTTGGACGTGACGACACAGCGCGGTTGCTGGACCGCGCCTTACCCGCATGAAGGTCATCTGATGGATTCACTCGATCCCGAAAGCCCCGCGGCGTTCGCCTCCCACGCTTGGGTCCGACGCCCGCCTCGCATCTGGAAGTTCTGGGGCACCGCGCTCTGGGGCCTGGTCGTCTTCGGCGCGATGTTTGCGGGCCAGATGGCGGTCGTCGCCTGGTTCGTGCTGCGCCAGGAAGGACCTGCCGATATCGCCGCCGCGGTCCATGTGCTCGGCGGGGGTTTGACGATTTCGCTCTCGGTAATCACGGGGCTGCCGGCCGTGCTCGGCGCGCTGTGGATTGCCATACGCCTTTCCGGCACGCCCTTCGCCGACTATCTCGCCTTGCGCTGGGCCTCCTGGAAAAACATCGCGGTCGGCATCGGTTCGCTCGCGTTGCTGGTGCTGGGGTGGGAGTTGCTGTCGCGCGCCGTGGGGCGGGAATCGACGCCTGAGTTCATGATGGACGTCTTGAAATCGGCGCGCGCGGACGGCGCGTTGTGGCTTCTGGTCATCGCCTTCTGCGTCGCTGCGCCGGTTTCGGAGGAGTTTTTTTCGCGGGGCTTTCTGTACCGCGGCTGGTCGGAAACGTTTCTGGGGCGCTGGGGTGCCATCGTGCTGTCATCGGCGGTCTGGACGGCCCTTCATCTGCAGTATGACTGGTTCTTCTTCGGCGAAGTATTTTCGATCGGTCTCCTGCTCGGCTATCTCCGCTCCCGTTATCAATCGACCTGGCTCACGGTGATCGTACACGGCCTCAACAATCTCGCCGCTGTGGTGCAGACGCTCGTACTTGTCGCCTCTAACTGAGGCCTTCCCGATTCCGAAGTTCGCAAACGAGTATGCCGCGCAATGATACGAACTTCGGAATCGGGACACTAGAACCTAATATTCACTGGCGGTCCTTTGATTCTAACATTCGCTAAAGTGGCTGCTGAAACGGGAAGCGAATGTTAGAATCGGACCGCCAGCCGATCGAGCGCTCCCTGCAAGATGAAGATCGCCGCATGTTCGTCGATCACTTCCGCGCGCCGGGCGCGGCTCATGTCCATGCCGATCAGTTCGCGCTCGACAGCAGCAGTGGAGAGCCGCTCGTCCCAAAGGCCGATCGCAAATTCGGTCAGTTTGGAAAAATTGCGCGCAAAGGCACGCGTCGATTGGGCGCGCGGTCCCTCGCTGCCATCCATGTTGATGGGAAGACCGAGCACGAAGCCGACGGCGGCGCGCTCAGCGGCGATGGCGACGAGGCGCGCCGCGTCGGCCTTGAACGCCTGGCGTTGGATGGTCTCAACCCCTGTTGCCAGCCGGCGGTCGGGATCGGAAACCGCCACCCCGATGGTCTTGGTGCCGAGATCGAGCCCGATCAGGGCGCCGCGTTCCGGCCAGTGTGCGGCAGCATCGATCAGCGGTAGAATGGGGGCGGCCATGAGCCTCGCATAACATGCAAGTTGCAATCCGCGCAAAGCGGGAATTGGTGCGTGAGCGGCATGGCTCAGGTTCTTCGCAAACGCATAGCTCGTGCGGAACCGTTGATGCTAAGCTGACAAAGGCAACGACGCCAGCGCCAGCGCGAACTCCCTTTTCTTCAGTGAGCATACGATGTGGCCCGACCGCCGTTTGATCGACCTTTTCAAGACCGAGTTCCCGATTGTGCTTGCGCCGATGGCGGGCGTGATGGATGCGGAGCTCGTGATCGCGGCCGCACAAGGTGGAGCGCTCGGTTCCTTGCCGTGCGCGATGCTCTCGGCGGAGAAAGCGCGCGAGCAGATCAACATCATCCGCCAGCGGGTCTCCGCGCCGGTCAACATGAACTTCTTCTGCCACAAGGCCGTCGCCGCCGATCCCGTGCGCGAGGCCGCCTGGAAGAGGCGGCTCGCGTCTTATTATCAAGAGTACGGCCTGGATCCGGCGGCGCCGATCAATGCCGCCAATCGTGCGCCGTTCGACGCGGTGACATGCGAACTCGTCGAGGAGCTCAAGCCCGAAATCGTCAGCTTCCATTTCGGGCTCCCGGAAGCTGCGCTGCTCGATCGCGTCAGGGCCGCTCGCTGCAAGGTGATGGCGTCGGCAACCACCGTGAAAGAGGCGATCTGGCTCGAGGAGCACGGCGTCGACGCGATCATCGCGCAAGGCGCCGAAGCCGGGGGCCATCGCGGCATGTTCCTGACAGAAAATATCACCGAACAGCCAGGCACCTTCGCTTTGGTGCCGCAAGTGGTTGACGCGGTGAGGGTGCCGGTGGTCGCCGCTGGCGGCATCGCTGATGGGCGGGGCATTGCGGCGGCTTTCGCGCTGGGCGCGGCCGGCGTGCAGATCGGCACCGCCTATCTGCGCTGTCCGGAATCGAAGGTCATTGCACCGGCGCGAACGGCTCTCGCCCAGGCCAGCGACGAATCCACCGTCATTACCAACGTCATGACCGGGCGCCCCGCGCGCGGGGTCGCCAATCGCGTCATGCGCGAAGTCGGCCCCGTTTCGCCCGATGCGCCGGCATTTCCCCATGCGGTCACCGGCCTGGCGCCCCTGAGGGCGGCGGCGGAAAAGGTAGGCAAGGTCGATTTCACCAATCTTTGGGCGGGTCAGGCGGTGCGGCTGGGGCGCGAAATGCCGGCAGCCGAGCTGACCCGCGCGCTTGCCGGGGCAGCGCTGGCCCGTTTGAGCCAATTGGCGGGGTAGTCTTGGTTGCAGCGCAAAACCACCCTCTGCTATACGGCGGCTGAGCTTGTCGCCAAAGGCACCCATGTCCGCAAGGGCCCCTATATAATGTCAGTCGATGCCGCCACCGTTCGCCGTATCGCGCATTTGGCGCGGATTGCGGTCAGGGAAACAGAGGTCCCGCATCTTGAGGGCGAACTGAACGCGATCCTGGCCTTCGTCGAGCAGTTGTCGGAGGTTGATGTCGAGGGCGTTGAACCGATGACCTCGGTGATACCGATGGAAATGAAGAAGCGTGCCGATGTCGTCAACGATGGCGGCATTCCCGATGATATCCTCCGCAATGCGCCACAAACCCAGGATCATTTCTTTCTGGTGCCGAAGGTGGTGGAATAAGATAGCGTTTTCAAGCGAAGTGGACACCGGTTCGCGTCAAGAAAACGCGTCAGACTAACAAGGCGTTTTCGCCTGCGGAAAGCGCCCCAAACAAAAGAGTTGTCGACCGATGTGTCTGCTCTGCGACGATGAAAAAGCCTATCAGGCCTATATGAACTATCTCGACGCCATGGAGCGTCAGGGAAAGGTGGCTGATCCGCAACAGGCGATGGATGCGGTGCTCGATGCGCTCGAAGCGGCCGGCAAGGCCAGCGCTAAAGCATTGGCCGACGATCCGGCCCGCGACAAGACGCTGTCACCCTTCTTCTGCAGCCAAGTGCCGCCCAATTGAAGTTCCTGCACCAATCGCGGCAAATTCTGTCCAGGAACTTCAATTGGAAAAGCGGCACTGGAATCATAAATTTGCCAGTGCCCATTGCTTTCCGAAGTTCGTGAAAGGTGGGTGCTGCAGTGGAACACGAACTTCGGAAAGTGGGCACTGGTTGATAAATGACCGATTTGACATCGCTGACGCTTGCAGAGGCTCGAGATGGTCTCGCAAAAAAATCCTTCACGTCGCTTGAATTGACTGATGCGCACCTAGAGGCGATCGAGGCCGCGCGGGTGCTCAACGCCTTTGTGCTGGAGACACCCGATCGGGCCCGCGCCATGGCGCGCGAGAGCGACGCCAGTATCGCAAAGGGCGAGGGCGGCCCTTTGGCGGGTATTCCGCTTGGCATCAAGGATCTGTTTGCGACCAGGGATGTGCGCACCACCGCGTGCTCGAAAATCCTGGCCAATTTCGTGCCGACCTATGAATCGACGGTGACGTCGCAGCTCTGGCGCGATGGTGCCGTCCTGCTCGGCAAGCTCAATAACGACGAGTTCGCGATGGGCTCGTCGAACGAGACCTCATGTTTTGGTCCCGTCGTCAATCCATGGCGGCGGGAGGGCGGCAACACGAATTTGGTGCCGGGCGGCTCTTCTGGGGGCTCGGCGTCCGCGGTGGCTGCGCTGTTGTGCATGGGCGCGACCGCGACCGACACTGGCGGATCGATCCGCCAACCGGCGGCGTTTACCGCAACCGTCGGCATGAAGCCGACGTACGGGCGTTGCTCGCGCTGGGGCATCGTCGCCTTTGCATCCTCGCTCGATCAGGCCGGCCCGATCGGCCGCACCGTGCGCGATGCCTCGATCCTCATGCGCTCGATGGCTGGCCATGACCCGAAGGACACGACCTCGGTCGATCGTCCGGTGCCCGACTACGAGGCGGCGATCGGAAAGTCCGTGAAGGGGATGAAGATTGGAATCCCGAAGGAGTATCGGCTCGACGGCATGCCACCCGAGATCGAAAAGCTGTGGAGCGAGGGCGCGGGGTGGCTGAAGGCGGCCGGAGCCGAACTGGTCGAGGTGTCGCTGCCGCACACCAAATACGCCCTTCCGGCCTATTACATCGTCGCGCCCGCGGAAGCATCCTCCAATCTCGCGCGTTACGATGGTGTTCGCTACGGCCTGCGGGAGGGTGGCCGCAGCATCATCGATATGTACGAGAACACCCGTGCGGAAGGTTTTGGCGCGGAAGTCCGCCGCCGCGTCCTGATCGGCACCTACGTGCTCTCGGCCGGCTATTATGACGCCTATTACCTGCGCGCACAGAAGGTACGCACCCTGATCAAGAGAGATTTCGAAAATTGCTTCGCCAGGGGCGTGAACGCGATCCTTACCCCTGCAACGCCATCAGCGGCATTCGGCGTTGGCGAAAAGGGCGCCGACCCCGTGGAAATGTATCTCAACGACATCTTCACCGTGACGGTGAACATGGCTGGACTTCCCGCAATCGCCATTCCCGCGGGCACGGATGCGCAAGGCTTGCCGCTCGGCCTGCAACTGATCGGCCGTCCCTTCGATGAAGAAACGTTGTTCTCGCTCGGCGAGGTGATCGAGCAGGCGGCAGGACGATTTACGCCCGTGAGGTGGTGGTGAACGCCGCCCAATTCAAAGCGAGCGTCTCTGCTGCCGCACCCCCGCCGCAGCTCAACGCGCCGCTCGCCGCGCTGTGGTGGGCCGCCAAGGGCAGCTGGGACCAGGCACACAAGATCGTGCAGGACGAAGAATCATCGGAAGCCGCCTGGGTGCATGCCTATCTGCACCGCATCGAAGGCGATCTCGGCAATGCCACCTACTGGTATCGAAGGGCGGGCAAGTCGGTGGCGAACGGCTCTCTCGAAGCCGAATGGGAGGCCATTGCATCCACGCTGCTCGGGAGCGGAAGAGCATGAGTGCGAAGAACTCAAAACTGATCAAGGGCACATCCGGCGACTGGGAGGTCGTAATCGGGATGGAGGTGCACGCCCAGGTCACCTCGAACGCAAAGCTCTTTTCAGGCGCCTCGACCGAATTCGGCGGCGAACCCAATTCACATGTTTCGCTGGTCGATGCGGCAATGCCCGGCATGTTGCCGGTCATCAACGAGGAATGCGTCAAGCAGGCGGTGCGCACCGGTCTCGGGCTGAACGCGAAGATCAATCTGCGCTCGGTGTTCGACCGCAAGAACTATTTCTATCCCGATCTGCCGCAGGGCTACCAGATCAGCCAGTACAAGTCGCCGATCGTCGGCGAAGGCGAGGTGGCGGTTGAAGTCCCAGGCGGCGAAAGCGCCACCATCGGGATAGAGCGGCTGCATCTGGAACAGGATGCCGGCAAGTCGTTGCACGACCAGAACCCGACCATGTCCTTGGTCGATCTCAATCGCTCCGGCGTTGCGCTGATGGAGATTGTCTCAAAACCGGACATTCGTTCATCCGAGCAGGCGAAGGCCTATGTCGCCAAGTTGCGTTCGATCCTGCGCTATCTCGGCACCTGCGACGGTGACATGGAGAAGGGTAATTTGCGCGCCGACGTCAACGTCTCCGTGCGCAAGCCGGGCGAGGCACTTGGTACCCGTTGTGAGATCAAGAACATGAATTCGATCGCCTTCATCGGCGAGGCCATCGAATACGAGGCGCGGCGCCAGATCGGCATTCTCGAAGATGGCGGGATCATCGACCAGGAAACCCGTCTGTTCGACCCCGACAGGGGCGAAACGCGGTCGATGCGCTCCAAGGAAGAGGCGCACGACTACCGCTATTTCCCGGATCCCGATTTGCTGCCGCTCGAATTCAGCGAGGCCTATGTCGCTGAGCTGAAAGCGAGCCTTCCCGAACTGCCGGACCAGAAAAAAGCGCGCTTCATTGCTGAATTCGGACTTTCACCCTATGATGCGAACGTTCTGGTGGCCGAACGCGAGAGCGCCGCTTTCTTCGAGAGCGCGCTTGCCAGCCTCGCCGACAAGGCCCGCGACGGCAAGTTTGCTGCCAACTGGGTGATCAACGAGCTGTTCGGGCGGCTCAACAAGGAAGGACACGACATCACCGCCTCTCCGGTGTCGGCGTTGCAGCTGGCCGCGATCGTGGATCTGATCGGCGAGGGCACCATCTCCGGCAAGATCGCCAAGGATCTGTTCGAGATCATATGGCAGGAGGGTGGTGACCCGCGCGCGGTGGTCGAGGCGCGTGGCATGAAGCAGGTAACCGACCTTTCGGCGATCGAAAAGGTCGTCGACGACATCATCGCCGCCAATCCCGACAAGGTCACGCAGGCGAAAGCCAAGCCGCAAGCTCTTGGCTGGTTCGTCGGTCAGGTGATGAAGTCATCCGGCGGCAAGGCCAATCCCCAGGCCGTGAACGATCTGTTGAAGTCCAAGCTCGGCATCTGAGGTTCGCTTCGACGCGAGTTGCTCAGCCGCTGTTGGGAGCGAGGAAGCTGCGTTAACCATTCGCCATGGCGGCAAAGTGAGCGCGCGCTGAACGGCGTGGAGGCGAATCGGCCGGCATCGATTCGAACCAAAATCCGGATTTGGCGAGCGCCGATCAGCAGTTAAGCCGCTGAGCGCAAAAATTTTTTTATTGCCAAAAATCGCGACTCAGAGTCCGCGCACAGCCCATTCGCGTGGTTTCGACGACCCGCACTGACTTCAGCGCACGATCGTTGATCGATGCATCATTTGCGAAAACCACTGCGTCACAGCCGCTTCTTGCAATATCGGCAATCGCCTCTCGCGATCTCGCGCGCGTTGACGGTTTCGCTATCCGAAAAATTTCTCGTGCCATTCGCAAAGAAGCGGCGTATGCTCCCATGCTCTCGCGTAAACACTTCCTTAAGCGGGACGCTGTTTTTTTTTGAGTGTTGGTGTATTCGGGAAGTAGTGCATCTCGATTCCCGAGTGCACGCAGCGATTAAGCCATCTCATAGGAGGGCAACATGGCGAAGAAAGCTAAGAAGAAAGCGAAGAGCGCAGTGAAGAAGACTGCGAAGAAGACCCGCAGGGTCGCCAAGAAGAAGAAGTAACTCTCGTTTGAAGAAAATGCCGGCGGTCTGATGCCGGCACGTCACACGAGCCCTTCCGGACGGTTTGCTTCTCTCAAAGGCAGATTTTGAAAGAGCGGCTCTTGTCGACGAAGAGGGTGTCGGCGAGACATCAGGTCAACGGCCGGATCGTAGTTTCGAAAAGGGCTTTCTGTTCGAAAACCGGTCCGGCAGAAGAAACAGGTTTTCTTCGTTCGGTGCGGATCTTGCAGGTCCGCAATTTCAGTGGGCTCAAGGGCCGCCTCGCTTCAAGCCTCCCGGCTTCAAGCCTGCGGCTTCCGGGGACCCGGTTGAAATCTGATCCTGACGTGTTCGCCGACGCCCTCGTTCCAGTCCGGCGCCGCTAGTGTAGCGGCTCGGAAGTCTGCATCAGTTTCCCCCAATCACTGTCTGATCATCCGACGATTCCCGCGAGGACTTCAGCGCTAGTGTCCTGATTCCGAAGTTCGTATCATTTTGCGGCGGCCCCGTTTACGAACTTCGGAATCGAAAGGACACTAGCAAATCTATGATTCTAGTGTGGCTTCTGGTTCAGAAGTCCGCATGACGAACTCACGGCAATAATGATGCGGACTTCTGAACCGCCACACCAGGTCCGCCGCGGCCCACGTTGCCGCAATGGTTATTCTTTGCCGAAGCGGGACGGTAAACCGATTTTCCTGGATGCACGAAAGCTCCAATAAAACGGCCTTTTCCTGATTCCAGGCGAATTCGCCCCGGTCCGTCGTTTACGATGGATTCATCGCGATCCTTAAACTGTCCTTCAAATCCGATCGGTCAGGATCGCCCTCGCGCGATCGGACGTAAAACCAGATGCACCATCTGCCGATCGCGCGCCGGAAATGACGGAACGCTCCTGCACGGGGCGGCCAACAAAACAAGAGGGGATGGCAGATGTTTCAGGGGATTTTCGATTTCGATAGCGCGACGGCGGTGAACGCGACCGCGGTTCCGGACGTGCTGTTCGAACGCGGGCTTTACTGGGCGAGCGGGCGTTCCGGTGTTGTCAACCTTGTCGCCGCGCACAAGTGGTTCAATCTCGCCGCCCTGAAGGGCCGCGCCGATGCTATTCAGATGCGTCGGGAGGTCGCCGAGCTGATGTCTGGGGAAGAAATCGCGGTTGCCCAGCGCGAAGCGCGCGACTGGATGATGGCGCACTGATCAGTAGAGCATGATCCGGACCCGTAGGGCCGCGTTAGCGCAAATTTCCGAAAAGATCATGCTCGAACAAAGAAATTCATGCTCGAACAAAGAGATGAGATCATGATGCGATTCCACTCAATCGCATCATGATCTAGCGTGCGTTCTTTCGACGCAGGCAAGGGCGCAATCATCAGGTTTGAAGGAACAACGTCTCGGTGCGCTGAACAAGGGCGCCGGACAGCGGATCGTTTCGCGCACTCGCGCGTTCTTGATGTGGGGCAGATGTATGAGAGGGAGCCTTGCCCCATGCTTCCCAGGCAATTTTGGTTTGCGTTTCCCGTCGTGGCCGCTGTTAGCAGCGCCTTCCTGATCGCCGGAAGCATCGACGCCGCCGCACAACACCCGGGACGACCCGCCGCACCCGCCGCGCGACCTGCGGCGCCCGCTCCGGTGGCCCGACCCGCGCCTGCGCCACACGTGAGCGCGCCTGCAATCGCGCGGCCGTCGGCGCCGGCATTCCATCCCGCTCCCGCGATGCAACATCCTGCGATGGCTCCGCGGCCGACGCCGCATGTTGCCGCTCCGTCGCGCCAGGCGCCGACACGCTTTGCAGCCCCGAGCCCCAATCGACACCAGGCGACAGCGCCGCGGGCTCCCTCCGTCACCTCGCGCTCAACGTCGCACATCTCGACCGCGCGAACCCCACCTGCCCGGCCAGCGAGCGCGGCCTTGTCACGCCAGGAGCGGACCGTGCAGCGCGCGCAAGCACGTGAACAGCAAGCGCAGCAGCAGCGAAAAACCGCACAAGAGCGGCAGCAGCTGACGCAACAGCGGCAGCGAGACACCCTGTCGCGGCAGAGCGCTGAGCGCCAGACCCGTATTGATCGGCTGCAGCAGCATGTGCAGCAACTGCAGGCTCAGCAGGGGCCGGGGCGTGGCGCCCAGCGCGAGCTGCAGACCCAGCAGCGGCTTCTTGAACGCGAACGATCGGCGCAGCAGCGTGATCTGGCGCAACAACAGAAGTTGGGTGCAGCGCCAGTCGCCCAGCGAACCGCTGCCGCCACTCAGGCTGCCGCGCGTGGACGATTTGCCGCACGATTCCACAACAATGCGGATCCGCGCGCTCAGGTCGCGCTCGCCGCCCGCCTGAACGGCTGGGCGCCACGCAACGCCTGGCGGCACCGCGTGCGCGCCGCTTTCATACCCTGGCTCGGTCCGGTGTTCTGGCCCTATGCATATGCCGATATCTTCGATTACACGTTCTGGCCGAGCGCCTACGATGACGCCTATTGGGCCTACGCCTATGACGACTTCGTCGATACTCTGTTCTGGGATGTGGGCAATCCCTATTCCGCCTACGCCAGCATCGCGCCCGAGGGCACTCTCGAAAACGGCAGCGCGATGGTGGGATCATCGCGATTACGCGAGCGTTCGGGCCTGAGCCCGCAGGCGCTGCGACAGTTGTGCAGCAATCCGGAAAAGGGCGTCACCGCATGGCCGTTCGCCGATATCACGCGGGTGGTGCGACCAACGGGAGAGCAGCGCGACCTGCTCGATCAGCTGAAGCGCGCGGCAGCGCAGGCGGCCGAGACGCTCAAGAATTCCTGCAGCGACAATTATGCATTGACGCCGCCCGGTCGATTGCAGGCCATGATCAACCGCATCAGCGCCACGCTGGAGGCGGTGCGGATCGTCCGGCCGCCGCTCGAGGCGTTCTACGATTCGCTCAGCGACGAACAGCAGGCTCGCTTCAATTCGCTCGGCCCGCAGCTTCCCTCCTCGCCGGAAGATCAATCGCAGCAGGAGGCGAATGCAAATCGGGAGGGTTGTGGCGCACCCAAGGCGAGCCTGACGCAGTTGCCGATCGAACGGATCACCGCCGTGCTGCATCCGACTGGCGCTCAAAAAGATGCGCTTGATCGTCTGAGCGCCGCGACCGAGAAATCGGTGCGCGTGCTGCAGAAGGCGTGTCCGTACGAGGTGCCGCTTACCCCGGTCGGACGCCTGCAGGCGATGGAGAAGCGACTTTCCGCCATGCTGGAAGCCGCCAACCTGGTTCAGCCGCCGCTCAACGATTTCTACGCGAGCCTGAGCAGCGAGCAGAAGGCGCGTTTCAATACGCTGCAGCAGGTCGCGGGTCAGTGATTACGCCATTGCGCGACAATTTCCGCGCCTACGCGCTGTCCGGCGCCGGCCAAAGCGATCGCTGAAATGAGCGCGCCCGGACATGGGTGACATTTCGTATCAGCCCCTCGACAACCCGTTCGGCGCGAGGTTGTCACCCATGTCTTAGGTACGTTCTGTCACCCATGTCTCCGGGCTGGACACCTCAGACTTGGCGGAGCCGGAGTCCG
>NZ_DATMLW010000215.1:0-3671 GCF_035570375.1 Bradyrhizobium sp. | reverse complement strand
CAACAGATGATTGGTCGGAACGTGCCGCTCAAGCGAGAACTCATAGAACAAAGCAGCCTGCTCAACCTTCTGATGCCCCATCATGATTCAGTCCCCTCTCGACGACTGAATCAGCGAATTTCACCCAGCGCAACCGCAGACCTTTTCAACAAAATCGGCACGAAACGGACATCGCACAATGTCCGCTCTGAGTCGGCTTTCAGGGGTGAAGCGGAAGTCCGGCTCTCGATCCGTCAGGTCAGCCTTTGACCCAGATGCCACATCCGGCCTGATCAGGTTCTGAGGGGGGACTGTCCGGCATTTCTCACTCGCGGCCCGGTCGCAAAATGCTAGGTTGACGTATTGCAAGGCGTCTTCTCCGGGGAGCACACATGCGGCGGCGCGAGTTCATCACGCTTCTCGGCGGCGCAGCGGCGACCTGGCCACTCGCCGCGCGCGCGCAGAAACCCGAACGGGTGCGGCTGATCGGCGTGCTGATGGGCTTTGAGCAAAGCGATCCAGATGCACGGTACTGGCTCTCGGCGTTCCAGGGTTCGCTCGCAAATCTGGGGTGGACGGAGGGTAACAATCTCCGGATCGAGCTTCGCTGGGCCACCAGTGATACCGACAGGCACAGGGTATTGGCAAAAGAGCTGGTCGATCTGCGGCCCGACGCGATCCTCTCTCAAACCACGCCCGTAACGAGCGCCCTTGTTCACGAGACGCGAAATATTCCCATCGTATTCGTGAGCGTGGCCGATCCGATCGCCAGCGGCTTCGCCGCGAGCCTCGCCCATCCAGGGGGTAATGTTACTGGATTCGGGCTCTTCGAGTCATCCATGGGCGGCAAGTGGATGGAACTACTGAAGGAGATCGCACCGCGCACCACCAGTGTATCGCTGCTGTTTAACCCGGCAACCGCCGTGCCGCTCAAAATCTTCATGCCTTCCATTCAAGCCGCTGCGTCCTCGTTTTCCATGCAGGCGAATTCCGCTCCGGTTGATGGAAAGGATGAGATCGAAGGCGTTGTCGCCGCACAAGCGCGCAATCCCGGTGGCGGCCTCATCGTAATGCCGGACGCATTCACCACGGCAAATCGTGAACTGATAGTTACCCTCACTGCCCACTACAGCGTCCCAACGATTTATAATGCCTCATTTTTCGTGAAATCGGGTGGGCTGGTTGCTCTTGGTAGTGATTTCGTCGAACAGTTTCATCAAGCGGCTGGATACATCGACCGTATTCTCAAAGGCGAGAAGCCGGCCGATCTGCCGGTGCAGCAGACTACCAAGGTCGAACTGTCCATCAACCTCAAGACCGCCAAGGCGCTCAGCCTAACCGTGCCGCTGTCGCTTCTTGGCCGTGCCGATAAGGTGATCGAATGAGGATGCTAGTTGCTGCGCTGAATGAGTCTGGAATTGAACACAAGGCGGAAGTGCCAGTCGCCGTGATAAACGTCCGTTGTTGGCACATCGCGTCCGTTAGCGCAGTGCAGCGACATGTCTGGAGTTGGGGATAGATAGATCGGAAGTAACCGGCCGATGGTCAAAACGGCGCTAATGACCCGTTGCGGACATTAACTAGCCATTCGGGATATTTCTCTTCGTTAACCGAAATCTCTCCGGAGGGAATAGGCCTTGGATCAGGATCGTCGAGACTTTTTGCAGGACTCCGCCCGCCTGGGCGCCATTGCGCTCACCAGCGCCGCACTTTGGCCCCTCAATTCTGCTTTCGCGCAAAGCGGGTCGGGACGCGAACTCGCCACGATGAGCATTGACGACCTTTCGCATTTTCTGGCCAGCCAGAAAATCACTAGCCGCCAGCTCGTCGAACAAGCACTCGCTGCAATTAAAGACCCACAGGGAGAAGGCTCGCGCACCTTCCTCAGCGTACATGAGAACGAAGCGCTTGCCGCCGCCGACCAGGCGGACGCGCAACGGCGCGGGGGCGCGAAGCTGCCCGGGCTCGCAGGCATCCCTATTTCGATCAAGGATCTGTTCGACGAAGCCAGCGTCACCACACTCGGCGGGTCGAAAGTGCTTGTTGGCGCGCCGGCGGCAACGCGCGACTCAACAGTGGTCGAACGATTGAAAAAGGCCGGCGCGGTCATTATCGGCCGCACCAACCTGGTCGAGTTCGCCTACTCGGGCCTCGGCATCAACCCGCACTACGGCACACCAAAAAATGCCTTTGATCGCGGCACAGGCCGAATCCCCGGCGGCTCGTCGTCGGGTGCAGCGGTCTCTGTCACCGACGGCATGGCGGCCGGCGCAATCGGCACCGATACCGGCGGATCGATCCGCATTCCGGCCGCGCTGAACGGCCTGGTCGGTTTCAAGCCCACCGCCCGGCGCGTGCCGCTCGACGGCGGGCTGCCGCTGTCATTTACGCTCGATTCGGCAGGACCGATCGCGAAAACCGTCGCCGACTGCGCATTGCTCGATCAGGTTCTGGCCGCTGAAGCCGACGGCGCTCTAGAGCCTGCCCTTCTGCGCGGTCTGCGTTTCGCAGTGCCGAAGACAGTGTTCCAGAACGACCTGTCGCCGGCGGTCGCCGACGCCTTCACGGCGGCGCTCGGCCGCTTGTCGGCGGCCGGCGCGACCGTCGTCGAGCTGCCGATGGCTGAATTCGCCCAGGCTGCGGACGTCAACCCGCGCGGCGCCTTGACTAGTGCCGAAGCCTATTGGTGGCACCGAGAATGGATGAAAGATGGGGCCGACAAATACGACCCGCGCGTCATCGTCCGCATCCGTCCCGGCGAAACGATCACGGCCGCAAATTACATCGAACTGATTAAACTGCGCGAGCAGTTCATCCGCACAATCAACGCCGCCGCCAGCGGCTACGATGCGATGCTGATGCCGACCACCCCTGACACCGCCCCGACGATCGCCGAAGCCAGCAAGGACGACGAAACGTATACTCGCCTCAACCTGCGTATGCTGCGCAACCCGGCAATCGTCAACCTGTTCGACGGCTGCGCCCTGTCGGTTCCCTGCCATGCGCCCGGCACCGCACCAGTAGGCATGATGATCGCCGGAACGCAAAACACCGACCGCAAAATTCTGGCGATCGGTCTTGCGGTGGAAAACGTCGTCCGAAAGCTGCGCGGTTGAATCTGTCGGCCGGACTATCAGCGGCAACAGTTGGCGCCGCTGTGATGGCGCATGTCCGTTGGTGGCACGAAACGGACCTCCCGCGATGTCCGCAGTTTTGTCGCTATCGGGGGGAAAGCGGACATGGCGGTTACGAGCGCCGACTTCCGAGTTAGACCCTTAGGCGACCTACAAGGCAGATCGCAGATTCCGCTTCTGTCAGGTTCGTCGAAATTCGACGCGGTCGCATGCGAGGCGGAGCCCTGCCGCAGTTCGAGATGGAAAAGCCGCACACGGCGGCGTGCGGCAAGCACTACCCCGCAGGGACGGCCGCTTACATTGATCGCCTCCCTATCAGGTTTGTCTATTGGGCGGTGAGCGCATACACCGACATCTCGGCGCGGGCGTCCGCGATCCAGAACCAACGGTGCTGCTCGGTGCGGAAGGCGCGCCAGTTCTCGAGCACGCGCTTGAACTGCTCGCTTTTCGCGGCCTCCTCGTCGAGCACCTGCTCGAGCGCGGTGCGCAGCGCCTTCAGGATGTCCGGGCTGAGCACGACAAGCTGCGCGCCGGCCGCGATGAGGCGATTGAGCGCCT
>NZ_DATMLW010000214.1:0-5732 GCF_035570375.1 Bradyrhizobium sp. | reverse complement strand
GCGGCAAGCCCGATGTAGCATGTGCCAGCAAGGGAGGAAAAGATGGCGGAGAGCCACAAAGTTACCATAAATAACATGGCATTTAATCCGGCTAGCGTCACAATCTCCACCGGCGACACCGTCGAGTGGACTAACCAAATGACGATGGACCATACGGTCACTCCCGACAAAAGCGAATTTCCAAGTAGCGGACACATAAAGCCGCAAGCCACATTTTCGCACACGTTCAGCGCGAGTGGTTCGGTCGCATACCATTGCCAAATCCATCCGTTCATGAAGGGAACGGTTATCGTCAACTGATCCAAATTCGAGGCTGGGGAGCGCCGAGGCCGCTTCGATGATACAGCCACTGATCGTTTTGCGCAGAATTATGCTCCAAACGGGAGATCTATCATGGCGAGCTCGTGGTCAATTACTATCAACCAGCACGACGGCGCGATCACCTTCAAGCCTGACGTCCCGGGCGCAACGGCTGGTCAACCGCTCGGGGTGAATTCCGGCGACAACGTGACGTGGAATAACCGGACTAACCAAGAGATCACGCTGAAGTCGATCCAACCGGAGGGTGTTTTCCTGTGCGATCCAATTCCGGCCGGAGACGTCTCTAACCCGATCTTCAATGTCACGCAGACAGTCGGATATTCTTGGGTTCGGCAGAGCGCGGCGCCAACACCGGACCCACCGGACGCCTGGATTGTGGTCGTCTAACGTCAAAGCGTGATCTCCTGCATCGCTGCCTGCGGCGTCCGCCGCCGCGCCTTGGATTGATGGGCAACGGCGCGGATCCGCCAAGCACAGCTTCTTCTTCTTCGTTCAAAGGGGGTGAATCCATGATTGGCCCTGACCCCACGCTCCGCCGCACCGCAACTATTTTTCGAACCGAAGCGTCAGGTCGCCGCCCGGCCCGGAGAATGCGCGGCCGGATCGCGTTGCTTATCGTTGGGGCCGCCCTAGCGTCGGGGGCCATTTCGTTTGCTTATGCGCAGAATAATCCTCCCGCGTTTACGCCTCCCCCCGCAAGCGAGGCAACCAGCCCGACCGTCCCGTGCCTTCCCGCGGGACAAGACCTCGTCATGCCGCCCGAGATCGACGCGTCCGACGGCGTGCTCAAGGGCATCATCAGCCTGGCAGAAGAGTTTCAGCGCCTGCCCCCGACTGCCGCAGGGAACGCGAATTGCCCGCAGCAATTGGTGCGGATCTACCGGCCCGGGCTGCCATTGCCGCCTTCAAACGATTTGCTTAATCCCGTGCCCGGACCGACCTTGCGGGCGCGCGTCGGAGACCTCGTGCAGCTCACCTTCGTCAACACGGTCGATGCGAACCGCTTCGACAGGAACGTCGTCCTCGGTCCAAACGGCTGCATGCAAGTCGGCAAGGGGGGCGCGCAGTATCCGGGGACGGGTGGTGGGGCGTTTGACATCTTTCCGAACTGTCTGCACGCCTCCAGCACGGCCAATATTCATTACCACGGGACGCACACCAACCCCGATGCGACCGGAGACGATGTGTTCCTGCAAATCCTCCCTTTGCCGCGCGACAACGCTGGCGACCTGACGACAAAGCCGACGGACGCGATGGTCGGCTTAGAACAGTTCTTCAAGGATTGCACCGCGCAGCTAAAAGACCACCCATCGAATCAGTGGCCGCGTCGTTGGAGCGACATCCCGAATGATTGGATCCAAAAACAGACCGACTTGTTGAAGGCCTACCAGGCCAAGCACCCCGACCAGACGATATGGGACAAGGACGAGGAGCTCATTCATGACGGCTGGCCGCAGTATTACATTGGCGTGGTTCCGTACTGCTTTGCGCTGCCGTACAAGCCGGGAGCCGAGCCTGTGGACAAGGGCGATCTCCGCATGGGCCAGGCACCGGGAACCCATTGGTATCATGCGCACAAGCACGGCTCCACTGCGATCAACGTGATGAACGGCATGACCGGCGCCTTCGTCATCGAAGGCCAGTACGACGACGACCTCAATGCCTTGTATGCGAGCTATGGCGTCAAGCGCGGCGGCGAATCCAAGCCCTGGAATACGCGCTCGCAGCCGGTGTTGGTTCTCAACCAGCTTGGGACCACGCCAAATATGCTTTCGGGTGCCGGGACGGGCCCGGCGGGCCCAGCCGGCGTCCCCTTCGCGGTCAATGGTCGGGTCGGTCCCAAGGCGCACATGCAGCCCGGAGAAGTCCAGCTCTGGCGCATCGTGAACTCGTCGTCGCGCAGCGCCGCCTATTTCATGGCGCCCGGAGGCTTGCAATGGCGGCAACTGGCGCAGGACGGGGTGCAATTCGCCCGGCCGACTTACGCAAGCCCACAGAACCAGAACACGCCATTCTACATGGCGCCAGCCAATCGCGTGGACCTGCTGGTTCAGGCGCCGATGACGCCGCGTGAGTTCAAAGTCGAGATTCAGGCGGTCATGGCTCGCAGCCAAGTCAAGCCGACGCCGGTCCACCCGAACGTGAACGATCAGGCGCCGGGAACGCTGCTGATGACGGTCGAAGTGTCCGGCGATCCGGTCACATACAACGGCGAGCCGGTGCAGGCGCCAATGCCGTTTCCCCCAGAAGGCAAGGCTCCAAATCAGCCCAAATTCCTCGCCGACATCACCGACGAGGAATTGGCCCGCAGCAACTACGTCACGAGAAAATTCATCTTCGATTCGAAGGTTCCGCAAAGCAAGGCGCAGCACACGATCAACAACGTCCAATTCGAAGATAGTAAAGGAGAGGCAAACGTGCACGTCACGCTGGGCGCTGCGGAGGAATGGACAATCGAGAACACAACGAACGCGCCAGGCCCAATCGATCATCCGTTACACATTCACATCAACCCGTACCAGATCACCGAGGTGTTCGATCCCAATGAGAATTTGGTCAACCCGGAGACCGGTACGTTGTTAACTCAGCTGCAGGTGACTGATACAAATGGCCAAACGAAGATTATGACCCAAGGCGAATGCGACAAGCTCAACGACGGGACTCATTGCAAAACAGTTCCGGTACCGCGCTATGTCACGGATAAGGCCAAGCTAAGCGATCCGCAGAATCTCTTCCGGATGCGTCAGTGTTTTCTTGACCTTGCGAATGCAAACACCTGGTCGGTGGCCGGCGCCTGCGGGGCGCAGCCGCCGCAATCCAATCTGATCTGGTGGGACACCTTTGCCATACCGTCGGCTCGCGTGGAGCAACAAAAGGTCATACCCGGCTACTTCAAGATGCGCAGCCGCTTCGTAGACTACCATGGCGTTTATGTCATGCATTGCCATATCCTGATCCACGAGGACCGCGGCATGATGTTCACCGTCGAAGTGATCCCGCCGCCCAGGTTGATGGTTCAGCACCATTAGCGAGCAACTGCGAAACACCAGCCGGCGCGTTCGGCGGGCGGGCGACGACGGGCGACCCGGTTTCGGTGCCGACGGAGGGACAGCCATCATGTCCGCATATGACGCGGCGGCGCCGAGCTTCGATCGCCATCGTGCCCTGCCTGATGGCGTTGCGGAGGCGATCCGCGCCTCTGTGATGGCCGCTGCCGGCGGCGTGCCGAGGCCGCGTCTCCTTGATATCGGCGCCGGCGCGGGGCGGATCGGCTGGCCGTTCGTGGCCGCGGGCGACGACTATATTGGCGTCGACTTCTCACTTGGGATGCTGCGCGAATTCACGGGACGAGCCGAGTGGAACGGCGCGCCGGCCCGTCTGGTGCAAGCTGACGGAGAGCGACTGCCGCTTGCTGACGCGAGCTTCGATGCCGTGCTGCTGATGCAGGTGCTGAGTGCCGCACGCGATGGGCGTAGGTTGATCGCGGAAGCAGGCCGCGTGCTACAGCCCGCCGGCTGTCTGATTTTCGGCCGCACTGTTGCACCGGACAACGGCATTGACGCCTGCATGAGGCAGCACCTCGCCGGATCGCTTGACGCGGCGGGCGTCCATCCCTACCGGGAAAAGTGGAGCGACGATGCCCTGAACTGGCTCGCCGGCAACGCGCACGACAGCCGCACCGTGACCGCCGCTGCATGGGCGGCCGAACGAACGCCGCGCGCCTTCCTGGAGCGTCACGCCACGGGCGCGCGATTTTCCGTTTTGCCGCCACCGGTCCAGAATATCGCGATGCTGCGCCTGCGTGAGTGGGCTGTCGCGACCTTCGGCTCCCTCGATGCCGTGTCTGTCGAACCCTTCCGGTTCGACCTGATGATTTACCGCCTCCAGCCAGGGATGGCGCACTGAATGCCGGACCCCGTACAGAACGCCATGCTGACCGAACTCGGGCAACGCCTGGCAAGCGGATCGCTCAGCGACGCCACACTGCAGCGCGCCACCGAGTCGACACCCAACCTCGCGATCCTGCCGTGGGTGAACGTGGTCAAGATCGGCGGCCAGAGCATCATGGATCGCGGACGCAGCGCAGTGATGCCGTTGATCGACGAAATCGTCGCCAACCTGCCGCATCACAAGATGATCCTGGGTACCGGCGCCGGCACCCGCGCCCGCCACGTCTACAGCCTTGCCATCGATCTCGGCATGCCGGTCGGCGTCCTGACCGTGCTCGGCACCGCGGTCGCATGGCAGAACGCGCAGATGCTGCAATACTTGCTCGCGAAACACGGTATCGCCTTTCTCGAGCCGGAGGGCTTCCCGTCGCTGCCGCACTACCTGATGGAACGCGGCGCCGTGATCTGTCAGGGCATGCCGCCCTACAAATTGTGGGAGGAAAACCCCGAGATCGGGCGCATTCCGCCGCAGCGCACCGACACCGGCTGCTTCCTGATCGCCGAAGTGTTCGGCGCGAGAAAGATGATCTACGCGAAAGACGAGGATGGCCTCTACACCGCCGACCCGAAAAAGGATCCGGCCGCTCGCCACATCCCGCGCATTAGTGTGCAGGAGTTGCTGCGACAGGATTTGAATGACCTGGTGGTCGAGCGCGCTGTGTTGGAGCTTATGCTGACCGCGCGCAACATCAGCGAGATCCAGTTCGTCAACGGCTTGAAGCCCGGCCAGTTGACCGCTGCGCTGGACGGCGAACCGGTGGGAACCATCATCTACAACGCCGAGATTCGACGGGGAGACGTGGTATGAGCGCAAGCCAAGCCGCGCAGCACGTGGTTTCGCGGCTGATGCGCGAATCCCTCGTCGACAAAAAGGTAATTGCGGGCACTGAGGCGCCCGTCCGTGCCATCCTGCCGAAGCTCAACGTCATCCAGATCGGCGGCCTGTCGATCATGGATCGCGGGCGTGAAGCCGTGCTGCCCCTGCTCGACGAGATCGTCGCCAATCAGGACGAGCATACGCAGGTGGTTGGCGTCGGCCCGGGTGTGCGGGCACGGCATATTTTTGCGGTCGGGCTCGACCTCGGTCTGCCAACCGGGGCGCTCGCCACGCTCGCTGCCAAGTCGTCGGCGCAGAACGCCTACATGGTGGCGTGCCTGCTCGCCGATAGCGGTTTCGTCTACCTCGAGGCGCCGTTCATCGTGCAACTGCTCCCAGCTATGCTGGCGGCTGCGCGCGGCGCGGTGTTCAACGGCATTCCGCCTTACGATCTGTGGGAGCATCCGCCGGCGATCGGCAAGATCCCGCCGCACGGCAGCGACGCCGGGTCCTACCTCGTCGGCGAGGTGTTCGGGGCGCGCTCGGTCATCCTATTGAAGGACGTCGACGGGCTCTACACCACCGACCCAAAGACCAATCCGGGCGCCGAGTTCATCGCCGAGATCGGCGCCGCGGAACTGATA
>NZ_DATMLW010000213.1:0-6220 GCF_035570375.1 Bradyrhizobium sp. | reverse complement strand
CTTTCTGCCGGGCCCTCGACTTGAAGCAGATTCATGTGGTGGGCTTCTCACTGGGCGGCATGATTGGGCAGCAGTTAGCGCTTGAGCATCCTCAACTCCTCGGCCGGCTGATCCTCTTGGGGACGGGTCCGCGTGGCGGAGAGGGCATGACCTTCACCGAACTATCGGCGGACGAGCAAGCGGACCCGGTGGCGTTTTTGTTGGCTGCGTTCTTTTCTCCCTCCCAAGCAAGCCAGGCTGCTGGACGCGGATACATCAAGCGACTTGAGTCTCGCAAGAATGATCGTGATCTTGCTGTGTCCAGAGACTCGGCCGTTGGCCAGCTTGCCGCGATCAGAGAGTGGGGAACCATACCAGCCACCGGACGTTACGCTACCTTGAAAAGCATCATACATCCGACGCTCATTGTTCACGGCAACAAAGACATCGTAGTGAAACCGATCAACGCTTTCATTCTGGCGGAGCATCTGCCAAACGCTCAGCTCATCATGTTCCCGGATTCAAGTCATGGAGCGTTTTATCAACACAGAGAAGCATTCCTGGAGCACATAAAGATCTTCTTGAGCGACGGAGATTCGGTGGTACCGGACCAGGACTCGATCAAGTCTTCTTTCGCCTAGGCAGGATAGAAAAAAGTTGTGACGAGAGTGGACAGGTGAGGAAATGACGAACGTCAATCTCAGCGAAACCGCGCCGACCCAATTCCAGGATATCGGCGGTGTGAGCCTCGCCTACCGGCATTTCGGCAAGGAAGGCGCTCCGCCGGTGGTGTGCTTACAGCATTTCACCGGCACGATGAACAATTTCGATCCGATCCACACCAAACGGTTGGCGCAAGACCGCCCGTTGATCCTGGTCGATTATCGGGGTGTCGGTCGTTCGGGTGGCGAGATGCCGGACTCGATGCCCGCTATCGCGGCCGACATCATCGCCTTCGTCAAGGCACTCGGCCTGAAGGAGATCGATCTGTTCGGTTTCTCGATCGGCGGCATGGTCGCGCAGCAGGTGGTGCTTGACGCGCCCGAACTGGTGCGGCGCATCCTCCTCGCAGGCACCGGCCCGTCGGGCGGCGAAGGCATGCAGGAATTCTCGCCCGAGGTGCTGGAAATCGTCAATCGACCGAACAGCACCCAACAGGAACGCTCGCTGGACCTATTCTTTTCGAAGAGCCCGACGAGTTACGCGGCTGGCAAGGCCTGGCTCAAGCGGATCGCCGCGCGAAAGCTGGACCGCGAACCAGAAGCGAAGCCCCAGGTCGCCGAGGCCCAGCTGGTCGCTCTTGCTAAATGGGGTGCGATCCCCGCGACAGACCGCTACGGCGATTTGAAGAAGATCAAGCAGCGCACGCTCGTCGTCAACGGCAGGAACGACATCATGGTGCCGACCATCAATTCCTACATCCTTCAGCAGCATCTACCGGATGCCCGGTTGATCCTCTACCCGGATTCCGGGCACGGCTCGCACTTCCAGTTTTCTGAAGAGTTCGCCGAAGAGGCCGCACGCTTCTTCGCCGCAGCTTGAACCTAAGGCGGCGGCCGTGCTGACGGCCGCCGCAAACAGTTTAACAGGAGCGGACAACGGCGCAATCCAGCGCGTCAGCTTGGAACGGCTGAGCCCTCATATCGCTAAGGTCACATTCTCAAACCCGCCCGCAAGGGAGCGCCACCACGCCGGCCGAAGCGCCAGTCGGCGAATCGGATGCCGCCGGATTCCCCGAATTGAGTAAGGCGGTTTCGTGCGTGTCTTGGGGCATCTCGACCGAGTTAACTTTGATAGCCCGGCTTAAACGAATAGATCTCGTCGGATGGCCTCGGCAGGTCGGCAACCCCTCCCGGAAAGAACGCCTGCGCCGCTGCGACGACGTTGAGGGACTCCCGGAGCAACTTGATCTCGCCGCCCTCAGCGACGAGACGGGCCGCAAACATGTGATCGATGCGCCGCCCGGTGGCTGCGGCCGCCGGATGTGCGATGTATTAGGCAAACACCTGATCAGGTGTCTCGATCAGGACGTGTATGTCCTCGGGCTCGAACACGAGATCCGGATAAAGCCGTTTCACCACGTCATAAAAGCCCGCGATGGCCGTGCGGCCTTTGTAGCGAGGCTCGATCCCGACCGAGAAGGAACGGCAGCTCCACGACGCCATCTTCCGCAAAGAGCGGCGCGATCTTTTCGCCGTCTGGGATTGCTGCCAAGAGCTTCAGCAGGAGTGATTTCGCGTCTTTCATTGGTTGACTCCCGTTGGGATGGATTTCAGTGACGTCGCGTCGTCACGCCTCGGCACGGCGAGAGGCCTTCGCGGCATTGGCGGCGCCCCATAGCGAACCCGGATTGATCCGGTCCGGATAAAGGGCGAGCATCCGATCGTAGAGTTCGAGAGCTGTACTTGTTTCATCATCCAGGCGAATGAAATCCTGGATGTAGCGCCGCGTTTCCTGGATGTGCCGCGGGGCATTGTCCGGCTCCATCGGGCCGTGGCCGACCACGACGGCACGCGGATTAAGCGCCTCGATCTTATCGATGGCGGTGAGCCAGTCGCGCAGCCCCTGTCGGTTTGATTCGCCGAGGTACGGATGCGTGCCATTGTAGATGGCGTCGCCCGCGATCACGAGACCGATGGAGGGCACGTGGAGGCAGGTGGTGTGGTCGGTATCGGTGTGGCCGATATCGATCGGGACAATCTCGTGACCTTCAAGGTCGAACGTCTCACCCTCCAGCCGTTCAGCGGAGACGAGGTCTGAGGGGATTTGGCCTGGGAATCGCCTGCGCCAATTCTCGACGGCTTCGGGCGCGAGCGTGGCCTGCATGGCGTCCACGACCTGTCCGGGCGTGATCGCCCGCGCCTCCGGAAAGCGGTCGCGCAGCAGCTTGAGCCCAAAGAAATGATCGGGATGGGCATGGGTGATATAGATCGTGGATAGGCGCTTGCCTGACCCGGCAATCCAATCAGCCAGTTCTCCCGTCTGCGCCTCTGAGAGGAACGTATCGACCAGCAGGGCATCCTCTTCGCCATGAATCAGCGTGGTTGTGTTCGCCACCCATTTCAGCCCGTCCTTGCCCGGCGGTGTGCCCTGCGTCGCGCTGGCGCGCCGGCGGATGAACAGTTTCCATTGCAGGGGCTCGGCTTGAGATGCCTCGGTCATTGATCTTGTTCCAGATGTTGACGGAACCAGCACACTGCCGCGGTGCTCGTGGCAGCAAACTGCTTCAGGTAAGGATCGAAATGTCCGCCGTCGATCGTGACGAGCTTCTTGGGCTCGAGTGTCTGCTCGTAGGCGTTCAGCTGGAGATCGGTCAGGGTGATGTGGTCGGCCAGGGCGACGATCATCAGCAGCGGCGTGGGGGAAACGCGGGCGATCCAAGCTCCCGGCTCGTACATCCGGGCAAGACGGCCTGAGCGTACCGTTACCTCGTTCATCCAGGCGCCCGGCGGCAGCGGCTGGAGATAGAAGGAAATGGCGTCCTTCGATCGATAGGATGCCGGCACCGACGGATCATCGCCGACCACCTGCTGGCGGCGGGGCGGCTCGCCGCGAAACTGCGCCCGCTCATCGTCATCGAAGAGGTGTTCCAGCGCGGTGACAGCATCGGGCGGCATGCGGCGTAACCCCTGCTGATAGCCGCTGATCGTCGGCACCTGCGCGACGACGGCCCGGATCCGGCGGTCGGTCGCGGCTAGGACGAGCACATGGCCACCGGCATAGCTCGTGCCCCAGACGCCGATGCGGTCCGCATCGACCTCGGGCAGGGATTCGAGGAGGGAAATGGCCCGTCGCCAGTCGGCGATCTGGTGCCAGGGGTCGATATCATGACGGATAGCGCCATCGCTTGAACCGAAGTTTCGGTGATCGTGTACGAGCACGACAAACCCGGCCTCGGCGAAGGCCCGAGCGAAACGTTCGAGCCCATGTTCCTTCACACCTGCATAGCCATGCGCCATGGAGATGGCCGGATGCGGGGCAGACCTATTCTCCGGCACGAAGAGCCAGCCGCGGAGGCGGTCGCCGCCCTCTACCTCGAATTCCACGTCGCGCCGTTCGACCATCATGCGCTCCGTGGCGAACCTATTTCAGTCGGCATCAGCGTTCCCTCGAGCGTCGAGCCACTTCCGGATATTGTCGACCGTGTCTTGGTAGAAGCGCGCATAGAGGCCGCGCGAGACGTAGCCGATATGCGGTGTCGCCAGCAGGTTCGCAAGGCTGCGAAACGGATGATCGGACGGCAGCGGCTCCTGATCAAAGACGTCGATCGCGGCGCCGGCGATTTTGCCGTTTCGCAGAGCCGCAAGCAGATCGGCCTCGACCACGATCGACCCGCGCGACGTGTTTACCAGGCGCACCGTGGGCTTCATCAGCGCAAGTTCGTCGGCGCCGACGAGTTCCCGTGTCCGGCGGCTCAGCACCAGATGAATGGTGACGATATCTGCCTGCCGGAACAGTTCCTCCTTCGTGACCAGCGCGGCGCCTGCCTTGGCGGCGCGATCGGCGGTCAGGTTCTGGCTCCAGGCGATCACCTCCATGCCGAAGGCCTTGCCGATCCGCGCCACCGGCCCGCCGATATTGCCGAGACCCAGCACGCCAAGCGTGCGCCCAGCGAGGTCGTCGCCGACAAAGCGCTGCCAGCCGCCGGCACGCAGCGAAGCGTTTTCGGCCACAAGATAGTATGCGCTCGCCAGAATGAGCGCCCAGGTCAGTTCGATCGTCGGGGTGGAGCTATAGCTGGTATGCATGACCTCAACGCCACGCTCTGCGGCGGCCTCAAGGTCGATCGAGGCATTCCGCGAGGCCGTCGAAGCGATCAGACGGAGCCTTGGCAGGCGCTCGATAATCGCGCGTGACATCGGCGTGCGCTCGCGCATCACGCATACGATGTCGAAGGATTGAAGGCGGGCGACGACAGCGTCGGGATCGGCCATGTGGTCGTTGAATACGGTGATGGCCGCGCGCTTATCAAGCCCCGACCAGTCCGCCATGGAAAGGGCGACACTCTGGTAATCGTCGAGGACGGCGACCCTGACAGGCTCGGCTCTATTCGACACGGGCTTCTCCGACGGGCATGACTTGGCGATCAATCGGGCGCGGCAGGGAACGATGGGAAAGATCCCGCCAGTCGCGGTCGAATATGCGCCAAACGGTTCTCAACGGTCGCTGCCGGTAATGAATATTGTGTTGCCAGAGAGCTTCATCATCTGGCCCTCGTCGAGTGAAGGGGGCAAATCAATCCGGGAAGCGATCGCCGAACATCGGAGTCCGCTCTTCGACTGCGCTTTCGTCGCTTCGTCCTGAAGCACATCCCAATGCTCGGCGAGCTTGCCGTCTTTCGAAGCGGACGATGACGACAGCGATCCAGGCCGCCTCCCGTCCACTCCCGGAGAAACGAGCGTGCGTGATGACGTATTCGCCCTCGGCGAGAATGAGCCGGTTCTCATAGCGCAGCGTGTCGGGCAGCGAGCGAATCTGATTGAACAGCCCGTCATGGCCGAGTTCGATATGGGCGCTGTGCTGGATATATCGGTCGGACCAGTAGCGTTCAGCCGTAGCGCAGTCCGCCTGTTGAAGAGCACGTCAAATGCTTCGAGGACAAGTGCCTTGTTTTGTTCCGGTGAAGTACGAGCCATAGCGCAGCATTCCAATATGCAGGACGCGCAACGGTAGCGCTCCGCCGTCTCGGTCCAAAGGTCGTATATGAGTCACTTTGAGACATGGTCGCGGCGGCGTCACCGCGCCGGCTGGCTCGAAAAACCTCACTGCGCCGCTGATCGATTTGGAGGCTTTTTTGACCTCACGCCAGGAGCTTCACAAATAAAGAGGCGCACCCCGCTATTAGGCTAAAGATCGCGGCCTCACCCCACTCCGACGCGCCGCTCAAAGGACGTCGCTGAATTATCGCGACGCCGAAATGCCAAGTCGAAGTCAACAAGCAAATCGCTGAAATAAATCGGAGTCCCTGTACGAGGCTTGCATTTGTGACCATCGCAAGCATTATCGCAAAGAGGAGCGCAATACCCAGTTTGCAAAGAAGCTGTTCCGCGAACGATCCGGTGGAGGGTCCCATGTTTGGCGCCCGTCATCAGCCGCCATCGCCTGCAGTTGGCGTCGGACAACGCCATTGGCTTTGTGATCGGCTTAGAATGAGGATCGTCATTCTGAGATAGCTTTCCAAGATGGAACAATTCGCAGAAATATAAGTGTCCTATAGGAATAGCGAGCCTCAGGCTCCCGA
>NZ_DATMLW010000212.1:0-14336 GCF_035570375.1 Bradyrhizobium sp. | reverse complement strand
GTATTTTCCGGCTGTTCTCTAGCGAAGAAGCTGACCACCACGAAGGCTGCGCAAAATAGCAGGCCTACCAGCATAACTTTCCGATAGGTGCGTCTGTCTGCGGTGTGAAAAGAACTCGACATAAAAACACTCACTGCAACTTCACACGGAACGCGTGTGTTTGACTAGGGCCGAGGCTAGCGAGTGACTATTTCCGGACGGCTTCGCAGCGAGTGGAAAATGGTTTCGTCGGACCGCCGCCAAAAACAACACCGCGGGCGGGCAGCGCGGGCGACCCCTGCGTCGGCTCCGATCGGCCGGCGCATGACAGACCGCCAAGCCCGGATTCACCGGCGGGCTTCCTACGCCAGAAAACCGATGATCGGCATCGATATCGGGAAGAACTCGTTCCATGTTGTCGGTCACGATGGCCCCGCTCCTGCACCGAAGCCGAGCGCAACCGCTTTTTGCGAGCCTAGTACGTCCTGTTCACGACATCATCCGAGGCGTGCGCTCCTGAGGGCGCTGAGCCGGCGCAGGTATTCGAGACCATCGAGACCGGCGCTGCGCGCTGTCGCCTGTGGAGTGCAAATAGCCTGTTGGCATTTTCCAAATAGTTACGGTTTTGGAAAGAATTGGATTGACGTTGAATTGGCAAATCAATTACGATTCCGAAAGTCAGATTTCCAAAAGGAGCACCTTCGATGAAATACGGCTATGCGCGGGTCAGCTCAAAGACCCAGGACTATGCGGCCCAGGTTGACGCGCTGAATGCTGCCGGCTGCGAGCGGATATTCAGCGAGAAGAAATCCGGCAAGTCCGCCAAGGATCGCCCGGAGTTCAACAGGCTCATGAAGGTTCTGCTTCCCGGCGATACCGTTGTGGTGACCAAACTGGACCGCCTGGCGCGTTCGAGCCGCGACCTGCACAACATCCTGCACGAACTGGAAGCACTCTCCTGCGGCTTTGTAAGCCTTGGGGAGACATGGTGCGACACGACTACGGATGTCGGCCGGCTGATGCTGACGATCATGGGCGGCATTGCCGAGTTCGAGCGCGGGCTGATCCGCAAGCGTTGCGAGGAAGGCATTGAGCGGGCCAGGGCGAAGGGCAAGCAATTTGGACGGCCACAGGCACTCGATGCAGGAGAGAAGCGCGTAATCGCTGATCGCTATGCTGCCGGCAAGACGATTGTTGAGCTAGCCACAGAGTACGAATGCGGCGTCGGCACGATCTGGAGGGCGCTCAACAGCCGCCCTTTCGAGGCAAGCGCAGGGCTCCCACGCGTTCCTGATCGCTGACGATCTGAGCAAATTGTTGACCCACGAGTAAGACGCTAACTACTCTGACTTAATCTCCGCTCCGCAAAAGACGGGCAAGCTCGTTGATGTAGCGCGACGCGCTGGTGGCTTCTTTTGTCCGACCACCATGCCGGAAATTGCCGTTCTTCTTTCCTTTCGGTGCGCCGCCGCGGGCGCCGTGCATCCTACAAACACGATAGCCCCTCACTGCCGGCGATCGGCAGGGCAGGCCAGTGCGCTTGGATTTAGCTCTGCACCTCGGAGCGGCATCACATCGGTGCATGGGGTTGTCGCTCATTTCGTTTTCGGAACCCTCCCCACCCTCACCGGATCACGTCGCTTTATCTCGTCGAGGATTGGCATAGGCGTCCCGGAACCGGCAGCCAGGAGCGCAGGAGATGCGACATTGCGACCGGCACCGGTGGTAACGCTATCGGCAATGATCGCCTGATCGGCAGTGACGTTGTTCGTGGTGACGTGCTTCACCGTGATCTGTTGTTGCCCTCGGCCTCGGTGGTGATCGAGCCGTTCCGTGAGCATCATGACGGTGCGGGCGGCTTTATCCGCCAGCTGCAGATATTTCGTTCGCGCCTCGAAGTATTCCGGTGGTTGTGCCCAGCCCTTCTGATACATCGCCAGCGCGGCCTCGTTCGCCGCCATCAATTGCGCGATCAATATTCCCTCGATGGGATCGGCCGGTGCCATATCCATCACACCGTAAGAGACGGCCAAACATGCTTCGGTGATGCTATCGTTGTTTTTCGAGTGAGCGATCGGCAGCGCGTTGAGGGTTTGACTGTTGAGCCTATTGTTCCATTGGTCCGCCTGACTGCCGCCCAGCAATTTAAACTTGCCCTCTGGTTTATTGGCATCGAGCCTCAGCTTTATTGCGGTCTGATCGCCTCCCTTAGGCTTCTGATCTTTGGGCTTCATCATTCCCCCTCCTGTCATTCACGTCATGTTCCTATTGGTCTGCCGAAGGGGGGCAGGGAGGGTTTTTTGCTCTCCTTGCTCTCCTTTATATAATATCAATAACTTACACATACTGACTGCTCCCCTTCTTGCTCCCCTTCGAAGGCGTGCAAGGCGTGCACTTCCTCACCTGCACCCCTTCCACTGCTCTGCTTCCCTTAGGCAGCGTCATGCTGAGCCTTTGCCATCTCGAGGAACCATTTTCCGCCCAACTTGCCGTCCTCCTTGGAGCAGATCACCCCGAGCTTTTTTCTCGCCCGCTTGAGAGCGCCACTGACCGATATGCCGTGAGCCTTGGCTTCCTCCTCGATTTCGCTGACCGGGACCGGACCATAAGCGAGCCTGCTGCGCAGAAACTCCTCCGCCTCTTGACGCGATGAAGACTTGCCGGAAGAGGCCTCCATCGCCTCGCTAGCCGTGATCTCGACATACTTGGCATCCCATTCGATATGAGGAGCCCAGATTTCCTGATTGCTGTCGGGATCGTGGCCGACCATCCGCACGCCGACCCTGTAGCGCAGGGCGCTCTTGTCCGGCGCAAGGTTGTTCTTGGCTTTCACGAACAGGCGGGCGGTTTCATCCTCGGGATCATCTACCGTGGCATAGACATGCCGAGCTGTCGCCACATAGGCAAGACTGTCGGCAATGCGCAGCATGGCGTTGGTCACGTCGGACTTCTTGTTGAAGTGCATAACGCCGATGACGCAGAGCTTCTTCTCTTCAGCCAACTTCGTGAGGGGGGCAAGAACGGCACGCACATCCGTCGTCGAGGAATTGTTGATCTTTCCGACGCCGAGATAGGCCGACACTGGATCGATAATTACGAGCACGACATCGCCAAGCTCGTCGATTTTCTTTCTCAGTAGCTCCAGGTCGGTCGCCAGATTGAACATCCGCTCTCCGTCCGGGCCCTTCGTCATTCCAACGATTTCGACCTTGTCGAGATTCGCCCCCGCTGCGACGAGGCGCGGTATGACAGTGTCCTCGATATCATCTTCGGCGCTGAACCAGATAGCCGTGCCTTTGGGTGTGCGGCCCTCTTTGCACGGCAGTTCGATGACTTCATCACTGGTGCAGGCGGCTATCAGAGAACAGCTGATTAGTCCCTTACCCTTGTCTGGCAGTCCTCCGATGATAGCCAATTTGCCGATCGCGAACCTTCCGGGCCAGAACCAGTTGATCGCACGCATCGTGTAGGAGGACGCCGGCTTACTAGTCAGTTGGGGCGGCGTCGGCTGAGTGGGATCCGGTGGGGGCACGACTTTCAGCGCGGCCCGCCGCGCCTCAAACGCGGCGGCGGTCGCCTTCATTTGCTCTGGGGTTTGCATTTGTCCTCCCAGAGCTTGCGAAGATAGGCCTCGTCCCTCGGATGCTCGGCAAGCCAACGGGCTTGATAAGTTTGATCCTGGCGCACTACCCAGCCGAAGAATGCGTCTATGGTCGCCTGCGGCGTGCGATATTCCTTCTTCGGAGACGACTCCGGGACAACGGCGGGTGGTAGTTCACCGGTGTGCCTCCAGCGGTCGCGCGGATCGGCCATCTCGACTTGAATGACGAAATCATCAGCGCGCAGGAAGATGATCTCTTCAACGGCGTCGATGCAGGTGCACTTGGTGGATTGCTGGGTACCGCGCTGGCTGTAAAGGGCCGCCTTCGCCCGATGCGCCATTTCAATTTCTTCTGGCGTCAAGCTGTCGGGCTTGATGTGCTTGTTCATCGCGCCCCCCATGTGAGAGAGGCGACGATGCTGATCATTGTCAACCAGAGGGACAGCAGTCCCTCAATGAAGACTTGAGCATCGGCCGGGATTGTGTATCTTCGCTCTTGTTCTGATTGTGCGATCTCCGGGGCTGCCTTTGCCGAGGCGGCCCTTCGCGCGTTTTGGGGGTCAGGCGGCGCCAGCATTGAGCACCCCCATCGAACAACGCTGTGTTACTGGTGTGTCAGTCTTGGCACAGGTTCGTGCATTGTTCTGCAAAACAGCGGTAGCATCGTGCAAGCCAGACGCCTTTTGTTCTTTGTAAGTCATTGATTTCTTGAGCTCCGTATAAAAAGTTGCGGCCTTCGCCAGGGGAGCTGACGAAGGCCGCGCAGTACATCACATCGCGCCTAGGTTCGCGATGCGATGTGGGAGCTCGTTTTATCCGGGCATCTTCAAGTCAGAAGTCCAGGAAACCCGGGTGTCAGAATGGCAGCAATACGTCCAGCACCTGGCTGCCATATCTCGGCTGCTGCACGTCGGTGATCTGGCCGTGGCCGCCATAGGCGATGCGGGCCTGTGCGATCTTGCTTGAATCGATGGTGTTGTCGCTCTGGATGTCCTCCGGTCGCACGATGCCGGCGACGATCAGCTCGCGCTTTTCGAAATTGACGCGGATTTCCTGCTTGCCTTCGACCACGAGATTGCCGTTCGGCAACAGCTGGGTGACGACGGCGGCGATGCTGGTCTGCAGCGTTTCCTGGCGCACGATGGAGCCCTTGCCGTCGTAGGAGGATTGCGAATCTCCGGTGAAGATGCGGTCATTGAAGAGAGTTGCGGCCGCTCCGGTGAGAAGGCCCTTGCCGAAGAAGTCGGTCACGCCCGAATCGTCCGTCGTCTTGCGGCTGCGCTGGGATTCGTTGGCGAAGTTGGCCTGATCGGAGATGCTGACGGTGACGGTCAGGAGATCGCCGACCTGATGGGCGCGCTGGTCCTTGAAGAACGACCGCGAGCCGTTTCGCCACAGCGAATTGGCGTTGTAGGAAACCGCTTCCGGTTTTGGCATCGGCATCTGCACCGGCTTGTAGCCGGGCCTTGCCGTGGGATTGTCGATTTCCGTGAGTTTTGGCTGCTCGCCGATCTGTGAAAGTCGGTCGACCGCAGAACATCCGCCTGCGATGCTGACGATCGTCAGCAAGGTGCCGGTGAGTGCGATACGATTGATACTGGCTGTCAACATCTACGTTTACTCGGCTTTTGGAGAAGTCTGCGTGTTGGTAGTGGCGGCGACCGAAACCGGCGCGGCCGTTTCGGTTGCTCCGGTGGTGGATGTTGCCTCGGTGGCGACGGGAAGCCGCGGCGCGGCGACCGCGATAGCGACCTGTCCGCGGCCGATGACGACACCGGATACGGCGCGCTTCGACTGCAGGTTGAGAACGCTGACCGTGTCGCCTTCGCTGCCGCTGTCCAGCGCCTTGCCGCGCATGGTGAGATAAAGGCCAGCAGTCTCGTAGATTAGCGTCACACCATCGTCGCGCTGCACCAGATCGGGCTTGCCGAGATCGGCAAGTTTGAGCACCTGGCCGGCACGAAGCGGCTTTCGCATTTGCATGCCGACGGCCTGACCACGCGCCGCCACGTCGCCGACGATTTCCGGTTTCGGACGCCGCTCGTTGACGACATCGGCGGATTTGAGGACCTCGCCGCGCTCGACATTGCGCGTCAGCACGGCCACATCAGCGGTTTCGATCGCAACCCCGGTGAAGCGCAACCGCGCTCGCGCGGACGAGACCTCGCTTTCGATCTCGAAAGTGATGTCGAAGCGGCCGTTGCGCGGCTCATAGCGCACCAACGCCGCTTGCATGGCGCCGCTGTTCGAGGCTTCCAGCCTGAGGTCGGCAACCTCTCGGTCGAACGTCAGGCTGAGGTTGGCGGCATCGCCCAGGCCCTTGCGGTGTTCCAGCGCCTGCGCGACGCGGGATTCGATTTCCTTGCTCGCGATCGTTCGCGCCAGCCGCGTGACCGAAACCGTCTTGATGTCCCTGGTGTCGACGCCGATGACCTTGTGCGTCTGCAGCGCGGCGATCACCTGCGCGGTCGGCAGCGAACCGGTGGTGCCGAGATCCGGCGCACGATAAATCGCGATCTGGGCGGCCGTGCCGGCGTTCTCGATCATGTCGCCGACCCGCACGATATCGCTTTGCACCGTGACATCGGCGCGAAGCACCGGAACCGCGATGGTGTCCTCGCGCGCCTGCGCCAGCGCCGTCGCCGGAACGGCGAGGAGCAGGGCTGCGGCAAGGAGAAGCGAACGTGCAGTCATCGTCTTCTCCCTCAGCGGAACAGCGCGGTGGTCGATTGCAACATCTGGTCGGCGGCGCTGATCACCTTCGCGTTCATTTCATACGCGCGCTGGGCAGCAATCAGGTCCGACATCTCGGAGACGACATCGACATTGGCCTGCTCGAGGCTGCCCTGGTTGATGGTTCCAAAACCTTCGGCGGTGGCCAGACCATCCTGCGGCGGGCCGGACGAGGGCGTGTCGATGAAAAGGTTATTCCCGACCGGCTGCAGGCCGCCCTTGTTGACGAAGCGCGTCAGCCCGATCTGGCCGATCACGGTAGAAGTGTTTGCGGCTCCGGGCAGGGTCACCGAGACCTGGCCTTGCTGGTTGACGGTCAGGCCTGAAGCATTTTGCGGTATCGTGATCGTCGGCTGTACCGGATTTCCCTGGGCGTTGACGATACGGCCCGTGTTGTCCATCTGAAACGTGCCGTCCCTGGTGTACTGGAAGGTGCCGTCGGGCATCTGGATCTTGAAGAAGCCTTCGCCGGTTATCGCGAGGTCGAGATCGTTGCCGGTTTGCGAAAGCGTTCCCTGCGTCATCTGTCGCGGCGTGCCGACGGTTTTCACGCCGCCGCCGATATCGATGCCGACCGGCAGGATGGTGCCCTGATCCGAGGCCTGCGCGCCGACCCGGCGGATGTGCTCATAGATCAAATCCTGAAAGGCCGCGGTCTGCCTCTTGAAGCCGGTGGTGCGAAGGTTGGCGATATTGTTGGAGATGACCTGGACGTTAAGTTCCTGGGCCGCCATTCCGGTCGCAGCAGTATGAAGAGCTTGCATGGATGGTCTCCTGAAATACCGCTAGGCCGGAACGTCGGCGAGTTGCTGAATTGCGGTCTTCTGCAAATCGTTCTGCTGCTGCAGCAGATTCGAGATCGCCGTGTAGGCTCGCGTGACGTCCAACATGCGCCCCATTTCGGCGACCGCGCTGACGTTGGATTTTTCGATGTAGCCCTGGCGCACCACCGATTTGGTGTCGACCTGCGCCGCGCCCTGGTCGGCGGTGAAGAGGTTGAAACCCTCTTTCTGGAGGCTTTGCGGGTCGGCGAAGCTGACGAGACGCAACTTGCCGCGGATCGAATCCGTCCTGACGTTGCCTGCCACCGCCGTGATGGTGCCGTCGGGCGTGATGTTGATGTCGTGATCGGTCGGCTGGAAGGTGATCGGACCGCCGGTGCCGAGCACCGGGTTGCCGGCGACGGTCACGAGCTGGCCCTGATTGTTCAGATGCAGGCCGCCGTCACGGGTATAGCGCTCGCCGGCCGCCGTCTGCACCACCAGGAAGGCGGAGCCGTCGATGGTCACGTCGAGGGGATTTTTGGTCTCCTCGACCGGGCCTTGCCTGAAATCGTGAAAGGTACCGCGATCCTGGACGTAGCTGACGCGGCGATCGAGCCCGACGAAGTTGTCTTCGTGCGCCGGCGTGTTGAGGAATTCCTCAAACAGCGTGTTGTCGGCCTTGTAGCCTGCGGTATTTACGTTCGCGATATTGTTGGCAATGACACCCAGCTGCCGGTCAAGCGCTGTTTGCCGCGAAAGTCCGATGAGAAGCGCATTCTCCATCGCTCGTTCTCCCCTGAACGATCCGCGAGCCGTTGCCCTCCCAGGCCTGACTTCGCGGATCCTTTAAACCGCCAAGGCTCTCCCAAGCCGCGGTTCGCTGAAGCACACAGCGAAAGCCGTGCCAGTCTGGAAAGCTGCTCTCTTTCAATGAGTTGGATGTCGGGATGGGAGTCGGCCCGGGCGGCAATAAGGTCTTGTTGACCATGTTTGCCCGGCAACTTTTTCCCAGTTGCGGGACAAAAGAAAGATTCCATTAACCATTGCTACCTTAGCGTCTCGATCAAGAGCGCCGGCGGTTTTGTATCGCGTCATCGGGCCGCCTGCCGGCATCGAAATCCTCAGAAAGATCGCAACCGGGCGGGCGATGGCAGATAACGAACAGGCAGAAGCTGGCGCGGTTGCTGAAGCCCCCAGGCCAAGGGGCAGACTCAAGCTGATCATCGCCGCGGTTGCGGTGGTTGCCATCATCGGCGGCGGCGCGGGCTGGTTCTTCCTCATGCGGCACGGCGGCGAAGAGATGCACGCTGAGGCGATGGCGCCGCCGAAGCCGCCGTCCTATGTCGAAGTCCCGGACATGCTCGTCAATCTGGCGGGACAGCCCGGTGACCGCGTGCAATTTCTCAAGGTCAAGCTCGTGCTCGAGGTCAAGGAAGAGAAACAGGCCGAGGCGATAAGGCCTTCGCTGCCGCGCGTTATCGACATCTTTCAAACCTATCTGCGAGAGCTGCGTCCGAGCGACCTGAGCGGCTCGGCCGGCCTGTTCCGCCTGAAGGAGGAGCTGACCCGACGCGTCAACCTGGTGCTGTCGCCGTATCAGGTCAGCGCCGTGCTGTTCAAGGAAGTCGTCGTTCAGTGACGGGACGGATCTAGAATCATGGCGGGCAACGATCCAGTCGATCAGGATGCAATAGCGGCGCAATGGGAGGCCTCGCTCGGCTCCGAGGATCCGGCCAAGGCTGCGGAAGCGGCGGCGGCCAACGAGCTCACCGAGACGATGGCGCTGCAATGGGCCGCCATGGTCGAAGACGGCAGCCGCGATTTCGGCGGCGGCAAGAACGGCGGCGAGCGGGTTCTGTCGCAGGAGGAGATCGACAACCTGCTCGGTTTCAATGCCGGCGAAGTCAATCTCGACAACAATTCCGGCATCCGCGCGATTATCGATTCGGCGATGGTCTCCTACGAGCGTCTGCCGATGCTCGAAATCGTGTTCGACCGCCTGGTGCGGCTGATGACCACCAGCCTTCGCAACTTCACCTCCGACAATGTCGAAGTCTCGCTCGACCGCATCACTTCGGTCCGGTTCGGCGACTACATGAATTCGATTCCGTTGCCGGCGGTGCTCTGCGTGTTCAAGGCCGAGGAGTGGGAGAATTTCGGCCTGGTGACGGTGGATTCCAGCCTGATCTATTCGATGATCGACGTTCTGCTCGGCGGCCGCCGCGGGCAAACCTCGTTGCGCATCGAGGGCCGTCCCTACACGACCATCGAAACCAATCTCGTCAAGCGGCTGGTCGAAGTGGTGATGGCGGATGCCGAACAGGCCTTCCGGCCGTTGTCGCCGGTCACGTTCACGATCGACCGGCTGGAGACCAACCCGCGCTTTGCCGCCATCAGCCGGCCCGCCAACGCGGCGATCCTGGTGCGCTTGCGCATCGACATGGAAGACCGCGGCGGCAATGTCGAACTGCTCCTGCCCTATGCGACCATCGAACCGATCCGCAACGTTCTGTTGCAGATGTTCATGGGCGAGAAGTTCGGCCGCGATCCGATCTGGGAAGGCCATTTCGCCACCGAAGTCGCGCAAGCCGAGATTGCCGTCGACGCCGTCCTTTACGAAGCCGATATCCCGCTCAAGGAATTGATGAAGCTGAAGGTGGGCGACACGCTGCCGCTGGACATGCGGGCCGATGCGTTGGTGGCGGTGCGATGCGGGAATGTCACCCTGACGGAGGGGCGGATGGGCCGGGTGGGGGATCGTGTGGCCATCCGTGTCACCAAGCAGCTGCGCAAGCCCAATACCACCTTCGCGATGTTCGAGAAGGCCGACGAGCAGACAAAGATGATGGAGGCCCAATGAGTCACTTATTCGGGGTTGCGATCGAGAGTCTCGTGGCGATTTTGCTCGTGGTCACGATCGGTTATTGCATGCTGTTGAACACGCGCCTGAAGCGGCTGAAGGCCGACGAACATTCGCTCAAGGCAACGATTGCGGAATTGATCACGGCAACCGAGATCGCCGAGCGGGCGATCGGCGGCCTCAAGCATACGGTGCGTGACGTCAACGAGAATCTCGGCAATCAGCTCAACTCGGCGAGCGAGATGTCCCTGCAATTGAAAAAGCAGCTGGCCGAAAGTGAAAATGTGGTGCGGCGGCTATCCAGGATCGCGGTCGCCGCGCGGCCGCCTGAGCCGCAGCCGGCGACGCCGGAGGCCACCCCCGCCAAGGCGGTCGCCGCGGCAGCCCAGGCTTTCAGCGACCGCAGAAGGTCCAATGGCCTTGCCGCATGAAATCATTTCGTGACATTCGCGTCCTTCCAGTCGTCCTGGTCGCGATTTTCGGCCTTGCGGTGCTTAAGGTCGCAGGCCTCGTGCTCGACGGCGGTTATGTGTTCGATTACCGGCCGGAATCGACCCAACCGTCATGGGCGCAGGAAACCTTCAACTTTCCCGGCAGAAACAGGCCGGAAACCGCTGACATCACGGGCTCGGTAAAGGAGAAACCGAAGGAGGAGGCGGCTGCCAAGATGGCGATGCCCGATGTCGGGAAGGCCGAGCCCATGCGCGCCGAGCAGCAGCCTCAAACCGTCTCGCCTTCCGAGCGCGCCATCCTCGAACGCCTGCAGGCGCGTCGGCAGGAGCTCGAAACCCGCGCGCGCGAGATCGACATTCGCGAGAGCCTCCTGAAGGCCACCGAAAAGCGCGTCGAGGCGCGCGTGGAGGAGTTGAAGGCGATCGAGTCGCGGATCACCACGGCTACCCAGCAGAAGAACGAAGCCGAGGTGGCGCGCTTCAAGGGGATCATCACCATGTACGAAGGGATGAAGCCGAAGGATGCCGCCAAGGTGTTCGACCGGCTGGAAATGCCGGTGTTGTTCGAGATCGCCTCCCAGATCGCGCCGCGCAAGATGGCCGACATTCTCGGACTGATGGCGCCGGAAGCGGCCGAGCGCCTCACCGTCGAAATGGCGCGCCGCGCCGGGACCGACAAGTCCGCCACCATGGACGATCTGCCGAAGATCGAGGGCAGGATGCTGGCGCCGCAAAAGGCAAATTAACGGGGATATTTAACAGCTCCGTAAATGCGCTTATCCAACAGCGCCCCTTAACGGACTGATCAACTTACAGTTTCTTGAGTGTCCCGTTCCGCGTTCCCAGCGCGTTCCTAACTTTTGTTTACGACCCGTTCTTCGCCCGGAATTGCCGTCGTGCCGCCATCACATTCCGATGGACCTGCATATCGACAACGCCGCGCTCATAGTAGATCGGCGTCAGCATGGCCTGCCAGCCGGCGCCGATCATCCTGTGATGCCCCCGACAGCCGCGCCTCGGTGATGCCGCCAGCACGGGTGTCGCGATTCCAGATTTCCTTCGGAATGCCGGCCGCCTCATAGTCCTTCCGCCAGCCTTCGTTGAAGGCCTTCGGCCGGTAGGGCAGGCCGGTGCTGCGGTTGATGATCATCGGACCTTCGCGGACGGCGTCATGCGCGAGTTCCTCGACCACCATGTCGCAGGCCGACAGGTCGTAGGTGATTTCGACCGCCGTCGAGTCTTCGGTCTTGGTTGGCCGGATCCTCAAGACTCCGTCCTTGATGTCGGACCAATGCGGTCCGACCCATTTGGTGAACCCGTCGATCACGGCGGACGGTTTCGGGTCCGACAATGGCAACCAGACGCCAGTGAAGTCCCATTGCCGGGCGGTCGTCTCGAACTGCAGAGCGTAGACGAGGGCCCGCTCCGGCGCCCCGTGCTTGTGCGCAGCAAGCCGGGCGGCAATGATCTGCTGCGGCGTCGGCGCCTGCTTGCGGTGCTTCGGCTTGGGAAATTCCAGTTCAGCCAGAACGTCCTGAAACTCTTTCACGCCATCGAGCCGGCAGATCACGCCGAATGACACCGCTGCCTTCAACACCGACAGAGCCATGTTGGCCGCCGCAAGCTGGTCGCGGCCATCTACACCGACACGCCACTCCGCGAACCATTCCTTCACGTCGAGTCCGGTGGAGTTGTTGAGCGTGAGTGGTCCGATGTGCCGGATCATTTTGCGCAGGTAGACGAGATACGATCGCCGCACATTCGGCTTGATCTCGTGGAATGTGCTTTTCGGCTGCGTCTGGTAGCGCTCAAAGAGATCGCGGAATGTGCCATTGAATTGCTTCTCCGGCATCTTTCCTTGACGCATCCATAGATTCATTTCGGCCTGACAGCGCTCCGCCTTTGCCTTCAGCAAGTCGGGGCGGTCGGCATACATGGTCAAGTTCACCGACTTCACCGGATAGCCGGCCTTCACCGCTGCCTCGTTTGGCAGCCAATACCAGGCCGTTCCGTCAGTGCGCTTGCGCGACTTTAGGCCGTGCGGGTGGTCTTTGTTTCGTGCCATGGCCCTCTTTGCTCCCGTGACGAGGACGCAGCCGTGACCTGCTGGTCGCTTTCGATGAATTTTCGGACAAGTCGTTTAGGACGGCCGCCCCAGAACGGATCCACTTTCGGCATTCCGTCGATCTCGCGCAAGTCGGCAAGAGCGCGGAACTGTTCACGCTTCTTTTTCCCAAGTACGACTTCCCCGATCTCCTCGTCATCAGGATATTCGGGCAGATCGTCCCATGTGAGAGGATCGCGGGTCATGAGGCCTCGGTGTAGGGGAGGGGGCCGGACATCAGCCGACCGCCCCCTCCAGACGCACACTCCGCTCCTTTGCGAGGCGCTTGACCTGCGCTTTGGTGCGTTCGCTCCAAGCGTAGTGCCTCTTCGGCTCGCTCCACTTGCGGCCGAGTTGACATCCGCAGGGACATTCTGCCCATGCGCCGGACTCGACCCATTCAGGCGGAATCCAAAACCTTCGGAAGCCGTTGTGGGTGACATGGTTGTGTGCCGGCAGATAGTCCTTCGGGATCCGGCCGCCGTAGAGCTGTTTTCGGTCTTTGGCCATGAGGTATCCATTGAGCACTCGGCCCCGCCAAGGCCCAGGTGCATCAGGGTTTGCATTCCGCAAAACGCCGAGGCTCAATGGAAGCCGGGTTTTGCACCACTCGCTTGGCGACGAGGGGGATTCAGTTACGGTCTACTATCGATCGGCGAGCACCCTATATTTTTGGCGCCGGTCACCGGCCGGTTATCCACGTCCGTCTTGGAAATCGGCCACGAGCGAATCCGTGGGGAGTTCGGTCCGTGCATTTTATCCGATTTTGCCGAACCGCAAGCGGATGCGCGAACCATTGTTGAATTAAACTATCCCCATATTATCGGCATTTAAGTGTATGAACGGCATCACGACGTGGCGAACTGATCCGATCGCCATCGCATCTACATTTTTGGGTATGCACACGCGATTCAGACTCAGGTCAAACCATGGCGAAGCAAGGACGGAAACTGAATCAAGCTCTCGGAAGGCCTGGTGGTTGCTGCCAAGAACGCTGCAAAAGCCGAAGCCACCGAAAAAGGGCTTCCGCGGTGCATTTTTGGAATCCGCCCTTCTGCGGCGATCTCGACATGAGAATCGCCGGCGACGGCACGTGGTATTATATGGGGACGCCGATCGACGATCCTCAAGCGCGAGAACGGCAAGCACTTTCTCGTGGCGCCGGTCGAGAAGGTCGGAATCCGGGGGAAACAAAAACCCGCCGGCATGACGCGACCGGCGGGCTTCTTATCAAACGTCACGGCCGCGACGTCAGTCTGTTGGTTGTTGTCTAATCGGAGGCTTTGGTCATTCCTTTGCTCGGATCATCCGCCGGGTTGACGTAGGTGATCGCAAAAGGCCCGTTGCCGTGAATTTGCACAACTGTCCCACCGTCAGTCCAGCCATAGTGGCGCATGCCCGCAGGCACCGCACCAAAACCACCCGCATTGAGCACCAACCCTTTTTGCATGTCGAGTTTGTCACCCATGCCGACGTGGAAATCACCCGAAATCACGGTGACGGTTTCATCCTTCGGATGATAGTGAGCAGGGACTTTGTAGTTCGCAGGCATTTTCAGCCGAACAACATACGGCCCGTCCGACGCTGGGTTACCAGCAAGGACGGCGATTTGGGCTCCTGCGGGTATGTTCGGAGGGGCAGGCCCCCATTTTACCTCATCTGCATTGATCGGCGGTTGCATATCTTGAGCGAATGCAACCGCGCCTATCGTTGCGATTATTGCACCGCCCGCCAGGAGCAGCGTCAACGTCGATCTGCGCATTGCGACCTCCCTCGGATAATCAATGCTTCAGATTAGCATACGACCGCGTGTTCGTCTCTGCGAACGTTCCAACAACTGAGC
>NZ_DATMLW010000211.1:0-6039 GCF_035570375.1 Bradyrhizobium sp. | reverse complement strand
CCGATGTTGGTTTCCCGGCATCGTCCCGTACATGGCAGCGCACGAGTGTTGCGCCGGCTTCAAAAGCCTCCTGTGTCGATTCGATTTGCTCGTGAATCGTGGTCGGCACGGCTGGATTGTCAGCCTTTGTCGGCAGGGATCCAGTGATGGCGACGGTAATAATGCAAGGTGCTGTCATCAGTCTTCTTTTAAACTTCGTGGGCGGTCTGCCATAGCACGCATCTCCTTCAGAATATACGATGAGCAACGCCCCCGCATCAGCAGCTTCCAAGGCGCCGGTTCTGATCGATGAACGACAAACACGCGCTTAGCCCGGAGCGGCGGGGTATGGCAGCTCGGCAGCCTCGCAAGCATCAAGCCAGCCGCATTCGATTGCCAGCCGGCGCGAGCACAAAGTTGTATTCGATTTCCCAAAATTCGCCGGCAAAGCCGAGTTGCCGGGCCCGTTCCGGTTCGTTCACACGCTTCAAGTCGGCGAGCAGGCTCTTCTTGACCCCGAACACCGCGTCCGAACCGATGTAAGGGTCGTCAGGGTCGAAGATATGTGTGATGAGCGGCTGATAGCCATCCGCCTTCAGAATGAAATGTAGATGCGCCGGGCGATTGGGGTGTCGTCCCAACTCACCGAGCAATTGGCCGACCGGCCCATCATGCGGAATCGGATAGTATTTTGGCTTGACCGCGCGGAACCAATAGTGTCCGTCTGGCCCCGTGCGAAACAAGCCACGCAGGTTGAAGTCGGGCTGGATGCCCTTCTGCTGAACATCATAGAAGCCCTCGTCATTGGCTTGCCAGACATCAAGCGTCGCGCCTGCGATTGGCTCGCCTTCGACGTCGCGGACATGACCGTGAATCACCATATCCTCCCCCTTCTGGTCGAGGCAGATATTGGCTCCCATCGGCAATTCCGGCGCACCGGCCACATGGAAGGGCCCTAAAACCGTGCTCTCCGATGCCCCCGACGGCTTGCGGTTATTGATTGCGTCGACCAACATGGAGACGCCGAGCACATCCGAAAGCAAGATGAACTCTTGGCGCCATTCGTCGCACATGTGGCCGACCCGCGTCAGAAACTGAATTGCTTCGAACCACTCCTCCCGCGTCGGCTCGATCTCCTTCACCGCCTCGTGCAGCTTGCGGATGATCACGTCCATCGCGGTCCGCACCCGCTCGTTCTTCGCGTCGATGTTGCGGCCGGTCACGACCTCGATCGAATCTTCTTCCGTGAAGAAGCCTCTTTCGTGAGCTTGCATGGCCGTCCTCACCTGTCGAGAATAGTCTTGAAAACCCGGCGTAGTTCGGCGACGGGGTCGCCAGCAATCGCCTCCCGCCGCCAGCAGACATGCTGATCCGGTCGCACGAGGACGATGCCGCTGTCGCGCACTTCGCGGGAGCGAGCCCAATCTCCGGTGAAATCCTGCCAGTGCTGCCGCGGCCCAATGGAATAGGCGGCAATGTCGATGCCGAGTTCCCGCCCGATCATACTAGCGGCCTCGATCCAGCCCTGCCCGCCAATACCCGTGAGGAGCGCGAACCGACCGTGGCCGGCAAGATCCAAGGTGGAAACCTTGCCTCCATGGCCATCAAACAACCACGCATGGGGCAACCGAGCGCCAGGCCATGTCGTCGGCTGGTAGTGTAGCTCGGCGTCCTTCTCGAAAGGCGGTTCAGGTTGCCCGTCAGACACGATGGCTTCGGATCGGTAACGCTGATTCATTTCGACACCATGAGCGTCGAACTCGTAGACCTTGAAGGCAATGCTCTCGCGGATCTTCTTGCGCTGCTTCTCCGCCTCCGGCGTGTCGTTGCAGCGGGCATCCATGTTCTGCTGCATCTTCACCGGATCGATGGAATCGAGCAGACCGAGCGACTCGAATATCGGGCCGAATTCATCGATTGACTTGTTCGCGCGCGTCACGATTTGTTTTGCGACCGGCGCACGCTCCTGCGAATAGCTGGCGAGCAGTTTTGGGCTGGCCTTGCCTTTGATGACATGTGCGAGCTTCCATGCGAGGTTGAAGGCATCCTGGATCGACGTGTTGGACCCAAGTCCGTTGGACGGCGGATGCCGGTGAGTGGCGTCACCCATGCAGAAGACGCGACCGTTCGACATCTGCGTCGCATACATATTGTTCACGGTCCATGTGGACACCTGTTCTATTTCGACGTCGATATGGGGGTCGCCGATCAACTCGTGTGCGACCTTGGTTGCGAATGCCGTATCGACCTCGGGTGCCGGTTGGTTGATGTCGTAGCCCCAGACAATCAGCCATTCGTTCCAGGGCCGCACCATCCGCACGAGGCCCATGCCAATGCCGCCCACGTCCGCGCCGGGTTGCACAACCCAGTAGAGCACCGATGGCCGATGGACGACGTACTTGGACAGATCGGCCTTGAACAGGATGTTCATCGAACCGCCGACACCCATCTTGCCGGCAAACGGCAGGCTGGCATGTTCGGCAACCTTGGAGTTGCCACCGTCGGCTCCGATCAGATATTTCGAATGGACGCTGAACTCCTTGCCGGTCATCCGATCGAGGCAGGTTGTTGTCACCCCATCGGCGTCCTGCACATGCGAGAGATACTCCGTGGACATCCGCGCCTGGGTCCCGCGCGAGCACGCCGTCTTGAACAGGAGCGGCTCCATGAACGTCTGCGGCAGGTCATTCATAAACGTCGGTGAGGAAAGCTGATGCTCAGCCCGCGAAAGTGGGTGCTTGCCCCAGCTCTTCATGCGCCCGATCTCCTCGCCGGCCAGTGAGGTGCAGAATACGTTTTCACCCATCAGATCCTGCTCGGCGGCAAACAGATAGCCCTCGTCCTCGACCTCGCGACCGAGGTCGCGCAAGACCTCCATGGTACGCTGATTTGTGATATGCGCGCGCGGCGTATTCGACAGCCAGCGGTAGCGGTTGATCACCATATTGTCGACGCCGTACGTCGAGAGCAGTGCGGCACTCGCCGAACCAGCAGGTCCGGTACCAATGATCAAAACGTCGGTTGTGATGTCAGCCATGCGGTCCTCCCTTGCATTTCATGGAGATCGGGCCGCCGCGCAAGATGCGGCGGACTGGGAAAAACTGAATATCAGAGCGGCTGGCGAACAGCCCCCACAGGCCCTGCGGCGCGAACAGCATCACGATGATGCCGATCAGTCCAAGCACGAGCAGATACCAGGAGCCATGGTCTGCCAGCATATTCTGGAGCAGAAAGAATACGAGCACCCCGATCATCGGACCCTCGATGGTGCCAATTCCGCCGATCACAACGATGAAGATGACGTTAGCCGTCCAATCAACGACCGAGAACGCAGCGTCCGGGGAAATGCGGGCCTTCTGAACATAGATCAACGCGCCGGCCAGACTGGTGAGAAAGGCGGCGGCAAGATAGACGAATGTCTTCAGCCAGCGCGCATCAACGCCGATCGAGCGCGCGGCTTCCTGGTTGTCGCGGACGGCCGCAAGAGCCAGCCCCTGGCGCGAGCGCAGAAGCCGGTAGACGAAGACGATCGTCACCATCGCGAGCGCCAGGGCCAGCCAGTAGCAGACGACGTCCGTCGCCTGCGCGGGCCGTAGGCCGAACAGATGGCCGACAGCGCTCACACCCCACATGTCGCGGGTCACCCCGGTCGGAAGCGAAGTGCCAGTACCTCCGCCCAGCGCTTTCCACTGCGCGAGCAGCAGCCGCACGACCTCCGCGATGACCCAGCTCCCGATGGCAAAGTAGGCCCCTTGTAGGCGGAAAAGAAAGAGGCTGGTGAGAGCCGCGAGCAGAACCCCTGCCAAACCAGCAAGCGCGATCGAAGCGAGCGGATCCAGCTTAAATAAGATGACAAATGCGAACATCACATAAGCGCCGAAGCCGACGAATGCTTGCTGTCCGACCGAGACCAGGCCTGCGAAGCCGGCAAGCATGTTCCAGGATTGCGCTAACACCAGCATGGTGAAAATGAAGAACAGGTTTTGCACTGTGCCCCGGGAAACGAACAACGGAGCCATCACGGCAACGGCGACCGCCAGGCCCAGAATCCCAGAGAACACTGTTGACGCGGTCGTGCGTGTGTGGACGCGCCATGCGGGTGCGGTCGTATCCATTCTGTCCCCCTACTCCGCCGAACGCGGAAATAATCCGCGCGGCTTGAAAAGCAGCACGGCGAGGAACGCGACGTGCCCAGCTAGGATTTGCCATTCCGGATTGACGGCTGCGCCGAATGCCTGCGCCACGCCGATGATGACGCCGCCCGCCAGCGTGCCCCACAGCGATCCAAGTCCACCGATGATGACGGCTTCGAAGGCGTAAATCAGTCGTGCCGGTCCGATTGTCGGATCGAAATTGGCCCGCGTGCCGAGATAGAATGCCGCAATCGTGACCACGATCATGGCGATACCGGTCGCAACGGAAAAAATGCGATCGGGTCGAATCCCCATCAGCCCGGCGGTCACGCGATCGTCGGAGGTCGCCCGAAACGCGCGTCCAAGTGATGTGCGATAGAAGAGCTGGTTTAGGCTGACGATGACAACGACCGACGACAGCAAGGTGAGAAGAGGCATGATGCCGATATTGATCGGACCGAGCGAGAGCGTGGCGGATTCCAGCGGACCGACCGTGATCCGCCGGCTGTCGGCCGAAAAGCCTTCCAGCAGCGCGTTCTGAATGACGATCGACAGGCCGAATGTGACCAGTAGCGGCGGCAAGATGTCGGGGCCGAGCGTGCGGTTGAGGAGCTGCGCCTGGAGGAGCCAGCCGAAGCCAAACATGATGGGTATTGCTACCAGCGCCGCGAGGAATGGGTTTAACCCCAGTGCCGTGACCAGCCCGAGGATCAAAAACGCGGCCAGGACGATGAGGTCGCCATGAGCGAGATTGACCAAACGCATGATGCCGAAGACCAGGCTGAGTCCCGCTGCAAACAGCGCATAGAGTCCACCGAGCATGACGCCCTGGATGACGATGTTGAGCCAGCTCATGATCGCGACGCTCCGAAATAGGCCGCGTGGATGTCCTCGCGGGACAACGCTGCCGGCGGTCCCTCGAGCGTGACGCGACCTTCCATGAGACAATAGATGCGATCGGCGACCCGGAGCGCCTGCCCGATGTCCTGCTCGACGACGACGACCGAGGCACCCGAGGCGAGGATGCGCGGAAAGGCCGCATAGATGTCGCGGATCACGATCGGAGCAAGTCCCAGGCTGATCTCATCGCAGAGCAACACGCGGGGATTGGACATCAGCGCGCGACCGATCGCGACCATCTGTTGTTGGCCGCCTGACAGTGCGGTGCCCGGCGAATTCCGGCGGTCTCTCAGAATCGGGAAAAGGTCGTAGATGGCGTTGAGCGACCATGGCCCTTCGATGGCGCGACCGTATTTACCGATAAGCAGATTCTCCTCAACCGAGAGCGACGGAAAGAGCCTTCGTCCTTCCGGCACCATGGCGATGCCCCGCTCCACGACCTCGGGCGCCGGAAGCGCCCCGATCGGCTCGTTGTCAAACCTGATCTGATCCGAGCCGTTCCGCAGCACCCCGGCAATGGACCGCATCAGCGTGGTCTTGCCCGCGCCGTTGGCGCCGACAACGGCAACTGTTTCGCCGGCGTCGAGCGTCATGTCGATTCCGAAGAGAGCCTGGAAGTCGCCGTAACTCGCCGTCAAAGCCCTGGTTTCAAGAAGCGCCATCAGATTTCGATCCCTAGATAGATTTCACGCACCTCGCGGGACGCCATGATTGCTTGCGGCTCGCCAACACCGATCACCTTGCCGAAATTCAGTACAAGCAAGCGTTCGACCACCGCGTTCAGTGCGTGAAGGACGTGCTCAATCCAGATGATCGACATGCCGCCTCCATGCACACCGCGAATGGTCTCGACGAGAGCATGGCATTCGGCTTCGGTGAGGCCGCCGGCGATCTCATCGAGCAGCAAGATCTTCGGATCGGTCGCAAGCGCCCGGGCGAGTTCGAGACGCTTGCGCTGCAGAAGTCCGAGACTTCCGGCAGGCTGGTTGGCCCGATCCGCGAGACCCGTCTCGACCAGGATGTCCGC
>NZ_DATMLW010000210.1:0-60895 GCF_035570375.1 Bradyrhizobium sp. | reverse complement strand
GCCAACGCCAGCTTGCGCAGTTTCGGATTGGCAAGATCGATCGGGGGCCGATATTCAAAGAGGTCCGATTGCGGCTGCGAGGCGGAATCATACGGTTTCCAGAACCTTCCGCCGGTCACCTCGACCATTTCAATGTTATAGGACATGAAGCGTTGATCGATGGTCCCGATGCGGACCATCGTCTCAGGTGCGATTGGGACTTCCGACGCCGATGCGTGGGCGAAGGAAAGCGCGCCTGTTAATGCGGCCGCCGGAACACGCAACGTTCGCAGGGCGTTTAGGCGGAACGTTTTTCGGCACGATCTACCCGGTCGGCTCATGATGGCAGACGGTTGGCCGCGGTTTGGTTCCTCGCTTCTCGATCGGTACATTGCAATTGTCGATGCGCTGCTCATCCATCCATTTCCGACCCAGCCGCTCTTTCCCGGTAAGCACCGCGGGCGAAGTCTTCGACGTCGCGGCCCCCGGCGCGGTGCGGCCGGCGCGATCCTGCGCGGACGCCGGAAGAACAATGAAGCCCGGAAGGACCGCGAGCAGGAGCATCGTCGTTTTGCGCGTCAGAGCCATGGGCGGGCACCTAGATCCGGAAAAGTGGAAACCGGTTTTCCGAAAAGATCATGTTCAAACAAAGAGCTGTCGTCTTTCGAACCAAAATGCAGCCGTGGCGCTTAACGGACTCTGACCTTTCGAGCCTCAATCCGCGCCTTGGTTGTGAAATGATGAAGATCTCGGCCCGCCTTGCCTCGTCGAATCGGGATGGTTTTCGGCAGTTGGCGCGCCGTTAACTTTTCGGGCAGAAGGCGGGAAGATGCGGCTGCAAGCTTGCGGGCAAAATAAAAAGGCGGACACAGGGCCCGCCGTTTCACTGAAAATATCTTTAAAAAACCATCTGGTGCCCGGGCGGAGCGAGGCTCCACCCGGGCTTTAAAAGCTACTTCTTCTTGGCCTTCTTCGCCTTCTTAGCCTTCTTTGCCTTCTTCGCTTTCTTAGCCATAGCATCCTCATTTGAGTTAATGGATTGAAACGCGACACGAGGCATGCTCGGCGGAGGGCCAGCCTCGCAACATCCTCGGATGCAATCCCAGCAGATTCGCGAGCCTAAGCCTCACACTGTCACGCCGGCGTCATCACGTTATCCACAGAAGTTGTGCGTTTTGACACGTTTTTGGCACCGTGAAGGACCAGCGCCGCGACTGATCCCTCATTCTCACCACGACAAGCGCCATCGCGACGGCATCTGGATTGGCATTCTCGATCACTTCCAGCTTGCCTCGCGCGCGGCAAAGCCGGACAACTGACGCTTCCTTCGTTCGAAGCCGGAGCAATGATCGATGACTGCGATCCGTGGAGCCGCCGCAGCCGTGACAGGAGCAGCCAGCGGGATCGGCCGTGCGCTTGCGATCGAGTTGGCCGCGCGCGGCTGCGATCTCGCGCTTGCCGATCGCGACGAGGCCGGCCTGCAGACCGTCGCCGCCGAGATCGCAAAAGCTCATTCGCGCAAGGTGAGCGTTCACCGCGTCGATGTCGGCGAGCGCACCGGGATCGCGGACTTTGCGACTGCTGCGATCGCGGCGCATCCCTCGCTGAACATCCTCATCAACAATGCCGGCGCGGCGCTGCTCGGCAACTTCCACGAGATCGACCAGGCCGAGATGGAATGGCTGTTCAACATCAATTTCTGGGGCGTGGTGCATTCGACCCGCGCCTTCCTTCCTCATCTTGCCACTCGGCCGGCGGCCCATATCGTCAATATCTCGAGCATCTATGGCATCGTGGCGCCGCCCGGACAGACCGCCTATTCCTCGGCGAAATTCGCCGTCCGCGGCTTTTCGGAATCCTTGCGCCACGAACTGCAGGTGGCGGACAGCCCGGTGCGGCTTTCCGTGGTGCATCCCGGCGGTGTGCTGACCAACATCGCCCGCAATATGCGCATGGGCACGGGCGTCAGCGACAATGAGCGTCGCGCGCAGGCGATCGACTGGTTCGACCAATTCGCCGGGACCACCCCAAAGGACGCCGCGCTCCGGATCATCAGGGGCGTCGAGAAGAACGAGCCGCGCATTCTGATCGGCGGCGATGCCCGCTTCCTGGACCTGCTGCAGCGCTTCCGCCCCGCCACCTATTGGCGGGTGATGGCGCGGCGCGTCGAGAAGATGCGCAAGGCGATGGAGAAGAAGTGACGGGGGCGCCGCTCGGCGCATCGTCATTCCGGGATGGTGCGTCAGCACCAGACCCGGAATCTCGTACCATAACCTCCGGATTCCGGGTTCGCGCTGACGCGCGCCCCGGAATGACAGCGACCGAGCCTCACCGCCCCACCAGCTGGTCGGCGAAATAGCCGATGGTCTTGCGGTAGATGGTGGCGTGATTCCACTCGCGCATCGCCTCGAAATTCGCACTGCCCTCCCCGTAGGGCGCGCCCATCTTGAAGCCGTTGGTGTGCAGGAGATTGGCGGTGGAGGCGAGCACGTCGGCGACGCTGTGGCGAAGATCGACGCGGCCGTCGCCGTCGAAATCGACGCCGTACTTGATGTAGGACGACGGCAAAAATTGCGTCTGCCCGATCTCGCCGGCATAGGCGCCGATCATCTCGCGCAACGGCAGGTCGCCGCGCTGCACGATCTTGAGCGCCGCGAGCAGTTCGCCCTGGAACAATTCGGTGCGGCGGCAATCATGGGCGAGCGTGGCGAGCACGCGGAACACCGGCAATTTCCCCATGTCGCCCTTGCCGAAATCGGTCTCGAGGCCCCAGATCGCGACCAGGATCTGGCGCGGCACGCCGTACTTGGCCTCGATGCTTGCGAACAGCGGCGCATAACGGGCGAGCATGGCCCGCCCGCCATTGATGCGCCCCGGTCCCACCCGGGTCGACACATATTGCTCGAAGGTCTTGGTGAAGGTGCCGCGCTGACGGCGATCGAAGGCGAGCACGCCCCTGTCCTGCTGCACGCCGCCGAGCGCCTGCGCAATCACGTCCTGGGAGATGCCGGCGCCCTGCGCCTCAGACGAGAAGCTGGCGATGAAGGTGTTGAAGTCGCCGCCGCAGCGGGCGGCGGAAGCAGGGCTTGCGGCAAGCGAAGTGCCTAACAGAATCGCCAGATGAAGTCTGCGCATAAGTGTCCCCCGCGAGCGGCCGCTAGAGCATGATCCGGAAAAGTGGAAACCGGTTTTCCGAAAAGATCATGCTCAAACACAGAGATCCGATCATGGTGCGGTTCCACCTAATCGCACCATGATCTAGCAGCCATGATCGGTCGATTTGGATTGGGATGTCAAACGACCCTGCTCCCTCTCCCCGCTTGCGGGGAGAGGGCTGGGGTGAGGGGAGTCTCTAAGAACACGGTTTGCGGAGAGTCCCCCTCACCCAATCGCAGAGTTTATCATCGGGCGGCGCTTTGCGCCGACCCATTGGTGATCGACCTCTCCCCGCAAGCGGGGCGAGGTGATCCTTCAAGTCTTGCACTGCTACCCAGCGATACTAGATTTCACAACATGCCAGGCACGCTACGCGGCCCAAAACTGTTTCATTATCCCTTGTTCCGGCTGCTCGCGATCAATCTTGCGGCCGGTTTGCTGCTGGCGGTTTTGCTGGTCGGCGGATTGCTCTGGCTTGATCCGGGCGGCCTGCGTCACCTGATCTTCGCCGACCGCTCGCCGGGCGTGGCGCTCGGGCTGCTTCTCTTCAGCTTCATGGTCACTTTTGGGTCGACGGTAATGGGCAGCGCGGTCATGGCGCTCGGCCAACTCGAGACGGAGGATGACGCGCCGCGACCTCCGCCGCGGCTCGTGGCCGAGGAAACGGTTCGCGCGAGGCGTTGACCGAAAATCCTCCTGTCGTCCCCGCGCACGCTGGGACCCATAATCCGAGACCATGAGGGGTGACGAAGGATCGTAAACGGCCCGACTGTTCCTGTTACGACTGCCTGTGGTTATGGGTCCCTGCTTTCGCAGGGACGACGACGGCGATCCAGTCTTTGCGTGGCCTGGATTGCTTCGCTGGCGCTCGCAACATCGCGTTCCTCACTCGCCGCCGTCGATCTGGCGGCCCATCATCGCGATCGCCTGCTGGTAGACGCCGGCCGCGTTCCAGGCCTGGATCGCCGCGAAATTTCGGCTCGCCCGGCTGATAGCCGGCGCCCGCACGCCAGCCGTGCGCTTTCAGGAAAGCAGCCGCGGAAGAAAGCGCATTCGCCGCGTTGTCGAGATTGCCGGTGCCGTAAGCGAGAATGTTTTTAGGCAAGAACTGCGTCTGGCCGACTTCGCCATGCATCGAGCCGCGCTGGGAGGCAGACAGCACACCGCGATCGATCAATTGCAGCGCGGCGTAAAGCTGGTCCGTAAAGTATTCCGGACGCCGGCAGTCATAGGCGAGCGTCGCAATCGAGGAGAGCATGTGCTGATTGCCGCGCTGGCTTCCGAAAGCGGTCTCCATGCCCCAGATCGCGATCAGGGGCCCGGGTGGCACGCCGTAGCGCTGCTGGATCGATGCGAACATCGCCGCATGCGACTGCTTCATCGAACGCCCGCGTGCCACGATGGCGGAGGCGCCGCGCTTGGCGAGAAATTGATTGAGCGAGAGACCAAAGCTTCGCTGGCCGCGGTCGGCCGCAATGGTCGCGCCGGCGTAATTCGTGCTCATCAGCGCCGAGACACCAGTAGCGCCGATGCCTTTGGCCTTTGCTTCGCCGGCGATCTGCTGCTTCCAGGCCTCAAAGCCGCCGGGACCGTTGCCGCATTGGGCGGCGTGGCTTTCCGAATTGAGACCGCCGAGAATCGTCGCGACCACGATAGCCACCGATGAAAATGCCTTGCTCTTTTTCATCAGCAAGCTCCCTTAGAGCCTTTTCGGTTCTGATTGAATCAGAACCGAGGCTCTAATCTTTTGTTTTGACGCGTTTTCTTCACGCGAACCGGTATCCACTTCGCTCGAAAACGCTATAGGTTTCCCGACGCTCACCTTATGTCCTCGCCGAAAAAATCTGAATTCAAATCACGGCGTCGAGGCGACAGACCTCATTTTTTCGGCGCGTGGCATCGCGTGAGGTTAGGGCGTGTACTCTTAAATGCCGACGTCCGCTTCGCCCCGAAACGCGGGCAACTTTCGGACTTATGCAGCGCAGCCAAGGTCAAGCGCCTTAGCAACGGACGAAAGGCTCGACCATCTACGCCGATTGGGGGGCACACTGCGCGCTGATGCACAACGATTGGAATTGCCATTCGCCTGCCCCTGTCCTCATTGGCATGGGCCAGGAAAAATACCGCACGCGCCGTCGACGTTGGAATCGCGGGGTTGTTCATTGTTGGAATTGCGGTACTGGTCATTGACCACGACCGGTTTGCGGCTTGCCTTGCGGGTATGATGATGTGCCGCTGCGGCGGCCGCTTGGATTGACGACGCTGCAATCAGCGCCGAGCAGAGAATTGTGACAAGCGTCTTTCGCATTTTGATCTCCGCAATGCTGGCCGCCCTTTTCAAGGTGCGCTATTTCGGAGGCATGGCATCGCCGAGGAATGGTGGTTAATTATCAACCAACGCTCGCAGCCACTGAACTCGCGACAGTGTTCACGCCACGTATTGTGCAATCCCAAATCCGAATGACCAGTTTTCCTTTGCCACCTCTACCAAGTTGATGACGACGTCGTCCGGCCTCGCTTTTAGTTTCGCTTGAATGTCATCAACGATGCGCTTGTAAAAAGCTTTCTTTAGCTCGATCGAGCGCCCGGCATTAAGCGTAATCTGGATGAAGACAATGTCCTGGCTATAATGACTGTCCAGATAACTGGCGGGAAAGTTTAGCTCTTCAGGCGCATGTTCGGTGATGATCTGGAATTTGTCGTCCTTCGGCACATTGATAATATCGATCATCGCCTGATAGATAATTTCGCCCAGCGCCTTGCGATATTCCGCCGATTTGCCTCGCATAAGATCGATACGAACGAACGGCATAGCGCTACCCTTCCGCAACAGTTTCCGAGCGTCCAAGTCAGGTACGTAACCTCGCCGCACAAGGACTGCAATGGGGCCCGAAGCGTTACTTTAGCGGTTCACGTCCGCTTTTACCCCGACAGCGACCCGCAATAGCGGACATCAAGCGTTTACGAGTAGAGCCTTAATTCGCTGGCACCGTCATCGGCTTGCCTTTGTCGACGATATGGACGGTCAACAGCTTCAATGTCTTGTCTCCGACCACTTTATATCCGGCATGCGGCACGTCGCGGACGTTGACGCCTGCCTGTCCGGCCGGGCGCGCGATCTGATTGCCGTCAGGCATCTGCAGGGTTGCGCCCTCCAGCACGTAAACCGCTTCCTCGCCGGGATGAGTGTGCCGATCGACGCTGCTGCCCGGCGGCACCTCGAGAACGGCGATGATGATCTCCATGTTGGTGCCGGTCAGATCGGCGCGTTTGAGCTCCGTGCGGTTGGTTTGCGCCAAAGTCGTGGACGTGAGCAAGATCAGGAAAACAACGGCCAGACGAAACATCGGCATTCTCCCTAGCGCAAAGCGCGGGCCCGTTGGGCTCGCGATCGCAGAGCCTAACCCGAGTTGCGATTAGGTGTCAGATTTTTTGTGGTCGCCTTGGCGGCTTACGCGAATGACGGCCGCGGGCTACGCCGAGTGGATGTGCTCGTAGACTCGCGTGTTGCCGTTAAAACCTCTAAACCACGAGAAGGCGATGGAAGCGGCTGCCCCTCCCAATATATTGCAACGCCTCAAACATCGTATCACCAAATTTAGAGGCATCCTCCATGTATCTGCGGCCCGTTTCCTTATCCATAAATCTACGAATTAGTTCGTCTTCCTCAAAGTTCGTTGTATCCAAAAATCGATTATACTGATCCAGCAAACATATGATCGTTTTACGAGCATCCTCTAAATCTTTCCGATCTCGGAGCCATTCAAGACGGCCAGTCGGAGTGAGTTTAGTCATCGCTACGGTGTCTGCTGGAGACACGGAGTTCTGAGCATTATAGAGGGTAAGCAAATAGAGGAGCGCCGAATAACAGGTAAGCAACCTGCTGTGCTTAAGCTTGTAGTTCTTCAATTTGCCGCTGGCTTTCTTGTCATCAGGCTCCCGTTTTGTTCTGGCCTCATAATTCACGCAGAAGGTTCGCCAAATTCTTAGAATATCATTTGCTAAAAAGGCAGGCATGAAGTTCGCTTGGTGATCCTGATAGTCCCTCCAATAGCCATCTATCACATCTCTTACTATTTCATCATAGAAGTAACGGCTTGCTCTCAAGTAACAGCAGCAGCCGTGCGGTGAAGGTGTTGGCCACGTCATCCTTCTCCGTACCGAGCGTATTGGTGAACTCGTAAATGGAATGATGATCAAGGTATCGGCCATCCCCGGAGAATTCAGGGAATCCTAGTTCTCGCGATCGCGTGATCAACTCGGCTTGGACGCAAATCTCGTCGAGATGATTGAGTAGATTTTTTGGCCCGAATTCTTCGCCCGATCCGTCACTCCGCGGAATCTTCTCACTTCTTCCCGCGATGAACAGGTCCAGATCACTATGTTCGCTAGCCTTTAGTCGTCCGAGTGAGCCAGTTGCGTAAACGCAAGCCTTGTTTGCAGCGATCTTGCTCGCCTCCGATAATCTATCTCGAAGCTTAGCGAGCGTCTCCGTTGAATACTCCCGGCGCCTAGCCAGTTCGTTCATTAAGGCCCGCCCACTCGAAAATATTTGCGAAGATCTCTGCTTGTTCGATCGCATCATCAATGGCGTGATGCGTGTGCTGTCGCTTTGATGACAGAGACGAATCAAGCTTCGAGCGGCCAGCTCTTGATATTGGGATTCTGGCCTTGACGGCGACTGCCGTCTTTATGTCAAAGCAACGTGAATAATCGAATGGTGATCCGAATTTACAAAACTTGACGAAGTACCAATATAACCAAGTCCAATCAAAACTGAGCGGATACGCAACAAGTACAGGCTTAGCGCCACCAGCATTGGAATTGATCCAATGGAAGGCTTCGGTCATGGCCAGTTCGGGTGCCATCCCCTCCACACACAAGCGAGCGCGATCAAGTCCGTTTACGTCAAGTGCCTCCTTTTGAAAAAGCGTGGAAATGGGCTTTAGCTCGCGATAGAAAACGCGATCATAGTTTTGAGGACGAACGAACTTTCGTCCATCGAATGATCCCGCATACACGATAGCGACGGACAAGATTGAATAAGGACCGGGAATTGGGCCGTCGGTCTCGACGTCAGCCGAAAAGTAGACGTCAGAGGCCTCGTCTCCGAGTAACTCCTGCTCATTCCGAGACTTTTGGAAGCCGAGGAGCATGGCCGCTTCATTCCCGTTCGCGAAAATAGTTCAAGTTAAAGACTCGTACTTTCACGATATCAGCCGCTTGCTATCTATCAAGCGACATCTCAACCAATCGCAGGTCTACCGCCAACCTAATTATCCAAAAAGCTCCGCAGCTTCCGGCTTCGGCTCGGATGCTTGAGCTTCCGCAGCGCCTTTGCCTCGATCTGGCGGATGCGTTCGCGCGTCACCGAGAATTGCTGGCCGACTTCTTCCAGCGTGTGGTCGGTGTTCATGCCGATACCAAAGCGCATGCGCAGCACGCGCTCCTCGCGCGGGGTCAGCGAAGCAAGGACGCGCGTCGTGGTCTCGCGCAGGTTCGACTGGATTGCCGCATCGATGGGGAGAATTGCGTTCTTGTCCTCGATGAAATCGCCGAGGTGAGAATCTTCCTCATCTCCCACGGGCGTCTCCAGCGACAACGGTTCCTTGGCGATCTTCAAGACCTTGCGCACCTTCTCCAAGGGCATGCCGAGCTTTTCGGCCAGTTCCTCCGGCGTCGGCTCGCGGCCGATCTCGTTGAGCATCTGGCGCGAGGTGCGCACGATCTTGTTGATGGTCTCGATCATGTGCACGGGAATACGGATGGTGCGCGCCTGGTCCGCGATCGAGCGGGTGATCGCCTGCCGGATCCACCACGTCGCATAGGTCGAGAACTTGTAGCCGCGGCGATATTCGAACTTGTCGACCGCCTTCATCAACCCGATGTTGCCTTCCTGGATCAGGTCGAGGAACTGCAGGCCGCGGTTGGTGTATTTTTTCGCAATCGAGATCACCAGCCGCAAATTGGCTTCCACCATTTCCTTCTTGGCCTGGCGCGCCTCGCGCTCGCCTTTCTGCACGCCGTGCACGATCTTGCGGAATTCGCCGATCTCGAGTCCGGTGAGCGCCGCGAGCTGCTGGATCTCGCCGCGCAGCTCCTTGATGCGGTCCTTCTCGTAATGGACGAAATTCTTCCAGCCCTTGGCCGACAGTTTCGAAACGCGGTTGAGCCAGCGCGGATCAAGCTCCGAGCCCTGATAGTTCTTCAAAAAGTCCTCGCGCGCCACGCCATGGCTGTCGCCCAGACGCAGCAGGCGGCCCTCGAACGACACCAGCTTCTTGTTGATGTCGTAGAGCTGCTCGACCAGCGAATCGATGCGGGCCTGGTTGAGGCGGAGCGACTTCACCTCGACGATGATCTCGTCCTTCAGCTTCTTGTATTTGCGCTCCTGCGCCGGCGACAGAGTCTCGTTCTGAAGCTGGTTGGAGATGTCCTGCTCCTGCAGGCGCCGCAGCTTCTTGTAGTTGTCGGCGATCTTGTCGAAGGTTTCGACCACCTTCGGCTTCAGCTCGGCCTCGATCGCCGCGAGCGACATCTGGTTTTCGAACTCGTCGTCGTCCATGTCGGCTTCGGCGGCGGCTTCGGCCGGGTCCTTCTCCTCGCCATCGGCTTCCGGGTCGCGGAACGGGGTCGGCGACGGCGGCGCCGCGGGCGGAGCGGCGGCGGCCGGCACGCCCTCGCCGCTGGCCTCGGCCGGCGTGCCGTCAGCAGCGGCAGCAGCACTGAGGATGCCCGGGTTCATGTTGTTCTTGGCGTCCGGGCCGGCATAGGTTGCTTCGAGATCGATGATGTCGCGAAGGAAGATCTTTCCTTCGTTGAGTTCGTCGCGCCAGATGATGATGGCCTGGAAGGTCAAGGGGCTTTCGCACAGGCCTGCGATCATCGCCTCGCGGCCCGCCTCGATGCGCTTGGCGATCGCGATTTCGCCTTCGCGCGACAGCAATTCCACCGTGCCCATCTCGCGCAGATACATGCGCACGGGATCGTCGGTGCGCTCGCCCGGCTCGGACTTCTTGACTTCAGTGACGGCCTTGGCGGTGACCTCGACAAGCTCGTTGTCGGTGTCGTCGTCGGCCTCTTCCTGCTTCTCTTCCTCGCTGTCGGCCTCGTCGGCCTCGGTGACGTTGATGCCCATGTCGGAGAGCATCGACATGATGTCCTCGATCTGCTCCGGCGAGGTGGTGTCTGAGGGCAGGACTTCGTTGAGTTGATCGAAGGTCACGAAGCCGCGCTTCTTGGCCTGCTTGATCATCTTCTTGACGGCGGCATCCGACAGATCGAGCAAGGGCGACGGCGCTTCGGCTGTATCCTTCTCAGGAGCGTCCGCTGCCTTGTCGTCCTTTTCCTTTTCCTTAACCTGCAGCGTCTTTGCCTTGCTGGCCATTCATAGCTCCCAAACGCACATTCAAAGGATGCTCACGGCACCCGTCTGACAGGGTGCGTTACGGCACCCGTGAAACTTCCAAGTCACCCCGTCGCTCATGACGCGAAAGGGCGGCGCAAAGTTTCGCCACCCCAGATTTCTTCCGTCGGATATCGCTCTCAGGCTAGATGCATGTCGGACGGAAACGGCGCTGCCGGCTGTGCAAACAGAGGCTGCGCCGGATTATTCCTGACATCCTTCTGATCACGAGCCGGCGGCCACGCGCCCTTGACGATGCACCAAAGCCATTAAGCCTCGATTAACCCTGTTTCTGCAGCCAAACCATGGGTTTGGCGAGTCTTTTTGCGGCCCCGGCAGCCGCCGTCCGCATAATTTTTTTTACCTAGTGCTCTCGTTTCGAAGTTCGTCTCCCTTCGCAGCACCCTCCAAACGAACTTCGGAACGTTAAGGGCACTAGCAAATATATGATTCTAGAGCCGCTTTTCGATTTGAAGTTCCTGATCGAACTCGCTGCAACGGTGCAGGAACTTCAAATCGGCGGCGCTAGTCACAGGCTGCGCTGGAACCGGCCGGAAGATTCGCCGAATCCCTCGATGATGGCCTCGGTGCCATCCATTTCGGACAGCCGGGCCTTGACGTCCCGCAACCATGCCAGATTGGCCTCGCTTCCCTCTTCGCCCAAGGCCAGCTCGGCATCTTTCAGCTCCCTAAGTAAGGAGTGCCACTGACGATGCAAGGAGACGAGCTGGCGCCAGGTGGAAAGAACATCGTCCCGCGCCGCTTCGCTGCGCACCCCCCACACCGCCGAAGTCGTGATTGCACCATCAACCCTTTGAAGAACCTGCGAAAAACCGGCGCGCGCAAGGTCCGCCCGCATCTTCGCGCTTTGTTCCGAAGGCTCGAGGCTGTGGTGATGATCGTTGGCGAAGGCCGCGATGATGCCGGCGCGCAATTTGTGCGCGTCGGGATGGGCGAGCTCGAGGGCGGCCACCTCTTCCAGGTGCTCGTGCAGGAGCCAGGGATGGTTGATCAGGCTTTGCAGGATCAAGGCCTCCCGGCGTGACATGGCGCTGCGCTGGCCGCGCAGAAGCGGACTCGCCGCAAGCTGGGAACTCGCCGGTTGGTAGGGACCGCGGGGGAGCGCTGGCGCCGCTGAACCTCTGCCCGGGAAGGGAGCAAACCGGCCTGCGGGCCCGCGCGCGCCCAAGCGGCGAAGTGATTCGCCTGCGTGATTGCCGGCGGCGGCGTTGCGATATCCGCCGGATGCGTAGCTGCGCGCCACTTCGGGCGCAAAGATGCGCTGCAGCCGCTCGGCAAAATCCTGGCGATAATAGCGCCGCACCACTTCGTCGCGGATACTGCCTGTGATTTCGCCGATCCGCTTCTCCAGCGCCGCGCGCCGCTCGGGAGTGGCAAAGCTGCCGCCCTCGACTTCGCGCGACCAGATCACCTCGGCAAGCCCGCGCGCGGCACCGATCACCTCCTCGATCGCACCGCGCCCACCGGAGCGCGCGAGGTCGTCGGGGTCCTGGCCTTCGGGGAGCAGCGCAAAGCGCAGGCTCTTGCCGGGCGCAAGATGCGGCAGCGCCAGATCGGCGGCACGCCACGCCGCCTTCTGTCCGGCCTTGTCGCCGTCGAAACACAGGATCGGCTCGTCCGCCATCCTCCAGAGCAAAGCGAGCTGATTTTCGGTAAGTGCAGTTCCGAGCGGCGCGACGGTGGCCGCAAAGCCCGCAGCCACCATGGCGATGACGTCGATATAGCCTTCGACGACGATGATGGGCGCACCGTTATGGGCGGCAAGACGCGCAGGGGCGAGGTTGTAAAGATTGTCGCCCTTGTGAAACAGCGTCGTTTCCGGCGAATTGAGATATTTCGCCGCGACGTCTTTCTCCAGCGCGCGGCCGCCGAACGCAACGATGCGCCCGCGCGCGTCGGAAATCGGAAACATCACCCGATCGCGAAAGCGATCATAGGGCACGGGAATGTCGTCGCCCGCGATCAGGAGGCCGGCTTCCACAATGTCCTCGACCGAAATGCCCTGCGAGCCGAGATGTTCCTTCAGTGCGAAGCGTTCGCCCGGCGCGTAGCCGAGGCGGAATTGCAATTGGGTTGAGGGCGAAATCGCGCGGTCGGCAAGATAGCCGCGCGCCCTGGCGCCGTTGCGAGAAGCCAGCGTGTCGGCGAAGAATTTCGCCGCGTACTCCATCACGTCATGCAGCGTCTTGCGGCGCTGCTCGAACCGTTCGGCATCGGGCGTTGCCACCGGCAGCGGCAGCCCCGCCATCGCCGCAAGCCGTTCGACCGCTTCGGCGAAGCCGACGCCTTCGGTCTCCATCAGAAAGGAGATGATGTCGCCGTGCTTGCCGGACGAGAAGTCGTGGTAAAATCCCTTCTGGTCGTTGACGGTGAACGAAGGGGTCTTTTCCTGCTGGAACGGCGACAGCCCCTTCCACTCGCGCCCTGCCTTCTTCAGCTTCACGCGCTTGCTCACCACTTCCGAGACCGGAAGGCGGGCGCGCAGCTCGTCGAGGAATTGGGGCGTAAAGCGCATTTCTCTGAAATCGCGATTCGTCTCGGATTTTGGGGTGAGTCGGGAAACCTGCCAACCGATCATGGATATAGGGTGGCGGGCCGAAATGACCCGGTATTATCGGCCTTCTCGCCGCTATTCACAGGCGAGCGAGCCAGTACCTTGACAACTTGAAATACAATCGTATATACACAACGCCCCACCGTTTCACCCCGGGAAAAAGGTCGTTTGCTGAAAAGCCTCTCCTGGCGGAACGCGAACCATGGTGGACGAGATAAAAGTTGGACGGGCCCTCAGAGGGTTCGAATGGGACGAACAAAAAAGTAAAAATAATCTTGCCAAGCACGGCTTCGATTTCGAAGACGTCGTCAGGATTTTCTACGCGCCTGTCCTTCTTCGTCGTTCCGATCGTAACCAAGAGGAGCGCTGGATCGCGATTGGCTCTTTGGATGGTAGACTGATTGCCGTCGTATTTGCACGACGGGCGGACATCATCCGGATCATTTCAGCGCGACGCGCAAGGAAAAATGAAGAAAACGCATATCATAACGCGAAAATGGGGCGACCATCGAAAGGGCAAGACTGACTGGACACGGGTCGATGCTCTGACCGACGAAGATATCGCCAGGGCCGTCGCAAGCGATCCTGACGCGGTACCCGTCGATATCGACTGGTCGGATGCGGTTCTGGTTATGCCTTCAAAAAAGAAAGCGATTTCCATTCGCATCGATGAGGACGTGCTCGATTTCTTCAAGAGCCAGGGCGACGGCTACCAGCGCCGGATGAACGCGGTGTTGCGCTCCTATATGCAGCAGAAGGTCAAGCCGAAAAAGCGCGCGTAACTCGTCCCACGTGCCCCTGACGACGCATCGTGGGTCCCGGTTCTGCGCAGCGGCACTTCATGCCGTGGCGCGCCCGGGACACGATGGTCATCCCTCCAAAAACTTCCCCGAGGCGATGTGCGGCAGGCGGTCGACCGGCCAGTTGTAGACATAGGTCCAGGCCTTGCGCGCCTCTCCAGTGTCGAGCGTCACCGTGAGCATTTGCCTGACGTATTCGGTCGGTTCCTTAAAACCTTCGCCGCAGGCCTCGTACATATCGAACTCGCGCAAGCATGCGGCCGCCTCGCGCAGCCGAAACAATTCGCCGAACACGATATCGTCGGCGTCATCGGAGGGCACCAGCCCCGGATAGTGCTTGACGAGATAGAGCCGGCCACCGCAGCGCGCCTCGCCGATGAAGTCGGCAGCTCGCGACAGAAGCTGCGCCATCGGATGGTCGAAGCCGCGCATCAAAGTGCCGTAGACAAAGAGCAGATCGCAGGTCATGGTTTCGCGTCATTCCGGGGCGCACCGTCAGGTGCGAACCCGGAATCTGGAGGTGATGAATCGCAAGACAACTTCGAGATTCCGGGTCTGGTGCTAACGCACCATCCCGGAATGACGACGGAAACTCAAGTCAACTTCCCTTCGCTTCCTCGCTGACGACGACGAATTTGCTGAGGTTCATGCGACCAAAACTCGTGGTCAGCGCGACGTCGGCGGCGTCGCGCCCCGTCGCCATCAGGATGCGGCCGATACGCGGCACGACATGGCGGGCATCGAAGGTGTACCATCGGCCCGAGAGCCAGGCCTCGAACCAGCCGGAAAAATCCATCGGCTCCGGATCCGGCGGAATGCCGATGTCGCCCATGTAGCCGGTGCAGTAGCGCGCCGGAATGCCCATGCAACGGCAGAAGGTCAGCGCCAGATGGGCAAAATCGCGGCAGACGCCGGCGCGCTGCTCATGGACATCGAGCGCCGACTTCATGTGATGCGCGTGCTGGTAGCCGAAGCTGACGCGATCGTGGACATATTCGCAGATCGCCATCACCCGTTGCCAGCCGGGTCTGGTATTGCCGAACAGCGACCAGGCCATGTCGGTGAGCTTGTCGGTCTCGCAATAGCGGCTCGCCATCAAATAAAGCAGCGCCTCGTCGGGAAGCCGGTCGATCGGAAGCTGCTCGGCCTCCGGCGCCACGACGTCGGGCAAACCGGAATCGCGCACCAGCGCATCGCCGCGCAGCGTGATGCCGGGCGCAGGCGCCACGAGCCGCCCGCAGATATTGCCGAAACTGTCGTGGTAGTAGCCGAGCGGCACGTCGGGCGCGGTGACGATGGTCTCGGCGCCGATGATGTCGTGGCGGCGCGAAGGGTGGATGGAGAGCATGAATACCATCGGCGTCGGCTGCGTGGCCGCGTATGCGATCTCGAAGCCGACCTTGATCTGCATGATCAGGCCTCCACCGCTTCGGCTTCGGCGACGACGTTGATGGCAACTTCCATCGCGACAAAGGCATCGCGGCAACCGAGATAGGTGCCGTGCAGCGGGATCGCCTGGCGCGGATCGCGCGCGACCGCGACGCGAATGAGGTCGCGGGTGCCGACGATGCCGTTGGTCGGATCGAACTCGATCCAGCCCGCGCTCGGCAGGTAGACCTGAACCCAGGCATGCGTCGAGCCGCCGCCGGCATAACGATGGGCGCGATCGCAGGGCACGAACAGATAGCCGGAGACGAAGCGCGCGGCGATGCCGAGCCGCCGCAACGCCTCGATCATCAGCAGCGCAAAGTCGCGGCAGGTGCCACAGCGCGTCTGCAGCGTGTCGAGCGGATGCTGGGTGCCCTGCTCGTGCCGCTTGCGGTAGGAAAACGCATCGCGAATGCCGTGGGTCATGCCGGAAAGAATCCTGAACGTCGGCGTCGGCGCTTCCGCGTCGAGGAAATGGCGCGCCCATGCCGACAGTTCGCCGCCAGGATCGGCATATTGCGGCGTGATGAACTGGACGAGATCGGGAAACTCCTCGGCGTCGTACAGGAATGGATAGAAATAGGCGGGATCGTCGGCGGTGAGCGCGAATTCATCGGCCGGCTTGTGCTCGATGGTTGCCCTCGAGGTGAAGGTGAGCGTGTCGGCACGCTCGTCGAAGGTCGCGATCGCCACGCTGTTGCCGAACACGTCGTGGATCCAGCGCAACCGCATCGGCTGCGGCTCGATCTGAAGGTCGCCGGACAAGACGCGCAGATCGTGGCCGTCGCGCGGGCGCAGCATGATGCGATGTTCGCCAAACGCGACGGGGCGCACATAGCGATATTCGGTCTTGTGGTGGATCGTCAGAAGCGGCATCGTCAATCGCAATCAAATATGGCCTGGTACAGCCTAATCTACAGTGATTCCTTCATATTTCTAATCCGGCATGCCGCCTGATGAGGCGAAACGGGCAACGAAACATGGATTTGGACCGATCCGGCGACACTTCATTGCTTATGACCGCGGATGATCCCGCGCCCGTCCTCGAAGAGAATGCCTCTGGCCGCTCGCCGTTCCTTCTGATTTCGGATCACTACGGCCGCGCAATACCGCGCGTGCTAGGCGATCTCGGGCTTGCCGAGAGCGAGCTTGAACGCCACATCGCCTGGGACATCGGCATTGCCGGCGTCGCCGACGCGCTTTCCAGGCATCTGGGCGCGCATCTGGTCGCGCAGCGCTACTCGCGGCTCGTGATCGACTGCAACCGCCCGCCACAGGCACCGACGTCGATCCCGCGCATCAGCGAAAGTACCATCATTCCCGGCAACGAGGCGCTGAGCCGCGAAGCGGCCGAAGCCAGGCGGCGCCAGGTGTTCGATCCCTATCATCGCTGCATCGGTGAGGTGATCGATCGCCGGCTGCGCGATGGCATCCCGACCGTGCTGGTCGCGCTGCATAGTTTTACGCCGGTCTATGCCAACATCGCGCGACCCTGGCATGTCGGCACGCTCTACCGGCGCGACAGCGGCCTGCCGTCGCTGCTCTTGAAGAGTTTTCGCGCGCAAACCGATCTCGTGGTCGGCGACAACGAGCCCTATGCGGTGAGCGAGGAGACCGATTACACCATTCCGGTTCACGGCGAGGCGCGCGGCCTCTTGAACTGCGGCATCGAGATTCGTCAGGATCTGATCACTGAGGAGGCCGGCCAGCGCGAATGGGCCGATCGGCTGGCGAATATTTTGGCCGACGTCGAAGCGCAATTGCGCGCGCAGGCAGCACTTGTTTAGGCTCTGGCTGATTGGAGACGAAGAGCGCCTCACACCCGGCCTCACTTCTCCCCTTGCGGGAGAGGTCGGATCGCATCGCCAGATGCGATCCGGGTGAGGGGTCAAGCTTATCGATAGACCGAAACCCCTCACCCCAACCCTCTCCCGCAAGGGGAGAGGAAGCCGACCTGAAGATGCCGCGTCAGTAATGTCCGATCTTTGAGCTCGATTACCGTGCCCGCGTCAGCGCGAGCCAGATGCCGCCGCCGATCATGAAGCTGCCGGAGACGCGCGACAGGTTGCGCGTGCGCCGGCCCGAGAAGAAGCGCCGCACCCGTCCCGCAAGCAGCGCGTAGGCCGCATCCGTCAGCCCCGCGATAACCATGAACGTGACGCCGAGCAGGGCGACCTGCGACAGGTGATCGCGCTCCAGGTCCACAAATTGCGGAATGAATGCGCCGAAAAATACCAGCAGTTTCGGGTTACTGAGCGCCACCAGAAAGCCTTGCAGGAAAAAGCCGCCGCGCGGCGGTGGGGGCGCCTCCGCCTCGAGGCCCTTGACGGGCTCGCGGATCAGCTTGATGCCGAGCCAGACGAGATAGGCAGCTCCCGCAAAACGCACCCAGTCGAACCAGTAGCCCATGGTCGCCATCAGCGAGGTCAACCCGATCGCAACGATTCCGATCACGATCGTCAGCGCCGCCTGGACACCTGCGATATTGGTCAGCGCGGCGCGCGTGCCGTGGCGCAGGCCATTGGCGATGACAAGTGTGACGATCGGTCCGGGCAGAAGCGCCAGCGCGATGCAGGCGGCGACGAAAGCGAGATAGAGTTCTATGGACATCGATGGGCCTCGCTAACTGAAGCGTGGCAGGGTTCTCTCTGCCAACTGCTAATTTGTACCGTCATTCCGGGATGCGCCGCTAGGCGCAGGCCCGGAATCCATTTCTCCAATATTCCGCGGCGCGATGGATTCCGGGTTCGCACTTTCGCGCGCCCCGGAATGACGCAAAATCGAGAGGTGCGCGTGAGCATTCCCTCACGGCAATCCCGCAATCTTTCGCGCCTCTCCGGTCAATTCCAGAATGTGAAGGCCGGTATTGGCGCGGTCGACGATGTAGATATAACCGCGTTCGTCGGTTTCGACGTTGTTGGTCTGGATCGCGACCTTGCAGCGGTCCTTGCCCTCGATCTTGACACAGCGCTTGTCGGTTGCCGCCGTGATCGCCGGGATGAAGTAGCCGACTTCGACCGGGTGATAGGGATCGCGGACGTCGATCGCGCGCACGCCGGCATTGAAGTAGGAAATGAACGCCATCTTCTTGTAGAAGACCGGCGCCATGCTTTCGTTGGAGGAATGCGCGCCGAACCGCCCTCCCCGCTCGCAGAACGAGCCGCTGGATTCCTTCGCCGTATAGCTCGAGATCATCATCGGCCGGTTTTCCACGGTGACGTCGGCGAACCAGACCATCTGCCGCGGCTCGGCACATTCGTTCACGATCTCCTCATCCACGATCATGACGATGTCGCGGTTCGGTTCCTTGTCATGGGCGAATTCGGCAACCGGCATCTTCAGCATCGGAAAGGTGGTGTGGGCGCCGTTGAACGCCGACATCGCCAGGCGCGAGATTTCCGGATAGCGCAGATTTTCCGGCGTCGGCTCCTTCGGGCCGTTGAGCAGTTTTTCGCGATCGACGATCTGCAAAAAGCCGCCCTTGTCGGTGCCGTAGCCGAAATAGACGCGGTTGCCTTCGGGGCCAGTCGAGATCGGCCCGTGCACTTCGGTCGGCACCGGGCCGGTTGAGCCTGGCTCCTGACCGGGAAGCCCGAAATCCCTGATCTTGACCGGGTGGGCGGGATCGCTGAGATCGTAAATCATGGTCATCCGTCGAGTGCGCCAGTCGGGCAAGCCTGTGACGAGATAGGCAATGCCTGTGTCGCATTCCCACCAGTTCTTGTGGGTGTCCTTCAGGCCCTCGCCAATATGGGCAACAAGGATGGGATTGGAAGGATCGGCGACATTCCATATTTCATGTCCAGAACTGCCCACCGCACGCAGCATGTAGACCGCGTTGGGATCGCCCTTCGGCAACTGCTTGCCGTCGCAGACGCGCACCATTTGCGCGCCGCCGCCTTCGTATTTTCCCACCTGTCCGGGAATATGGTGCAGGTACTTCGGATGTGCGGGATCGGTCACGTCGACGATCGAGGTGCCGCTCGGCTCGGCTTTTCCGGTGATCGGATTGACCGGGTTTGGAGTTTCCTCGGTGCCGCCGTGATGGCCGATATAGGCGATGAAGCGGTCGCCCTGATGATGAATGGTCGGCTGATAGGCGCTGCGCGCCTGCAGGTCGTTATATCCGATCAGTTGCATATTGGAGGCTTCGGGCGGGGCCCCGATTTTTTGACTCTGCGCGGAGGCGCCGCCAGGGAGCACGAAAAGTGCCGAGAGAAGTATTGCCGGCTTCACGTAACGCTTCATTTTTCCACCCAGGATTTTGAAACCAATCTTCGTTGGCTGCTCCCTCCACTACCACAGCCATTTACAGCCGCCAAAACACCCCCTTGACAGGCAACCATTTGGTTGCATATCCTTCTAGTGCCCGCTTCCCGAAGTTCGCGATCCGCCTCAGCACCCACCTAAGCGAACTTCGGGAAGGAACGGGCACTAGAAACTAAAAATTTCTAGTGCCGCTTTCGATTTGAAGTCCCTGGTTCGAATTGCCGGCTGCACTGCAGGGACTTCAAATCGGCGGCACTACCCATGGACGACGTGTTCAAGGCGCTGGCCGATGCATCGAGACGATCCCTGCTCGACCGGCTTCACGCCAGGAATGGACAGACATTGAACGAACTCTGCGAAGGCCTCGCCATGACGCGGCAGGCCGTGACCAAGCACCTTGCGATTCTCGAGACCGCCAACCTGGTCACGACGTTCAGGCACGGCCGCGAGAAGCTGCACTACCTCAACCCGGTTCCGATCCATCAGATTGGCGAGCGTTGGATCAAAAAATTCGAGCGCGGCAAGCTCACCGCGCTCAGCGAATTGAAACGACAACTGGAGAAGCGCGATGAGTAAGCCGGAATTCGTCTACGTCACCTACATCGAGACCACGCCGGAAAAACTATGGCATGCGCTGACCGACGGCGACTTCACCGAGCGCTACTGGTTCGGCCACCGCATCGCCTCCGACTGGAAGGTCGGATCGCCCTACCGCTTCACTCACCCGAGCAGGCCGTCCCCCTTGGGCAAGGTGCTGATATCGGACGCGCCGAAGAAGCTCGCCTACACCTGGGAGGCCTGCGCGGAAGAATTGAAGCTGGAGCGCACCTCGCGGGTGACCTTCGACATCGAGCCGCGCGGCAAGGTCGTCAAATTGACCGTAACCCATGACAATCTCGACGAACGCGGCAAGACGTTGCGTGGCATTTCCGAGGGCTGGCCGATGGTACTTGCGAGTTTGAAGAGCTTTCTGGAGACCGGTCACCCGCTACCTGCCGAGATCAAGTCCGACGCAGCATAGGGAGCAAGCCGATGCTCAAGCCGGAATTCGTCTACGTCACCTATATCGAGACCACGCCGGAAAAGCTCTGGCATGCGCTCACCGATGGCGATTTCACCGAACGCTACTGGTTCGGCGCGCGTCTGAGATCGGACTGGAAGGTGGGGTCGTCGTTCGAAATGGTGCGCAGCGACGGCACCGTTTCCGACGCCGGCAAGGTCGTCGAGGTCGACCCGCCACGACGGCTCGCCTATACTTTCGTGAACCTGTCGCACAAATACAAAAACGAATTCCCGGCGCTGGCGACCTTCGTGCTCGAACCCTATGGCAAGCTCGTCAAGCTGACACTGACGCATGAAGGTTTTGCGGACGACAGCAAGTTCTATTCGGGAATCTCGAAGGGATGGCCCGCCATCCTGTCGAGCCTGAAGAGCCTGCTCGAGACCGGGCAGCCGCTCGAAATCCCCTACGCTGCCCTCAAATTCGAAAATTGAGCACGACGATGAATATCGACGATTTCAAGCCAATGACGGTCTACACCATCTACATCGCTTCCACGCCGGAGAAGGTGTGGGAGGCGCTGACGAGAAGCGAATTCAGCCGAAAATATTTTTTCGGCAATTCGGTCGAGGTCGACTTGCGGGTTGGCGGCGCCTATATCGTGCGCACGCCGGACGGCGCGCTGCATATCAACGGCGAAGTGGTCGAATGCGTCGCGCCGCGCAGGCTCACGGTGACATTCAACGTCAACTGGCCGGAGCTGGTCGAAAAGCTCGGTCCGACGCTGGTCACTTACGAAATCGAACAGGCCGGCGAGGCGGTCCGCCTCACCATGACCGAATCGCACGACCGCGCCCTCGATGACGATATCCTCTCCGGCGGCCGCCAGGGCTGGCCCGCTATACTGTCGAGCCTGAAAAGCCTGCTCGAAACCGGACAGCCGCTCACCGTCAAGATGGCGCCGCCGCAAAAAATGCTGGCGGCGTTGAGGAAAATGGGAATCAAGACGCCGTGAGAGGTGCCCATCACCGAAAACGACGTTACGCCGAGGCCACCGGAGCGACGATGCGGCGATAAAGGTGCCAGGTCGCGTGACCGAGCACCGGCAGCGTGACCACAAGCCCGAGGAAGTACGGCAGCGACGAGACGATCAGGAGGAGCACGATCACGGCGGCCCATCCGATCATCGGCAACGGGCTCGTCACCACCGAACGTACGCTTGTGACCATCGCGGTGACGAAATCGACATCGCGGTCGAGCAGCAGCGGGAACGACACCACGGTAAGCGAAAACAGGATCAGCGACAGCGCGGCGCCGACGATGTTGCCGATCGCGAGGAACACCAGCCCCTCATTGGTGGTCAATACGACGGTGAGGAATTCGCGCAGGCTGGAAAAAGAGGCGTTGAGTCCGATCAGCAGCGCAATCAAAAGACGCACCTGGTACATCCAGATCACGAAGATGAACAAGGTGACGAACGCCATCCAGCCGATCTCGCTGCGCGAGGTCACTGTCGACCAGATGGCGCGGACCGAGAGCGGCTGTTTGGCTTCCAGCCGCCGGCTGACCTCGTAGAGCCCGATTGCGACGAACGGGCCGATCAATGCAAAGCCGGCGGCGAGCGGATAGGCGAAATAGATCATTCCGAATGCCGTCAGGCAGAGCAGGATCACCATGCCGCCTGCGGCGTAAAACCCGCCAAACGCGAGGCCGTAAAGCGGCGCCGCCTGAAAATCGCGCAAGCCCTTCACCAGCGCTTCGGCGATGTCGCTCGCGCCAATGCGGCGCACCACCGGATCGACCTTGCCGGAAATCGTCGTCATCGACCTCTCCCCGATATTTTCGCGGCATTGACGCAAGCCTCGAGGCGCGCGCGTTGATCTGCATCAAAATTTTTCGCGCCGTCGGGGAGCGCGGGTGCGACTGAAAACTCGCCGGAGGAACGGTCCCGACCGGCCGATCGGGACCGTTACCTTCAATCGCCGCCTACTGCGAGGCCTGGGGTTTGCTCCGCGGATCGTCTTCCGGGTTCACATAGTTGATGGCGAACGGTCCCTGGCCGTGGATTTGCAGCAGGGTCGGGCTACCGGTCCAGGCGTAGTGGTTCATCTTTGCCGGCGCCTCGGCAAAGCCGCCATTGGTCAGAAGCATTCCCTTCTTCTGGTCCAGCTTGTCGCCCATCCCGAGGTTGAATTTCCCGTTCAGGACCGTGACCAACTCGGTGGTCGGGTGATTATGCGCCGGAACCTTGTATCCACTGGGCAGTCGAAGACGAACGACGTACGGACCGTCCTTCGTCGGGTCGCCCGAAAGCACCGCGATCTGCGCTCCCTTCGGCAGCGCATCCGGTGCTGGACCCCATTTCAATTGCGAAGCGTTGACCGGCATCTTCATGTCCTCGGCAAGCGCACCCGTCGTGCCTGCGAGGAGCAAAACCAGACCAACTGTTTGTGCTTGCATGCTCGTTCTCCCATTGAACCAAAGTGGAGTGAAACGAATGTGCCGCTAAAGACCAATGTCTGTTCGAAGCAGGTAGCGGGCCCACACCAGAACCCGCCATCGTTGCAGGAGGCCTGCATTGTAGCGTATCGGAGCTTACATCAAACGGCAAAGGAGTGTGTGAAGGCCTTCACAGTCGCCGCTCGAAGGCAGCCCGCCCGCCGGTTGCAAGGCAACTTGGCTGCAAGGTTTCCGCGGGGTCCGGATCATGCGTTAGTCCAAACCCGCGCGGCGGAAGCCTTCCAGATAGTGCTGGCGATCGCGATCGAATTTCCAGGGCAGCTGGTTGGCGATCCAGTCAAGCGAGATATTCGGCTGGACACGGCGTAACTCGCGCAAGGCGGCAGCGGCCAACTCCAGATCTCCCGACATTCCGGCAGCCACGGTAAGCAGCCGATAGGCGCCCGTGAAATCACCACGCTGGCGGATCGCGCTGCGGGCCAACTCAATCGCATCGCCGTACCTTCCTTCCACAAAGCGTGCATAGCCGGCTACCCCGTAATAGACCGCCAGGGAGGGATCCCGCGGGCTTTGCCGGATCGCGCGTTGCGCCACTTCGTAGGCTTCCTGCGTCCGTCCGCAATAGCAAAGCGCAAGCGCGTAATATCCATGCGTCATGCAGAAATTCCGATTGAGGTGAAGCGACAGCTCGAATTCCCTGATCGCGTCCTCAAGGCGGCGCGTCGAAAAGTAGACACTGCCCAGAGCCGTGTGGGCCCACGAATCGTCGCCCGAGACGTCGACCGCCTTGAGCGCGGCACGCTCCGCCGCCGGCGCCGCGGTCGCGAGATCTTCCCAACCGAGATGTACGGCACGCATGTGGCTCGAGGCGAGCACGGAAAGAGCCTGGCCATAGTTCGGATCGAGCGCGATCGCCCGCTGCAGGAGCGCCTGCGCGGTCAAATGATCCTGCTGCGTGACCTTCCAGAAATGCGACAGCGCGCGCATTACCAGATCCCACGCATCCAGATTGTCCGGCGCCTTGCGCCTGGCGTGGAAGTTTTCCGCCGCGTAGATTTGCGGCTCGATCGCGGCGACAATGGCATTGGTGATTTCGTCCTGGACGGCGAAGACGTCGGTCAAATGCCGGTCATAGCGCTCGGCCCATACGTGACTGCCGGTCGCCACGTCGTTGAGCTGGGCCGTGATCCGGACGCAATCGCCCTCCTTGCGGACGCTGCCCTCGACCACATAGCGCACGGAAAGCTCTTCGGCGATCCGAGCGATATGAACGGCCCTGCCCTTGTAGCTGAAGGAAGAATTGCGGGCGATCACGAAGAACCACTTCACTTTCGAAAGCGCCGTGAGCAAGTCCTCGCTCAGGCCATCGCAAAAATATTCCTGCTCAGCATCCCCGCTCATGTTCTCGAAGGCCAGCACCGCGATCGCCGGCCGATCTGGCGTCGGCGAATCCGGTTGAAATGCCTGCTGATGCGGTTGCCGTCCATCGGACGCTGCGGCGCTACGCGATTGCTCCTGGACCTCGCCGACAAAGCGAAAGCCCTTGCGCGGGATCGTGCGGATCAGCCTTTGCGCCTCGCCGGTGTCTTCGAGCGCGGTTCGCGCGGCATTGACCCGGCTGGTAAGCGCCGAATCCGACACGATCCGGCCGTTCCACACCACGGAAATCAGATCGTCCTTGCTGAGAACGCGGTTTCGATTCCGGACCAGATGAACCAGCAGATCGAATACCTGCGGCTGCATCGCAACCTGCACGCCGTCGCGGCACAGTTCGCGGCGTTCGGTATCAAGTGAGTATTTTTCAAAAATGAATTGCATGAAAAGCTTTCGGACGAGCCGCCCTCAGGGAAAAATCATTGTCGTCTCAATGAGAAATCAAGCGCCCGGCAAGGCCTGGAGCGCGCCATTTCGGCATCCTGCCGGTGGCACGGCGTGGCCCCTGAACTGGCTCGCGGAGTTGATCATGACCCAGGTCCGGCTTCGAACTTTCGGGTTGCATCCGGCCGCGGCCGATCTCGTGGGAACCGAGATGCCGGCGCCGCAATTCCGGACGCCGCTATACTACAAGTCCGTGCGCCATCCAATCTACCTGGGGTTTATCGTGGCCTTCCGGGCCGCACCCCAACCGGAGCGCAATTGAATTCAAGAAGGAGGAAACCTGAATGAGACATGTCGGAAATTGCCTTTGCGGCGCGGTCGAAGTGGAAGTCGTCGGCGCGCCGGAAGCGATGGGCTACTGCCATTGCCGTTCGTGCCGTTCCTGGTCGGGCGGTCCCGTCAACGCCTTCAGCCTGTGGAAGCCGAATGCGGTACGAATTACCGCGGGATCGGAACACGTCGCAACGTTCTCCAAGACACCGACGAGCCATCGCCAATACTGCAAGAAGTGCGGCGGCCACCTGATGACCGGCCATCCCTCGCTTGGGCTCATCGACGTTTTCGCAGCGACGGTGCCGACCCTTTCGTTCGTGCCTGCCGTTCACGTCAACTACGCCGAGACCGTGCTGCCGATGCGCGACGAGCTGCCGAAATTCAGGGATTTTCCGGCGGAGTTCGGCGGCTCCGGCGCGATCGTCGCCGAATGAATCGGCGGCAGAGGCGCAAGGCTAGTTCAGCCCCGCCCGGCGGAAGCCATCGAGATAGTGCTCCTGGTCGGTGCGGTGCTGCATCGGCAATTCGTTCGCGATCCAGGCGAGCGAGACGTTAGGCTGGGTACGGCGAAGTTCCCCGAGCGCGGCCTTCGCGACTTCGTCGTATCCAGCCATCCCGGCAGCCGCCGTCAGGACGCGGTGGGCGCCGACGAAATCGCCGCGTTGCCGCAGCGACTCGCGAGCGAGGCGGATCGCCTCATCGTAGTTGCGGCCGATGAATTGGGCGTAGGCTGCGATGCCGTAATACAGCGTCAGGGACGGATCCCGCGGGCTCAGCCTGAGCGCGCGGCGGACGGCAAGATCGCCTTCCTGCCATCGGCCGGCATAGCAGAGGGTCACGCCGTAGAAGGCTTGCGCCAGCGCGAAGTTGGGATTGAGCCGCAGCGCCAGTTCGAATTCGGCGATCGCATCATCGAAACGTCTGGCGAACAGATAGGCGTAGGCCAGTCCATGGTGGGCCCAGGCGTCCTCGCTGTCGGCTTCCACCGCGGCGAGCGCCGCACGTTCGGCAATCGGCAACCCGGCGTCCATGTCCGCCCAGCCCATGTGAGCGCCGAAGATGAGACTGGTGGCGAGCAAACCGAGTGCCTGACCGTAGTTCGGATCGATGGCGATCGCCTTTTCCAGGAGCGCCTGCGCCGGCACATTGTCCTGCCGGGTGACGCGCCAAAAATACCACAGCGCCCGCATGACCAGATCCCAGGCGTCCAGGCTCCCCGGCGGCTTGCGCTGCGCGCGGAAATTTTCCGCGGCATAAAGCTGCGGTTCGATGGCGCCAACGATCGACTCCGTGATCTCGTCCTGCACCGCGAACACGTCGGCGAGGCTGCGATCGAAGCGTTCGGCCCAGATATGGCTGCCGCTGGACACATCGTTGAGCTGCGCCGATATCCGTACCTGCTCGCCGCTCTTGCGAACGCTGCCTTCGAGGACGTAGCGAACCCCGAGTTCGTCGGCGATCTGACCGATATGGACGGACCGGCCCTTGTAGATGAAGGACGAGTTGCGCGCGATCACGAAAAACCAGCGCAGCCGGGACAACGCGGTTATGATGTCCTCGCTGATCCCGTCGGAAAAATATTCCTGCTCCCGGTCGCCGCTCATGTTGACGAAAGGCAGGACGGCAATCGCCGGTCGCTCGGACTGTATCAGCTCGGATCGCGGTGCTCTGACCCGATCGGCCCCTTCTGCGACGGAATTGCCTGTCGGGCAGCTCAGTTGCGTGTGGACCGCGCCCACGAATCGAAAACCCTTGCGTGGAACCGTTCGAATAAGCTTCTGGTCGGAGCCGCTGTCGCCGACCGCCTTGCGTGCGGCGTTGATGCGGCTGGTAAGCGTCGAATCGGAAACGCTGCGTCCGCTCCAGATCTTGTCGATCAGATCGCCCTTGCTGACGACCCGATCGCGATTTTCGAGCAGGTATACCAAGAGGTCGAAGACCTGAGGCTCGACACCTACAGCGCAAATGCCGCAGCTCAGCTCGCGTCGATCGGTATCAAGTATATGATTATAAAAAAGAAATTGCACACCCAACTCTGTGGCTCTCGGGAAACAATCAAGCTGATCTGAAGGCAAAATCAAGTTGCCCTCAGAGTCTTTGAGTCAGTCGAGCGGCATATTCGGTTCACCGCAGCCGCAACCTGGAAGCTGCCTTTCGAGCCGGTTTGATCCACGCTCACCGAGAGCCGGATCGCCTTGCCTCAAGAGCTCATCGATGTCCGTCAATTCGCAGCAAACGCCCGTTCGTCCGCTTCAGCTGATGGCCGTCTCGGTCATCGCGCCGTTGATCCGACGCCGCATCTACCGCTTCGCCGCAGCCGGTCGGAGTTCAAGAATGTTCTGGCGGAAATGGGAACCACTTCTGCGGTTGTTGCTGACCCATCCGATCACCTGGTCTTTGGCTGCGCTGATTGTTTCCAGCGTCGGGTTATATTGGGACCTGCGCTGAGCGGCTCGCATCATCGCCTGCGCTTGGTCATTCCCCGCGCATAAATGAAATTTCAGAAAAACCGGGAAGCCTCGGTTTCGATGTCAGGCGTTAGTCCTGCCAGAGCCTGGAGCTTGCAAGGTCGATGACTGCGCTTGCACCTGGGTGGGCCGACACCATCCGCCAGCGGACGGCGCCGCGGGCCCGACAAGTCCGCATGACGAACCCGCGGCATAAATGATGCGGACTTCTGAACCGCCACACCAGAGGCAAGGCAATATCACTCGGCCGCCAGAGATGCGCCAGACCGCTTTGCCATGACTTCCCGGAATTTTGTCGCAAGCTCGTCGCAGTAAAGAGCGAGCCCCTGATAAAACGCGCGCTGCGGCCCGTCGGGTGCCTGCTGCGCCGCCTTCTCGTATTGCGCGGCCTTGCGCTCGTACTTCTCAAGTTTGGTCTGAAGATCATTCGGCACGGCACCACTCCACGCAAACGCTACAGTGGAACGAATGGTTGCCCGTGCCCCGACCGAAACGATGACTGGCTTGAGGCAATTTTGTAGCCACGGTGCGGCTCGCTTTTGGCTGGCGCGGGCGACCGGGCTGCCTCCCGGTCGGCGGCCCAGGCCCGAAGATGGCTCGATGGCTCCGCTTTGCGAGGCGTGCGATGCCATTTGAAAGCGGTCAGCCTGCTGCCAAGCACCCCGGTGCGACCTTTCGCTCTTCCCGAGGCAAGCTGGGCGCGTTTAGGATGGTGCCGGGCAGGGGCGGCCATGATGAGACGGCGAGAACACATTGCAGTACTCGGTGCGGCGGCGGCCTTCCCATGGGCTGCGCGCGCGCAACAGGGACGCCAATTACGCCGTGTCGCCCTTCTTATCGGCGAAGCCAACGAAGATGATCCTGAATATGAGAAACGTATTTCAGTTTTCACGGAACAATTGCGCAGTCTCGGCTGGGTCAATGGCCAGAACCTGAAGCTCTCCATCCATCGTGTCAGGCCGAATCCCGCTGATCTTCGCAAGGGCGTCGCCGAATTGCTGGCCGAGACGCCGGACGTCATCGTCTCGGGCGGCGGCACCACCACTCCACCGGTGCTCCAGGCGACCAACCGAATACCCGTGGTGTTCACGACGGCCGTCGATCCCGTGGGCAGCGGCTTCGTCGAGAGCCTCGCGCATCCCGGCGGCAACGTAACGGGCTTCATGCAGTTCGAATACAGTTTGAGCGGCAAATGGCTTGAACTGCTCAAACAGGTAGCGCCGACGACCGTCCGCGTTGGAGTGATTCGAGACCCGACCGTGCCCTCGGGCATCGGGCAATTCGCCGTCATTGAGTCGGTCGCGGGTGCGCTGGGTGCCGATATCGTTCCAATCGGCACGCGCGATGCCAGCGAGATAGAAAGCGGGATTGCGAAAGTTGCACGCTCCGCTCACGGCGGCCTGATCGCAACCTTTGGCGCGCAGGTCAACGGACATCGCGATCTCATCCTCGGATTGGCGGCCAGATATCGACTACCCGCAGTCTATGCCAACCGGGCGTTTGTCGAGCATGGCGGCCTGATTTCCTACGGGTCCGATACGATCGCCTCTACGCGACGCGCCGCCGGCTACGTGGACCGTATCCTGAAGGGTGAAAAACCCGCCGATCTGCCTGTTCAGGCTCCCAACAAGTACGAAGTCCTCGTCAATCTGAAGGCCGCCAAGGCCATTGGGCTGGAAGTGCCCGCAACCGTGATCAGCCGCGCCGACGACGTGATCGAATAGCAAGCCCGCCTCAATGCGTGCCGAATGCTCCGCGGTGTTCTTCCGAGAACACGTGCGCATAGAGGCTGGCGATCCACTGCTTGCCGTCCTGCGTGACCTGCAGATAGCGCAGCGCATCGCCGATATAGGGGCGGACGGCCTTCCAGAAGAAGGCCGGGTACGCCGCGCGCAAATCATCGGGCGAATGATAGCCGAGCTTCTTGCTGGCGCCGGTTTCGGAAAATTCGGCGAACAACGCCGAGGTCTTGCGCAGATAATCGATGTCCGCCAACTGGCCGATGAGGTCGGCGGCGCGAAGCAGCCCCGGATAATCGGCGGTCGAGGTATGCTGCTCGTCCTCGGGCACCGGAAAGCGCGTGTGCTCGATATTTGCCTCGATCTCCCGCGTATCGATGTGGACCAGTCTCGCCTTGCCGAAGCGTTCGCGGACGAAGAGCTTCGATCGCGTGACGTGATAGGGCGTCAGCGAAGCGTCGGTGGCTCCCGGCGATATCGACACCAGATCGCCTTTCTCGTTGCAAACGTAGTGTCCGTCGCTATCGCCCCGGCATACCCCGCGCACATAGCCGATGTCGTGACACAGGAGCGAAATCGTGAAATGCAGCCAATCGCGTGGGGTGACGCCGCCCTCGCGCGTGTGTTTCCCGCGCAAAATCTGCTGGCCGACCAGTGTCACCATGATGGTGTGGTTCATGTCGTGATAGGCCGCATCGCTGTCGGCGATGTTCTCGAGCGCAAGCCGCCCGACGAAGCTGATGATGTCCGGATAGGCGGGCTCGAGGACCCCATAGATCTGGCGGTACATGTCTCGAAGCTCCTCGACAAACGCCTGGATCACAATCTGCGTGGGATTGAACATGATCGCCTCCGAGAAGCCGGTGCCGCCAGTGTCCCGATTCCGAAGTTTGCACCATGTTGCGGCGGCCCCGTTTGCGAACTTCGGAATCGAAAGGACACTAGCAAAAATTACTGTTTCTCGTGTGGCTTTGGTTCAGAAGTCCGCATGACGAACTCGCGGGCTGCAATGATGCGGGCTTCTGAACCGCCACACCATCTCCAGGCGACTATATTGCACTCTAACCGCTACGGCGAAATGTCAGCGTTTGCCCGAAAGCCGGCAGGCCCGGCGCGAAGATCTACCTGGGCGGTAATGGGGGACATCGCAGGAAGCGCCTGCTGATCTCACCCGGATCAGGCTCCAACAGCTTCTGTGCAAGCCGAGGGATCATTGACATAGATCAAACTGCTGGTGATGCGGACAATTTTACAGTGATCCCGGACTTTCTTTTTTTGCATCCGACAGGCCGAGGACCGCGCTGCTTCCAGTCCACGCCTGCATTGCCGCTTTTGCCCCGGAGGAGTGATAGCATGAGCATTTTATGGACAATCATCATTGGGTTCATCGCCGGAGTGATCGCGAAGTTCATAATGCCCGGCAGCAATGAGCCTTCGGGTTTCATTCTCACCACCATTCTCGGAATCGTCGGAGCTTTCGTCGCCACTTACCTCGGCCAGGCAGTCGGCTGGTATAAGGCCGGAGAGAGTGCGGGCTTCATCGGAGCTGTCGTCGGAGCGGTCATCCTGCTTTTCGTTTACGGTCTTTTTGCAGGCCGCCAGAGCCGCGTCTGAAGCCGGAAGCGGTTGTCGCGCGTCTTGAAAGTTCGCGCGAACCATCGCGGCAGCCGGCAAGGAAATTCCATCGCCGCTGAGAGCGGCCGACACTTCACCAATTCATCAGGAGGACAATGATGGAACAGATTCTGATTAACCTCGCCGCCGGTGCACTCGGTGGTATGGGTGCGGGCAAGGCATCTCCCAATTTCGATCTCGGAACGATCGGAAATGTCGTAAGCGGGCTCGTGGGTGGCGGGGTTCTGGGCCAGATCGTTACGTTATTGATGCCGTCGGTGATTGCGGCCGCGCAGTCCGGAAACCTGTCGGCTTCGGGAATCATCTCCAACGTGGTTGCAGGCGGCGCCGGCGGGGCGATACTTACTGCCATCATCGGAGCCATAAAGAACAGGGCAGCGGCTTGACGTGAAGAGGTCCCTTTGCGCGTTCGACCGCGGCTCAAGCGGCATGTGAACGGCGGCCTCTCCGCGGCATTTGTGACCGCCCGGGGCCGCTTGTGCAGGAGTGTTACAGGCCCGCATCACCTGACAAGCGGCGAATCGGCTGGCGTGCAAAACGTGATCTGAATCTCCGTCCGCTTCCTGCGGAGGATGGTCGACATCGCCTTGGCATCGCCTCGGGACGAATTGGCGCGGGTCCCAACAGCTTCCGGGTCTCCCCATGTGTCATATTTGCCGCACTGCGGACCCGTTCCTCGGGCGCGACCTTTCTGCCGCACTCTAGACTCATTCCAAGGTTCACGCTGCATGCTCTGTCTGGGGGAGAACGCCCGGCAACTCGTCGCTTTTTTCGTCTTGAAGGAGAAGTACCGTGAAGAGATTTCTGATTGTCGCGGGCGCAACGCTCGCCATGGTGACCGTCGCCGGCGCCGCCGACCTCCCACGCCCGCAGCCCGTCTATCAGCCGGCTCCCATCGGCAAGATGCCGATCGGCAAAGGCCCCATCGGGAAAGGCCCGATCGGCAAGGCTCCGGCGCCTGTCGTATCGAAGTACTGAATCAAGGTTTGCTGAAGCTGACCTCCAGAGCATGATCCGGACCCGGAAGGCCGCGTTAGCGCAAAGTGGAAACCGGTCTTCCCTTGGCTAGCAAACGCGGAACGCGTTTGCCCGGATATCAGGCTCAAACGAAGGGACGAGATCATGATGCGATTCCACTTGATCGCATCATGATCCAGCGTCGCGACAGTCAAAGGGCGAACGTGGCAAACAGACCAACGAGACCGACGCCATGCCTGATGGCGGGCCTGACGTTCGCCCTTTTGCTCAGTTGCAAAATCGAACCGGCTTGCGCCCAGGAAGTCGACGCCCGCAGCGGTTCGGAAAGTTCCCGGACACTGGAAGATCACAAGCGCGCCGCCGAGGCCAACGCGCTCGTTTCCAGTGAGGGGACCATCGAAGCCAAAACCGCACCGCAGCCCGCGCGGAAACCGGGTTCGGAAGCGGTAAAGGGCCCCTACTACGTGGATTTCAGGGCCAGGACGGCGGCGAGCTGGGGGCACGCTTTCGTCTGGTATGGCAAAACCGGCGAGCGAGCGGTTGAAGTCGCGGGCCTCACGCCAGCGGGAGACACCCTGGAATATGTCCTCGGCCATGTGATGCCTGTGCCGTCCGAGACCGGGGCAAGCTATGGCGATCTCGATCCGGAGTACCTGACCGCCCATTACCGCGTCTACCTGAACGAGCCGGACGCCAAGAGGGTGTTCGCCTACATCAAGAAGCTGCGGGCGAGTACACCGGTCTGGAACGCCGAAACCATGAACTGCACCGGGTTCATCGGCAACATCGCCGAATTCATGGGCCTGAAAACCCCTCCCCGCTGGCAACGCCCCGAGAACTACGTCAACCATCTCAAGGCGATGAATGGCGGGCGGCAGATCGTTCACCTGTCGTCGTCACAGTAGCGCAGAATTCGCGCCTTACACCTCTCGCTCTTGAGCAGGATGAAGTTTGGTTGAATCGCGTCGGCGACTTCTTCGGTCCACCTCTCCCCGCTGGGGAGAGGTCGATTTGCGCAGCAAATCGGGTGAGGGCCACGCTCTTACGAACCACCGTACGCCCTCACCCCAACCCTATCCCCTCGGGAGAGGGAGCGCACCTACATCGCGGCCGCGGTCCAACGTAATCTCGTCATCGCTTCACCCCCTCGCCCGCAACTCGCGCCGCAGCACCTTGCCGGTCGCGGTCATCGGCAGAGCGTCGGTGAACTGCACGAAGCGCGGATATTCATGCGCGGCAAGCTGCACTTTCACAAAATCCTGAATCTCGCGCGCCAGATGTTCGCTTCCCGCAAAGCCCGGCCGCAACACGATCCAGGCCTTGATCGATTCGGTGCGGACAGGATCGGGAATGCCGACCACCGCCGACATCGCCACCGCAGGATGTTTTAACAGCGTGTCTTCGATCTCGGATGGCCCGATGCGATAACCGGCGCTGGTGATCACGTCATCCTCGCGGCTGACGTACCAGAAATAGCCGTCATCATCCTGGCGGCCGAGATCGCCGGTGAGCAAAAATTCGCCGGCAAATTTTTTGGCCGTCGCTTCCGGATTTTTCCAGTATTCGATCATGGTGACGGGATTGGGCTGGCGCACGCCGATGATGCCGCGCTCGCCCCGTGGCAATTCCCTTCCCTTTTCGTCGACGATGCGCACATCGAAGCCGGGCGTCGGCTTGCCCATCGAACCCGGCCGGATCGGAAACAGGCTCGCATTGTTGCCGACCGCGAGGTTGCATTCGGTCTGACCGAACACCTCGTGGGCTTCGATGCCGAAGGTCGAGCGCACCCAGTCCAGGAGCTCGACGCCGAGCGATTCCCCGCCGGTGAAGATGCTGCGCAACCTTACGCCGGGATGTTTGACGTCGGCCTGCCGCATCATTTTCAGCGCGGTCGGCGGCAAAAACACGTTGCGCACCGCGTGATCGGCCATCAGGTCCATGGCGGCGTGCGGTTCGAATTTTTTCGCGCGGTGTCCGACCACGGGCACGCCGTGATACCAGGCCGGAAACAGCACATCGAACAAGCCGCCGATCCAGGCCCAGTCGGCAGGCGTCCACATCACGTCGCCCGGCCTGGGAAAGAAATCATGAGCCATCTCGACATTGGGAAGATGACCGAGCAGGACGCGATGCGCGTGCAGCGCGCCTTTCGGATTGCCGGTGGTGCCGGAGGTGTAGATGATGATCGCGGGATCGTCGGCTGCGGTGTCGACGGTGGCGAATTCCGGCGAGGCAGCCGCGATCTCCGACCAGAACGATTTCGTGCCAGGGGGAGCATCACCGATCAGATAGACATTCCGGAGCTCGGGAAGGTGCTTACGGATCCTTTTCAGCTTCTCCCATCCACCTACATCGGTCACGACCGCTTTCGCGCCGGAATTCGACAGGCGAAATTGCAGCGCGTCCTCGCCGAACAGCGAGAATAACGGGATCGACACCAGCCCGGCGCGAAACGCGGCCAGATGCGCGACCGGCAGTTCGAGCGATTGCGACAGAAACAGCGCGACGCGATCGCCACGCGTCAGTCCATCCGCCTTCAACACGTTGGCGAAACGGCGCGACATCTCCGCGATCTCGTCGAAGGAGGTGCGTTGCGCGGCGCCGTCCTCATCGACATAAATCAACGCCAGACGGTTGCTGCCGTCGGCGTGGCGGTCGCAGCAGGCTGTCGCGATATTGAATCTCGGCGGGATTTCCCAGCGGAAGTCGCGGCAGAGTTTTTTATAGTCGGTGGTTTCGGTGAGCATGGCAGCAACTTAAACCAACTCCGGTGCCACTCAACCCTCTCCCCTTGCGGGAGAGGGTGGTTTCGAGCGGGAGCGAGAAACCGGGTGCGGGGAATTCGTCGTTGCGGCAGACCCCATCACCCGCCTCGCTTCGCTCGGCACCCTCTCCCGCAAGGGGAGAGGGCAGGAAATCAAGGACTCACCGCCCCGCCCGCTCCATCGCAAGTTCTGCCTCAAGGCTGGCGACGTCGCGATAGATCGAGGCGACTGCGAGCACGCGCCCGCCGCTCTTGTATCGCACCAGGCAATCTTTCGCGCCGATATTGCCGTCAACTTCGATCTCGTCCCACTTCTCGGCGTGCCCGACATAGTTGATCGGCACGTCGTAGTGCTGGCTCCAGAAAAACGGCACCGCGTCAAAAACCTCGCGCTGACCCAGCATGTTGCGCGCGGCTGTCTGGCCCTGGCGTTCCGCCACCACCCAGTGTTCGACGCGGATGTTTTCGCCCGTATGCGGGTCGGGCCAGCGGGCGATATCGCCGGCTGCGTAAATTCCGGACACGCTGGTTTGCAGATATTGATCCACGGTGACGCCACGGTCGATCGCAAGCCCGGCCCTCTCGGCCAGCGCAAGCCGCGGCCGCACACCGACGCCGACTACCACCAGGTCTGCCTCGATCACGCCGCCGCTTTTGAGCGTGGCGCGCTTGCCCGCAATCGAGGTGACCGTGTCGGAGAGATGAAAGATGACGCCGTGTTCTTCGTGCAAGCCACGAACGAAATCTCCCATTTCGGCTCCCAGCACCCGCTCCATCGGCCGCTGCTCGAGGCCTACGACGTGAACCTCGATATTCCTGGCGCGCAGGGAGGCGGCAACCTCGAGCCCGATAAAGCTCGCCCCGATCACGATGGCGCGGCGCGCGCCGTTCGCAGACGCAATAATGGCGCGGCAATCGGCAAGCGTGCGCAACACATGGACATGCGGCTGGTCAAGGCCCGGAATCGGCAGACGCACGGGCTCCGCTCCGGTCGCGAGCAGAAGGCGATCGTAGGAAATCGCTTCACCGCCGGCGAGAATGACGTTTCTGGTTTTGGCATCGATCGATGCGACCTCGGTAGCGAGCCGCAAATCGATGCCGGCATCGGCATAGAAATCAATGGGGCGCAACGGCAGCCAGTCCTCCGGCGCGCTGCCTGCGAGATAATCCTTCGACAGGTTGGGCCGATCCACGGGCTCGGCGGCATCATTGCTGAGCATCACGATGTGGCCGCGATATTCCTGCCGCCGCAGCATCTCGGCGGCGGCAAACCCCGCGGCCCCGCCGCCGACAATCACGATTCTGGAAGGCGCATCCACGACCCCCTTGACGCGCGGCTTCGGCTGCTCGCGTTTTTGGCGGACGAAGATCCGCTCCCCCTCGCGCTCGACCTTCCATACTGCGATCGGATTGAGCGCTGGCGCACGCGCCGCTTCGCCCGTGCGCAAATCGAAACAGGCGTGGTGCCAGGGACAATGAATACTCTCGCCGTCGACGACGCCGTCGGCGAGCGGACCGTGATAGTGGCTGCAATGGGGGTCGATGGCGAAGACTTCCGAGCCTGCGCGCACCAGCAGCACGTTTTCGTCGCCGACATGCCCGAGCAGCATGGGGCCGGAAAATTCGGAGAGCGCGACGCCCTTGGACAGATCGGGACCGGTGGAAGCGTTTTCTTGATCTGCCATCGTTTTCCTCCCGTGGGTCCTGAATTACCTCGTCAACCCCGCCCCCACACTTTCCGTGAAAGCCCCCTCACCCGAAGCCTTCGCTTCGCTCCGGCTTCGACCTCTCCCCGCGAGCGGGGCGAGGTTAAGAAGAAAGCGCCGCCTTCACCAGACCGCTGGCCTTGGCGAAATCCATCCTGCCGGCATATTTCGCCTTCAACACGCCGATCACCTTGCCCATGTCCTTCATGCCGGCAGCGCCGGTCTCGGTAATGGCGGATGAAATCGCCGCCTTGACGTCAGCTTCCGACATTTGTTTCGGAAGATAGGCCTGGATGATCGCGATCTCCTCGCGTTCCTGCGCGGCGAGCTCGGCGCGCGCGCCCTTTTCGTAAAGCTCGATCGCCTCCTGACGCTGCTTGATCATTTTCTGCAACACCCGCAGCAGGTCCTCGTCGCCAAGCGGCGGCTTGCCCTCGCCGCGCGCCTCGATATCGGCATTCTTGATGGTCGAGTTCACCATCCGAAGCGTGGAGAGCTTGCGCTCGTCCTTCGCCCGCATCGCGTCCTTGACCGCATTATTGATGTCGTCGCGCAGCATTGGTTTCATCCTCTGGCGGGTTTTTTTGGCTTGAACCCCGATCTAGGCGTTTTACTCGACCGAAACAACCAAAGCATGATCCGCGAAAGCGGGAAGCGGTTTTGGCGAAAAGATCATGCTCAAACAACAAGCTAGAGCATGATCCGGAAAAGTGGAAACCGGTTTTCCGAAAAGATCATGCTCAAACAAAGAGATGAGATCGTGATGCGATTTACACTTGATCGCATCATGATCTAGAGTCGTAGCCATTCGACCAGCGCATTCGCGGTCGCCTCCGGCTGCTCAACTTGCGAAAGATGACCGCACTGCGAAAGGATCACGAGTTTGGCGCCGGCAATGCCGTCCGCCATCTCCTTCGACAGCGAGTTCGGGATCGCGAGGTCCTGGTCGCCCGTCAGCACCAGCGTTGGACAGCTGATCGTTGCAAGCGTCTGGCGTGAATCCGGCCGGCCGATGATGGCGGTTTGCTGGCGGATGAAAGCCTCGACGCCGACGTCGCCGCCCATGTCGTGCACCAGTTGCAACAGATCGGCGCGGTCGCGCCGCATCGGATGCACGAAGATCGGAAACAGCTCATTGAGGACATCGCGGAAGTCGCCTGCTTCCGAGCGCGCCATCTGGCTGCGGCGGCGGCTTGTCGCTTCCGGCGTATCCGGCCGCGCCTGGGTATTGAGCAGTGCGAGCCGCAATACCCGATCCGGCGCCTGCCGCATGATCTCGAACGCGATATAGCCGCCCATCGAATGGCCGGCCAGCGCAAAACGCGGCGGCGCCTCGTCGAGAATCCGGCGTGCGATCGCGCCCATATTGTCGTCACGAATATGGTTAGCCACGGTGACCGGGCCGATTGCCCACAACGCACACATCGCGGGCGCGTAAATACGGGGCGAGGATACGAGGCCCGGAACAAGCAGGATCGGCATGGTGTTGTCCATTGGCGGCACCGGGGTGGAAAAGGCTTGGCGGCAAGATCAAGAACCGCCCCTCACCTGTCAAATAAACAAAAAACGGCATGGGGAATCGGCCGTTTCCGGCTTTGACGCCTGCGCGCGCGGCGATTATGTAGAGCGATCATGACCGACAGCGAAAACGCCTCAGCCTGGCCGGACCACAAGCCGACCGCGCTTCTCGTGCTGGCCGATGGAACCGTGCTCGAAGGCTTCGGCCTCGGCGCCGAGGGCCAGGCGGTGGGCGAAGTCTGTTTCAATACCGCGATGACCGGTTACGAGGAGATCCTCACCGATCCTTCCTATGCGGGACAACTCATCACCTTCACCTTCCCGCATATCGGCAATGTCGGCACCAATGACGAGGACATCGAGATGGTGAACATGGCGGCGACGCCAGGGGCGCGCGGGGTGATCCTGCGCACCGCGATCACCGATCCCTCCAACTATCGCGCCACGCGCCATCTCGATGCCTGGCTGAGGGCGCGCGGCATCATCGGCCTTGCCGGCATCGACACCCGCGCGCTCACGGCGCGCATCCGCAGCAAAGGCATGCCCAACGCGGTGATCGCCCACAACAAGGACGGCAGGTTCGACCTGCACGGCCTGAAGGAAGAGGCGCGCGAATGGCCGGGGCTGGAGGGGATGGACCTGGTGCCGATGGTGACATGCGGCCAGCGCTTCACCTGGGACGAGACGCCGTGGGCGTGGGACAAGGGTTTTGGCCGCCAGAGCGAGCCCGAGTTCAGCGTGGTTGCCGTCGACTACGGCATCAAGCGCAACATCTTAAGGCTACTCGCCGGCATCGGCTGCAAAATCACCGTGGTGCCGGCGACGACTTCGGCCGAAGAGATTCTGGCGATGAACCCGGACGGCGTGTTTCTCTCCAACGGCCCGGGCGACCCTGCCGCGACCGGCAAATACGCCGTTCCGGTGATTCAGAAGGTGATCAAGTCGGGCACGCCGACCTTCGGGATTTGTCTCGGCCATCAGATGCTGGGACTCGCGGTCGGCGCGAAAACCAGAAAGATGCATCAGGGCCATCATGGCGCCAACCATCCGGTCAAGGACGAAACTACCGGCAAGGTCGAGATCACCTCGATGAACCACGGTTTCGCGGTGGATCAGGCGACCCTGCCCAGGGGTGCGGCCCAAACCCACGTGTCGCTCTTTGACGGCTCCAATTGCGGCATCCAACTCGAGGGCAAGCCGGTGTTCTCCGTGCAGTATCATCCCGAGGCTTCGCCGGGGCCGCGCGACTCGCATTATTTGTTCAAGCGGTTTGCCGATTTGATGCGGGAACGCAAGCGGGCTTGACGTCTCTCATCCCTCCCCCGCGGAACGCGTGGGGAGGGATTGAGAGAGATCGCCTATCGTGTCAATCATTTGCATGACGATCATCATCGTACAGGTAGAGGACACCTCATGGCAAACGATACCACCCGCAGGATCGAATATGGCGTGACGCCGGCCGAAGTAATGGGGTCGATGGCGGGGATCGATTTCGTCCGCGCCATGTTCGACGGCAGGCTGCCGACGCCGCCGATCATGCAGAATGTCGAACCCTTCGATTCCGTGGCCGAGCCGGGTTTCGTCGTGTTCCACAGCACGCCCGGCTTCCGGCATTACAACCCGATCGGCTCGGTGCATGGCGGATATGCGGCAATATTGCTGGATTCGGCGATGGGGCTCGCCGTGCACTCGATGCTCCCTCGGGGGACCGGCTACACCACGCTCGAATTCAAGATCAGTTTCATCCGCGGCATGACCAAGGATACCGGCGTGGTCCGATCCGAAGGTTGCACGCTCAACGTCGGCCGCCGCGCCGCCACCGCCGAGGCACGGATTACCGACAGCAAAGGCCGCCTTCTGGCCCATGCCACCACGACCTGTCTGGTGTTCGAAATCCCGGCCGATATCCCGAAGGGGATGTGAGGGGTCGACTTCGGTCGATCCTGCTAATCCGGCCTTGGTGGACCGTCCGCGTGACGACGGAACCGCTTTCGCCAGCGAAAGCTTGCGGAACGCGTTTGAGCTGAGATCATTAGACAGCAATGCATAAGCAGGACTGGCCATGCCGATTGCGAACGTCGATCTCAATCCTCTCACCTTCGTGTTTGCCGACGACGGCCTCGTTCCCAACAATCCGCTGCCGTTTACGATCTACAAGGGCGCGATCGATGTGACCAACGATCATCCCGAAAGGACGATCGAAAAGCTGTTCGGCGGCAATGGCTGGGGCGACATGTGGCGCGACGGCATTTACGACTATCTGCATTATCACTCGACCGTTCACGAAGCGCTCGGGATTGCGCGTGGGCACGCCCGCGTTCGGTTCGGTGGCGATCAGGGCCAGGAATTCGAAGTCTCCGCCGGCGACGTCGCGATCCTGCCCGCCGGCACCGGCCATCAATGCCTCTCGGCAAGCCCTGATTTTTCCGTGGTGGGCGCCTATCCGCCGGGGGCGAAGATGCAGGTGACGCGGCCGACGCCCGAGAATCATCGCAAGGCGCTGAAGACGATCCCGCAAGTGAAATTGCCGAAGACCGACCCGGTGACAGGCGAAGATGGGGCGCTGGTCAGATTGTGGAATCGGCCGGCTTAGCTGCGGAAGCCGGCGGGGTGGAAGCTGGATGGAGTTGGCCGATCCACATGCCGACCGCGCAGATATCGAGCACAACCGCAAAGACGCCAAAGAAGAAGCGGCCCATCGTCTCGCCTGGAACGAAACCGATGCCGTTGATGCTGCCGCTGAAGTGCCGCTCGCCCGGGCCGAATGCGACCCAATCGAAGGTGATCGCAAAGCACGTCACCACCAGCGTCGCCAGCCAGCTTCGCCATCGCCGGTATTGCGGCGGCAGGCCGATCAGAATTCCGGCAAAGACGAACATCAACCCCGCCGGAACGGCCATCAAACTATCCGCGGTCAGCGGATCTGCGCGTATCGCGCGATCGAGCGCCAGTCCCGTGATCATCAAACCCGTCGCGGCAGAGAACAGCCCGACCGCGAGGTTTCCACCTTGACCATCCCCGGCAACCGGTGCGGAGCTTGCCTCGTGCGTCCTGAGCACCTTCGCCAGTTCCAAAAGCGCCACTGACGCGATCGCGGCCAGCGTGAACAGAATGAGGTCGGTTCGGATTCGGTCCGAGGTAAACGGGCCTTCCGCAGATGCAAAAACCACGCGACCTGGCTGGTGTGGATCGTGGCGAATCTCGATCTGGCTGCCACTGCGATGCTGCCCCGCCCACGCGTGGAGCTGTGCGGCTTCCTGTTCCGAATAGACCGTGCGTGAGGTCAAGACCGCTGTCCGTGACTTGCCGCTGGCCTCGTACCGGACGCGCGCGTTGAGCTTCCACGACATCCCACCGCCGTCGTTGGGCGCGCGGCGCAGGACCAGGACGTCGGCACGTTCGACGATCGCCGAGACGATCGGCCATTTCGTTTGCGTGAACTCGTGATGCCAGTCGACAACGGTGGCGCAGGCGGCAAAAATGGCGCAAAGCCCGGCGAACAAACCGAACAATCCGGCCAGGCCGGATGGCCTGATGTGAGCCGTAGTGCGAGAAGTTGCCAGACTGGCCATCGCGTCTCGACCAAAATCGCAAAGTGATCCGCGACGATCTTCATAGACAATGATTTTTAAGAACCCGGCCGGGATTTCCGCGTGCATTTACGCGAAGCCCTAACCGGGAATTAACCAGGGCGTCTTCGAAAAGCTTGGTGGACATGGCGAACTAACGCGCGCATGCGCCCGATTTGAATTCACGCCCGGTGATCTCTCCACATCCCTCCCCCTTATGGGGAGGGTCGGCGCGCAGCGCCGGGGTGGGGGTATTCAAAGGCGCGCTTACATTTGAGATGACGCTCGGTAAATCGCTAACTCCCCCACCCGACCGGCCTTCGGCCGGCCACCCTCCCCGCGCTTTCGCGGGGGAGGGATGAGATAGCGGATGAATCCTTATCGCTTGCGCTTCTCGCAGAGTAACCTACGCCGCGTTGCTGCCTTCCTGGCGGGAAGCCTCGAACAGGAACCAGGTGCGCCGCTCAGTCTCGTCGATGAAGGTCTCGAGCAGGCCGGCGGTGCCGGAATCCTCGTTGTCGTCGGCAAGCTGGTGCGCCATTCGCATTGCCGCCGCCATGTGTTTGTTGTCTTCCATCAGTTCGCGCAGCATCTCGCGCGGCGGGACATATTCCTCGTCATTGTCGTGGATGGTCTGCAATTTCGAAATCTGGCCGATCGAACGCAGCGTAGTGCCGCCGATCTTGCGCACCCGCTCCGCAAGCTGGTCGGTGGTGGCGAAAATCGCCTCCGACTGTTCGTCCAGCAACAGATGATAATCGCGGAAATGTCGTCCGCTGACATGCCAATGGAAATTCTTGGTTTTCACGTAGAGCACGAAGGCGTCGGCCAGCAGCGTGTTGAGTGCGGTCGATAGCTTTTCGACAGCGGCCGGCGGCAAATCGGTGGGAGTATCGAGATCGGGAGAAGATTTGTGGGGCCTGTTGTCGGGCTTGGCTTTGCTCACGATGGACCTTCCTGTAAGTACCGGGGTGTGGCGGCAATGGACATCGGTCGCCGGACCCTCTAACGCATCATGCGCCCCCCGGTTCCTATCACCGGAACCCCTTTGCCGGACGCCTCAAGTCATGGATGAATGGATCGATTATTACGATTCCACGCATACGATTTATGCGAGCAAGCTGCATCGCGATCTGCATTTCCAGCTGATCGCCCGCGACATCATCGGCTACATTTCCTCACCCGATGCGGTGGTGCTGGATTACGCCTGTGGCGAGGCGCTGTCGGCTGCAAAGGTAGCGGATGCCTGCGGCAAGCTGTACCTGGCGGAGCCCGCGCCCGGCGTGCGCGGCCGGCTGATCGCGCGCTTTGCCCCGAACACCAGGATCCGGGTGCGCTCGCTCGATGATTTGCGGAAGATGACCGAAAAATCCGTCGATCTGGTCGTGATGAATTCGGTCGCGCAATACATGACGCCGCAAGAGCTCGATGCCTCGTTTGCCACCATCTACCGGCTGCTCAAATCCGGCGGGCGGCTCGTTGTCGGCGACGTTCTTCGCCCGGAAATCGGCATGCTGCGCGACGTGTTTGCGCTGTTGCGCTTTGCGGCGCGCAACGGCTTCCTGGGCGATGCGCTGCTCGGCCTGGTCTCGACCGCCTTGTCGGACTACCGGCAATTGCGCAGCCGCGTCGGTTTGCAGCGCTACAGTGAAAACGAGATCATCTCAAAGCTCGCCAAGGCCGGATTCACCGCCTCGCGCGCGCCGTTCAATATCGGCCACAACCAATACCGGATGACCTTTGTCGCGCGCCCTTCGCTGGCGGAGCGGATTTGACATTCGCAACCCGCCTTGCGGCGAGTTCAAAAATCAAATGCAACATCCCGAAAGGCGGAGCTGTCAACGTGGCAGGACTTCGGCTGGATATGGGCGAAGAGGACGGTTCGTGCAGACATTGTCGCGCGCTTTCACTGCCTCGCGGTGACGCCTGTCGATCTCGCCCAGCGAAACCTTGGAAATGTCGCACAGCTCGCGATGGTCTTTGGCATACCGAACCAAATCGTGCCATGCCATGGAAAAGCGGATGTATGCCTCGCAGCGACCCTGTGTCCCAACGCCCGTCGCTTGTTTCGACGCTTCCGCGGCCTCGCTGCGCAGCCGCCTCAATTCCGGGCACTGCTCCTGTGCGGCACTCTGAGCGGAAAATCCCGCCAGCACCATCATCGCAAGGGTTATCGCATGCGTCCGCATCCTGGGACTTCACCGAACGATTGCCACGCCGTGCGCTCTCACGTCTTCATATCAAGCACGGCCAAACACGGCTGATTTGCGGCTGCCTTCTCGGGATGCCGGGCATTCCTTGCACCGCTCTTGATCCTGGTTCAAATCCAGGCCGGACCTCCAGCCTTCGCTTGCTGATGCAGCTTCGGCTCGGCAAGCCCCATTGCGGCGAAGCCCGCGCATAGCTCGGAGAGCGAAGTCGGGCGCCGGCATTGCCAGCCTCGGCCCGGCTACCCCCTGGCGAGGCCGCCGCGGCGTAAACCGCTGAGGCGAAGCCAAGGCCACGTCGTCGAAATGGCCGTTGATGGGTGTCCCAAGCCCCTTTCGCGGCTGCGGAATCTGGTCTAAAGACCACCCGCGCGCTTGATCCCAAGCGCCGGGTTGAAGGGGACGCGCGGCAGCGCGCCCTTTTTTTGTGCCTGTTTTCCTGTCCCGCGAGATTTGATGCCCAAAAGAACCGACATCTCCACCATCCTGATCATCGGCGCCGGTCCCATAGTGATCGGCCAGGCTTGCGAATTCGATTACTCGGGTACGCAGGCGGTGAAGACGCTGAAGGAAGAGGGCTATCGCATCGTCCTGGTCAATTCCAATCCGGCGACGATCATGACCGATCCGGAGCTTGCGGACGCCACCTATATCGAGCCAATCACGCCGGAGATCGTCGCCAGGATCATCGAAAAGGAACGCCACGTGGTGGGCGGCGGATTTGCGCTGTTGCCGACCATGGGCGGACAGACCGCGCTCAACTGCGCCCTGTCGCTGCGCCGGCAGGGCACGCTTGCCAAATTCAATGTCGAGATGATCGGCGCCACGGCGGACGCCATTGACAAGGCGGAAGACCGCCAGCTCTTCCGCAACGCCATGGAACGAATCGGACTGCAGACGCCGAAGTCGCGACTCGCCAATGCGTCTGCGCTGAAGAAAGCCGACCGCGACAAGTACCTCGCCGATCGCGAGAGGCTCGCGGGCCAGGCGCTGGAGGAATTTGAGCGGCAGTGGACGCTCGGCGAGAACGAGCGGCGCAAACGCTACCAGGAACAGGCGCTCGGCGAGGCGCTGATGGCGCTCTCCGAAATCGGCCTGCCCGCGATCATCCGCCCATCCTTCACCATGGGCGGCACCGGCGGCGGCATCGCCTACAACAAGGAAGAATTCATCGACATCATCGAGCGGGGCTTGGACGCCTCGCCAACCAACGAGGTGCTGATCGAGGAATCCGTTCTCGGCTGGAAAGAGTTCGAGATGGAGGTGGTGCGCGACAAACGCGACAATTGCATCATCGTCTGCTCGATCGAGAATCTCGACCCGATGGGCGTGCATACCGGCGATTCCATCACGGTGGCGCCGGCGCTCACGCTCACCGACAAGGAATACCAGATCATGCGCGACGCCTCGATCGCGGTGCTGCGCGAGATCGGGGTGGAGACCGGCGGCTCCAACGTGCAGTTCGGCGTCAACCCGGTTGACGGGCGCATGGTGGTGATCGAGATGAACCCGCGCGTGTCGCGCTCCTCTGCGCTCGCCTCGAAAGCCACCGGCTTTCCGATCGCCAAGGTCGCAGCGAAACTCGCCGTCGGTTACACGCTCGACGAGATAGCCAACGACATCACCGGCGGCGCGATGCCCGCCTCGTTCGAGCCGACCATCGATTACGTCGTCACCAAGATTCCGCGCTTTGCCTTCGAGAAGTTCCCCGGTGCGGCGACCACGCTGACCACCTCGATGAAATCCGTCGGCGAAGTGATGGCGATCGGCCGCACCTTCCAGGAGAGCCTGCAAAAGGCGCTGCGCGGGCTCGAGACCGGCCTGACCGGCCTCGACGAGATCGAGATCGAGGGAATCGGCCGCGGCGACGACAAGAACGCGATCCGCGCCGCACTCGGCACGCCGACGCCGAACCGCATCCTGCAGGTGGCGCAGGCGATGCGGCTTGGCTGGAGCAACGAAGACATCTTCACGTCCTGCAAGATCGATCCGTGGTTCCTGGCGGAGATGCGCGGCATCGTCGAGATGGAGCAAAAGGTCAGGAACAACGGCCTGCCGGCGAACGCGTTCGGCATTCGCTCGCTCAAGGCCATGGGCTTTTCCGACGCACGCCTTGCGGTGCTCACCCACACTACCGAAGCCGATGTGAAGGCGCGCCGGCATGCGCTCGGCGTCCGTCCGGTGTTCAAGCGCATCGATACCTGCGCCGCCGAATTCGCTTCGCCCACCGCTTACATGTATTCGACCTATGAGGCGCCCTTTGCCGGCGATCCCGTCGACGAGAGCGCGCCATCCGACAAGAACAAGGTCATCATTCTCGGCGGCGGTCCCAACCGGATCGGCCAGGGCATCGAGTTCGACTATTGCTGCTGCCATGCCTGCTTCGCGCTGCACGATGCGGGCTTTGAATCGATCATGATCAACTGCAATCCGGAAACGGTGTCGACCGACTACGACACCGCCGATCGCCTGTACTTCGAGCCGTTGACCGCCGAGGACGTGCTCGAGATCATCGAAACCGAGCAGCAGAACGGCAAGCTGCGCGGCGTGATCGTGCAGTTCGGCGGACAGACGCCGCTCAAGCTTGCGCATGCACTGGAAGCGGCCAAGGTGCCGATCCTCGGCACCTCGCCCGACGCCATCGATCTTGCGGAGGATCGCGACCGCTTCAAGCGCGTACTCGACAAGCTTGGATTGAAGCAGCCGAAAAACGGCATTGCCTATTCGGTCGAACAGGCGCGGCTGGTCGCGGCCGATCTCGGGCTGCCGCTGGTGGTGCGCCCCTCCTACGTGCTCGGCGGCCGCGCGATGCAGATCATTCGCGAGGAAAACCAGCTCTCGGATTACCTGCTCGGCACGCTGCCGGAACTTGTGCCGGGCGACGTCAAGGCGCGTTACCCCAACGACAAGACCGGCCAGATCAACACGGTGCTCGGCACCAATCCGCTGCTGTTCGACCGCTATTTGTCGGACGCCACTGAAGTTGACGTCGACTGCCTATGCGACGGCAAGGACACGTTCATCGTCGGCATCATGGAGCATATCGAGGAAGCCGGCATTCACTCCGGCGACAGCGCCTGCTCGCTGCCGCCGCATTCGCTCAACGGCGAGATCATCAGCGAGCTCGAACGGCAGACCCGCGAGCTGGCGCTCGGGCTCGACGTGATAGGCCTGATGAACGTTCAATACGCCATCAAAAACGGCGACATTTACGTGCTCGAGGTCAACCCGCGCGCATCGCGCACCGTGCCGTTCGTCGCCAAGGTGATCGGCACGCCGGTGGCGAAAATCGCGGCGCGGCTGATGGCCGGCGAGAAGCTTGCGGATTTCGATCTGAAAAAGAGGAAGCTCGGTCACGTCGGCGTGAAGGAATCGGTGTTCCCCTTCGCCCGCTTCCCGGGCGTCGACACCGTGCTCGGCCCGGAGATGCGATCGACCGGCGAAGTGATGGGCATCGATCGCAGCTTCGAGATCGCGTTCGCCAAAAGTCAGATTGGCGGCGGCACCCGCGTGCCGCGCAAGGGCACCGTATTCGTCTCCGTCCGCGAGAGCGACAAGACCCGCATCGTGGACGCGGTGCGACTGTTGTTCTCGCTCGGCTTCAAGGTAATGGCGACCTCGGGCACCCAGCGCTTCCTTGCCGATAAGGGAGTACCTACCGAAAAGGTTAACAAGGTGCTGGAGGGGCGTCCGCACATCGTGGACGCCATCACAAACGGCGACGTCCAGCTCGTTTTCAACACTACCGAGGGCCCGCAGGCGCTGGCCGACAGCCGCTCTTTGCGCCGCGCCGCCCTCTTGCATAAAGTGCCGTATTACACCACTCTTTCAGGGGCCGTGGCGGCTGCCCAGGGCATCCGCGCCTATCTGGGTGGGGACCTTGAGGTCCGCACGTTGCAGAGTTATTTTTCGCAAGACTGATCATTAGCGGGCCACAAAGTGGTCCGCTAAATGATTGGCCGTAAAGCCAGTTGGCTAGGAACTCTCCGCCCGAATCGTGGTTGAATCGGCCCTTCGCGGGGCCGAATTTAAGTTGAATCGGCCCTTTTCAGGGCCGAAATTGATGAGTTGGCGGGTTGTTTCAGCCGCAGCGCCCTGAACTGAAAGACATTTCGCGCGTGCTTAAAGGGTGCGCTCGCGCGATTGAAGGATAGAGAAGATGATGGAAAAGGTTCCGATGACCTCGATCGGCTATGCCGCCCTCGAGGACGAATTGAAAAAGCGCCAGACGGTGGAACGCCCGCGCATCATCGAGCATATCGCGGAAGCGCGCTCGCATGGCGACCTGTCGGAAAACGCGGAATATCACGCTGCCAAGGAAGAACAGGCACACAATGAAGGCCGCATCGCCGAGATCGAGGACAAGCTGGCGCGCGCCGACGTGATCGATATCGGCAAGCTCTCGGGCGACACCATCAAGTTTGGCGCCACGGTGACGCTGGTCGACGAGGATACCGACAAGAAAACGGTATGGCAGATCGTCGGCGAGCCGGAAGCCGACGCCAAGAAGGGCCGCATCTCCATCACCTCGCCGCTCGCACGCGCCCTGATCGGCAAGAAAAAGGGTACGACCGTGGAAGTGATGGCCCCCGGCGGCCCCAAGGCCTACGAGATCACCAAGGTCGAGTGGCGCTGACCGCCGTCGTGAACAATCCGTTTGCGTTAGAAGCCGCGCCGGTTGCGCGGCTTTCTTGCGGCGTGACGTGGGAGCCGTTTCCCAGCGGAATAATTTTCATGTAAGATTGTTTCGATTGCAGAGCGATGGGGTTCATGCAGGTGTCGAACGGGGGAAAATGACATGGACCAGATGCTTTCCAGATTCCAGCCGGCAGCTCTCAGTCTGTTTCGTTTCATCACCGGTCTCTGTCTGTTTCAGTTCGGTGTCGCCAAGCTGCTGAAATTTCCGCCCGGAAATCCGTTCGAAAAGGTCGAATTGTTCTCGTTGATCGGGGCGGCAGGCAGCCTCGAACTGGTGCTCGGCGGGCTGTTGATGGTCGGCCTGTTTACGCGGATCGTCGCTTTCATCCTGGCGGGCGAGATGGCATTTGCCTATTTCGTTGGCCATATGTTCAGAACGGGCTCGCCCGTGTTCCATCCGCTTTTCAACAACGGGACGCTCGCGATCGTTATGTGCTTTGCGTGTCTTTATCTCGCGACTGCCGGCGGTGGGCCCTACAGCCTCGACGCCATGATGGGAAAGAAGAGCTGACGCGAAGCCTCATTCCGGAGCGCGAATGAAATAAGCGCATCCGGAATCTCGAGATTCCGGGTCTGGTGCTGGCCCGATTCCGACATTCGCTTCCTTCTCAGCTGGCACAAGCCCGGAATGACGGCACATTATCCCCGTCCCTTCACCTCCAGCGGCACGGCCGCCTCATATTTCGAATTGTGCAGCACCAACGACGTCCTGACGTTGCGCACGTGCGGCGCCGCCGTCAGATGGGTGACGAAATCCTGGAACGTCGCCATGTCGGGCGCCACGCATTTCAGGATGAAATCGACTTCGCCCGACAGCATCCAGCATTCGCGCACCAGTGGTTCGGCGCGCACGAATTCCTCGAAGGCGCGCAGGTCGGCGTCTGCCTGGCTCGACAGATGCACGGACGCAAACACGGTGACATCGAAGCCCAGCCGGCGCGGATCCAGCAATCCCCGATAACCCAGTATGTAGCCGGCTTCCTCCAGCGCCCTGACACGACGCAGGCACGGCGGCGGCGAAATGCCAACACGCTTGGCCAATTCAACGTTGGTGATTCGGCCGTCGGCCTGGATTTCGCTGAGGATTTTGAGATCGATTTCGTCAAGATTCTTCGACACGCGAGGCCCCGGTCCTGGGCTTGGAGAAAGTTTGCTTTGGAGCGGCAACACTCTTAGCGCGCTCAAGGCGGGTGCGCAATTTTATTGCGCGTGCGCCGCGCAAAATCCCGGCTCCAGCGCCGCTCACGGGAAATTTTGCTGATTTGGATTGCAATTCTTGCATAGCTCGCCAGATGTCCTAGACTTGGATTTGTCACTTTCGACGCCGCCGGGATGCCTTCCCGAGCCAAATCCGCATCATACGCACTCCAAATTGCTCAAGAGATGCCCATGCCTGCCCCCGTTCACGCGAAGGTCGTCATCATCGGTTCCGGTCCGGCCGGCTATGCCGCGGCGATCTACGCGGCACGCGCCATGCTTGAGCCGATCCTGATCCAGGGCATTCAACCCGGCGGACAACTCACCATCACCACCGACGTCGAGAACTATCCGGGATTTGCCGACGTCATCCAGGGCCCGTGGCTGATGGAGCAGATGGAAAAGCAGGCCGCCCATGTCGGAACCAAACTCGTCACCGACCTCGTCACCAAGCTCGAGCTTGGCCAGCGGCCGTTCCGCCTGACCTGCGACAGCGGCGATGTCTATCTCGCCGAAACCGTGGTGCTCGCCACCGGTGCGCAGGCGCGCTGGCTCGGACTTTCCTCGGAAGAGAAGTTCAAGGGCTTTGGCGTTTCGGCCTGCGCCACCTGCGACGGATTTTTCTATCGCGGCAAGGAAGTCGTGGTGGTCGGCGGCGGCAATACCGCGGTAGAGGAAGCGCTTTTCCTCACCAACTTCGCTTCGAAGGTGACGATCGTGCACCGGCGCGATCATTTCCGTGCCGAACGCATCCTGCAGGAGCGGCTGTTCAAGAACCCCAAGATCAAGGTGGTGTGGGACAGCGCGCTTGACGAAATCCGCGGGCAGGAGAATCCGGCCAAGGTCACCCATGTGCGGCTGAAGAACGTCAGGACCGGCGCACTGACAGAGGTCGCAGCCGATGGCGTCTTCATTGCAATCGGGCACGCGCCCGCGACAGAGCTCGTCGTCGGCCAGGTCAAGTTGAAGCCGTCGGGCTATGTCGAGGTCGCGCCCAATTCGACCGCGACATCGGTGCCCGGCTTGTTCGCCGCCGGCGATGTCGCCGACGAAACCTACCGGCAGGCAGTCACGGCCGCGGGCCTTGGCTGCATGGCCGCCCTTGAGGCCGAACGCTTCCTCGCGCTGCGCGCGAGCGACCGTGCGGCAGCGGAATGACCATGGCACGAACTCGTGACGGATTTACGGATATGGACTGGGACAAGCTGAAGGTGTTTCACGCGGCGGCTGAGGCGGGAAGCTTCACCCATGCCGGCGAGCAGCTCGGCCTTTCGCAATCGGCCGTTTCACGGCAGGTCAGCGCGTTGGAGCAGGAGCTCTCGGTTTCGCTGTTTCATCGCCATGCGCGCGGACTGATTCTCACCGAGCAGGGCGATCTGTTGTTCCGCACCGCCCATGACGTGTTCATGCAGCTGCAGGCGGCGCGCGCAAAGCTCACCGACAGCCGCGAGCGGCCGAGCGGCGACCTCAAGATCACGACCACGCCGGGCGTCGGCATCAACTGGCTGATTCCGCGGCTCGGCGAATTCACCGGGCTTTATCCGGAGATCCGGATCTCCCTGATCGTCACCGACGAGGAGCTCGACCTCTCGATGCGCGAGGCGGACGTCGCCATCCGCACCCGCAAGCCGACCCAACCCGACCTGATCCAGCGCAAGCTGTTCGCGATGGGCTTCCACGCCTACTGCTCGCCGGAATACATCAAGCGATTCGGCACGCCGCGCACGCTCGACGAGCTCGACGCACACCGCATCATCACCCTCTCCGACGGGCAGGTCGCGCCGCATCTGCAGAACCGCAACTGGCTGATCGAGGCCGGCCGCAACGGCTCAGGCCCGCGCGAGGCTTATTTCAAGGTCAACAACATCCTTGGCCTGGTGCGCGCCTGCCAGCAGGGCCTCGGCGTCGCCGCGCTACCGGACTACCTGGTGGAGGAAAACAGCCGACTGGTGCAGCTGTTCGGAGAGTCCGATTCCATCCAGCTCGACACCTACTTCGTTTATCCCGAAGAATTGAAGACGGTGGCCCGCGTTCAGGTCTTCCGCGACTTCGTGGTGAGCAAGGCGCAGCGTTGGCCATCGTAATTATCGTTCGATAAGCCCTTGGCTCTCCGCATGACTGACATGCGGGGTGGATGGTTGCTGCAGGGAACCGGCGCGGCCCATAATACAACCACACTGAGTCCTCGCGTTCGCATATGTCCCCCTCCTCCAGTGGCGGGGGGTCTCAGTTATCCCTCTTGGAAGGTGATTGTGTCGGCCTAACGAGGCCATCACTCAAGCCGGGCTCTCACGGGCCCGGCTTTTTTTGCCCCGGCTTTCTTCTGCCGCGCGTAAGCCACACGTTGACAGCCAAGGCGGCGCGCATCATCATTGCGCGATGATCACAAATGCGTGCGCGCTCGTTTCGAAAAAAGGCCCCCGTCCGGGGGCTTCGGATCGACGCGCGCGATAGACTTCTCGCCCAAGACTTCTCGCCAAGACCGATCTGCAAAACCCCGCCGCGAGGTGTGGGTTTTTTTAATCGCTCATCTCCGGCTCAAGCCTGTTGAAGGAGATGGAGCAATGAATACCCCGGAACAACCCGCGAACCGCAGTCTGCGATCCCTGCTGCAAGGCCTCTGGCTGCCGCTGATCACGCCGTTTCGCAACGGCGCCCTCGACGAGGCTTCGCTCGGGCGGCTGGTACGGCACTATGCCGGCAAGCCGGTCGATGGCCTGATCCTCGCCGCCACGTCCGGCGAGGGCATGACGTTGGATGTCGGTGAGCTGGAACGGATCGTTGCACTAACGCGAGCCGAGTTGGCGGGGGCCAAGTGCTTCATTCCGATCTGTCTCGGACTGTCCGGCAGCGATACCGCAAAACTCCGCGACACAATCGACGAGACGGCGGCCTGGCCGATCGACGGCTATTTGATCGCCGCCCCGTACTACTCCCGGCCTTCGCAACGGGGACTAACGCAGCATTTCGGCGCGCTGGCCGACCGTGCTTCCCGGCCGATCGTGCTCTACAACATTCCCTACCGTACCGCCGTCAATATCAGTAACGACACGCTGCTCGAGCTTGCCGAACACCCCAATATCGTCGGGTTGAAGGATTGCTGCGCCGAGCGCGAACAGTCCCTCGATCTGCTGCGCCGCCGGCCGCCGATTTTCGGGTTCTGACCGGCGAGGACGCCCATTATTACGAGGCGCTGGAGGACGGCGCCGATGGCGGTATCCTGCTCTCGGCCCACATCGAGACCGAAACTTTCGCTTCCGTACATTCATTGCTGAAGGCAGGAGACCGCGAGGCGGCGCGCAGGCACTGGGACACCGTATCAGCTCTCGCCGAACTGCTGTTCGCAGAGCCGAGCCCGGCGCCGGCGAAATACTGGCTGTCGCGCACCGGCCTGATCGACAGCGCCGAAGTCCGCCTGCCGATGGTGGAAGCGAGCGGTGAGCTTTCGGCACGGCTCGACGCGGAAATTGAGCGACGACGCCACGCGCATCGGCCTAAAGGTTAATCGCTAACGGTCCCGTTTCTTTTTCGCACCGTGCGGTTGAACCAAAGCGAATCCCACCCGACATACAAGGACGGGCGATCTCGAAAAAAGGCTGTTGGGTGGAGCCTGAGGTCGCCAGTGGGGTGACGGCTTGTTTTGTGGCGTAGGACGATGCCCTTGCTTCGCTATTTCACCTATGTCGGCGGAGCGCTCATGGCGCTCCTTTTCGTTGCCTCCTATCTCTTCCCCGATGCTGAGACCGTTGCTCACCAGGATGTGATCCGACCTAACATTCGCATCACCACCGACAGGGTCGCCCCGCCGCGGGTGGACTTCGATACCAGCGTGCAAGCGGCGGTTGTTCCCACCTTGCCACCCGGTGTGATGCTGCTGCAGGCGCCGCCGCCGGGTTCCGCGCTGCAGGCCCGCGCGCAGCTGACCACACCGCCCTCATCTGCTGCCGCGGCACCAGTCAAGAGCGAACCCAGCAAGAAAACGGTGGTCGCAAGGCGGCACGATCGCCAGCGCTTCGCCGCCTATCCTCATTTCGCCGCCTATCCCTATCAATACACCTATCAGCCCCAGCCCTTCCGCTGGACCTGGTAGGCCCGCCTCCTATTCCAGTCGCGTCCGTGCCAGCCGCAGCGCATTGCCGATGACGCTGACGGAGGAAAGCGCCATGGCTGCGGCTCCGATCATCGGCGACAGCAGGATGCCGAACACGGGATAAAGCACACCAGCCGCGATCGGCACGCCCGCGGCGTTGTAGAGAAACGCAAAGGCGAGGTTCTGGCGGATGTTGCGCATGGTGGCGAGCGACAATTGCCGCGCCCGCACCAGTCCTGCGAGATCGCCGGTCAAAAGCGTCACGCCGGCGCTTTCGATCGCAACATCTGTGCCGCTGCCCATGGCGACGCCGACATCGGCGGCGGCAAGGGCAGGAGCGTCGTTGACGCCATCGCCCACCATGGCGACGCGCCGACCCTCGCTGCGAAGACGCTGCACGACCTCGCTCTTGCGCTCGGGCAGGACGCCGGCCTCGATCTCATCGATATCGAGCTTTGAGGCGACCGAACGCGCGGTGGTCTCGTTGTCCCCGGTCAGCATTACGATGCGCAAACCCGCCGCGCGCAAGGCCGAAGTTGCTGCCTTCGCCGAAGGCTTGACGGGATCGGCGACGGCAATGACGCCGGCGGCGCGGCCGTCGATGGCAACATAGATCGCCGTGGCGCCGCCAAGCCGCGCGGCCTCCGCGGCGGCATCGAACAAGCTCGTTGCGATATTCGCCTCGCGCATCAGCCTGGCGTTGCCGAGCACGACGCGCTTGCCGTCGACGGTTCCCAATGCCCCCTTGCCGGAAGGCGAGGCAAAGTCTGCGACCTCGGAAAGTGCAAGGGCGCGTTCTTTCGCAGCGTTGAGGATGGCGAGCGCCAGCGGATGCTCGCTGCCGCGTTCCACGCTCGCGGCAAGCCGCAACAGCTCGTTCTCGTCGATGCCGCCGGCGGTCACGATTTTGGCGAGCTTCGGCCTGCCCTCAGTCAGCGTGCCGGTCTTGTCGATGACGATGGTGTCGATGCTCTCGAATTGCTCCAGCGCCTGGGCGTCGCGAATCAAAATGCCGGAACCGGCGCCTCGCCCGACGCCGACCATGATCGACATCGGCGTGGCAAGTCCGAGCGCGCAGGGACAGGCGATGATCAGCACGGTCACCGCCGCGACCATGCCGAAGGTGAAACGCGGCTCGGGCCCGAACGTCATCCAGGCGGCAAACGCGACCAGCGCGGTTGCGATCACGGCCGGCACGAACCATCCGGCGACACGGTCGGCGAGGCGCTGGATCGGTGCCCGCGAGCGTTGCGCCCGCGCCACCATGTCGACGATCCGCGCCAGCATGGTGTCGCGGCCGACCTTTTCAGCGCGCAGCACCAGCCCGCCGTGCTGGTTCACGGTGCCGCCGATCACGCGGCTGCCTTCGGCCTTCGACACCGGCATCGACTCGCCGGTCACCATGGACTCATCCACCGAGGAATGTCCTTCGGTGACGAGACCATCGACCGGGACCTTCTCGCCGGGACGCACCCGCAACAGATCGCCGACCGCGATGTCCTCGATCGCGACGTCTTCGTCGCCGTGGGGCGTGATGCGTCGCGCGGTTTTCGGCGCGAGCCCAAGCAGGCTACGGATCGCACCGGAGGTGCGTTGCCGCGCCCGCAGCTCCAGCACCTGTCCGAACAGCACCAGTGTCGTGATCACGGCCGCCGCCTCGAAATAAACCGCGACCGCACCATGCGCGTCGCGGAACGCAGGCGGAAACAGTTGCGGCGCCAGCGTGCCAACGAGACTGTAGAGCCAGGCTACGGCCGTGCCCATCGCGATCAGCGTGAACATGTTGAGATTGCGCGTGAGCAAGGAGTTCCAGCCGCGCACGAAGAACGGCGCGCCCGCCCACAGCACGACCGGCGTCGACAGCGCGAGCGAAATCCAGTTCGACCACGCAGGCGGCAGCAGATGCATGACGCCGAAATGGCGGCCCATCTCGATGGCGAAAAGGGGAAGCGTCAGCCCCAGCGCGATCCAGAATCGCCTGGTCATGTCGATCAGTTCCGGATCAGGCCCCTGCTCGAGCGAGACCTGTTCGGGCTCGAGCGCCATGCCGCAGATCGGGCAGCTTCCCGCACCGACCTGCCGCACTTCCGGATGCATCGGACAGGTGTAGATGGTGCCTTCGGGCGGGACAGGCTCGACCTGCTTCGGCTTCAGGAATTTTTCCGGCTCGGCCGCGAAGCGCTCGCGGCAACGAGCGCTGCAGAAGAAATATTCCTCACCGCCATGGGCGAAGCGGTGCCTGGCGCTTTCGCGATTGACGCGCATGCCGCATACCGGGTCAATGGCGACATCGCCATCCTCGTTGCCGCCATGCTTGCCGCCGCCCGAGGAAACGTCCGCCTCGGCACCGTGACGATGGCCGGCATGCGCTCCGCCAGCTCCGTGTACGTGATCTGCCTGCGCCATTTTCCGCCTCGCGCCGCGCTTGAAATGTATACCCTAGGGGGGTATATGAGGCAGATGCGCAAGGAGATCAAGACGTCCTGCCTGAAAAGGCTGAAGCGAATCGAGGGCCAGATCCGCGGGCTGGCGGGGATGGTCGAGGCCGACCGCTATTGCATCGACGTGGTGACGCAGATCGCCGCGGCCAAGGCGGCGTTGCGCCGGGTCGAGGAGGAAATCCTGCGCGATCATGTCGCCCATTGCGTCGAGCACGCGATCGTGTCCGGCGACAAGGCCGATCAGCGCCGCAAGATCGCCGAGCTCATGGACGTGGTTGGCCGCGCCGAGCGGTAAAGTGGGACGAGTTTTGGCCAAATCACTTTGTGCGGCAGACTCGATTCACCTCTCCCCGGTGGGGAGAGGTCGGATCGCATCATTGGATGCGATCCGGTGAGGGCCATTGGTCTCAACGATAGACCGTATCCCCTCACCCCAACCCTCCCCCATCGAAGTCGGATTTTATCCGACTTCGACAGTTGAAAATGATCAACTCGGGTAAACCCGAGTTGATGGGAGATGGAGCACACTTCCGTCGCGGTTACAGCGCAACCAATTCATCATGCTTTAGTCCCCCATCGGCGCAGGGTTACCGCACCGTAAAGGGGGCGGCTAAAATACCAACCGTGCGGCGGTCCGTATCTTCAGAGATTGCGGCCTATTGTTCCCGCAAGGCCAACCGGGCGGGGGGAACGATGACCGTTCACATCATTGCAGGCAGGCGACATCAAAATTCCAAATGGGCGGAGTGGAGGCAGGATCTGCTTCTGGTGTCTTCGTTCGGCTTTTGGGCGGTCTTGATCGGCCTGGCGCCGGTCGTGACCCTGCACCTGTTGATGGCAAGCTGATCGGCAACCTTGCCGGCACGCGAATCGTCCGTGACCTTGAGGTTAACTCCCCGTAGCGGCGGCGTTGCAAATGCGAGTCGACCCGCGGCCGGCTTTCTTAACGCTCGTCGCGTATCGATAGCGCCATAACAACAAGAAGCGCGGGGGCGTTATGAACAACCAACATGCAAAGGCCGATGATCGCGGCTTCTGCACCCAGGACATTCTCTGGGCGGTCGGCATCTGGTCGGTGATCCTGAGCCTGTCGCCGGTCGTCGTGTTCTATGTGCTGATGGTGCATTGAGCGGCCCTTCGGGCCGCAGCAAGCCTTGAGCCGCAACGGGCAGCGCCATCCTGTGTGAGCCTGAAAACTCGCACGGGATGGCGTTTCATGGCAACGAACGGCGCGCGGGGGTGACGCGCTCGTGCCCGAACGGCCGGTGCCAGACTACGCCGCCTGCTTGTGCATCACGCCGCTCGCCGGCGCCGTGCCACGGATGGCCTTCACGGAGCGTTCGATCGCGGCCCACAAGCGGCCGATTTCCGCGGCTGCGCGGCCTTCGGCGAAATATTCGCGGGCGCCTTCGCCCTTGCCGAGCGCCATCAGAAGATCAGCGCGGTTGGTGATCTGCCCGCCCCAAACCGGCGCGCGGAATTTTGCCAACGCTTCCCGTGCGATGCTGACGATGCGGCTCTCGACCTCATCGCGCCGGGCTGGAGCACCGTTGAGCACGACGGCGTAGGGTTTGCGCGCTGCGCGGCACATTTGAATCGTTTCCTGCACGGCATTGACGTCGAACACCCCCGGCCGCGCCGGAATCACCACCATGGTGGCATTCTTGATGGCGTCATCCACCACGGCCGAAAGATTCGGCGGCGTGTCGATGAACACCCATTCGAAGCCGTCGCGTCTGGCCGCGGCGATGATCCCGTTGACGGAATTGACAGCGGTCTTGATCGGCGGCTCGTTGGTACCCCGCAGCTTGTGCCAGAGCGTGAGCGACCCTTGCGGGTCTGCATCGACCAGCAGACACGGCTTGGTTGCCCTGTGGACATGCGCCGCGAGATGAGCAGCCAGGGTACTCTTGCCCGAGCCGCCTTTACGCGATGCGAAAACAATGACGTTCATATCTCTTCGCCTCCAGATTGACCCCAGGTGGCGAAAATGAATCAGCGCGCTGATTCGTGAAAGAAGAATTTGTACCTAATTAGGGCGAAGCTACTGATTTGGCAGCGAGGTTGATTTTGAGTCACACCCAGGATCGTCCGGCCACCGGAGGTTGAAGAAGGCCCTCGGGAATCGCAGGACGATTCCCTTGCTCATTGCCACCTCGAAGCGCTTGCGGCAGACCGCGCCGGCACAGTCCCTCGGCAGTCCGCAAGCGCCGGTCCGTGCGGAGGAAACCTGCAATCGCTCAAGGGATGAGCGAGTCATAGCGTTTTCGAGCGAAGTGGATACCGGTTCGCGTGAAGAAAACGCGTCAAAACAGAAGATTAGAGCCTCGGTTCTGATTCAATCAGAACCGAAAAGGCTCTAGTAGGCGTCGGCGTGCCTGATCGTCCTGTGCTTTCGCCAATGCGTCGACCTGCCGGCCTCCGACGATTGCGGCCTGAACTGTGACCTGCAGGCGGGGCTGAGCTCGGACTGCCGGTGGACCATGCAGGCCTTGACGCGTTCGATGTCCGGGATTTCGGAGCTGCACAGGCGGAACGCATCGCCCATGCAGGCCTGCTGCTGCTCATAGGTGTAGGCCCAGCCCGCAGCAGGCGAGAGCCAGAAGGCAAGCACCATGGCCGGCAGCGAAGCGACGCGGATTTCTCTGGAACCGGGCGCGAAATTGATCATGAATCCCCCCAAGCTCGTCTTGCGAAGTGTGGGTGACTCACGAAATCTTGGCAAGCAATGAAACGCGCGGCGCATCAGCCGACAGTGGAAATCCCCGCAACTGTGTCGCGACGATCACGCCAATGGCGTTCGTGACAAGGGTGGAATGTCAGAAGGCCGAAACAGGCGGCTTGCGCGAGGCTCGTGCCTGCTTTCGAAAATTCTTCTTCGATTCGCCATCAGCCACGACGTCCTTGAGCAAAAGCGGCTGCGCCGCTGCGTCAGCCGATCAGCGGCTCATCCTCCTGTCCGAGAAGTCTGCCGGTCCTTCGGTTGATCAAATGCAACCGGGCGCAGGCCTTGCATGTAATGGCCTCATACTCGGTTTCCGGCGCGTCCTCATCGTCGTCCAGCCAGTGCTGAACTTTCAGCCTGGTCGACGGGCAGCTGAAAAGAGCATGGGCCATGCGCCTCGCACCCGGCGTTGTGAAATGCTAGGCCCACAAGCCGCCCGCCGGCATTTTGTTCCGGAAACGAAGGAAGTAGTCTGAATGCGCACCGCCGGACGTCAGACGGACGAAAATGAGAATTACAGGTCTTTGGAGGCAATAAGTGCGCGGCAGTGTCCTGCGACGGGAATACGATGATCTGAGGCGACGGATCGATACCGCGGATGCCACGTCGAAGTCGGCTTTTTTGAACCAGATCAGATCCACGTTCGGTCCCGTGAACGATGGCTATGGGATCGCCAGCCCCGTCGACCGGGAGCGAATTCTGAAGGAGGTTCGGGCGGTCTCCCGCCAGCTATGGGAAGCAGGCAACCGGCCTCAGGCGCTGGCGCTCGGCGTCATTATGCTGAACATAGAAAGCCAGTTCCTGGGGGGTGATGACGCCGCCTTTGTGAAAGCGGCCACCGATGCTCTGATCAAAGAGGCGCTTGCTTAAAGCATGGCGTCGCTGGCGGGATGGCTGCGCGTTACCGCAGCGGCTATCTCGTTTCCGGCGGCGTGGAGCGCTCTTGCACGCAAGATGCCTGCCACGCGAGATGCCTTGGCGACCGGAAAACGCCCTCACCTGGAACCAGTCCACATCCCCAACGACCTTGGGTCACAAGCGCCTTTGGTCACGAGGGCCTTTGGACAGGGCCTTTATACGCCGCGATCCGGGAGGGCATTATTTTTTTTATTGCGGCAAATCAAAAATGCCTTCGTTGAATGTGCTATCCTTATCGTCGGATCGCGTGCAGGTCTCCCCGCCAGCAGTGCCAGAGCGGGTCGCTCCCGCCAGTTGCCAGTCAAAGAGGGCCGATCCACGCGTTAGTGCACTAGGAGCGGCGCTGGCAACAGCGCCGTTTCTATTTGGGGGCGATGAAAAATTCGCCGCCATGCGAAAGCCGTTCTGCTCGAACAGCATCAACGATCCATGCTCCGCTCGACAAAGGCGGGTGGCTTGGTCAAGGATCGTGTCGAATAGGCTGCAACGCGTGTGGCGAGTTCGCGATGGCGCGCAGCACAGCCGAGATAGCCGCCAGCTGCGCAAGAAGCTCGGTCACTTGCCGCTGATCGGACACATCCATGCGCAACCGCGTCCTTGCGCCCGTTCGCCGGCCGGCGCGGCCGCTCCAGTGCGTTGGTACAGTTGGGTGGACTCGAACCACCGACCTCCTGATCCACAGTAAGGTTTTGACCTGCGACAACGGACGACATTGGCCGACGTTCACAACCGCGGACCTACAAAGGACTATTGTTTTATAGAAGCATTTGTGAGACCTTCTGACACTGACTGTCACCAATTGACATAATACGTCAGTTTGCAGGGTCCGCGCTAGGTCCGCGGACCTCGTGCGGACCACAATCCACACATGGCCAAGCGATGAAACTTACAGAGCGCAAGATCGAGATGTTGGCCGTTGAGCAGGGGCGCAAGGACAGACTGGTCTTTGACGAAACGCAGCGCGGGCTTGCGGTTCGCATAACCGCAAGCGGCGGACGAACCTATCTCGCCCAATACAC
>NZ_DATMLW010000209.1:0-53390 GCF_035570375.1 Bradyrhizobium sp. | reverse complement strand
GCTCGGGCCACCTGTGCAATTGCACGAGCCTCTCCCATGGTTTTGATGCGCCGCCATTCGTGCGAGGGATTAGGCGTGCTTTTGCAATTGACGCACGTCAACCGAAACATGTTCGGCCACCTAACGTCACCCGCACTGTGCCGGCCCTTCACGGTGACTTCGATAAACCCGAGCGCTACTAGCTCGCGGATGGCCGGCGCGATAGCTTGGCGCTCAACCCCGTATTCCACAAACTGCTCATAGGTGACGGGCAACTTGCCGTTATCGTTGCCGCCGTGGTGCGCCAGCTCGATGCAAATGCGATCAAGTACGCGGCGGGCGGAAAGGCTCAGCACACAGTAGGCCGGGCTTTCCATCATCTCGATCAGACGAGCGTTGAATTGCCCGTCGATCTGGTTGCGCTTGCGCTTGCTCATGGCCGCCCCCGATTAACGAGCGGCCGTTGTGAATCTAGTTTGGTCTTGAACTTGGTTTCTTCGCGCATGCTCGCGCCCTCATTTTCTGAGGGCAGCGAAGACGGCGCTTGATTTTCAAGTCGTCAGTCGGCATATTGCAACTCCCAATGATGCTGCCCTATTTCCAAACCCCGTTCGGCTGGCCGGCCTGCGGGGTTTGCTCGTTTTACTGTGCGGGCCCGGTTCCGCGGTTTGTGGGTACTGAACTGTGTGGTCCCTGTTCGTTCCGATGCGCGGCGCATTTGTCCTCACAGCGGCGCATCGACCTCAATGGAATCAAAGACGTAGTGGTAACGCTTTGTTAACCACGCATTGGTCAAGGTCTGCGGGTTCTTCCGCACAGTCCTCCCACAGAGGCGAGAGCCCATGACAGCAAGCGCCGCCGCCCGCGTTGAAGCCGAACCTGCCGCCTCGCTCGCCGAACGGCAACTGCGCCTCGGCCTGGAATGCCTCAAGGCTGGCAGACTTGAACAGGCGGTTGCCGCCTTCCAGTCGGGTCTTGCCGTCGCCGCTGCGCCGGCTGAATCCAGCGAAACCATCGCCACACTGCACCAAAAGCTTGGCGAAGCCGCAGCCCTCCGTGGCGATTTCGAATTGGCTTGCCGCAACTACCAGGCGGCCTTGAGGTTGGCGCCAGATTTGACGAACTGCTGGTGCAAGTTCGCCGACCTGCACCTCCTGGCAGGGAAACATCAGCAAGCAATTGCGCTTTATCTGCAGGCGCTGAGGCTGAATTCGCGCCACTGGGCGGCGCGCGCCAATCTGGTGCAGGCGCTGATGGCAGCGCAACAATACATCGTGGCCAGGGGCCTGCTTGCCGAGCTCATCGGCGAGCGCCCGCAGGACAGCCGGCTGCGCCATCAGCTCGGCCGGGTTCATTTTGAACTGAACGAGTTTTCGCTTGCGATCGAAAGTTTTCGGCAGGCCGTCGCGCTGAACCCGCGTGATGCCGAAAGCATCAACTGGATCGGCGCGCTGAAACAGACGACGGGCGATGTCGCAGGCGCTCAAGCCGCCTATGAAGAAGCCGCAAAGCTCGAACCGCTGATCCGAAGACCCGCCGCAAGATCGCCGGCGGAATTCCGCCTTCTGGCGCTCTACGCGCCATTCGGCGGCAACACGCCGACCGAATATCTGTTCGAGGACGCCTTCTACGACACCGATACGCTCTCGATGTTTGCTTCGCGCGAGTATGACAGCGCGATGTTCGACGAGAATGTCCGACTGGTAGTCAATCTGATTTCGGATACGGATCAAACCGAGGCGCTGTTGCCGTTCGCTGCTGATCTGGTCGATCGGCTCGGCAAGCCGGTGATCAATCACCCGCGCAAGATCCAGCACACCACGCGCGACGCCGTTGCCCACCTGCTGCAGTCGATCCCCGGCTGCCGCGTTCCGAACGCCGTTCGTCACAAGGCCGGCGCCGATTGTTCCCCGGGGGCGCTGCGCGCCGCCTTTCCATTCACCGGCTCCGTCCTGGCCCGCCCGGCCGGGACCCATGGCGGCGACGATTTCGAAAAATTCGAAGACCACGCAGCGCTTGCGACGTTTCTGTCGCAACGGCCCGATCACGATCACTACCTGATCGAATATATCGACTACCGCTCGGATGACGGCTACTTCCGCAAATACCGTTTCATCTTCGTCGACGATCAGATCCTGCCCTACCACCTTTGCATCGGAGACGGCTGGAAACTTCATCACGTCTCGACCGACATGGCCCACCGGCCCTGGATGCAGCACGAAGAGGAGGCGTTTCTGAACGACCCCGCCGCGGTCTTCGGCCCCGCGCAATACCAGGCAATGGAGATCATCCGAAAGCGCGTCGGGCTCGAATATTGCGGTATCGATTGCGCGCTGGATTCTTCCGGCAATCTCGTCGTGTTCGAAGTGAATGCCTCGATGCTGGTGCATACGCGCAACGAGGGTTTTCTCTACAAGACGCCAGCCGTTCGCCGGATCAAGCTTGCCTTCGAGGCGATGCTGCGGAAATTCGCAAACTCTGGCAACGACAGGTTGAAATCAGGTTGAACTATAACCGCGTTCAAAGTGTGCTCCCTCTCCCCGCCGGGGAGAGGTGAACCGAGTTCTGCTGATAGGTTAATTCAATCCTTGGATTCCTGAACCTGCAGCATCGCCCTCAGCGTGTCTTCGCTGAGCCGTCCTTGCGGATGATGCGGCTTTTCCTCCGATCCTTCGATCGCGGGAAAGTCCGGCTTTGGGAGCACGCCGCCGGGCGAAAGGAATTGGTCAGGCGCGCTGGCTTCGCGGGTTTGCGTGGCCTCTTCCGTTTCGTCCGCGGTGCCGACATGGATACGACGTTTGGGTTTCTCGATCTTCTTCGGCTGCGGCGGAAGGTAAGCAAGCGGCGGCAGAATATGGTGTCGCGACATGAGTGGCTCCGAGTGGCCTTCAAACTCACGTAACCGGCATAAAACGAATCCCGTCGTGGAGGAAAAGCAAACCTCGGGCCAAAGAAATTTCCGTTGAATATCAACGGTCAAGTGGGTCGGCCGGCTTCGAGCACCGGCAGGCTTTGCCGACCAAAGGCGCTCCTTCCTCTACGCCAACGACTATGACTTCAAAGCCGCTAGGCGGATGTCCGTGGCCTGCGTCCTTCGATCGGATATTGCGGATCGTTGTAGCCGGGGGTTGAGGGATGGCCTGACGTGACCAGGCGATCGATCAAGGCTTCGTCCTCGGCGGTGAAACGATAATCCAGCGCGCGCACGTAATCGTCCCATTGCTCCTCGGTGCGGGGACCTGCGATGACGCCGGTGACGAAGGCGCTGTTGAGCACCCATGACACCGCGAATTGTCCGGCGCTGATGCCGCGCGCCTCGGCATGGGCGCGAATCTGTTGCGCCAGCCGGAGCGATTCCGGACGCCACTCGGTCTGCATCATGCGGGTGTCGTTGCGGCCTGCGCGCGTCTCCTTGCCGGGCGCCGAGTCGGGACGGTACTTGCCGGTCAGCACGCCGCGCGCGAGCGGACTGTAGGGAACGATGCCGAGCCCGTAATAGCCGCAGGCGGGGAAGTGCTCGACTTCCGGCATGCGGTTCATCGCATTGTAATAGGGCTGGCTGACGATCGGACGATCGATGCCGAGGTCATCGCAGATGTTGCAGATTTCACCGACGCGCCAGGCGCGGTAGTTGGAGACCCCGAAATAGCGCACCTTGCCCTGACGGATCAGTTCGCCCATCGCGCGCACGGTCTCGGCCAGCGGGGTCGAATGGTCTTCCCTGTGCAGGTAATAGATGTCGATGTAATCGGTGCCGAGCCGCTTCAGGCTTTCGTCGGCCGCCTGAAGCACCCAGCGCCGGGACAGCCCGCCGCGATTGGGATCATCGCCCATCGGGTTCGCGAGCTTGGTGGCGAGCACCCAGCCCGGCCGGTTGTTGGAAATCGCGCGGCCGACCACGACTTCCGAATTGCCGTTCGAATAGGCATCCGCCGTGTCGATGAAGTTGACGCCTGCCTCGCGCGCCTTGGCGATGATCCGTTTTGACGCCGCCTCGTCGGTCGGCCCGCCGAACATCATGGTGCCCAGGCAAATCGGCGAGATTTTCAGGCCGCTGCGGCCGAGTTGACGATATTCCACGGATCCGGTCCTTTCAGTTGTGCGGTGTCTATCAGGGCTGATACCCACGCAAGTTTGGGAAATAAAGGGAGTTTTGGCGGCCCTGGCGCTCACAATCGCGGGAAGTGCTAGCGCATGATCCGGAAAAGTGTGCAGCGGTTTTCCGAAAAGATCATGCGCAGACAATAAACTAAGAGCGCGATGGCTATTCGACCCAAAGCCATCGCAGCTTTAGCTGTCGCTTTTCAATATCTTGAACACGCCGCTTGCGGTGGCGATGCAGCGGCTGCCCGCGGTCACCTCAGTCGTGGTGAAGATGAGACTGCGGGTTGCGCGGATCACGCGCGGCTTTGACATCAGAAGTTCGCCGATCCTGGCGCTGTCGATGAAATGGGTGTCCATCTGGACCGTGGCCAGCGTGGGCTTGCCGGAGACATATCGCGCCGTCATGCCGGAAGCGCGATCGGCAAATGTCATCAACAGCCCGCCCTGCACCAGACCGCGGCGGTTGTGGTGCTTGTCCTGGGCCAGGATCGCGTATTCATGCTCGCCGCTCGCCACACGCTCCCATAGCGGGCCGACCAGGCTCAGAAACCCGCTGGTTTCAACCATCGTCCATCCGGCGGCCTTCAGTTTCTCCACAGCCAAATCTCCTGTCATGGAATGTCTTTCGTCATCGGAAGGTCTTCGGGCGGGGTGGCATTTTGGCCGGACGGCCATTTCATCAATCGCCGTCGTGCGATCGGAAATGTCAAGAGAGAGACTAAGTGAGACAGCCAGAGAAAATAGCCATGTTATGTACTTTAAGAGTTTTGGCGCCGGGTACGGAGATGCATTGTTGGGCCGGTCAGCACTGCCTGAGCCCCGCCGAGAAAAATCAGCTCGAGATCGCAACCGTGCTTTCAGGATCAACGCCGGCATCAAATGGCAGGCAGGACCGGCCGGCTCGGTTGAAAATGACCCCGTAGCCGACATCGGCCATCGAGCCCTCTGGCAGCCGGCTCCCACCTATGATCAAATCCCCCGGCGCGATTTCTAACAAGGGCGATTGAATGAGACGGCGTACGCTTATTGCCGGAATCGGTGGCGTCGTAACAACCATGCCATGGACGTGGTTCGCGCGGGCACAGCGGTCAGTCCCAAAGGTCGGTTTTATGAGCAGCAGGGGTGCAGACGACTCGATGCACCTCGTGGCGGCTTTCCGTGAAGGAATGAGCGCGAACGGTTTCATCGAAGGGCAAAACGTTGTAATCGAATATCGGTGGGCAAAGGGCCAATACGATCGCCTGCCTGCTCTGGCAGCGGAGCTTGCGAGTGATCATTTGTCAGTGCTGGTTACTACGGGGGGCGAACCGTCGGTGCTGGCTGCCAAACAAGCGGCGCCGACCACTCCGATTATATTTACTACGGAGACCCCGTCAAAAGTGGCTTGGTGCAAAGCCTGAGCCGGCCCGGCGGAAACATGACCGGGGTCAGCCTGCTGACGACAGCGCCTGAGGCAAAACGGCTCGGGATCCTGCATGAGCTACTACCATCCGCCTCAACTATCGGCGCACTGATTGATCCAAATTACCAACAAGCGGACGATCAAGCGCGAGAAGTTTTAGAGGCGGGTCAAAGGATCGGCAAACAAGTCGAACTGGCATATGCAGGAAGCGATGACGAACTCGAACGAGCATTTTCATCGTTGGTCGAGCGCAAGGTTGCGGCTCTGCTTGTTACCTCCGACCCATTTTTTGACACCCGCCACGATCGCATCATCGAATTAGCGGCACGCTTCAAGTTGCCGGCAATCTATCAATTCGGCGAGTATGCGAGGGCCGGGGGGCTAATGAGTTACGGGATCAACCTTGCTGATGGATATCGCCAGGTCGGAGTTTACGCTGCGAAGGTCTTAAAGGGCACGCATCCAGCCGATCTCCCGATCTACCAGTCTATCAAATTCGAATTTGTCCTGAATTTACGGACTGCGCAGACACTCGGCATTCAGGTGCCGCCGACGCTTTCAGCGCGTGCCGATGAGGTGATCGAATAGCTGTCGGTCAAGGTCTTCGCGGGCGGGGTGGCATTTTGGCCGGGCGGCTATTTTAGGCGGGTTCCCTGGGGTAAATGACTCCGTCTTTCCCTCTTGCGGCCTTAGTCATAACAGGATCGGGGAGCCTGCTGGCGGAATCAGAGACGATCGAAAGGGAGCATCCATGGATCCCACGACGGACGACAAGCAAAGACGCGATGCCTTCTCGCGCGCCGACGAACAGCTCGCGCAAGCTTATGCACAAATCAAGAGCGCGGATGAACAGATCGCGCAGATGGAGGCACAGTTGTCCAGACAGCGTGAGGCCCCACGTTCACCCCAGCGGTCGCGGAACAGGCCGTGGCTGCGCGGCATCCTGGGCTTGCTCCTCGCAGGATACATCGTTGCCGCTGCTCTCGTTTCGCAATCATCCTATGGTGATGTGCTTGCGCAATCGGCGCCGCAGCTCGTTTCAGCCTTAACATTGCCGCTGGAAAAACTGATGCTCTTCACGCAACCAAATCCGTCGTCTGTTCAGTTCACGGCAGCGGAGACGCCGACAGCCGTCCCGGTGCCCGCCGAGCCGGCAAAGTCACTCCAGACGATGGCGCGCGATCTCGACAATATGGAACGAGAGATCGAGCAGCTCAAGGTTAGTCAGCAACAATTGGCCAGCGACAATGCAAAGGCCATAGAGCAGATTAAGGCGAGCCAGGAACAAGCGGCCCGCGACATTGCGAGGAACGCCGAACTCCTCAGAGCGAGTCAGGAACTGGTGGCACAACTTTTCGCCAGCACTTCTCAGCAAAATCTGCGGCCCAAGACGTCGGCGCCGCCGGCACAGGCCGCCATTGGCACGCGCAAGCCCGTGCCAAACCCTGCGTCATCGCATGCTAACGCACAACCGCAGGCCCCAACGCGCGCGCAGCCCGAAGCAAGGCAGTAGATCGCGGCGTCTGATCCATGATGTCCGAGCGCCAGGACGGGCCGACAGTTGAAAAAGACCCTTTTCGGACTTCGGCCGTTCGCCGACTGACTCGCGCCAGACCTCATTTCCGACTGCCTTAAAGTGTGCTGGTTTGAATTGCTGCCTCCTGAGCCTCGGCGAGCGGCATGAGGCGCCGCGAGTTCATCAACGTGATTGCTGGCGGAGCGGTCGTATGGCCGCTGCCGCACGCGCGCAGCAGTCCGCGATGCCAGTAGTCGGGTTCCTTGGCGCGCCGGCGCCTGGCAACGTTGCCAAGGAACTCGCAAGGCGGCGTTATGTTAACCAATGCGACGCTAAATTTTCACCGTCGTCAGTGCAATCCATTATGCTTCGTCAGTGCAATCCATTATGCTGGCGAAGTTGGCTCTCGATGAGGATGCGGATTATGAGAGGGCTTTTCGGAACTGCATTTCTGCTAATTTCGACGGCCTGCTTCGCAGCGGACTACATTCCGCCCGGAGAGTTGGGTGAAACGCCGCCCGGCTATGGCGGGCCTGCTTATGGTCCACCCGCTTATGGTGGACCTGTCTATGGCGGACCCGGGTATGATGCGCCCGCTTATGATGCACCTGTGTATGGTGGACCTGTCTATGGTGGACCTGTCTATGGCAGACCCGCTTACGGTGCACCTGTCTATGGCGGACCCGTGTATGGTGCACCTGTCTATGGTGGACCCGTGTATGGTGGACCCGTGTATCGCGGACCCATCTATAGTGGACCGGCGTATGGCGCACCCGTTTATCGTGGACCCGTCTATGGCGGACCCGTCTATGGTGTAATGCCGCCTTACTAACCCTCGGTGCTGAAGGAAATTGAACGAATCGGCCGAGGCTGGATATCGCAGCGTTACTCCCGGTTCTGGCCCATAGCAGGCATGGGACGATTGCGACTCCCGCGCACACACCTTGTCCGGCGTAGCTCGGTACAGCCGTAGTTCCCTCTGGGCAAATAAAGCTAAAATCAAGAATTTGGGAAGGTCATCTAAAGACCGGCTCAAAGCGCGCCTGGCCGGATTTGAGTGATAAGACGGATTCGAGTGATATTTGGTTGTCGTGAAACAGCGAGATTTTTCATGGCGATTGCCGGCGGCGCGACGGCGTGGCCCCTGGCTGCGCATGCGATGGCCGGCGAATCTCTGTTGTAGGTAGACCCATCGGCGCACCCTCGGAACGACGAAGTTGACTCAACTCCAACATCGGCAAGCGATGCGACAGGCGCCGAACTCGTTGGTGTGAAGCGGTTCACATTCGGATAGCGCGTCTCGACCTATAAGGCGCAAGCCGGTTGAGGCAGGCTTCATTTTAGCAACCCGGCAGTGAACGATGTTACCAGCGAGTTCCATTTTTTTGCGCAAAGTAGTTGTGCACCCCTGATACTTCTGTTTTCGGTATGAGTGAAATTCCAGATTTTATATCCGGCAAAACTGAGCCACCCCGCGAGACGTCACCGCGCCGTCTGGTGGCGATTGTCGCTGGCGATATCGCTGGCTACGGCTGCTTGATGGAACTCGATGAAGAACGAACGCACGGTCGCGTCAAGCGGATCGAGCGCGATCTCATCAAGCCGAGCATTGCCGAGCACCATGGAAGGCTCGTCAAAACCAACGGCGACGGTTTTATCGCGATTTTCGACAGTCCTGTCGAAGCCGTGCGATGCAGTATCGTCATTCAACAGAACATCGTCGGACGCAGCAACGCCGCGCTGCCGAAGCATCATTGGATCGAGTATCGGATTGGCGTCGATCTTGGCGACGTTATCATCGAAGCTAATGAAATTTACGGTGATGGCGTCGACGTTGCTTCGCGCCTGAAGAACATTGCCGATCCCGGCCTGGTCTATATCTCGGGCGGCATATACGAGCAGATCAAGAATAAACTTTTTTGTGGATATGAGTTTCTCGGTGATCGCGAAGTAGGGACCATCACCGATCCGGTGAGGGTCTATCGGGTGCTTCCGGACCCGGCTGCTTTCAACATAACTCGCAAGCGCCGCGAGAAAATCCCGCTGTTTTTGCTGAGCCTCGCCTTGCTGATGATCTCAGGTGGCGCGCTCTGGTATCTGCTTTGGCAACCGCATGACCAGACGCAGGGTCGCGTGTCGATCTCGGGTTCGCCACAGATGCCAAACGCGCTGCACGGTCCGTCCGTTCGCTCGGTGACGCCAATCACTGCGCAGCAATCGGCGGCGTCGGCTCCGGAGCCGGAAATGAACGCGATTCCCGGTGGAAGTGTCACCATGGGCAGCAATGATGAGATCACGGAAAGGCCGGCCCACCAGGTAACGGTCAAGCCTTTCTCGATGAGTAAATATCCCATCACCGTCCGCGAGTGGAACCAATGCGCAGATGCGAAGCTATGCCCGCTTCGGGCCAACGGAAAGGATGATGCGCCTGTCACCAATGTAAGCTGGTCCGATGCCAAACAGTTTGTGGCGTGGCTTGCGGCGACGACGGGCAAGCAGTACCGGCTCCCGAGCGAAGTGGAATGGGAATATGCCGCGCGCGGTGGCACTCAAACCAAATACTGGTGGGGTGACCAGATGCAAACCGGCATGGCAAATTGCAATAATTGCAGCGAGGTCGCGGCCGCAGAGCAGCCGGTCAAGGTTGGCAGCTTCAAGCCAAATCCATTTGGCCTGTATGATATGGGCGGCGGGATCGATCAGTGGGTCGAGGATTGCTGGCACAAGAACTATCAGGGCGCCCCGTCCGATGGTTCAGCCTGGGTCGAGGCCGACTGCGTGGCGCATGTCATTCGGTCGGGGTCCTGGAGGAATGACGCGCGTTATGTACGGCCCGCAAACCGTGACAGCTACGATACGAACGTTCGATATCCGACACACGGACTCCGGGTCGTTCTCTCCCCGTAAAGAGCCGGCAGAGCATGTCAACAAAGCTCGTCCGGCTTTGGTTGCGGGTCTCTCTTGAGAGTCGCGCCTGCCCGCGTGGCCGAGCTGAAACAGCCGCTCCTGGTAAAAGGCTTTGCGAGCTTCGCGCAGGAGACGCCTTGCGGACCTTCGAGCTTTCGAGGACGATGCCGTCACGAACAACGACAAGGGTGTCGTGGAGGTCGTCGGATGCGCAGCCTGAGCGCTTCGCTTTGCATTTTCGCTTTTGTGTTTGGCTGTATCTGCGGCGTCCATCATGCACAGGCGCAATCCTGGCCTAACCGCACCATCACCTTCATCGTTCCGTTTCCGCCGGGAGGCAGCACCTCCATCGTCGCGCGCGTCGTCGCCGACAAGATGAGCCAGCTGCTCGGACAAAGCATCGTCGTCGACAATCGCGGCGGTGCCGGCGGCACCGTCGGCACCAAGGCGGCGGCCAAGGCCGAGCCGGACGGCTACACCCTTCTGGTCGGATACACCGGCACCCTCGCCATCGGTCCGTCCCTTTACAAGAATGTCGGTTGTGACCCGCGCAAGGATTTTGTGCCGATCGGGATGATCGGGGCAAATCCCGGCAAGGTCAATTTCGGATCCGCCGGCGTCGGCACGGTCAGCCACATCACCGGCGAATATTTCGCGCGCGCGGCGGGAATCAAGCTCGTGCATATTCCCTACAAGGGTACAGGTCCGGCGCTGAGCGAACTGTTGGGCGGGCATATTCCGATGGCGTTTGCGCCTATTCCGGCGACCCATGCCAATGTCAATGCGGGACTGTTGCGTGCGCTGGCGGTGACCAGCACCACGCGCAACGCATTGCTGGGCGAGGTGCCGACCATGATCGAGGCCGGCCTTCCATCCTTCGATGCCTCGCTTTATTACGGCCTTGCGGCGCCTTCGGGCACACCGCGTCCGATGATCGAGAGGCTCAACAAGGCGTTGCGCGCCGCGCTCGCTTCCGAGGAGGTAAAGAAGCAGCTCGCGCTTGACGGCACCGAAATCACGCCAGGGAGTCCGGAAGACTATGCCGCCTTCATCGACCGCGATGAGCGGAAATGGTCGGAACTCGTCAAGGCCAGTGGCGTCGAACCGGAGTAGGTATGGCGTTCGAAAACGGTGCCATTTTCGCAGTCATGTTCTCATCTCTTTGTTTGAGCATGATCTCCGCGTAGACGCGTTCCGCGTTTGTCGCGAGCGAAAACCGGTTTCCACTTTTCCGGATCATGCTCTAAAACATTGCCATGCTACCTGATGCGATTCGTCTTTGGGCCGCGCTGGTCCTGATCGTGATTGTGCCGCCGGCAAGCGCCATGGATGCGGCCGCGCCGCCGCGGGAGGCGAGCACCGACGCCATGGCGCAGGCGGCCTCACCCCAGGCGGTCGCGGAATATCGTCGCCTGCTTCGCCAATATCAGGAGGCGCGCGCGGCCTTCGAAGAGGAGGCGGACGTCTACTGGAATTCGATTGCGGAGAAGCGGCGGGGCCGCAACGCCAGGCGGCGCGAGCATCTCGCCATCGCGCTTGACGATTATGTGCTGACGCAGCCGCCGGTTTACACCGGGCCCAGGCGGCCGGTGTCACCGGAAGGCGAGGAGGCGCCAGAACCAAAGCCGCGCCCGCACAAGGCCATCCCGCTGGTCGGCGACCTGCTGCAGGCGGCGAGCGAGCATTTCCAGTGGACGCCGCAAAAGCCCGCGAACGAGGTCGAATTCAAGCGCGCCTATGCACGCGTGGCTTCGGCCGCGGGCCTGACCCGGGAGCAGGCGGTACGGGTTTATTCGTTCGAGACCGGCGGCAACGGAAACTACGACATGCAGTCTGGACTGCGCAGCGGCCGGGCGATTTCCACGGCCATCGGCTACAACCAGTTGCTCACCACCAACAGCGTCGAATTGATCGCCGAACAGGGCGGCGAATTCCTTCGCGAACTGACGCAAAGGGCCGCGCAATTGTCGGGAGCGCCGCGCAAGGCGATGGATCAGAAGATCGCGGTGCTGAAGAAGATGGTCGCCTATGCGCGATCAGTGCCGGACGACTGGTCGGCGCACGAAAAACTCGCCGATACCCCTCAGGGCTGGGCCATCCATGCCATGGTGCTCGATATCGATGTCGGGCCGATGTTGCAGACCCACAAGCTCCTGACCTCGGTCATTTTCGCCCGCGCCAAGGGCTATGCCCACCCGTTGAGCGCCGCCGAGCTCGAGATGATGAACCTCACCGGCGACGGCACCGGGCTCGACATGGTGACGATGCCGCAAGCCATGCGCGAGCTGGTCCCGACGTCGAATTTCTTCCAGCGCGCAGGCTATGAGCGAAATCCCGTGGCGATCCGCCACAACACCGTGGCGCGGCTATTGGCGATCACCGACAGCCGGATGGACAGCAACAGCAATTCGCCTGGCGCAAGGGAATTGGCGGCCGCGTTCTACACGCCGTCGGCGACGGCCTCGCCCGACGGCGCGCGATGAAGTCACGTCCAGTGCTCCGATTGCGAAGTTCGCAAACATTCGCGGCGACTATCGATGCGAACTTCGGAATCATAACCTGATCATGCTCTGATCAGTGCGGCCCGAACATGAACTTGCCGTCGCCCTCGAGGAACGGCCCGGTGCGCATGTAGAGCTGACCGTTCTGGCCGACGAAAAACAGCGTGCCCTTTGGCACCTTCTTGGCGCCCTTCAGCAGCAGGCCCGCGTTGCTGGTCCCCATCTTGTAGGCAAACATCTTGCCTTCCTTGTCATAGCCATACCCCGTGTCCGGCTTCAGCTCCCACGGCGTCGCCTGTTCGGCGAATGCCGTTGTCGTCAGGGCGGCCATCGCTGCGGCCATCAAGAGGGTCTTGGTCAAAAATCGCGTCATCCTGCATGCTCCCACTACCGGGGCCGCAAACCTGTGCGGTCCATCGCTTCTGAACAAATCACGAACGGCATCGGCGCGTCAACACGACGCCTGTTGCGACCTTAGTTGCGCTTCATAGACTTTGTGATTTCCCCTCTTGCACTTCGCGACTATCTTCCTCCCCGGTTCTGGCCCTCTGCTCCAGAACGCAACTGTCGAACGCAGGTGTTCGCAAAAGGCCTATGGGGATGACCAGGATGAACCACGTTGTGAAATTTTGTTCGGGCATTGCGCTGTTTGCTCTATTGGGCACCCTCGCGCAGGCCGACGAGTTCAAGCTCAGCAACAACCAGCGAATTTCCTGCAGCCGGGGTTTGAGCGCCGGCAAGCTCAATACCGCGACCTGCAAATCCTACGCCTACATCTTCAACGTCAACACATCCGAATATTTCAGGTGCCAGGTCAGCCTGGCCCTGACTCGGGACAACAAGGAAGTGATCAACGTCCAGACCGACGGCGGCTGCATCAAGCGGCCCCGCATCTTCGATACCGATTCGAACTATTCGTTCGACGCGGCCGAGACCGAGCCGCCTAATACCAACTCGTTCTTCGGCAGCGGCGGCTATTCGGTATGGGCCAGCGACAATACGACGCGAAAGGTACGCGGCTGCATCATCATCAGCTCGGGTCTTGGCTCCGACATTTCCAAGTGCCTGGACATGACGTTTCAATAGGCCTGCCGTTGGCTCCGGTGAGGTAGAATTCCGCTCAAGGACAAGTTCGATGCGCCGCATCCGACCCGCGCAACTCTGCAGGTCCTGGCTGTTCCTCGAAGGTGCGAATGAAGCTGTGTTGCCTCGTGCAGCGGCAAGCGGCGCCGACGTTTTGATTCAGGAGCTGGAGGATTTTACGCCGCCATCGTCCCGGCCGCTGGCGCGCTCGCTCGCGAGCGATCTCTATCGCGCATGGCGGGCGGAGGGCGCCGTGGTCGCGGTACGCGTCAATCCGCTCGAGCAGGACGGCATGGACGATCTGGCGGCGGTGATGCGCGGCGCGCCCGATATCGTGGCGCCGCCGAAAGTCGCCGAGCCGCATCAGGTGTTGCGGCTGGATGAGGCGGTGACGCGCTTCGAACGCGACTACGGCATTGCTTCCGGCTCCACAGCCTTGCTGCCGAATATCGAATTCGCCCGTGGGCTGGTCCAGACGGCTGTGATTGCGAAGGCAAGCCCGCGAACGACAGCCTGCCTGCTCGCCGCCGAAGACCTCGCCTCAGACCTCGGCGCCGAGCGCGGACAGGACGGCCTTGAACTCGCTTATTGCCGGCAGCGCTTCATCGTCGAATGCGTTGCGGCCGGCGTCGTAGCAATCGACTGTCCCTATACCTGGGGCGATGTCGAGGGTGTGGGGCGTGATACGCGCTGGGCGCGAAGATTGGGCTATGTCGCAAAAAGCCTGGTCGATCCCTCCCATGCCGCCGTCGTCAACGCGATACTGTCACCGGATGATCAAGAGATCGGTCATGCCCGCGACATCGTCGCGGCGTTCGAATCGGCCCGCGCGAAGGGCGAGGCGCGTGTTGAGCTGGATGGCTCGCTGGTGGAATTGCCGACCTACGGCAACGCCCAACGCCTGCTCGCCCGCGGCGAGGCTTTACGGCAGTTCGAGCGCGGCGGCTCTGGCCAATTCGGCGATGGCGGATAATCCCTCCCCCGCGAAGCGGTGGGGAGGGAAGGCCGAAGCAAAGCGGAGGCCAGGGTGGAGGGTCTCTTCTTACTCCCCCACCCCGACGCTCGTTTTACTCGCCTCGACCCTCCCCACTACTCGCTCACGCTCGTGGGGGAGGGATAAGAGAGATTGCGTTTAGTGTGCGAATCTCTGCACCGACTGCAGGCGAGGCGAACCGAGTCATCGAAGCGATCGGACGATTAATGCCCGATCCGCGCCGAGGCCGGATGACCGGGCACCTTGAACCGCTTGCCGGTGTCGGTGACGTTGCTGCCGTCGACCTTGAGGATCGAAAAATCCTGGGTGATGTAGTTGCCGGCGAGAAGATATTTGCCATCCGGCGTGAACACGACCGCTTCGGGCAATCCGCCGACCTCGATATCCTGGGTTTTGGTCACCTTCTTGCCGTCGATTTTCAGGATCGAGAGGCTGCCGTTCTCGTTGTAGTAGAACGCCTTCTTGTTGTTGGAGCCGCGCAGGATCGCAGCCACTGCAACATCACCCTTCGGGGACATCGCAAGCCCTTCGGGACCGTCACCGACCACCACCCGATCGATGATCCGTGGCGGGTTGGCTTCGAGGTCGATCACGCTCGTGGTGTCGACACTGCCGTCCGAGGCGCCTGAATTGCCGTTATCCGAGGTCAGCGCGATCTTGCCGTTCGGCGTCACCACCACGTTGTAGGGCCACTGGCCGGTTGGCAGGTCGACCTTGTTATACGTCACCTTGTCGCCGTTGACGTCGAGCACGCTCACCTTGTGCGCCGGGAATCGGACGGCCAGCGCCCGCTTGCCGTCGGGCGTGAACAGCACATGCGCCACACTGTCGGGAAAGCTGATGGTGTCGGTGACCTTGACGTCGGTGCCGTTGACGGAGAGCACGCTGACCGAATTGTCGCCGCGATTGGCGACCAGCGCCATCTTGCCGTCCGGGCTGAAGCTCAGGCCCGAAGGCTGCTTGCCGCCGGTGATGGTGGCTGCGAGCTTCGGCGGGTTGGCCTTCAGATCGATCACGAAGATCTTGTTGTCCGGGACCTGCTTCAGCGCTTCGCCCTCTTTCACCACGTCGACCGAATTCGCAACGAGCGCGACCGAACCGGATGGATCGATGTCGAGATTGACCGGCGGCCCGACTACCGAATTTTCCAGCGGCAGCGTGGCTGCGATCTTGGGATTTTCGGGATCGGCAAGGTCGACGAGCAGGACCTGGTCCTTGCCGGGCGGCGAGAGGACGACCTTGCCATCATCGTCCCACCAAACCTTCTCGTCGAGACCGACGATCATGAACGGTTTGGCGTGGGTGAGATTGAGGGGCGCGCTGCAAAGCAGGACTGCGGCAACAAATGATAATCCGACGGTACGAAAGACGGGCATTATGGCGTTCTCCACGACAGGACCGGCCTCTGTCGGACCGGTTCGCGGGCGCCACAGTATGCGGGGAACGGCGTCCTTGCTAGAGCGGAGCGGTTCTCCGGGGCCATCCATTGGGATGGGTTGACCATGGGCTTTCGTCCGGTCAATTTCGACGGAAGACGGAGATGCCGGGTGGGACGCCTCAACGGAAAGACAGCGATCGTGGTTGGTGCCGGTTCGATCGGGCCGGGCTGGGGCAATGGCAAGGCCACCGCCGTGACCTTTGCGCGCCAGGGTGCGCAGGTGTTTTGCGTCGATCGAAACGCGGCGGCCGCGGAAGAGACCGCTGGCATCATCGCATCCGAGGGCGGCAAGGCGACCGCCTTCACCGCGGATGCTTCGCGCGCCGAAGACATCGCGGCCATGGTTTCGGCCTGCCTGAATGCTTACGGCCGCATCGACGTGCTCGACAACAATGTCGGCATCGCCGAAACAGGAAGCGTGATCGACGTGGCGGAATCCGACTGGGACCGTGTGTTCGCCGTCAATCTCAAGAGCGCGTTCCTTGCCATGAAGCACGTCATCCCGGTGATGGTGGCGCAGCGCGGCGGCTCGATCATCAATATCTCTTCCATCGCCTCCATCCGTCACCTCGGCATATCCTACGTCACCTATGGCACGACCAAGGCCGCGATGAACCAGATGACGCGCACCACGGCGGTGGAATTCGCACCTAAGAAGGTGCGGGTGAACGCGATCCTGCCTGGGCTGATGAAGACGCCGATGGTGGAGCATTCCGCAGGCCTTGCGGCGAGTTATGCGAGGGGTGACATCGAAGCGATGTGGCGCGCGCGCGATGCGCAGGTACCGATGGGACACATGGGCGACGCCTGGGATGTCGCCAACGCGGCGCTGTTTCTCGCCTCCGACGAATCGAAATACATTACCGGCATCGAGCTCGTGGTCGATGGCGGGATCACGCTCAAAGTGACCTGAATTTTGATGCGACGAACCTTCACAGCCCTGATCGCAGGCCTGGTGATCGCTTGCATGGCTTCGCAGGTTATGCCGAATTGCGCGTCCGCGGCGACCACCGAGCCGACCGAAGAGCAGATCGATTCCGCGCCTTGCATGGCCGCGGTCACCGCCCGTGAAGACGAGCGGATCATTGCCGATTGTGCTCCGCTGATCGACAACGACAAGGCGGCCAAGGCCGACCGCATCAAGGCTGCGATCGCGCGCGCCGCCGCCCATGAGCGCAAGGAGCAGATCGACCGCGCGATTTCCGACTATGATCTGGCGCTCCGGCTCGACCCGACGCTGGCCGATATTTTCAATGCCCGCGGCGAGCTCTGGCGCAAGAAGAGTGACCGGCCGCGCGCGCTGGGTGATTTCGGCACGGCAGTCAAGCTCAACCCAAATCACGCGGCTGCACGGGCCAATTACAAGTCGCTGTCGCTCGAGATCGAGCGCATCGGCGCGATGATCGCGGTCAACAACAGGCCGAGCTTCAATTGCGCCACGGCCAGACGTCCGGTCGAAAAGGCGATCTGTGCCAATCCGGAGCTTGCCAATCTCGACCGCGAGATCAACGCCGTAAATACCAAGATCGTCCGCGAGGCGGGCAAGGATGATCGTAGCGCCGGCCGCGCCATGCAGCGTGAGCAGGATGAGTTCCTCGCCCGCCGCAATGCCGAGTTCGGCCGGCCGGATTTCGATTTGCAGAAGATGATGCGCCAGCGGCTCGATCGCCTGATGGCGCTCGATCGGCACTAGCTCTTTGCGTGTTCACGGAGTACGGCAAGAGGTGAGCTTCCGTACATTCACTGACAAACCAGTACGGGGGTTTTCGCGTGCGTCAGCACCTTGTTTGTCACACTGCCGATTAGAAGAACGGCAAGTCCGCTGCGCCCGTGCGACGACATCACAATGAGATCGCAGCCTTTGTCCTCGGCAGCTGCGATGATGGCTTGATGGGGTTGCCCGTTCTCCAGCTGAATCGTCTCGCAGGAAACACCAGCCTCCTTGGCTTCCTTTGCCGCGCGATCCAGGGCGCTCGTGGCCTGTTCCTTGCGCAGCTCGGCGTATGTTGCGACTGCTTCAAGGAACCGCCCAGTCATTTCTGAAAATGGTTCCACAACGAAGATTACAGATACCCTGGCTCCAAGGGATTTCGCCAGCGCCAACCCATGCGCCACCCCATGCTGCGCTAGCTCCGACCCATCTGTCGGAATGAGAATATGCCGGTACATGCTTCACCTCCCGATTGTCTGGACGCATCGCTGCCTTGCGTATGTAAGCTGGGCCCGCGTTTCGGATCCAGTCTTGAGATAAATCAATCTCGGCCCATCGTGCCTCGACCAGATGTTTGCTATTTGGCCGAAGCGGAAATCCGGCCGCTTGGACTTGCGCCCAAAAAGCGGACACCATAGCAGAACGATATCAACGGTTTTCCGCTCGTGGTCCGAGCCGACGTTCGGCGCGCCAGCCCTTCATGTCCGCCCTGAGCGGGCGCACCGGACAAGTTGCCGTCCGCGACGAGGTCGGTTTATGACCCGTTTCTGATCTCTGGCGACTTCGGCTCTCAAGGCGATATTGAGGGCATGGCGCGCATTGTGAGCACACGCTCTGGTCGCCTTTAGCCGAAGGACGCAGTCATTCCCGCTTGATCTGGCGCCGCTTCCCACCAAAATGAGCTGAAAACGGCCGCTTTGATCCTGGTCATGGCTGGATGGGTCCAGCCCGTCCATGCTGGATGCTTTGCAGGCCGTGAAAAATCGTGTCGAACGGGAGCTGCGCCATGAACATCCAGGGCAACAGTCGCTATCACGAGATTCATGCCCGTTCGCTCCGGGACCCCGAAGGCTTTTGGGGCGAGGCCGCCCGCGACATCGACTGGATCGAGCCCGCCAGGAAAATCTTCGATCCGTCACAGGGACTTTACGGCCGCTGGTTTACGGGTGCGGTGGTCAACAGCTGTTACAACGCGCTCGATCGCCACGTCGCAGGCGGGCGCGCCGACCAGCTGGCATTGATTCACGATTCCCCGCTCTCGGGCAGCCAAACGAGGCTGACCTATGCCGAGTTGCTGAACGAAGTGAAGACGCTTGCGGCGATCATGGCCGACTTTGGCGTTGCGAAAGGCGATCGCGTCATCCTCTATATGCCGATGGTGGTGGAAGCCGTGGTCGCGATGCTGGCCTGCGCGCGAATCGGAGCGGTGCATTCGGTGGTGTTCGGCGGTTTCGCCGCCAGGGAACTGGCGACCCGGATCGACGATGCCAAGCCGAAGCTGATCTTCTCGGCAAGCTGCGGGCTCGAGCCCGGCCGCATCGTGTCATACAAGCCGCTGCTCGACGAGGCGATCAGGCTCTCCAGCGCCAGGCCGATCGCTTGCATCATCCTGCAGCGGCCGCAAGCCTCTTGCGACCTCATCGCGGGGCGCGACCACGATTGGGCCGACTTGCGGGCTGCGGCCATCAAGGCAAAAAAATCCGCCGACTGCGTCCCCGTTCTCGCGACCGATCCGCTCTACATCCTCTACACGTCAGGCACCACCGGCGTACCCAAAGGCGTGGTGCGCGACAATGGCGGGCATCTGGTCGCGGTGAAATGGTCGATGTTCAATCTCTACGGCGTCAAGCCCGGCGAGGTCTGGTGGTGCGGCTCCGATATCGGCTGGGTGGTCGGTCACAGCTACATCATCTACGGGCCGTTGTTTCATGGCGCCACTTCGATCATGTACGAGGGCAAGCCGATCGGCACGCCGGACGCCGGCGCATTCTGGCGCCTTATTTCCGAGCACAAGGCGGTGGCCTTGTTCACCGCGCCGACCGCGTTCCGCGCCATCCGCAAGGAAGACCCGGAAGGCAAGTTCATTCGCCGATACGACCTGTCGAAATTCCGCACGCTGTTTCTGGCGGGCGAGCGCGCCGACCCGCCGACGGTGGAATGGGCGGAACAACAGTTGAAGGTGCCGGTGATCGATCACTGGTGGCAGACGGAAACCGGCTGGTGCATCGCCGGCAATCCGGTCGGGCTCGGAATGCTTCCGGTGAAACACGGCTCGCCGACCGTGCCGATGCCGGGCTATCAGGTCGACGTCGTCGATGAGGCGGCCAAGCCGTTGGCTGCGAATACCATGGGCTCGATCGTGATCAAGCTGCCGATGCCGCCTGGCTGCCTGCCGACGCTATGGCAGCAGGATGATCGCTTCAGGGAGTCCTACCTCACCGAATTTCCCGGCTACTACAAGACCTCCGATGCCGGCTTTGTCGACGAGGACGGCTACGTTTGGGTGATGGGGCGCACCGACGACATCATCAATGTCGCCGGTCATCGTCTCTCCACCGGCGGCATGGAGGAGATTCTTGCTTCCCATCCCGACGTCGCCGAATGCGCCGTGCTCGGCATCAGGGACGCGATCAAGGGCGAGGTGCCCTGCGGCTTTTTGGTGCTGAAGGCCGGTGTGACCCGCAGCGCAGGCGAGATCGAAAAGGAGATCGTGTCGCTGGTGCGTGAAAAACTCGGTCCCGTCGCCGCCTTCAAGCTCGCGATCACGGTCGGCCGGCTGCCGAAGACGCGCTCGGGCAAAATCCTGCGCGGCACCATCAAGAAGATCGCCGACGGCGAACCATGGGCGATGCCCGCCACCATCGAGGATCCGAAGGTGCTCGACGAGATCGGCGAGGCATTGAAGGGCAGGGTGTGATCCAGCAGTCATGCCCGGGCTTGCCCCGCCTGCGGGGCCGAAACCCCTTCGGCGTGGCGAAGGCTCGGGCATCTATCTGAAACATGCCTTGTTTTTGATGGATTGCCGGGGCATAGGCGAGCGGAAGCGACGCCGTTCTTCGAACGGCAATGCCCGGCAATGACGAAAGATCAGGGTATCTGCGCATGAGGCGCCAATTCGCACTTCTGGTTTTGGCGCTTGCCGCGCTGACGCTTTCCTCCTGCGCCAAGCGCAATGAGTTGCCGGTCAGCTCGAGCTTAAGCGAAGATGACGACACGTTCTGCCGTGCCGGCGGCAAGGTCGCGGTCGGCTCACCCGAATACGTCGCCTGCCGCAAGGACCGCGACGCCCAGCGCGGCAACGCGATCGCGCGCGCCGACAAGAAGCAGCGCGATCTCGGGGAATATATGCTGAACAATCCGGTCCGGCCTTGAAATTCGGGAGGTCCTCATGAACGAAGACGTCTTCAACACCAGCCTGCGCAGGTTTTTGAAAAAAGTCGGCATCACCTCGCAGCGCGAAATCGAAAGGTCGGTTCGCGATGCGCTCGCCTCGGGCCGCCTCAAGGGCCACGAGAAGCTGCCGGCCAAAATGGTTCTCACCATCGGCGGCCTCAGTCTTTCGCACGAGATCGACGACGAGATCGAGCTGGGCTAGAGCCGATCAGGTGTCTGACCGGGATATCACCACTCTCACCTTCGTCATGGCCGGGCTCGACCCGGCCATCCATGTCTTTTTCTCCCCAATCAGAAAGTAAGACGTGGATGCGCGGGTCAAGCCCGCGCATGACGGGAGGAATATTGGGAGCGCGCGCGTAAGCCAAGGACTAACCCGCGCCTACTCCTGCTCCTGCTTCTTGCCACCAATGGTCTTCAGCTTGGCGAAGACGGCATCGACGTTGAGATCCTCGCGCTGTTTCTCCGAAACCTCGACCTCGGGCTCCTTGCGCGTGGTCTCGGAGGCCGGCAGCAGGGTGGCGCCGCCGTAACCGGTATCAACCGGCTTCTCCTTGGCTGCGCGCTGGACCTCGAAATCGAGCTCGATCTGCGAGCAAAGGCCAAGCGTCACCGGGTCCATCGGGGTCAGGGTGGAGGCATTCCAGTGGGTACGGTCGCGGACGCTGGCGATCGTGGTCTTGGTGGTGCCGACCAGTCGCATGATCTGCGCGTCCTTCAATTCCGGGTGATTGCGCACCAGCCACAGGATCGCGCTCGGCCGTTCGTGCCGGCGCGAGACCGGCGTGTAACGTGGGCCCTTCTTCTTGGCCTGCGGCGGCAGCGTCACTTTGCTTTCGGCGATCCTGAGCCGGTAATTCGGGTCCTTTTCACCCTTTTCGATCTCGTCACGGGTGAGCTGGCCGGTCGAAATCGGGTCCATGCCCTTGATGCCCTGGGCGGCGTCGCCATCGGCGATGGCGCGGACCTCGAGCGGGTGCATTTTGGTGAAATCGGCCACCTGATCGAAGGTTAGAGCGGTATTATCGACCAGCCACACGGCCGTAGCCTTTGGCATCAGCGGTGCATTGCTCATGGCAAATCTCCTTGGCGCTTCGCCCACCCCTTAAGGGCGAAGCCGTGGTCATCAGCGATGACGGGAATTACGCCTTATATAAGCCTTCCAGGGCCGATGGCGCAATGGCTTGCAGGAGTGGCGGGGCGAGCCGCCGCCCATGATACGAACCCATGATACAACCTCGTAATCGGGACCCTGGACGCCCTTGACAGCGCCCCAAAGCCGGCCCAAGTCCTCTAGCGACAAGTCCCGTAACGACAAGTCCTTTAACGAATTTTCCTTATGTGAATCGCCTGTTCCGGCCCGCCCGGGGCGATTCGGTCCGAGACAGCCCCATGCCAGCCAAACCACCCCTGAAAATCGTGCTTTGCTCGCCACGGGGCTTCTGTGCGGGCGTGGTCCGGGCGATCGATACGGTCGAACGGGCGCTGGCGATCTACGGCGCTCCGGTCTATGTCCGCCACGAGATCGTCCACAACCGCTATGTCGTCGACAGCCTCAGGACCAAGGGGGCGATTTTCGTCGAGGAACTGGCGGAAATCCCCGACAATACCGACGCGCCGGTGGTGTTCTCGGCCCACGGGGTTCCGAAATCAGTGCCCGCGGAAGCCCGCGCCCGAAATTTCTTCTCGCTCGACGCCACCTGCCCGCTGGTCACCAAGGTGCATCGCGAGGCGGCGATCCATTTCAAGCGCGGCCGCGAAATCCTTTTGATCGGCCACTCCCATCATCCGGAGGTTGTCGGCACGCTCGGACAATTGCCGACGGGCGCGGTGACGCTGATCGAGACCGCCGAGGACGCCGCGACCTTCACCCCGAGGAATCCGGACAACCTTGCCTTTGTGACCCAGACCACGCTGTCGATCGACGACACCGCAGAGATCGTTGCCATGCTCAAGGAGCGGTTTCCCAACATCTCGGGTCCGCACAAGGAAGACATCTGCTACGCCACCACCAATCGCCAGCTTGCGGTGAAGAAGGTGGCGCCCGTGGTCGACGCTTTGATCGTGGTCGGAGCGCCCAATTCGTCGAATTCGCAGCGGCTGCGCGAAGTCGCCGAACGCGAAGGCTGCCCGATCGCCGTTTTGGCGCAACGCGCCGGCGATCTCGACTGGTCGAGATTCGAAGGCATCACCAGCCTCGGCATCACGGCGGGTGCGTCCGCACCGGAAGTGATCGTCGAGGAAATCATGGGCGCGTTCGCCGAGCGCTACGACCTGCACGTGGAGACGGTCTCGGCGGCGGAAGAAAACGAGTTCTTCCCGTTGCCGCGTTCGCTGCGGCCTGACGCAGCGGAATAGTCTAGTGGTCCAATTCTAACATTCGCTCCCCGTCTCGGCAGGCATTCTGGCGAATGTTAGAATCAAAGGACCATTAGAGCCTCGGTTCTGATTCAATCAGAACCGAAAAGGCGCTAGTGTCCTGATTCCGAAGTTCGTATCATTGCGCGGCATATTCGTTTACGAACTTCGGAATCGAAAGGACACTAGCAAGTCATTGTTTCTAGTGTGGCTTTGGTTCAGAAGTCCGCATGACGAACTGGCGGCAATAATGATGCGGACTTCTGAACCGCCACACTAGCGTTCCTTTGATGTAGGAAGTTCGCATCGGAGGGTAGGGCGAGGGCAGGCGAACTTCATAAATCGGGACGCTACATGGCGGTTTACACCGACGTCGCCGCCGATGAGCTTGGGGAATTCCTGAGCCAATACGAGATCGGCGAACTCTTGTCCTACAAGGGCATCGCCGAGGGCGTCGAGAATTCCAATTTCCTGCTGCACACAAGTTCGGGCTATTTCATCCTGACGCTGTATGAGAAGCGGGTCGCCAAAAGCGACCTGCCGTTTTTTCTCAGCCTGATGACGCATCTCGCCTCGCGCGGGCTGAGCTGCCCGCAGCCGGTGAAAAACAAGAGCGGCGAAGCCTTGAGCGCTCTCGCTGGCCGTCCGGCGGCGATCATCAGCTTTCTGGAAGGCGTCTGGCCGCGCAAGCCGAATACCGCCCATTGCGCCGGTGTCGGCGCGGCGTTGGCCCAGATGCATCTGGCCGGCGCCGATTTCCCCATGGTGCGCGCCAACGCGCTGTCGGTGTCGGGCTGGCGGCCCCTGTTCGAGCAGGCCGCCCCGCGCGCCGAGGAGGTGCAAATCGGATTGCGTGATTTCCTTGCCGCCGAACTCGATTCTCTCGAGGGCAACATCTGGCCGAAGGATTTGCCGATCGGCGTGATCCACGCCGATCTGTTTCCCGACAACGTATTCTTTCTCGGCGAGCGGGTATCCGGCCTCATCGATTTCACCTTCGCCTGCACCGACATGCTGGCCTATGACGTCGCCATCTGCCTCAACGCCTGGTGCTTTGAGAGCGATTGCTCGTTCGACGTCACCAAGGCGCGTGCCTTCTTGAGCGCCTATGGAAAGGTGCGAAAACTGTCGTTAGCTGAGGTCAGCGCGTTGCCGCTACTGGCACGCGGCGCGGCGTTGCGCTTCCTGCTGACGCGTCTGGTCGATTTTCTGAACGTGCCGAAGGGGGCGCTGGTGCGGCCAAGGGACCCGATGGAGTATGTCCGCAAGCTGCGCTTTCAGCAGAGCGTATCCACGATCCGCGACTACGGCGTCGCGACTTCCGGAAAAAACTAGTGCGGCTTTGGATTTGACATTCGCGCGGAATATCCGAGAACAGTTGTGGCGAATGTCAAATCCAAAGCCGCACTAGAAAATAATATTTGCTAGTGGAGTGGATTTGACATTCGCTACCCAATTGGCCGCAAGCCCGTTAAGCGAATGTCAAATCCTAAACTCCACTAGAATCTTATATTTGCTAGTGGTCCTTTGATTCTAACATTCGCAAAAGTGCCTGCTACAATGGGAAGCGAATGTTAGAATCGGACCACTAGTGTCCCCACGGTTCTGACATTCGTAAGAGAGGTCGCCGCAACATGATACGAATGTCAGAACCGGGACACTAGCGTGAGTTCGCTTCCCTCCGTCACCATCCATACCGACGGCGCGTGCTCGGGCAACCCGGGTCCCGGCGGATGGGGTGCGATCCTCAAATTCGGCGAGGTCGAAAAGGAATTGAAGGGAGGGGAGCCGCACACCACCAACAACCGCATGGAGTTGATGGCGGCCATCTCCGCGCTGGAAGCGCTCAGGAAGCCCTGCCTGGTCGACCTCTACACCGACAGCCAGTATCTGCGTCAAGGCATCACGGGGTGGATCCATGGCTGGAAGAAAAACGGCTGGCGCACCGCGGACAAGAAGCCGGTGAAGAATGCGGAGTTGTGGCAACGGCTGGATGCGGCGCTAAAGCCGCATCAGGTACGCTGGAATTGGGTCAAGGGCCACGCCGGCCACGACGCCAATGAGCGCGCCGATCAACTGGCGCGCGACGGCGTGGCGATGGCGAGATTGAAGGGGTAGTTGCGAAAAATCGGGGGACGTTGGCACCCTCTCCCCTTGTGGGAGAGGGTGCCCGAAATGCAAAGCATTGAGGGCGGGTGAGGGGTGAGGCCTCTCGCGGAAAAGAACCCCTCACCCGGTTTCTCGCTGACGCTCGAAACCACCCTTTCCCGCAAGGGGAGAGGGTGGGGCGCGCGGTGTAGCTTAAAGCTGCCCCAGCAGCGTATCGCCGCCGGAAACCTCGACCTTGCCCGGCGCCGGCTCGAGATTGAGCTTCTTCACCACACCGTCGTCCACCAGCATCGAATAGCGATGGGAGCGAATGCCGAGCCCGTTGCCGGAAGCGTCGAGCTCCATGCCGATCGCCTTGGTGAATTCAGCGTTGCCGTCGGCGAGGAAGGTGGCTTCGTCGCGCTGGTCGGTGTCGCGCTTCCAGGCGTTCATCACGAAAGCATCATTGACCGAAACGATCGCGATCGTATTCACGCCCTTGTCCTTGATGGCATAGGCATTGAGGAAGATGCTCGGCAAGTGCATCTTGTGGCAGGTACCGGTATAGGCGCCGGGCACGGCAAACAGCGCGACCTTCCTGCCCTTGAAGATATCGTCGGTGGTCCTGACCTGCAGTCCGTCCGCCGTCATCACGCGAAACTTGGCCTCGGGCAGCTTGTCGCCAACTTTGATGGTCATCGTGTTTCTCCCTCTGGATAGCGAATGGTTTCTTAGACCGGGCCGGCCGGCGGCACAATATTCGGGCCCACGAAAACGGCAATGGGCTCATCCAGTCATCAGTGTCCCGGTTCTGACATTCGTACGATATTGCGGCGACCTCTTTTACGAATGTCAGAACCAAAGGGACACTAGCAAATATTATTATCTAGTGCGGCTTTGGATTTGACATTCGCTATAACTGTTCGTGGATATTCCACGCGAATGTCAAATCCGCCGCACTAGCCGGAAAATCCACCCTGGTCGAGATACGCCTGCTCCTCTGGCGTGGTCGACCGTCCGAGAATGCGATTGCGGTGAGGAAAGCGGCCGAAGCGGCGGATGATCTCGGCATGTCCCTCGGCATATTCGAGGTTACCGGGATCACCGGATTTGCGGAACAGCTCGACGCAGCGGAGCTGGTCCGAAAGCTCTTCCGAGTGCATGAACGGCATATAGAGGAATTCCAGCAGGCCAGGGTCGATCCGCGCATCCGCGCCGCGGGCGATCGCGCGGGCAGCGACCTCGCGCGCCCTGGCATCGCTGGAATAGGTCCTGGCATCGTCGCGAAACATGTTGCGCGGAAACTGATCGAGCACGATCACGAGCGCCAGCGCGCCCTCGTCCGAAGATTCCCAGGAGGACAACTCGCCGGCGGCCGCCTTCTGCCAGAGCGTCAGGAATCGGCCGAGGATGAGCGCGTCGAACGCCTCGTCCTTCTTGTACCAGCGCTCAGGGCCGGCCTCGCGCCAGAATGCGACAACGTCGTCAGGCGTCGGGTCAAAAGCTTCGCTCATGAAAGCTCCGCGTCCGCCAGTCTTCAGGCGGCCGCGGCCTTCTTTTCGTCGCGCAGTTCGCGGCGCAGGATCTTGCCGACATTGGTCTTCGGCAGCGTTGTCCTGAATTCGATCTGCTTGGGCACCTTGTAGGCCGTCAGCTGGGTGCTGCAGAACTTGATCACGTCCTCGGCAGTGAGGTTCTGGTCCTTCCTGACGATGAAGGCCTTGACCGCTTCGCCGGACCTGTCGTCCTGCACCCCGATCACGGCGCATTCGAGCACGCCGGGATGGCTCGCGATCACTTCCTCAATCTCGTTCGGATAGACGTTGAAGCCGGAGACCAGGATCATGTCCTTCTTGCGGTCGACGATCCTGGTGTAGCCGCTTTCGTCCATCACCCCGATGTCGCCGGTGCGGAAGTAGCCATCCGCCGTCATCACCTTGGCGGTCTCTTCCGGCCGGTTCCAGTATCCGGCCATCACCTGCGGACCCTTGGCGCAGATTTCGCCCGCCTCGCCGAGCGGCACTTCGTTGCCATCGTCGTCCCTGATCGAAAGCCAGGTCGAAGGAACGGGAAGGCCGATCGAGCCGGTGAAGCGGTCGGTGTCGGCCGGGTTGCAGGTCAGCGTCGGCGAGGTCTCCGACAGGCCGTAGCCCTCCGACAGCGGGCATCCGGTTACGGCCAGCCATTTCTCGGCGACCGGTCGCTGCGTCGCCATGCCGCCACCGAACGAGCTTTTCAACCTGGAGAAATCGACCTTGTCGAAGCCGGGCGTGTGCAACAGGCCGTTGTAGAGCGTGTTGACCGCGGGGAAACTGGTGATCTGGTATTTCATCAGCTCCTTGACGAAGCCGGGCATGTCGCGCGGGTTCGGGATCAGGAGGTTGACGCCGCCGGTGCGCACCGCCAGCAGGAAACACGCCGTCAGCGCGAACACATGGTAGAGCGGCAGCGCGCAGACGTTGAAGAATTGATCGACGTGGGGCGGCTTGTCCAGCGCCGGCTGCAGCCAGGCGTCGTTCTGCAGCACGTTGGCGAGAATGTTGCGATGGAGTAGCGTCGCTCCCTTGGAGACGCCGGTGGTGCCGCCGGTATATTGCAGGAAGGCGACGTCTTCGCGCGTGAGGTGGGGCTTTTCGAATTTGATGCCACGGCCGGCGGCGAGCGCCTCGTTGAACGCCACCGCACGCGGGATGGAGTAGGGCGGCACCATCTTCTTCACCCGCCGCACCACGAGGTTGACGATCACGCCTTTGAGGCCGAGCAAATCGCCCATGCTGGCGACGATCACGTGCTTGAGCGAGGTCTTGCCCATCACCTGTTCGACGGTCGTTGCAAAATTCTCCAGCACGATGATCGCCTCGGCGCCGGAATCCTTGAGCTGATGCTCGAGTTCGCGCGGGGTGTAGAGCGGGTTGACGTTGACGACCGCAAATCCTGCGCGCAGCACCGCGGTGGTGGAGATCGGATATTGCAGCACGTTGGGCATCATCAGCGCGACGCGTGCGCCTTTCTGCATGCCTTTGCTTTGCAGATAGGCCGCGAGCGCCAGCGACATCTCGTCGAGGTCGTGGAAGCTGATGGACTTGTCCATGCAGATGAAGGCCTTGCGCTCCCTGAACTTCGCAAAGCTCTCTTCCAGCAGTTCGACCAGGGATGAGTATTGGGTCACGTCGATATCGGCGGGCACGCCAGCCGGATATTGCTTGAGCCAGATCCGCTCCATGATCCTTTCCTCCCGGTTAGTTTCCTCGCCTTTCGCCCGCTTGCCGGCGCCGGACGCTTCTTTCTTGGTAGTATTGGCGTTGCCGTGGCAGATGGCAAGCGGCAGTCGGCCAAGGCAATCGTATGTGATCCTGCCGACGTGGTAATCGGTGCAAAGTTAAGGACTATCCCTCGAGACGGCGCTTACGCGCCTCCTCGGGATGAGGTCGGCAATTCCGGTACATTTCGGCCCCTCATGGTGAGGAGATGCGCTCGTTGCGCGGCGTCTCGAACCATGAGGACGCACCCGGCCGATCGACCAAAGAATGGCAATTGCCCGGCACACGGGGCTTAGTCATTAAAATGTGTGGGATAGAACCGGCTCAGGAGCGCGGCGCGGACGCGGATTTCAGCTCCGGGGCGCCGGCGTCTCCGGTTGTATTCTTCGGTGCCGGTTTGGCCGCCGGTTTGGCGCTGGCCTTGGGTTTTGCCGGCTTTGCATCCGCTTTATCGGCAGCAGGCGCGGGCTTTGCGGATTCAGGTTTGGCGTTGGCGTGCCTGGTGGCGGATTTGCCTGCAGCCGGTTTTCCGTCCCTGGCGCCGTCCTTTTCCCTGGTCTCCGGCTTCGCCTCCACCGAGGCATCCGGCTTCTTCGCCGCGACGCGGGGCTTCTTGCCGCGGCGTATGGTCTGTTCCGCAGTGTCGGCGGCGACAGCGGCAATCAGGGCAGCACCGGTTCGCGTCGGCCCGGTATAGACGGGAATCGGTTCGGACGGCGCAGGCGCTGCCGCCAGCATCTCCGAAGGTTTTAGCGTTGGCGGTTGCAGCCCCGCCGAGAAGAAAGCCAGAGCCGGGGAGTTGCCCGCCGCGCCGCTTGCGACCGTGTCCTCGTCCTCGTCGCTCGCGGGCTTGTGCCGCTTGCCGCTGCACATCTCGTCGCGCAGATTCGGCGGCGAGGCATCGACCGGCACGAGGTTCTCGACCGTGCCGAGCGAGGGGCGCAGCCACGCCAGCGAATTGTTGGCAAAGCCGCGCTCCAGGAGCTGTGCGGCCTTGACCGCGCGCGCCTGGCCGGACGAAGCACCGAGCACAACCGCGATCAGCCGCTTGCCGTCGCGCGTTGCGGAAGCCACGAGATTATAGCCGGACGCGCAGATGAACCCGGTCTTGAAACCGTCGGCGCCGGGATAGCGTCCGATCAGCTTGTTGAAGTTCTGGGTGATCCTGCGGCCGTAACGGATCGAGGGAATGTGAACGAAATATTCGTATTCCGGCAGGTCGCGAATGATCGCGCGCGCAAGGATCGCCAGGTCCCGTGCCGACGTGATCTGTCCGTCCGCAGGCAGCCCGTTCGGATTGACGTAACTCGTCTGCGTCATGCCAAGCCGCTGCGCGTTCTGGTTCATCAGCGCCGAAAAGCCGTCGATCGAACCTCCGACGCCTTCGGCGAGCACCACGGCCATGTCGTTGGCCGACTTCACCAGCATCATCTTGAGCGCGTTGTCGACGGTGACCTGGGTCCCCGGGCGGAAGCCCATCTTCGAGGGCGATTGCACGGCCGCGACCGGAGACACCGTAAGCAGCGTGTCGAGCGTGATCCGCCCTTCCTTGACGGCTTTCAGCGTCACATAGGCGGTCATCAGCTTCGTCACCGAAGCGGGGTACCAGGGATAGGTCGCGTTCTCGGCCTGCAGCACCTTGCCGCTGTCAGCTTCGACCAATAGCAGCGCTTCGGCGCGCGCGGCGCAGGGCGCGGCGACGGCGAGGGTCGCGAGCAGAATCAAGTTCGATAACGGTTTGCAAAACAGCGGGCGAAGAAAATGCACTATCCGATTCCGGTCCTTTGAGATCCGCCTTCAGCAAGGGGACTCTCACTATGTTCGGGTCTCAAGCGGTGTTCGGCGCCGTTGCTTGCGGCCGGACGAACCTATACCGGCCTGCCGATGCTGAACAGAGGTTGAGGGAGTGGATCTGACATTCATTATGGTAATGAGCGCGAGTTCGAAAAGCGAATGTCAAATTCAAGACTCCACCAAAAACCTTAATTGCCAATGATCCTTCGAGTTCACGTTCGCAAAGCTGCCTGGCCAGGATTGGATGCCAGGATCGGATGCGAATGCTGGAATCGCACTATCAGGTAACAGGATCATGGACGAAATAGGCCGAATTCCGGCGGTACTCAAATCTTGATCGCCTTGCCGCTGCCCGTTTCCGGCAAACCGGCGCTTGCCCGCGCGCTCTCCTGAATCATGAACTGGGCCCTGGCGAGTTCCGCGAAACGGCCGCCTTTGGCTACGAGTTCATCGAAAGTTCCGCTTTCGATCACCCGTCCGTTGTCGAACACCAGGATTCGCGTCGCGTTTCGAATGGTCGAAAGCCGGTGGGCGATGACAAAGGTGGTGCGTCCCTTCATCACTTCATCGAGCGCGGCGTTGAGCTTGGCCTCGGTGACCGCGTCGAGCGCGCTCGTTGCCTCATCGAGAATGAGGATCGGCGGATCCTTGAGCAGCGCGCGGGCGATCGACAGCCGCTGCCGCTCGCCGCCGGACAGCATCCGCCCGCGCTCGCCCGCATTGGTGTCGAATCCCATTTCGCTGCGCTCGATGAACTCCAGCGCCTGGGCGCGGCGTGCGGCGATCCGCAGCTCCTCGTCGGTGGCGTCAGGCTTGCCGACCCGCAGATTGTCGGCGATCGAACGGTTGAACAGCAGGGCTTCCTGAAACACCACGCCGATATTCCGGCGCAGCGCCGCCAGCTTCAGGCCGCGCACATCCATGCCGTCGACCTTGATGATGCCCGACTGCGGGTCGAAGGCGCGATGCAGAAGCGCAATCGCGGTGGACTTGCCGGCGCCCGTCGGGCCGACCAGCGCGACGGTCTGGCCGGGCAGCGCCACGAAGGTGAGATCCTCGACCGCGGGCCGCTTGCCGTCATAGGAGAACGAGACGTCGTTGAACTCGACTAGTCCCGACAGGCGCCCGCTGTCGATCGCATCGGGCCGGTCACGGACGGCGGGCACCGCATCGAGCACGTTGAAGAATTCCTGCAGGCGCGGCGCCTCCATGAACACGTTGTTGATGAAGCTCACCACCTGTTCGAGCCGCTGGATCAGCATGCTGGCGAAACTGACGAACATCACGATCTCGCCGACCGAGGTGAGGCCCCGCTCGTGCAAAATGATGCCGACGGTGAAAATCGCAAGCACAGTGATCGTGGTCGAGGCCCTGGTGATCACGGTGACCAGCGCCCACCACGATAATACCGGCATCTGCGCCGCCAGAAGCTTGTCGGCGACAAAGCGCACGCCCTGCACCTCGGCATCGATCCGCACGAAGCTTTGCACCAGTGCGACATTGCCGAGCGCATCGGAGGCGCGGGCGGAGAGGTCGCTGTAATGGGTCTCGACCTCGTTTTGCATGCCGTAGGTCTTGCGAACGACCATCGTCGTCAGAATGGTGAACACCACGCAGAGGAGGAACAGCAGGGTCGCGAGCTGCCAGTTCAGATAAAACGACAACGGCAACAGCACTACCAGCGACATGATCGCGGCGAAATGCTCGCGGAAGAAGCCGAGCCACACCCGCCACAGGGCATCGGTGCCGTTCAGCATCACCTTCATCAGCCGGCCGGAATGGGTGCCGGTGTGGAAGGTCAGCGGCAATTGCAGGATGTGCTCGAAATAACTGCTCAGCACCGCCTGGCGCTGGCGGTGGGCCAGCCGATCGGCGTGAAGCGCCACCGCGGCGCTGCATATAATGGTGAACAGCCCGAACGCCGCCCAGGCTAGCAGCAAGGTCCATGCCGACGACGATCCGGATGGCCCCGGCTTTGCCGAGAGAACATCGACAATGCGGCCGAACAGGACCGGCTCGGCGAATTGCGCGCCCGCCAGCAAGAGATTGGCTGCGGCGAGTATCCACCCCAACCGGGCTTCCTTGCCGAGTTGCTCGAGCACGCGTGCGTAGAGGCGAAGCAGGGACATGTGGCTCCAGCGCCAAAAAAACCTCAGACGGAATCGTCGGGCAACCGTATCTTAATCGGGGATTGCAGCGAAGAAAGAGCGTGGATGCAATCTCAGGATTGCGGGAGAGGCTGGCGCCAAATACCTTTTGCTCAATTGATCAGGCGGTCGCCGCGCGGGGGCAGGAAGCTGTCGTCGAAAATATCGGACGCCGAAGGGCGCCTGGAGAATTTGACATCCTCCCCGACCTGATCGATCGAACGCTCGAGGCGCTCCGGATCGACGGCGCCGATGCCGTTGCGTTTCACTTCGCTGGTCAGGATATTGTCGTTGATAACGGTGTGCAGGCGCTCCAGCTCAAGGTCGCGCGAACCATCGTCCATGTGATCGAGAACTTCGTCGACCGCGTGCGCGGGCTCGCGGATGGCAAGGCTGGTGCCCGCGGTCAGCGCGCGCAAAAATCCTCTCACCGCCTCGGGTCGGCGTGCCGCGAACGCGGGGTTGACGATCACCGCAAAGCCATAGGCCTCGCAGCCATAGTCGGCGAACCGCAGCACCGCGAGATCGTCGGCCGGAACGCCGCGGTCCCTCAGATTCACCGCGGACAGATAGGAAAATCCGGTCACGGCATCGACCTGGCCGGCCGACAGCATCGGCTCGCGCACGGCAGGACTCATTTGCCGCTGTTTCACGCTTGTAAGCTTGATGCCGTTGTGGTGCGCGAGTGCGGGCCACAACAAGAGCGAGAGATCGCCTTCGGCCACACCGAGGGTCTTGCCCTCGATATCGGAAAGCGCGTGGATGCCCCGGCTCTTGCGGGCGACGATGGCGTAGGGAGCCTTGTTGAACAGGATGAACACCGCCTTGACGGAGGAGGGATGCTGGTCGCGAAAACGGATCAGCGCGTTGAGGTCGACCAGTGCGAATTCGCTGTCGCCGGAGGCGACGCGCGAGATCGCCTCTGGTGATCCTGCGACGACGTTGGTCGCGACCGCCAGCCCTTCCGATCCAAACAGGCCATCGGTCATGGCCAGTATGATTGGGGCCACCCCGGCGTTAACCGGACGGTCAAAGGAAAACTGGATTGCGATCGGTTGACGGTTTTGATCGGCGGCGAGCGCTTCGACCGTGCCCAGATATGCAAGACCGCATGCAAGACCAATCAGGGAGGCCAGCAGGCAGCGGGCAAACTTGGTCTGAATTGCGCGCATCAGCATCACACCAGGACCCAGGGTACTTGCCACCCCGGATATGTCTGTTTCGTGACGCCGGTCCCGCGTCGGGTTCATTGTGCCGTACCGAACCTGAACAGTCGATGAGCAGTTTGGCGACCACCGACGTTCCCGCGCCGGCAGGCCGGAGTTCCTGACGGTCCTTGGACCACCCATTGATTGTTCCAAGGTATTACTACGGCTGAGACGTTGCCCGCCCCCGACGCGGCTGGGACAGTGCGCCGCATGCCGCTTCCTGCCTCGGCCTGCCCGATCAGGGCGAATCCGCCTCTTTGCATTAGTCCGATGGTCACTATGGCCAGCGGATTTCGGCTCGCGGGCCTTGACCGTTAACACGCTCGGCACCCGTTTGGATTATTTTAGGCACATGAGTGATTCGCTCGAGCGGCTCTATTTGGCGGTCATCGCGGCCAAGGATCTTGATCCGGCGGTTTCGCGAACGGCACGGCTGTTTCGGCGTGGCCCGGCCAAGATGGCGAAGAAACTGGCCGAAGAGGCCATCGAGGTCGTGATCGACGCCGTCAGCGGCGACGCCGAGGCCGTGGTCAGCGAGAGCGCCGATCTGCTCTACAACCTCACGGTCCTGTGGGCGTCGGCCGGCGTGCGTCCGGCGGACGTGTGGCGCGAAATGGAACGGCGCGTGCATCTGCTCGGGATTGCCGAGAAGATGCCGAAGTCGCCGGTCAAACTGGCCAAGGTTCCCCCACCCCGGGAGGCGCGGCGACCAATTGTCGCGCTGGAAACGCGCGGCCTGCGCAAACGCCACTAGTCTAAAGACGGCCCGAATCCCTAATTTCCCGGCATGGACAAATCGCTTCCATGGTGGTTGATCGCACCATGCTGAGACGGATCTACGATTGGTGCATCGACGCCGCGCACAAGCCTTACGCGCTATGGATCATGGCCGCGGTGGCATTTGCGGAAAGCTCATTTTTTCCGGTGCCCCCGGACGTCATGCTGATTCCCATGTCGCTGGCGCGGCCGGCGCGCGCCTGGTTCTACGCGCTGGTCTGCACCGCGGCATCCGTGCTCGGTGGCGTTCTCGGCTATGGCATCGGCGCGCTGCTCTATGATTCGCTCGGGCAGTGGCTGATCAATCTCTACGGCCTTGGCGACAAGGTGGAGGCTTTCCGCGCCGGCTACGCCGAATATGGCGCGTGGATCATCCTGCTGAAGGGACTGACGCCGATCCCCTACAAGCTCGTGACCATCACTTCCGGCTTCGCCAATTACAATATCTGGCTGTTCATCGCGTTGTCGGTGATCGCCCGCGGCGGCCGCTTCTTCGCGGTCGCGATCCTGCTCAACCGCTACGGCGAATGGATTCGGGTCAGGATCGAGCGGCATCTCGGCTTTTGGGTGTCGCTGGGTGCGGCTGTGCTGGTGGCGGGTTTCATCGTCGCGTTCAGGATGATTTGAAGCGCGCGAACTGCATTGCCGGCTCGCATTGCGTCAAGGCGCGATCGGGAATCGAAGCGGCCGGCGCCAGTGAAAACGGTTTTGCGAAAAGACTAGTTGGGCTCGCCATGATGCTTGATCGATCCGCCAGTCTGGCCGTGCTGCCCCGCGCAGCGTCAAGGGCGAAGGTTGCGGCTGCGGGTCTTGCGCTGTCGATATCGGTGATCGCCGCGAGCGCAGGCTGGTCGCAGACAACGCCGCCCGCAAAGCCGTTATCGCCGCAAGGAGTGCCGGATCAGCCGCCGCCGCAAGCCCCGGCGACGCCTGAGGAGAATCCGGGCCTTCTCAACGAAATGGGAAAGATGCTGGAGAAGTCGCTGTCGATCCTGCCGCCCCTGAAAAGCCCGACTGAGGCGATCGACGATCTGAACGCACGCGCCAAGGATGCGGCAAAGGACGCAGGCGAGGGCCTGTCGCGTCTGGCCAAGCCTTCCTCGATGGTGACGGGGCGCGTGATCTGCCCGGTCGCCAACGGTGCCGCAAACTGCAAGGTCGCTGCCGACAAGCTTTGCCAAAGCAAGGGATTCAAGGAGGGCAAGAGCCTGAATGCCGATTCGACGGAAGCCTGTTCTGCCAAAGTGCTGATTCCCGGCCGGACGCGAAAGCCGGACGACTGCCGGACCGACTATTTTGTCACGCGCGCTCTGTGTCAGTAGGCGACCGCACCTTCCAGATCGACATTATCGTCAACAAAGATACCAGGCTTCTGCGTGCCTGTGAGGTCAAGCGCGGTTTTGGTCATCACGATAACGACAAATGCCGGCAAGTGCTGCGGGGCGTTATCTGCATACAAGCGTTACAGAACAGCTACGGCAAGCAACGCGGCCTGGATGTCCAAAAGGCGTTCAGCCACATGATTTTTTACTATCCATAGCCTCTTACCAAGGGCCACCTCCGTAGTAAGCCCCTGGACCACACAACCAGTACCTGTCCCAACCCGCGCCACGATAGTACCCCCCGATAGTGCGTTCGTAATTGCAAGGACTACCACCATAGTAATCCCAAGGGCCGGCCGCCCAGCCGGCACCGTAACCGTTCGCAGCCCGCCAGTAGTGTCGATGCGCAACGCCGGCAACGCTCAGGGGGGTCAAGGGTCGACCGGTCTGGGCCTGAGCACTCTCGATCGACAGCGAGATGCCGCGTTGCGCAGACCAGCCAAAGGAGAGCAGTACCACACATGCGAAGGTCGAGGTTGCTATTGCAACCTTTCTCAAATTCGTCTGCGTCATGGATCTGACTCCATTGTTCTTTGCCTATTTTTTAAATAATACGCCTTCGCGTTCAGAGACGACAATCACGATTAGATGCGGGGGCTGGATGCTTCCAATGCTTGACCCTCACCCGGTTTGAAAAGGGCGCGTTCGGCTTCATACCTGTCGCCTTGTGGCCCGAAGGCGCATAAATGGGATTATCGCCGGGACGTCCAGGGGGTACCGGGCCAATGTCTCGCGGGCGTTGACCGACGCTCATGACCCGAAGCGGTCCTTCAAAGCATCTCATCCACCCGTGACAAGATGCTGGGCTCTGCGCCCCACGGGCTTGGTCGCTGAGGGAGGGGCACGCGCGGCGACACTCATCATTGGTCCAGGTTTGCGATGGCGTGGCCCTTCGCTGCCAATGGACAGCCGGACGTCCGGGCTTTGCGAGCCCAAATTCCGATGCAGGCTGAGTGCATCGCCGACAAGCTTGCGGAGTTCATTAAACAGAATCAGAGCACGTCGCGATTGTGTTCTTGGTATGATGTCTGGCATCCTTTGTTCGCTGCAAGACATCTCTTTTCATGACCTGTCATGACCTGCGAGGATTTGACGAATGTCCATGCCTGCCTTGTTCAAGGGGCGTCTGTCGATTCCGGTGATCGGAGCGCCGCTGTTCATCATCTCCGTGCCTGATCTCGTGATCGCGCAGTGCAAGGGGGGAATTGTCGGGTCGTTTCCGGCGCTGAACGCGCGGCCGCCCGATCTGCTCGACGAGTGGTTGGCGCGGATCCGTCGAGAACTCGCCGCATATGACGCGGCCCATCCCGACAAACCCTCGGCACCGTTTGCCGTCAATCAGATCGTGCATCGATCCAACAACCGGCTCGAGCACGATCTGGCGCTGTGCGAAAAGCACAAGGTGCCGATCATCATCACCTCGCTTGGCGCGCGCGAGGAAGTCAATCAGGCCGCGCATCGCTGGGGCGGCATTGTCTTTCACGACGTGATCAGCCAGAAATTCGCGCACAAGGCGATCGAGAAGGGCGCCGACGGCCTGATCCTGGTTTCCGCCGGTGCCGGCGGGCACGCCGGGCTGATTTCGCCGTTCGCGTTCGTGGCGGAGACGAGGCAGTGGTTCGACGGGCCGATCGCGCTGTCGGGCGCCATCGGCAACGGCCGCGCCGTCCGCGCGGCCCGCCTGTTGGGTGCCGACTTCGCCTATATCGGGTCGGCGTTCATCGCCACCATCGAGGCCAACGCGGTCGAGGGCTACAAGCAGATGATCACCACCTCGAACGCCGAGGATATCGTCTATTCCAATCTCTTCACCGGCGTGCACGGCAACTACCTCAAGCCGTCGATCGTCGCGGCGGGGATGGATCCCGACAATCTTCCGCAATCCGACGCCTCGAAGATGAGTTTTGGAACCGACGCTTCGGGCGAGCGCACCAGACCGAAAGCCTGGAAGCAGATCTGGGGCTCGGGCCAGGGCGTCGGCAGCGTCGGAAAGATCGTGCCGGCCACTGAGCTGATCGCGCGTTTCAAAAGGGAATATGAGGAAGCCTTCGATCCGCCGTTGTGAGATCGAGCCGAAGCGAGATCGAGATCGCTCTCTCCAGCCTTGAAAGTTCGAAAGCCCTCGCCTCTGCCAACGAAGCCCGCGCAAGCGCGTGGTGGTGCCGTTGACGTATGATCGCGGTCATCTCGACGCTTAACGCGCCGTTAACCAAGGCTCCCCCAGATTCCGTCGCAAGGCCGCCGCCGCCTTTTCGTGAGCAGGCGGCCGGACCAGCGGTCGAGGGGGCACAACATGGATTTCGAGACGACATTTGCAAAAACGCCGGCAACCCTCGACGAGATCACGCGCCGGGTCGCTCATGCCCTGGAGCGTCATCCGCGCTGCCGCGGCGTCCAATTCGACATCATCAGCATGCCTCGATCCCGCAATGGCGGAAACTGGACCATCAGCCTGCGCGCGATTGCGTCCGACGCGGTATGGGAGGCATCCGACATCGTTGCCGATATTCAGGAAGCCTACGAACTCGCCGCTTTTGCATGATCTAGTGGTCCGATTCCGGATGTTTTCACCCTGATTTCACCCCGCCGGCCGATCAGGCCGCCATCGCCTCGGCACCGTTAGGCCTTAATTCTTACCCCATTCTTGGGGAATTCATGTCGCCCTGGAAGACGGAGAGTTGCTTGACGAGGGCAATGACCATCATCGTGCTGATCTGCTTGCTTGTGGTCGCCGCGGCTGCAGCCAGCATTCTCTCCCGCGACAGCGTGCCGTTGACCGGAGCGGCGATTGCAACGGCTTCCGTTGCGATCGAAGGTGCGGTTTCCAACAAGCAGGCCAAGGCCGACAAGCTGCTCGTGGCTGCCGCCGCAACCGCCGCGGTCGAGCCTCCAACCGCCGCGCTCGCGACCGAGCCGCTGCGGCAGGCTTTCGCGGCCACCCCATCGGGGGAGATCGAAGGGCTGAAGATCGCGAATTCCTCGCCGCCGCCGGCAACGCCGCCAGCTCCGGCAAAGCCGAAGACCATCGCCAAGCCCCCGGCGCAGAAACCCTATGCATTGCTCAGCGACGCGCAGATCGCCAGCATCAAGGAACGCCTGAAACTCTCCTCGTATCAGGAGACATACTGGCCGGCGGTGGAAAAGGCGCTGCGGGCCGTTGCGCGAAAGATCCACGCCTCGCGGCAGGCCGACCCGAACGGGACCGGTGCCATCATCGACCCCGAATCCGCAGAGGTTCAGCAGCTGAAATCGGCCGCGATGCCGCTGTTGTTTCAGCTTCGTGAGGACCAGAAGCGCGAGGTGCGCTCGCTCGCTCGCCTGATCGGCCTGGAAAAAGTGGCTGAGGCGATCTGAGCGCATGATGAAGTCAGGTTCGAGCTCGAAGGGCGTCGAATCTTTCACCTCTCCCCCTGCGGGAGAGGTCGGATCGCATCGAAGATGCGATCCGGGTGAGGGGGCCTAAAACAGCCAAGCTTTGGTCCCCCTCATCCGACGCGGACTTTAGCATAGCCGATGCAAAGCATCGGCGTTCTAAAAAGAACGGCGGCGCAGGCCGCCTATGGCCACCTTCTCCCGCAGGGGGAGAAGGAACGGAGTTCGCGGCTTAACCGATTCAACCAAATCTCATCGCGCTTTGGCGCGCAGCCGATTTTTCGTCTTGAAGGCCAGGCGGGCCCTGCAGTTAAATATCGGCTCACGGCGCGGCGCGCCAAGCGTGAGCAGGAAGCCGGAAGCCATGAGCTTTGCACGGATCGCCGCATCGGCCGCCATTCTGATCTGTCTCGGCGCTGCTTGCGCGTCGGCCAAGCCGATCGCGGCGCTTGGCGAAACCAATTTGAGGAGAGCCCCTGGCACGGACAGCCCGGTTCTCACCATCATTCCGAAAGGAGCAACCGTCGAGGTCGGCAAATGTAGCAAGGGATGGTGTGAAGCCAACTTCGAGAGCCGGGACGGCTTTGTTATCGCTCGCAATGTCGGTCTCGGTCAGCCGCGTAAGGCGCGCGCCGGCGGACAGGTCTACGACGAGCAAGTGATCGAGGGGGTCGGGCCGCCGCGGTTCGCCCCGCCGCTCTATTACGGATACCACGGGCCATATTACGGCTTAGGACCGTTTTACGGCTATTATGCGGGGTGGGGATACAGGGGATGGCGCTGGTGAGGTTCAGGAGGTGCCGTCATGCGCTGGTGACGTCGCAATGAGGCGATCGAGCCAAAAACCATCTCGCTTCCGGAATAAACCAAAGCGCCTTTGCAGAGAGATGGCCGCGTCTCACGCGGCGATGACGCCTTCGACGTTCTCCGGAACCGTGCGATTGCGCCCCGAGCGTTTGGCCTGATAGAGCGCGCGATCGCACCGCTCGACCAGCGCTTCCGCCGACTCGCCCAGGCGGAACTGCGCTACTCCGATCGAAACCGTGATGCTCGATATTTCCTCGCCGGTGGCGCGGCGGGTCAGGCGTGCCTCCGATATGCGCCGGCGAACGCGTTCGGCGACATCGGTGCATTTGTCGAGACTGGCGCCCGGAAGCACGGCCATCAGCTCCTCGCCGCCATAGCGCGCCGCGAGATCGCCACTGCGAACGTTCTCCTGCAAAACCTTCGCCACCAGTCGAAGCACCTGATCGCCGACCTGATGCCCAAAGCTGTCGTTGAACGTCTTGAAGTGATCGATATCGATCATCAGGATGCTCAAGGGATCGCCGGTCTCCATCGCGGCAATTTGCGCGGTACGAAGGAAGGCTTCCAACGAGCGACGGTTGGCTAACCCGGTGAGGACGTCGGTATTGGAATGCAGCTCGGCGAGCTTCAGCGAGTCGCCAATCTTGTCGAGCTCCTCCGAGGCCTTGACGAAATTGGCCTCAAGGCCCGATGCCCTCGTCGTCGCATTTGACAGTTCTTCCACGAGCTTCTCGATGATCGGCTGGGGATCGCTCGCCGTCTGAAACTGCAAGGAGACTTCGCCGAGCGACTCGATCTGCGTGCGGTTGTCGGAGATTGCACTGCTGAGGAACTCCTTGGCGCTTGATATGACGCCGTGCAGCTGCTCGGGAAAACCGTTCGTGGTGCTGCGATCGGACTGTGGCTCGATATAGTTGACGTAGAGCTCGTGGTTGATCGCTGGATCGAATTTCCGCTTGTTGGCGATGAGGATATCGATGGTCTTTTTCAGCGCGGATGAGGCACCCATCGCATAGTTGAACCAGACCGAAAAATTTTCGGGAGTGGGCGGTACGCGGTGCATCGACATGAATCGATTGGCCCGATTTGCCACCGTGGTCGCGTAGTCGAAATCGACCTCATCGAACTCGTTGATCATGTGCGTTTGTCAGCAGCGGCAGCCGGCATCCGGGATCCGTGGCTAATTCGGTGAAAAATAAAGCCTTTCAACGGTCGACGCCTGACGGCGATCAGGCAGTCGCCTTAATTGGGTAGCGGTCAGTTCTGAAGGATGATTTAAACATTTCGGCCAATTTGGCGCCTACACCCGCCTGCGGCGCTGGAGTACTGTCTCGTCGCGGGACATCCTGCCAGCCGCGGTTGGGCCGACGGGGCGGCGTGTCGGGGCGAAGAGGCTCTAGTGCTCCGATTCCGAGGTTCGCAAGCAGGGGCGACCTCTGATGCGAACTTCGGAATCAAAGGAGCACTAGCAAGTTAATGTTTCTGGTGCGGTTTTGAATTTCCTATGACGAGATTGCAGCAACACTGATAGGAACTTCAAATTCACCGCACTAGTCCGGCTGGCCGGCCGCGACGCTACCTGGAAAACAAATCGTATCCCGATCTCGCCGAGTTTTATGCGTATCCCGAGGGGAGGTTTGCGATGAGCACGCGACGCGAACACGATCTTCTGGGCGACCGGGACGTTCCTGCACAGGCTTACTATGGCGTTCACACGCTGCGTGCGGTGGAGAATTTCCCGATCACGGGAACGCCGATTTCGATCTATCCGGATCTTGTGGCGGCGCTGGCCTCGATAAAGCTCGCCGCGGCGAAGAGCAACCGCGAACTCGGATTGCTCGATGCCACGCGCGCCGACGCCATCATCGCCGCGGCGGAAGAGATCCGCTCCGGCCGCCTGCACGAGGAATTCGTGGTCGACGTCATCCAGGGCGGCGCCGGCACCTCCACCAACATGAATGCCAACGAGGTGATCGCAAATCGCGCGCTGGAGCTGCTCGGCCACGCCAAGGGCGATTACCGGTTCTTGCATCCCAATGAACACGTCAACATGAGCCAGAGCACCAACGACGTCTATCCGACGGCGCTCAAGCTCGCCGCCTATTCCGGCATCATGCGGCTGGTCGACGCCATGGCGGTGCTGCGCCAGGCTTTCGAGGCGAAGTCCGAGGAATTCAAGGACATCATCAAGATGGGCCGTACCCAGTTGCAGGACGCCGTCCCGATGACGCTGGGGCAGGAATTCTCGACCTATGCGGTGATGCTGGGCGAAGACGAGCAACGGCTGAAGGAAGCCGTCCTCCTGATTTGCGAAATCAACATGGGCGCCACCGCCATCGGCACCGGCATCAATGCGCATCCGGATTACGCCCGCCTGGTCTGTCAGCATCTGCGCGCCACAACCGGCATTCCGGTCGTCACCGCCTCAAACCTGATCGAGGCGACGCAGGATTGCGGCAGTTTCGTTCAGCTTTCCGGAGTTTTGAAGCGCGTCGCGGTAAAACTGTCGAAGACGTGCAACGATTTGCGCCTGTTGTCGTCGGGACCCCGTGTCGGGCTTGGCGAAATCAACCTGCCGCCGATGCAGGCGGGCTCCAGCATCATGCCGGGCAAGGTCAATCCGGTGATCCCCGAAGTCGTCAACCAGATCGCCTTCGAGGTGATCGGAAACGACGTGACGGTAAGTTTCGCGGCCGAAGCCGGTCAGTTGCAGCTCAATGCCTTCGAGCCGATCATCGCCCACAGCCTGTTCAAGAGCGTCAATCATCTTCGCGCCGGCTGCATGACGCTGGCCCTGAAATGCGTGAACGGCATCACCGCCAATCGCGAGCATCTGCGCCGCGGCGTCGAGAGATCGATCGGGATCGTAACCGCGCTCAACCCCTATATCGGTTATGCCAACGCGACCGAGATCGCGCAGCAGGCACTCGTCACCGGTCAAAGCGTTTACGATCTGGTTTTGGCCAAAAAGCTTCTGACGCGCGAGCAGCTCGACGAAATCCTGCAGCCGGAGGTGTTGACGAAGCCGCATTCATTCGGGCCCGCGCCGGCGACGGCGAAAACGCAGACCCTCACCGTGCGCCGCGACCAGACGGATTGAAATCCGCTGACTCACGAAGGGTCGGACGATCCGCCGAAGGCAGGTCATGGCGAAAGGGCCTGGCCGTTCCGGCCGTCCATTTCCGCACTCGGCCCAAGCACCCAAGCATTCGGCCCAAGGCTGCGGGGGTGGGCAGGCGCACGATATGGTCGCTTTTATTGGTCTGGCGGAGATGGCAAGAGGAAGCTAGTGTCCCGGTTCTGACATTCGTATCGTGTTGCAGCAAGCGCTGTTACGAATGTCGGAACCTAAGGGACACCAGCAAAAAAAGATTCTAGTGCGGTTTTGGATTTGACATTCGCTATGAGGACTCGCGGTGAATACCGAAGCGAATGTCAAATCCGCCGCACTAGGTTCGGCTTCGAAAAAGCCGTCAAAAACGGCCGGGATCAAGGGAGAGACGCATGCATGAACTGACGCCGGAAACCATCACGGACGCGGTGCTGGACCAGATGGCGACGACGAGCGACCCGCGCCTGAAGGAGATCATGGCCTGCGCGGTCAAGCACCTGCATGAATTCGCCAGGGAAGTGAAGCTGACGCCGGCGGAATGGATCAAGGGCATCGCCTTCATGACCGCCGTGGGCAAGATCTGCACGCCGGCGCGGCAGGAGTTCATCCTGCTTTCCGACACACTTGGGCTCTCCGCGCTCGTCAACGGCCTGCATGACTCAACCGCGATGGAAGAAGGCACCCACACCAGCCTGCTCGGTCCGTTCTACCGGGAAGCCTCGCCAAACCTTGCCGCGGGCAGCCAGATCGCGAAGACCGTAAAACCCGGGACCGAACTTGTGCTTTACGGCCGTGTCACCGACGTGAACGGCAAGCCGATCTCCAACGCAACCGTTTCGATCTGGCAGACCGGCGCCAGCGGTCTCTACGACATCCAGGAAAGTGCTGCCTCGATCGACTATCGGGGCGTCTTCACCACCGATGCGAACGGCCTCTATCAGCTGCGCAGCGTCCGCCCGATCGGGTATTCGATCCCGATGGATGGCCCGGTCGGCGAAATGGTGCGGGCGCAGAAGCGGCATGGCATGAGGCCGGCCCATATTCACTTCCTGGTCGGCGCTCCCGGTTATCGCGAACTGGTGACGGCGCTTTACCTGCGTGACGATCCGCACCTTCAGGACGATGTGGTGTTCGGCTCGTCGGGCGACCTCGCCGTCGACATCAATCCGCGGGACGCCGAAAGCCCGATCCCAAACCTGCCGACCATCCGCTTCGACATGCGCCTGTCGCGCGAGACCGCGGCCGACAAGGCCGGCGGCCGCGTCGGCGCCGATCCGTCCGCGATTTTGAAACAGCCGGCATGAACGGTTAATGCGCCGCATCTGCCCCTAAAGGAGAATGCGGCGGATTTGACCTTTCGGGGCGCGTCGCGGCAGATTAAGCCAACCCACCTCGATCCTTGCCGCGAGCGGGCTCAGGGCGCCAGCGCGGGCAGGAGAACGGCAAGAGCATGATCCGGAAAAGTGGAAACCGGTTTTCCGAAATGATCATGCTCAAACAAAGAGATGAGATCATGATGCGATTCCACCTAATCGCATCATGATCTAGTGACACAGGGGAGCATCAATGAAACGCAGGACGCTCATCGGCGCAGCGATCATCGTCGCCGCAACTGGACTGACCTCAAATGCGCTGGCCGAGCAGCCGCCGATCAGAATCGGCATGTCGATGCCGCAGACCGGCGGTCTCGCCGGCGGCGGCAAGGCTTCGCTGCTTGGCATCGAGATCTGGCGCGATGACGTCAACGCCAAGGGCGGCCTGCTTGGCCGCAAGGTCGAACTCGTCGTCTATGACGACAAGTCGAGCGCCTCTGAGACGCCTGCGATCTACTCGAAGCTTCTCGACGTCGACAAGGTCGACCTGCTGTTCGCGCCTTACGCCACGGTGCCGACCGCGCCGATCATGCCGCTGGCCAAGCAGCGCGGCATGCTGCTGATCGGCAACTTCTCGTTCCAGGTCAACAGCAAGGTCGGCCACGACATGTGGTTCAACAACGCGCCGTGGGGGCCGGCCGACGCCTGGGCGTCGGCTTTCCTTGACATCGGCCAGAAGGCCGGCGGCAAGACCGTCGCGCTTCTCACCGCCGACCAGGAATTCGCGCAGAATCTCGCGAAAACCGCGCGCGAGGTCGCAGCCAAGCGCAACATGCCGGTCGTTTTCGACCAGACCTATCCGCCGAACACGGTGGAATTCTCCTCTATCATCCGCGCGCTCAAGGCCACCAAGCCCGACATTGTCTATGTCGCGTCATACCCGCCGGACTCGGCCGGCATCCTGCGCGCGGTCAACGAGATCGGGATCGGCGACAGCGTCAAGCTGTTCGGCGGCGGCATGGTGGGCCTGCAATTCGGCCCGGTAATGGAGAATATGGGTTCGCTGCTCAACGGCGTGGTCAATTTCAACACATGGCTTCCCGAGCCGGCGATGTATTTCGACGGCACCAAGGCCTTCTTCGACACCTACTCGAAGCGGGCGGTGGAAGCCAAGGTCGACCCGCTCGGCTTCTATCTGGCGCCGTTCGGCTACGCCAGCGGGCAATTGATCGAGGCGGCGATCAAGGCGACGGGATCGCTCGACCAGAAGGCGCTCGCAAAATACCTGCGCGAGCACGAGATTGCGACCATTGTCGGTCCGATCGCGTTTTCGCCCGACGGCGAGCGCAAGGAAACCGCGACGCTGCAGGCGCAGTTCCGCGGTATCGTCGACAAGAACATGGATCAGTTCAAAAAGCCCGGCAAACAGGTGATCCTGTTTCCGGAGAAGCTGAAATCCGGCGAACTCGTCACTCCGTTCGAGGCTGCGCGGAAGTAAATTTCGGAATGAGTCATTGCGGCGAGGGAAGTGTGCCCCCTCTCCCCGCGTGCGGCAGGGCTATCGCATATGGCTAAGTGTCATGAGACGTGATCGAGATTGCCAGATCGAGGTCGATCCCTCCCCCTTGTGGGGAGGGTCGGCGAGCGAGAGCGGGCCGGGGTGGGGGTTCTCAAGAAGGCACCATCAATATGGGACTTTCGGTAACGTCGGCACCCCCACCCGGCCGTCACTTCGCGACGGCCACCCTCCCCACGCTTTCGCGGGGGAGGGATAAGAGAGCGCGCCGTCATATGCGGTCGCCCTGCCGCTCGCGCGGAGAGGTATGGAACCACGTGGATAGGGTGAGCCGTCGGAATTGTCGCGTTTAAGTAAAAAGGGTCAAGGAGAACCTGAATTTGTTTTCGATGGACCTGCTGCTCGATGCGGTGGTGATCGGGGTTCTGCTCGGCTGCTTCTACGCGGCCGTCAGCATCGGGCTGTCGGTCTCGTTCGGCCTGCTTGACGTTCCGCACGTCGCCCACCCGGCCTTTCTGGTGATGGCGTCCTATGCGGTGTTCTTCCTCAACGATCGCTTTGACATCGATCCGCTGGTCGCAGGGCTGTTGATCACGCCGCTGCTGTTCTTGTTCGGTCTTGCCGCCTATCGCCTTTACTACGAGACGTTCGAGCGACGCGGCACCGATGCGGCCGTGCGCGGCATCGCTTTTTTCTTCGGGGTTGCCTTCATCATCGAGGTACTGATCATCCTGCAATTCGGCGTGGATCAGCGCTCGGTCACCGCTTCCTATATCGGCAAGGCGTGGCGCTTCGGCGACATGCGGATTCCGCTCCGGCTCGTGGTTGCGTTTGCGGTCGCTTCCGCCTTGACAATCCTGCTGGCGCTTTATCTGTCGAAAACCTTCATGGGACGGGCGATCCGCGCAGTGGCGCAGGACGAGGAGGCGGTGCGCCTGATGGGCGCCAACCCGGTCCGCATCAAGCAATGGGCCTTCGGGGTTGCCACCGCCGTGCTTGGCGTGGCGGGCGCGCTTCTGATCATCGTCGCCCCGGTCGATCCGACGCTCGACCGCGCCTATATCGGGCGCACCTTCTGCGTCGTCGTCATGGCGGGGCTCGGCAGCATGAGCGGCACGCTGATTGCGGCCATCATCCTCGGCGTTGCCGAGACCATCGTGCTGACCCTGTTCGGCGCGTCCTGGGCGCCGGCCATTTCCTTTGCGATGTTGCTCGGCGTTCTGGCCGTGCGGCCGCAGGGCTTGCTCGGCAGGCGATCATGAGGCGCAGCATCACCTTCTGGATCGGTGCGATCGCCTTTCTCGTCTTCATCCTGCTGATGACCCAGATCATCGGCAACGAATATCCCTTTTTCGCCGGCTACGTGATCCTTCAATTCATCGTGCTGGCGGTGGCTTGGACCATCCTCGGCGGTTACGCCGGTTATGTGAATTTCGGCACCAGCGCGTTTTTCGGCGTCGGCGTCTACACCGCCGTGCTGCTGGTCAAGGCGGCCGGCGCGCCGCTTGCGGTGCAGATCGCGGTGGCGGCCATGGTCGGCGCGCTGCTTGGGCTGGGCGTCGGGCTTTTGACCCTGCGCATGCAGGGCATCTTTTTCTCGATCGCGACCATTGCGCTCACCATCGTCATCGAGACATCGGTGACCAACTGGCGCTATCTCGGCGGCGCCGCCGGCATCCAGTTGCAGCGGCCACCGGTGACGCCGCCGTTCCACAGCTATGTGCAGATGCTGGTTTTCGTCCAGGCGCTGCTGGTCGTGCTTGCGGTTGCGATCGCGCGCTATATCCAGAACTCCTGGATCGGCCGTGGCCTGCAGGCGCTCCGCGATGACGAGCTCGCGGCCGAATGCACCGGCGTCCCGACCTTGCGGCTCAAACTGCTGGCCTGTGTCGTCTCCGGCGCGCTGATGTGTGCAGCCGGCGCGCCCGGCGCGATGTATCTGCAATATGCCGACCCGGCATCCGCCTTCAATCTCAATTACTCCGTCTCGGTGCTCGCGATGTCCCTGATCGGCGGCACCGTGCACTGGGCGGGTCCGGTGATCGGCGCCATTCTGCTCGGTGTGACGCAGCAACTTCTGGCCGTCACCATCTCCTCGGAAGTCAATGTGCTTGTGCTCGGCATCATGCTGGTGCTGTTCGTGGTCGCAGCCCCGCAGGGCCTGATCGGCCTGTTCCGGAAACTGGTGCATGGCCGCGCGGAGGGCAAGGCATGACTTCCGCCAACGTCACCGACACGCCGCTGTTGCAGATCGGCGCGCTTACAAAACGCTTCGGCGGCTTCACGGCGCTCGACAATGTCAGCGTCGACATTCGCCCCGGCGAGCGCTTTGGCCTGATCGGCCCCAACGGCTCCGGCAAGACCACGCTGATCAACTGCATTTCCGGCGCGTTCCGCACAGAGCCCGGCACGGTGACGTTCCAGGGCGAGGACATCACGCCCCTGCCGCCTTACATGCGAAGGCGCCGCGGCATTGCGCGCAGCTTCCAGATCCCGCGGCCGTTCAAAAGCATGACGGTTGCCGAAAACCTGATGGTGGCGCTCGACTTCGCGGGAGCCGCGCACGAGCTGGTCTCGGCCGCGGAGCGGCGCGCTGCCGTGATGGCGATCCTGCAGCAGACGGGCCTTTCGTCCAAGGCCGATGCGCCGGCCACGCGGCTCAGCCAGGTCGAATTGCGCAAGATGGAACTCGCGCGCGCGGTCGCCACGCGCCCGAAACTTCTGATTTCGGATGAAGCGATGGCCGGCCTTTCCTCCTCCGAGGTCGACGAGGTGCTCGATCTCTTGATGAGCCTTGCGGGCAAAGACATCACTATCATCATGATCGAGCATATCATGCAGGCGGTGATGCGCTTTTCCGAACGCATCATGTGCCTCGACGCGGGGCGGATCATCGCGATCGGCAAACCTGCCGAAGTCATGGCCAATGCGCGGGTGCAGGAGGCGTATCTTGGCACCTAAACCCGCGGGCCTTGGGCTTTCCATCACCGCGCTGGACGCCGGCTACGGCGCGGTGAAGGCGCTGCGCGGCGTCACGCTCCATGTCGAAGCCGGCGAGACCGTGGCGCTGCTCGGCACCAACGGCAACGGCAAGAGCACGCTGATGAAGTGCATCACCGGGCTGGTCCGGCCCTGGCGCGGCGGCATGACGCTGACGCTGGACGACCGCGCGCACGACCTCACCAAGCTCTCGGCGGAGGCCATTGTCGATCTTGGCGTCGCGATGGTGCCGGAAGGGCGGCGGCTGTTTCCGAGGCTCACCGTGCACGAAAATCTCATGCTCGGCGCCTTCCGCAAGGCCGCGCGCCGCGACATCGAGCGCAATCTGGCCCACGCTTTCGAGACGTTCCCGGTGCTGAAGGAGCGGTCGAACCAGCTCGCGGGCACCATGTCGGGCGGGCAGCAGCAGATGCTGGCGATCGCGCGCGCGCTGATGTCCTCGCCGCGGCTGTTGTTGATCGACGAGCCCTCGGTCGGCCTGTCGCCGCTCCTGGTGTCGCAGATGATCGCCAAGATCGGCGAGCTTTCCCGCTCGTTCGGCTTGACGGTGCTGATGGCGGAGCAGAACTTCAATCAGGCGATCCGCATCGCCGATCGCGGTTACATCATTGTCCACGGCGAGATCGTGGTGGCGGCGGGCGTGGAGGAATTGAAAGGCAACGACATCGTCAAGCGGCTCTATCTCGGCGGCACGGCGTGATCCGGAGAGAGTAGTTTTGGATGGTCGCAAAAACCGCGATTAACGCGTTGAACGGGCTCTTTCTTCCTCCCCTCGCGAAGCGGGGGGAGGAAAGGCCGAAGCGAAGCGGAGGCGAGGGTGATAAGAAAAGACGCCAGTGGTGATGAGAAGTATTTCTGTCGTCTGGCACCCCCACCCGGCACATCGTTCGCTGCGCTCACGAAGTGCCACCCTCCCCACAAGGGGGAGGGATGAACAGACGCAGGTCTTTCTTATCCCTCCCCCGCGAGCGGAGCGAGCTGTGGGGAGGGTGGCCGGCCGAAGGCCGGTCGGGTGGGGGCATTTCTGCAAAATGGCTCCCATCACCCGGCGCTCTCAGCGCGCGAGGAGCCGCGTCCCTGCAAGCAGGGAGAGGGAGCACACTTTTGAGGAGATCGCATGGCGCCAAAACTTCTGCCCACCACGGTCGTCGGCAGCTATCCGCAGCCGGACTGGCTGGTTGACCGCGCGCTTCTCTCGAAAGGCGTGGCGCGCGTGCGGCTAAATCTCTGGCGCGTGGCCGAGCCGTGGCTCGAACAGGCGCAGGACGATGCGACGCTGCTTGCGATCCGCGACATGGAGCGCGCCGGCATCGACATCATCACCGACGGCGAGATGCGGCGGGAAAGCTATTCCAACCGCTTTGCCACTTCGCTCGAGGGCATTGAATGCGACAAGCCCGGCGAGGTCGTCTCGAAGGCCGGCCTTGTCACGGCGGTGCCGCGCGTGGTGGGACGAATCCGGCGTACGCGTCCGGTCGAAGTGCGCGACATGGAATTCTTGCGCAAAAATACCGACCACCAGGCCAAGATCACGCTGCCGGGTCCGTTCACGATGAGCCGGCAGGCCGTCAACGAGCATTATCGCGATGAAGACGAAATGATCATGGATTACGCGGCCGCCGTGAACGCGGAAGCGCGCGATCTGGAAAAGGCCGGCGCCGACGTGATCCAGCTCGACGAGCCGTGGTTGCGCCAGGACCCGGCGGCCGCGAAGCGCATCGCGGTCAACGCAATCGACCGCGCGCTCGAAGGCCTCAAGGCCACGACCGTGGTGCATCTATGCTTCGGTTATGCCGCGATCGTCAAAGGTCAAAAGCCGGTCGGCTATTCGTTTCTGGCCGAGCTTTCGGCCTGCAAGGCGGACCAGATTTCGATCGAGGCGGCGCAGCCGAAACTCGATCTCGGTGTGCTCGGCGACCTCGCGCCGAAAAAGATCATGCTGGGCGTGATCGATCTCGCCGATCCCGCGCCGGAAACGCCAGCCGTGGTCGCGGACCGCATTCGTGCGGCCTTGAAGCACGTCGCGCCGGAGCATCTGGTGGCGGCACCCGATTGCGGCATGAAATATCTGTCGCGCCAGGTGGCGTTCGCGAAGCTGAAGGCGCTCGCGGACGGTGCCGCGATGGTGCGGGCGGAGGTCGGTTAGGAATTTAGGTTTCTCTATGGAGGGAGGACCCGAAAGGATTCAGGAGCTATAGCATGATGAAATTAGGTTGAGCTGGAACGGCATAAGGCGTCACCTCTCCCCTCGCGGGAGAGGCATAGGCCGCTTAAAGCGGCCGTTCTTCAAAGGACGCCGAAGCAAAGCTTCGGCTACGTCGCATTGAAGATGCGATCCGGGTGAGGGGGTTACGAAAATATCTGAATTGGCTTGCGTTCTTGGATAAGTTTTCCCCTCATCCGGCGCGGACTTTTCGCATAGCCGATGAATAGCATCGGCGTTCTGAAAGAACGGCGGCCGCAGGCCGCCTATGGCCACCTTCTCCCGCAAGGGGAGAAGGAATGGAGCTCGCGGCCAGAGTGATTCAACTAAAAATTACCGCGCTGTAGGCATACAAAAACGGAGAGCTCGATGAACGACGCAAGGGCTTGCCTGGTGATGACGACCGTACCCAACAAGGAACAAGCGGAAAAAATTGCGAGAGCGGTCCTGGAGGCTCGCTTGGCTGCTTGCGTTCAGATTCAGGAAATAACAAGCTTCTATTGGTGGGACGGAAAGATCAATCGCGACGCCGAGCAACTACTTTATCTCAAGACAACCGCAAAACACTATGCGGCGCTGGAAGCGGCGATCATCGCCAACCACGTTTACGATACGCCGGAGATCCTGCAATTGCCGATCGAACGGGGTTTTGAGAAATACCTGAACTGGATGCAAAGAGAGACCAGCTAGCGCAGGATGGGTTGAGCGCAGCGAAACCCATGTACTCGAAATTGGTGGGTTTCGCTTCGCTCTACCCACTACACACTGTCCTGCAAGTAAGCCAGGCAGGCTCTTGCCCGACGGGCAAATCACTCCCGCGCTTTCCGCGAAGTCCAAAAGTCCAGCCCCTTTGGCAAAAATTTTTCGCTTTCGCCGTCGGGCAAAACATCTTTAGAGATTCGCCCGTCTCGTGCTCCGATAGAGAGGGGCGTATCGCGATCGTCACGACACGTTGGGCGCGGGATGCGATGGATGGGGAAAGCGTCAGGCGCGATTTTTGATCGCGCCGGACGAGACGCTTTCCGCATACGGCGAAGTCGTGTGGTCCTGGCGCCGCGACGCTGGCGTCAAGCTTGCAGGTAGTAACCCGCAGGTGACGGTGACAAGACCCGTTCACCGGGGAGATCACGAAGTAAGCCGTCAAACCTTCGCGCGGGGAAGGCCGGGTTGTTCGGCAGTACCTGTGGTGACTTGCTGGTGTGCTTCTTCATTTTGCACGCCAGGCTGCGGGTGCGGCTTCGCGCCCGGCTTTCCCTGCGCCCTCTGTTGAGGGTGGTTGCTTAAACGACTCGGGCGTATTGCGCCGCGAGAATGCGGAGGTACGTCTTGAATCGCAGAGTCATTCCGGGGCGCGCTGAAAGCGCGAACCATGATGTGCAATTGCACATCAGAGAATCTCGAGATTCCGGGTCTGGTCCTTCGGACCATCCCGGAATGACGGAGGACTGGGCAACGCGCTCTCCGGCGTTGCGTTCGCCGCGATGACACCTGAAAGCCGCATTCATCGCTCACATCTTGTCCGCAGCTCGATCACTCGAACAGGAGGATCGTGATGAACGGAAAACGTCTTGTGGCCGAAGCCATAGGCACGTTCTGGCTGACATTCGGCGGATGCGGCAGCGCGGTGATCTCGGCCGGATTTCCTCATGGCGGCATAGGATTGCTCGGTGTGGCGCTGGCTTTCGGCTTGACCGTGCTGACGATGGCCTACTCGATCGGCCACCTCTCCGGATGTCATCTCAATCCTGCGGTCACCGTGGGGCTTGCGTGCGGAGGCCGGTTTCCATCCAATCTCATCGGCCCTTACATCATTGCGCAGCTAATCGGCGCGATCGCCGGAGCCGGCGTCCTCTACGCCATCGCCCATGGATCCGCCGAATTCGATCTCGCCAATGGATTTGCGGCCAACGGATATGGCAACCACTCGCCGGGCAAATACGGGCTCGGTGCGTGTTTTCTGGCCGAGGCCGTGCTGACGGCGATGTTTCTCTTTGTCATCATGGGGTCAACCCACGGCAAGGCACC
>NZ_DATMLW010000208.1:0-6952 GCF_035570375.1 Bradyrhizobium sp. | reverse complement strand
CGCTTGCCGTTCCAGAACGCGGTGGTCGCGGCCGAGGTGATGGTGATGCCGCGCTCCTGCTCCTGCTCCATCCAGTCCATCGTCGCGGCACCTTCGTGCACTTCGCCGATCTTGTGGCTCTTGCCGGTGTAATAGAGGATGCGCTCGGTGGTCGTAGTCTTGCCGGCATCGATATGCGCCATGATACCGAAGTTACGGTAGTCCTCGATGGCATGTTGGCGGGGCATGGGTTGTTCCTTAAAATTCCTTTGTATCGCCGTTACCAGCGATAGTGCGAGAAGGCGCGATTGGCTTCCGCCATCTTGTGCACGTCCTCACGCTTCTTGACGGCGTTCCCCCGGTTGTTCGACGCATCCAGCAGCTCGGCCGAGAGCCGCTCGGTCATGGTTTTCTCGTTGCGGTCGCGCGCGGCCGAAATGATCCAGCGAATCCCGAGCGCCTGGCGGCGCACCGAGCGGACCTCGACCGGCACCTGATAGGTGGCGCCGCCGACGCGCCGCGAACGAACTTCGATCGTCGGCATCACGTTCTCGAGCGCCTGCTCGAACACGGTCAGCGGATTCTGCTTGGTCTTGTTCTCGATGATGCCCAGCGCGCCGTAGACGATTCCCTCGGCGACCGATTTCTTCCCGGCGTGCATCACCGAGTTCATGAACTTCGTAATGACGATGTTTCCGAACTTCGGATCCGGAAGCACTTCACGTTTTTCAGCGGAATGGCGGCGCGACATCTTGTTTCCTTCGTTATGGTCGGGCTAAGGCGCGAAGCGCGTCTTCCACTCTTTCCCGGCCATCCACGTCTTAATTCGTTGCTCCAGATCCCCGGGTCTCGCTGAGCTCGCCCGAGGATGATCCTCGCTATGCCCGGCTCATTTCGGACGCTTGGCGCCGTACTTGGAACGACGCTGCTTACGGTTCTTGACGCCCTGGGTATCGAGGACGCCGCGGAGAATGTGGTAGCGCACGCCGGGCAAGTCCTTGACGCGGCCGCCACGGATCATGACCACGGAGTGCTCCTGAAGATTGTGGCCCTCACCGGGAATGTAGCCGATGACCTCGAACCCGTTGGTGAGACGCACCTTGGCGACCTTGCGCAGCGCCGAGTTCGGCTTCTTCGGGGTCGTGGTGTAGACGCGCGTGCACACGCCGCGCTTCTGCGGCGACTGCTGCAGCGCCGGCACCTTCTTGCGCGACTTCTGTACGACGCGTGGACTTGCGATCAGCTGGTTGATCGTCGGCATGTCAGCCTTCACCCTTTAGTTCGCGCGAAGCCGAAACGGCTCCTTGAAATTCGTTTCCGGACTTAAGTCCCATTCCTTCCGCCTGTCGCGAAAATCGACCGCGCAAAGCGAAATCGCGCCAACTGCTCATCGCTGAGCAGAAAGCGCTTCGACGCCACAGAGGACCTCGAGTAAGCGATCAATCAGCGCGGGCTGAGCGATCAAGCACCGAGGTCATGCACCCGATCAATCCCGAGGGAACTCTCCCACGAAAACCAAGATCGTCCTGGCATTGCCTAGCTATAATCGACAGCGTTTGAGCGACATCCGTCGAGGTTGGTGCCCGCAGCGACCCCAAAAAAGGATCGAAAGGGTGGTCCGTTCCGACGCAAGCGAAGCTCACCGCCTGTCGTTGAGTGCGCGGGTTCTATCGGTGGAGCCTGGCCAAGTCAAGGCGAAACGACACCGAAGAAGCGCCTCGAAGCGCCTTGGCCGACCGCAAAATCCGATCTCACTGCGGTTGTCAACCGCAGCCCCCACGTGAGCCCGACCGCCGGAAAGATCGGCCAAGGCCGCTATTTTACCCGGATAATATAAGGATCACACCTCTCGATGACAAGCGTCCCCGGGGCCAACCACAGCTCCCGCCCCCGCCCATGGGCGGTCCTCAATCCTCGTCGTCCTCGTCATCGTCGTCCTTGGCCTGATCGGCCCGGTGCGGCTTGCGGCTCTGATCGTCCCAGAGCTTTCGGTACACGCCGTCCGCCGCAAGAAGCTTCTTGTGCGAACCGCGTTCGATCGCCCTGCCCCCTGAAATGACGATGATCTCGTCCATTTGGACCACCGAGGTCAGGCGGTGGGTCGACCAGATCATGGTCCGGCCCTTGGCGAGTTTCAAAAGCGTCTTGTTGATCGCAGCTTCAGTGGTCTGATCGAGCGCCGAGGTCGCTTCGTCGAGCAAAAGAACTGACGGATTGCGGACGATGGCCCGCGCAATCGCGATGCGCTGGCGCTGCCCCCCCGACAAGGTGTCGCCGCGCTCGCCCACCAGAGTATCGTATTTCTGCGGAAGGCTCATGATGTAGCGATGGATTTCGGCCTTGCGGGCGGCCTCCTCGACTTCCGCGTCGGTCGCGCCTTCCTTGCCGAGCCGGATGTTTTCCCGGATCGACATGTTGAACAACATGTTTTCCTGGAACACCACGGCCATGCTGCGCCGCAGGGAGTCGAGGGTGACTTTGCGGATGTCGACGCCGTCGATGCTGACCCGGCCTTCGTCCGGCAAATAGAGCCGCAGGATCAGGTTGAGCAGCGTACTCTTGCCGGCGCCGCTTGGCCCGACAATGGCAATGGTCTTGCCGACGTCGAGCTTGAGACTGAGATTGTCAAGAACCGGCGCCTCGCTGCCCTCGTACTGGAAGGTCACGTGATCGAAGGTGATGTCGTGGGTGACGCGCGGCAGGTCGGGGGCGCCGGGACGATCGGCCCCACGGATCGGCTCATCCAGCAGCTCCTGAATGTGGCGCACCGCAGCCGCCGACTGGATCGAGACCGGGATGAAATGCATGATGTGGGCGATGTTGTAGGACACCTCCCAGAACGCGCTTTCGAAGGTCACGAAGGTTCCGATGGTGATGTGGCCCTTGGTCGCGAGATAGGCGCCGAGCGCGAGCACGACGAGGTGCAGCAACAACACCGAGATGGTCACCGTGCGTTCGACCATGGTCGACAGGAAGGCCGCTGACGAAATTTTCCGGCGCGCCTCATCGTTGCGGACCGTGAACCAGCCAAGCATCTTGCGTTGAAGCATGAACGCCTTGGTCACCGCCTGGGTCGCGATGTTCTCCTGCACGAGGCCCAGCACCGCCGCTTCATTGAGCTTCTGCTCGTAATTCGCCTCCACCGCCTTGGGCGTCAGGATGCGCGGACCGATCAGGGTGATCGGAAAAACCAGAAGCGAGATCACCGCAAGCTGCCAGTTCAGGAACAGCATCAGAATGATGCCCGCGATCAATTCGAAAAACGGCAGCGCCGCGCCGGCGGCAAAGCCCTTGATCGAGCCCTCGAAGGCCGACATGTCGACCGAAAACCGCGACAGGATTTCGCCGCGCTTGGTGCGCTGGAAGAAGGCCGCGGGCAAACTCTGGACGTGCTCGAAGATCCGCTTGCGCACATCCGAAAGCACCGAGGCTGCCAGATGTGCATCCCACCGCTCGTACCAGACCGCGACGATCGAGGTAAAGATCCCGGCCGCCGCCAGCACGGAGAGAATCCGGATCAGCGCTTCGAAATCTTCCTCGCCCAGCGCGTCATCGATCAAGAACTTCAGGCTCAGCGGCATGATGACGTTGAACAGCGTCTCAACGAGAACGCCGAGGCCGACAAAGGTCATGATCTTCTTGTAGCTCTTCAGATGCGGCTTGACGAAGCCGTAGATCGTCGCCAGTGCGCCGGCGGCTTCCCTGGCGGTATAGACCGCGAGTTCCTCGTCGTCTTCGTCGTCTTCGAACCCAAGGTGCTCATCGTCCTCTTCGTCTTCGTCGGGCGGTGAGGACGGCCTGGTGCCAGCAAGCCGGCCTTTAGCCTCGGCTTCCATCAGGTGTTTCTTGTCCAGTTCTTCCGCAACCGGATCGTCCGCGGAAGCGGCGATGTGTCGATCCGGAAATTGGGGCTTGGACGCCATGAAACCAACCGATGCTGCACGGCCGGCATGACCGCAAAACGACAAGAAGAATCGGACCGTTAGCGAAACGCCCCGCGACTTCGATCCTAAGCGATTGGCGGGCGTTCAGCAAAATAATTGGAACGAGCCGGGTGGCGGCTAGTGCCCACTTTCCGAAGTTCGTACCCCATCGCAGCGCACACCTCGGAAAGATTTTGCCACAAGCGCTGCAGGAACTTCAAAAGGGCGGCACTAATCCTCGTCCTCGACCTTGTCAAAGAAGGAGTACCGAAGGCTTTCGGAATCGGCATACCACTGGCCGGGCCCCTTGTTGGCGGCGAGCGTGGCGGCCCACAGCTCGTCGGTGCAGTCGTGGCGGTGCATCGACAGGTCGAAGCCGTTGTTGAAAAACAATTCCGACCATTCCCACCAGGTGCCGAGCTTCTTCACCCCGCGCATCAGGTCGTAGCGGTCGATCAGCGCGGGCGCCATATCGGACGTCACCGAGCCGAACACCAAGCCGTTTTTGACGACGCGATTGAGCTCGCGAACGGCCTTGGCGACGCGGTTTTCCGCAACATGGCAAAGACTGGTTTCGAACACGAGATCGAACTCGCCGTGCTTGAACGGCAGGTCCACAATCGATCCAAGCTTGTTGAACTTCTTCAGTTCCGTCGCCGTTTTGGCATGGATCGCGCGGTTGTTCTCGATACCCCACGCATCGATTCCACGCTCGCGCAACGCGCCAACGAGTTCCCCGCTCGCCGATCCCGCTACCAGAAGCCTGTATCCGCTCGCCTTGTTCCAGACGATCCTGATCAGGTTGGTCAGGTAGTCGGGATCGGTAAACCGGTTCCAGAATTCGCGATAAGGCCCAAGACCCCGGTAGTTCTCGAAATATTCGCGGTCGATCTTGTCGGACGAAGGCTTGCCGTTGTGGCCGCCGGCACGGCGCAACCGCATCATCTCGGTGACGATGATGTCGGTGGCGGCATCGGAGGAATCCAGCAATCCGTTCAGCGTCGAGTCGAACAGGTAATCGCCGACGACGACGATGCCCGGATGGCGTTTCGGGTCGGGCCGGTGGTTGGTCATGACGTCGCGGGCCGGAAGTCCGCCAGGCAACGCATTCACCGACGACAACCAGCGATGGATCTTGCCTTCCAGGAAATGGGCGCGCGCGTCGCCGAAAGAGGTGGGCAACGATTTCAGCGCGGCGTCGACCAGTTCGTCGTCGCGAAGATTGGCGAAAGCCAGCGCATCGGAGCCGGCAATCAGCCAATTCAGCACGCCGTGCTTGCCGACATCGTGACGGGAACCTTCGTTGTAAACGCAACAGCCCCCAAAGGCTTCCGACATGAACCACGAGCCGGGGATCTTCTCGCCCCAGAACGGGGAGTCGAACAGGATCGAAACCCGCAAGTAATGTGCAGGCCGGTCGAAATAGGCGATGTGCTTGACCATCGACTTGCGCAGCTCTTCGCCGTCCCAGGTCATGGTTGCAAGCCAGGAATGCGGCAAGCACATCAGGACCAGGTCGAAGTCCCGTGTCTCGGGTCCCTTCCCGTTCATCATGTTGAGCTGATAGCGTCCGTTCGCGGTCTTGCCGACCTTGAGCACGCGGTGATTGAGGTGAATATGGGCATTGACCTCGGCCTGCAGGCACTCGATCAGCTGCTCGTTTCCGTTCTGGATGGAATAGAGGCCGAGATAGCCGTCGACATCCATCACGAAGTTCTTGAGCGCATTGAGCCCGTTGGTGTTGTGGCTTTCGGTGGCGATATCGGAGCGCGCCATCACCTTGAAGAAGCGCCTGGCGTTGGCGTCGTCGACCTCGCGGTCGAGCAGTTCCTCACAGGTCAGGTAGGCCCAGGGATGCTCGTTGTCGTGCGCACCGACGCCTTCGTAATACTCGAGCGGGGAGACCATTTCGCTACAACGTTTGCGAAACGCCACGATGGCGTTCGCGGTCGCGGCACCATATTTGCGGCGCATGCCGGCAACGTCGTTGAGCAGTTCGCCGTCGAGTTGGACCTGCTCCGCATCCATGGGAATGGTCTGCAGGCCAAAATGCTGGATCATGTCCCGCAGCGGGTCGGGACCGGTCATCGAGTAGTCGTAGATTTCAGCGACGCCGGCCTCGTACATCGCCGGCGCCGAATCGAATTTACGCGTAACCACCTTGCCGCCGACCCGGTCGGTGGCTTCGAAGATGGTGATGCGGCACAGATCGCCCAGTTTCTTCTTCAGGTACCACGCGCTCATCAGGCCGCCCGGCCCGCCGCCTACAATTGCTAACTCCAACATATCTTTCCGTTTTTCCCGGCCCCGGCCGAAATCGGCCGCCTGACGAGAGCCAATCTAAGTCATTTTAGAAGAAGCGCTTTTTTCCCTGAAGGGAAGATGAACAAACGATGTTAACCCGGCAGAATAGGCAAAAAACAGCAAAAAGAGCTAACGCAAAAAAGGCCGGCGATCGCCGGCCTTTTCGCTAACATCCTGAATTTGCCCGACTTTATTCCGCGGGCGGCAGCGCCAACGGTTCGACTTCGGGCGCCGCAGGCACGATCGCCGCCTGCTTTTCGCGCTCGTCCAGGATCAGCTTGTCGCGCTTCATGGCGACTTCGCGAATCTTCGACATCGAGGCGCCGGTACCGGCCGGGATCAGGCGGCCGACGATGACGTTCTCCTTGAGGCCCTCGAGCGGGTCTACCTTGCCGTTGACGGCGGCTTCGGTGAGCACGCGGGTGGTCTCCTGGAACGACGCCGCCGAGAAGAACGAGCGCGTCTGCAAGCTCGCCTTGGTGATGCCGAGCAATACCGGCGTACCGGCGGCCGGCTTCTTGCCCTCTTCCCTGGCCTTGGCGTTGATCTGATCGAACTCGATCTTGTCAATCTGCTCGCCCGAGATCATGTCGGTATCGCCCTGGTCGGTGATCTCCACCTTCTGCAGCATCTGACGGACAATCACCTCGATGTGCTTGTCGTTGATGAGCACGCCCTGCAGCCGGTAGACCTCCTGGATTTCGTTGACCAGATAGGCAGCGAGTTCCTCGATGCCCTTGATCGCC
>NZ_DATMLW010000207.1:0-55431 GCF_035570375.1 Bradyrhizobium sp. | reverse complement strand
CGCCACAGGTTGGCATTGGGGCACATATGTCAGACCCTATGGCAGTCAGCCGACGCCTCGTGGCGGTCTTCGCAGCGGATGTCGAAGGCTACAGCCGCCTCATGGGCGCTGACGAGGTCGGCACGCTCGAAGGGCTTACCGAGCGACGTGCGATCCTCGACAGGATCATTGGGGAACACAGGGGCCGCATAGCAAACACGGCGGGCGATAGCGTGCTCGCCGAGTTCGGCAGTGCTGTGGATGCCGTTCGGTGCGCGGTGGAAGCGCAGACTGCGCTGGCCCAAGCGAACTCAAGTCGAGCACCCGAACGCCGCATTTGTTTCCGCATCGGGATCCACATCGGCGACGTAATGGTGCGCGCCGGGGACCTCTTCGGTGACGGTGTGAACATTGCCGCGCGGCTACAGTCCATTGCGAACCCCGGAGCCGTTTGTATTTCCGGTGCAACATACGATCAGGTGCGCAAGGTCCTGCCGGTGACCTTTGCGGAGCTTGGTGCCCTGCACATCAAGAACATTCATGAGCCGATCAGAGCGTATCACGTGTGCGCGCCGAATGAAGCGAGCGACGCTGCGCCCGCGCATGTCGCTGAGGCGGAGAACCTGCCTCCGATCCCTGACAAACCTTCCATTGCGGTACTTCCGTTTCAGAACATTAGCGGCGATCCCGAGCAGCAGTATTTCGCTGATGGTATGGCCGAAGACATCACTACAGCGCTGTCGCGGTTCAAGTCGCTGTTCGTAATCGCCCGGAACTCTGCGTTCAGCTACAAGGGTAAGGCGATTGACGTAAAACGCGTGGGTCGCGAACTGGGTGTTCGATATGTGCTGGAAGGCAGCGTGCGCAAGGCCGGAAGCAGATTGCGAATTGCGGCTCAGCTGATCGACGCTGCGAGTGGAGCCCACATATGGGCAGAGCGGTTTGACGGCGCGCTGGAGGATGTTTTTGAGTTCCAGGATGAGGTCACAGAGAAGGTAGTCGGGGCCATTGCTCCGAGGGTGGAACGGGCCGAGATAGTACGCGCTTGGCGTAGGCCTCCCAGCAACACCGATGCCTACGATTGCTACCTGAGAGGTCTGGCGTGCCTTTCCCCCATGACAGTGGAGGGTTTGGAGCAAGCGTTGCATCTGTTCACGAAGGCGAGCGCTCTCGATCCCGACTACGCATCCGCCTACGGGATGGCGATGCACTGTCATGCCCATCGCTTTGACTTACTTCTGGCAGAGGCAGACGACATTGCGCATAGGAGAAGCGAAATATCACGACTTTGGCCGATTGTCGCACGGGTAGGTCAGGATGACAGCGTGGCTTTGGGCGAGGCTGCGTGGGCGGTGGCCTATCTGCTCCAAGACCTCTCGTCAGCAAGGCAACTCATTGACCGGGCCCTCGAACTGAACCCCAATCTTGCCAGTGCGTGGGCAATTAGCGGCTGGCTCAACACCTGGCAGGGACATCCTGACTTGGCGATTGAGCACCTTGGCCGTGCCCAACGGCTCGACCCTGGATCGCTCAGACTTACAAGTTTTGCGGCGATGGCGCACGCCCGCTTTTTCCTGGGCGAATATGAGAAGGCGCTAGGTCTGGCAGAAGAGATGCTCCGGCACAGTCCGGACGCACATGTCTGCTTGCGCATCGGAGCCGCCAGTGCTGCGTTTGCCGGCCACATCGACACGGCACATGGATTGGCCGCCCGCTTGCAAGTCGTTGACCCGGCATTCGGCGTTTCCCGCCTCAGGGAATACCTCGGGCCCTATCAGAAGTCCGCGTTCGTGGAAAAGTACGCGGAAGGCCTGCGCCTCGCAGGACTGCCCCAATGAGCCCAGTGCTGCGTCTCTGTGGCGAACACGCGGGAGACGATGTGAGGCGGGCGGCATAGGGTAGCCCTGACTCACCAAGAATTCACATCACCGGTCCGCCCTGCGAACGCAGAGGGCCATAATCACCAACGCCGGTTGATTTCAAGGCCGTCTCTCTTCGCGCCAAAAGCAGGGCCGCGGCGTCTGGGTCCTGGATCATGATGCGATTAAGTGGAATCGCATCATGATCTCATCTCTTGGTTTGAGCATGATCTCCGCGCAAACGCGTTCCGCGTTTGTCGCGAGGGAAAACCGGTTTCCACTTTGCGCCAACGCGGCCCTTCGGGTCCGGATCATGCTCCAGCGTGCGCGGCGACGACATTGGTGTGCCGCTTGACAGTTGAAAAAACAGCAAGTCGCAAACTGATTTGCCCGTCGTGCCAATCTGCCGCAGCCGCTGGCGCTTGCCGCTTGACCCCGAAACACTTCACGATCTGCAACGTCCCGCCTCATCAACAAGGGGCGTTTCGCGATCGTCACGAACGTTGGGCGCGGGATGCGATGGACGTGAGCGCGCGGCTGACGAAAGCGCGCCTCACGGACGGCGAAGTCGTGTGGTCCTGACATCCCGACGCTGATGTCAAGCCTGTCGAGGCGATGATCTCTCAGGCGATGGTGGCAACAAAGCCCGGCTCACCAAGGAGAGCGCGAAATAAGCCGTTAAAACCATTCGCGCGGGGAATGCCGGACGAAAGCGGTGTGATCCGTGGTGACTTGCTCGTGTGCTTTTTTTCATTCGCACGCGAGGCTGCGGGGCGCGTCGATCGCCCGGCATTCCCTGCGCCCTTGATCCTTCGAGGGCAGGTTTCCTTAAAGCCAACTTGCGGCGCGCGCGCCGCGAGATCGCACCAGCGTGGCTGCGACGGGCTCGCTGTCATTCCGGGATGGTCTGAAAGACCAGACCCGGAATCTCGGAGTCCCAATGGAGAGCATCTTGCGCGTCAACTCCCCGGTAACGAGTTTTGTTTACGCTCCGCCAACCATAAGCCCTGCGTGTGGAGGGCTTGCGTTGATTGGGTGGCGTGCGATGTTGCGTTTGAAAGTTCTACTCTTTTCCGTTCCACTGATTGCCGGTGCGGTCATCGCCGCTGGCTACCTGTTCCCGGCCTCACATCCCTGCATCGCGGTCGACGACGCTTCGGTCGAAATCTCCGACCTGCCCTGGCATGCCGACCTCCATGTCGCCTTCACCGACGATCCCGCATCGGCAACCGTGCGGGTCGGACTCTCGGAAAACCCGGAGACTGCCGACTTTGCCGTTGTGGACGATGCGGAGGACGCAGATCAGAGCGCCTGCGCGGCCAACCCGGCCACCCGGCTCGTGACGGTGTCGGTCTATCCCGCGAAAGACGAACCCGTGATCTATCTCTCGCATGACGGCCCGGCCGATTTCCGGATCTATGTCCGCTCGAAAAGCTTCTCTGAGCGCGACGCGGCAGCGCTCGTCGTCGGTGCCGGAAGCGGCCAACATGGTGGACACGCCTCGCTCAGTGGTCTGATTCTAACATTCGCAACCCGTTTCGGGAGGCACCTTTGCGAATGTTAGAATCAAAGGACCACTAGCAAATATAGTTCTCTAGTGGAGTTTTGGTTTTGACATTCGCGTTTCACGAGTTTGCGGCTGGGCTGGTAGCGAATGTCAAATCCACTCCACTAGCGCATGATCCGGACCCGAAGGGCCGCGTTAGCGCAAAGTGTGCAGCGGTTTTCCGAAGCGACAAACGCGAAACGCGTTTGCGCGGAGATCATGCGCAAACAAGAAACTAAAGCGCGTTGGCGTCGACATAAGTCATCGCGTTTTAGCGGCTTAACACTTCGTCAACCCTGTTCTCAAGCCGACGTCGAAAACCATGCGCCCTAAAACCCTTTGCAAGGTCGCTGCCACATCTTCGGTGTCAATCAAAACGACAATTGCGACGTGAAAGTCAGGGTAATCGGGCGATGGGGCGGATTCGTTGGATCAAGTTGCGCATACGCCGCTTCGCACGGCGCCACCCCTGGATCATCTTCTCCGTTCGATCGTTCATGGTATTTTCCGCCACCTTCGGCGGCGCGTATGGATTCATCGTCGGCAGCCGCGCGGAAAATTCCGGCTATGACCCGAATGCCTTTGCGATCGGGGCGAGCTTCTTGTTCGCGCTTGCCTGCCTCGGGCTTGCCATGCAGAGCATGCGCTTGCGATTCCTGCACAGGAAGCTTGGCAAGGTCGCGATCCATAACGAGGCGCTGGTCGATCGCAACTGGGAATTGAAGGAAGCCGAGGAACGCGCCCGCAGCCTGTTCGAATCGCAAGGCGATCTGATCGTGCTGCGCGACGCGGACGGCCGCATCACCTTCGCCAACGACGCTTTTTGCGAACTCGCCGGCAAACCGCGCGACGCGCTGATCGGCAGCCCCTTCCAGCTCACCATTCTCGAGCAGGGCGAGAGCGCGATCGAGCCGAACGGCACCAGAATTCATGATCAGAAGATCGCAACTTCGCTCGGACCGCGCTGGATCGCCTGGCGCGAAGGGCTGGTTCGCGTCGATGCAGGCGCACCTGCCGAGACACGATGCGTCGGACGCGACGTCACCGACCGCACCGAGACCGAGCGCGCGCTGGCCGAGGCGCGCGACCAGGCCGACGCCGCCAACCGCGCCAAATCGCGATTCCTGGCGATGGCGAGCCACGAGATCCGAACGCCGCTCAACGGCATCATCGGCATGAGCGGCCTCCTGCTCGACACCGCCTTGACGGGCGAGCAGATGACCTATGCGAAGGCCGTCAAGACTTCGGGCGACGCGCTGCTCGCGCTGATCGAGGAATTGCTGGATTACTCCAAGATCGAGGCCGGCAAGATCGATCTCGAACATCGGCCGTTCGCACTCCACGCCCTGATTGAGGACATCACCGAACTTCTGGCGCCGCGGGCACAGGCGCGAAAGCTCGAAATCGCCGCCTATATCGACGAGGACCTGCCGGCGCAGGTGATCGGAGACGCCGCGCGGCTGCGCCAGGTGCTGCTCAACCTTGCCGGCAACGCGATCAAATTCACCGAAAAAGGCGGCGTGGCGCTGATGGTCGAGCCCGGCATATGGCCCAACGAAATCAGCTTCTTCGTGCGCGATACCGGGATCGGCATCGCGCCGGAGGCGAAAGAGCGGATTTTCCGCGAATTCGAACAGGCCAACGACAGGATCGCCAGAAACTATGGCGGCACCGGACTCGGCCTGAGCATCTCCGAGCGCATCGTCAGGCGCATGGGCGGCCGCATCACCCTTGAAAGCGCCCCCGGCGCGGGCTCGATCTTCGAAGTGGCCCTTCCGCTTCCCTCCGCCGGCCGTGGCGGCGGACCGCAAGGCCTCGAAAGCCCGGATTTTGCCGGCAAATCGATCATGCTGGTGGCGCCGCAAACGATCGAGGCGTCGTTGATCGCGCGCCGGCTCGGACGCTGGGGCGCTCAGACCTGCGTGGTCTCGGACACGGCCGTTGCGCAAGCCCTGCTGCCGGAGCGGACATGGCAGGCGGTTCTGCTCGATCACGCCCTCGGCCCGGAGGAGGTCGAAGCACTGGCCGAGGCCGCAAAGCCCTATGCCAGGCAACGCATCGTCATGTTCACGCCGGCGAGCCGGCATGAACTCCGATCCGCCTCGACCGCCTCGTCCTTGACCGGCTATCTGGTCAAACCGCTGCGCGCGGCTTCGCTCGCGGCCCGCCTGCTCGCGGAAGAAACTCCCGCGCCGGAGATCGCAGCCGGCGCCATGGTCGAACTTTCCGACGGGACCGAGGTGAAAGTGGCTGCCGCCACGCGCGGCCTTTCGGTGCTGGTGGCCGAAGACAACGAGATCAATGCGCTGTTGATGCGATCGCTTCTGACTCGGCTCGGCCATCAAGCGGTCGTCACCACCAGCGGCGAAGAAGCGCTGGAATCCTGGCTATCGGCGAAATCCGCCGGCACGCCTTACGACCTCGTGCTGATGGACATCCAGATGCCGGGTCTCGATGGCATCGAGACCACCAGGCGCATCCGCGCCCGCGAGGCCGACAGCTCCAGCCGCCAGACGCCGATCCTCGCCCTGACCGCCAACACGCTGGTGGAAGATCGCTATGCCTGTTTCGAAGCGGGAATGGATGGTTTTCTGATCAAGCCGCTCGATCGCGAAAAGCTTGCCGACGCGCTCGCTGGCCTGGCTGCCGCAAAGCACGTCGCTGCGTGAGCGCAATCCACCCATTCCTCCGCGCCAGCTTGACGTCGTCGCTGATTCCCCTGAGCCTGATGCCAATCAAAAACGTCTCTCAGGGGCTGGAGAAGAACCGCATGCAGTTCTTCCATGAGCTCATGGGCTTTCTCGACGAGGAAAGACCGCGTGCCTTGAAATGAGTGCGGATTTTTGGCCCTGCTACAAACGCCGCAGCGCCACCATTTCCACCACATGGTCGGCGCCCTTTTTCAGGATCAAGGTTGCGCGCGGCCGCGTCGGCAGAATGTTGTCTTCGAGGTTGGCAAGGTTGGTACGCTCCCAGATCGCAGTTGCGGTCGCGATCGCTTCATCGTCGGAAAGCAGCGAATAGCGATGGAAATAGGATCGCGGATCGTGGAACGCCGTGTCGCGAAGTGTGAGAAAGCGCGTGATATACCAGTCGCGCAATACCGATTCCTCGGCGTCGATATAGACGGAGAAATCGAAGAAGTCGGAAACCACGGCTATCGCCTTGCCGTCGCGCGGAAGCCGGCCGGTTTGCAGGACATTGACGCCTTCGACGATCAGAATGTCGGGCCGGTCGATCTCGATCCACTCGTTCGGAATGATGTCGTAGGTCAAATGCGAATAGACTGGCGCGCGCACCGGCCGCCGCCCGGCCTTGATGTCGCTGAGGAATGCCAACAGCATCGGCAGATCATAGCTTTCGGGAAAGCCCTTCTTCTGCATCAGGCCTTGCCGCTCCAGCACCGCATTGGGAAACAGAAACCCGTCGGTCGTTATCAGATCGACCTTCGGCCGCGGCGACCAGCGCGCCAGGAGCGCCTGCAGCACGCGCGCGGTGGTGGACTTGCCCACCGCAACCGAGCCCGCCACACCGATGATGTAGGGCATCTTGCGATCGCGGATGCCGAGAAACTGGCGTTGTGCCTGATAGAGCCTGTGCGCCGCATCGACGTAGATCGACAACAGCCGCGACAGCGGCAGATAGATATCCTCGACCTCCTGGAGATCGAGCCGGTCATGCATGGAGCGCAGTCTTGCGAATTCGCCGGGCTCCAGCGTCATCGGCGTATCTTCGCGCAGACGCGCCCACTGCTCCCGGGAAAATATCCGGTACGGATTGTACACTTGCTCCGGTGCACGAACATCCATGACGCCGCCTCTCACCTGTTCGCGTCGGGCGCGGCCCGAACGCCGGTCAATCGCGCTTGCGCGCCGCCTTCTCTTCGAGTCCGGACATACCGGTCCGTTGCTCGAGCGCGGCTTCGACTTCCTCGAGCTTCACGCCGCGCGATTTCAAAAGCACCAGCAGATGAAACAACAGGTCTGCGCTTTCCGCGATCAAATGGTCGCGGTCCTTGCCGATGGCGGCGATCACGGTCTCCACCGCCTCCTCGCCGAGCTTTTTGGCGCAATGCTCCGACCCCCTGTCCAGGAGCTTGCGGGTGTAAGACGCCTCCCCGCCCGACTCGGCGCGGGCATCGACGATGCTGGCCAGATCATGAATCGTGAAACGCGACATCAACTCGGCTCGATCGAATCAACTCGATATGCATGGCTCGGCAAGGAAGGGCAGCCGTCAAGAAGACCTGTAGCACTTCCCTCACAAAGAGTCGTCAGGGATCGAGCCGCATCGGCAGCCCGGCACGCGCCATATGGTCCTTGGCCTCACGTATGGTAAATTCACCAAAATGAAAGATCGATGCCGCGAGCACGGCCGTGGCATGCCCTTCGCGGATGCCCTCCACCAGATGGTCGAGATTGCCGACCCCGCCGGAGGCTATGACCGGGACCGGGACGCTATCGGCGATCGAGCGGGTCAGCGGCAGGTCGAACCCCTGCCGGGTGCCGTCCCGATCCATCGAGGTCAGCAGGATTTCGCCGGCGCCGAGCGATACCACTTCCTGGGCATATTCGATGGCGTCGATCCCCGTGGGATTGCGCCCGCCATGGGTGAAGATTTCCCAGCGGTCGGAGCTCGTCCCGCGCTTCACCCGCTTGGCGTCGATCGCAACCACGATGCACTGGTCGCCGAACTTTTCCGCCGCTTCCTTGACGAATTCGCGGCGGTTCACCGCGGCAGAGTTGATCGACGCCTTGTCGGCGCCGGATCGCAGCAGCGTCTTGATGTCTTCGATCGTGCGCACGCCGCCGCCGACCGTCAGCGGCATGAAGCAGGCTTCAGCCGTGCGGCGCACCACATCCAGCATGATGCCGCGGTTTTCATGGGTCGCCGTGATGTCGAGGAAGCAGAGCTCGTCGGCGCCGGCGGCGTCGTAGGCGATCGCCGCTTCGACGGGATCGCCCGCGTCGCGCAGATCGACGAAATTGACGCCTTTGACCACCCGTCCGTCCTTGACGTCGAGACAAGGGATCACGCGCACCTTGAACATTCGAAGCTCCTAAATCTCCGTCTCGCGATTGATCCTTGCGAAAGACCCGTGCCCGCTTTTCCGGATCATGCGCTACGCGGCAGCGCGCGCGCTTCGGATCAACGCCAGCGCGGCTTGAGGGTCGAGGCGGCCATCATAGAGCGCGCGACCGACGATCGCGCCGGCGAGTTTCCTGGCGTGGGGCGCAAGCAGCGCGGTGACGTCGTCGAGCGAAGCAAGGCCGCCCGAGGCGATGACGGGAATCGAGATGCGTTCGGCGAGCGCAATGGTGGCATCGAGGTTGAGGCCCTTCAAAAGCCCGTCGCGCGAAATGTCGGTAAAGATGATGGCCGCGACGCCTGCATCCTCGAACCGTCTCGCAATATCGAGCGCGGTCACTTCCGAGGTTTCGGCCCAGCCCTGGACCGCGACCTTGCCGTCGCGCGCATCCAGCCCGACCGCGACTCGTCCCGGGAATGTTTTCGCTGCGGCCTTGACCAGTTGCGGATCGCGCACCGCCGCGGTGCCGATGATGACCCGCGCGATGCCTTTTGTAAGCCAGGCTTCAACCGTCTTCAGATCGCGGATACCGCCGCCGAGCTGCACCGGCATGCTGACTGCCGCCAGCATCGCCTCGACCGCGTGGGCGTTCATCGGCTTGCCGGCGAACGCGCCGTCGAGATCGACCACATGCAGATATTCGAACCCTTGCGCGGCGAAGCTCGCGGCCTGCGCGGCGGGATCGAGGTTGAAGACGGTGGCGCGCGCCATGTCGCCCTGCTCCAGGCGCACGCAGTGGCCCTCCTTCAAATCGATGGCGGGAAAAAGGATCACGGCTTCCACTTCAAGAAGTTCGAGATCAGAGCCAGGCCAAAACGCTGGCTCTTTTCCGGGTGAAATTGCGTGCCGAACGTGGTGTCCCGGGCGACGATGGCCGTCACCGGTCCGCCGTAATCGGCGCGCGCCAGCACGTCCGACTGGTTGGTCGCGTTGAGATGGTAGGAATGGACGAAATAGGCATGCCTGCCCTTCGGGCCGAGGGGCAAGCGCTCGAGCACCGGGTGTTCGGCGACCAGATCGAGCGTGTTCCAGCCCATATGCGGAATTTTCAGCTCCGCATCGCGCGGCGAAATCTTTTCGACATCGCCGGCGATCCAGTCAAATCCGTCGGTGGTCACATACTCTTTGCCGCGGGTTGCCATCAGCTGCATGCCGACACAGATGCCGAAAAACGGCCGCGCCTTGTGCCGCACCGCCTCCGTCATCGCTTCGATCATGCCGTCGAGTGCGTCCAGGCCGCGGCGGCAATCGGCGAACGCGCCGACGCCGGGAAGCACGACGCGGTCGGCACGAAAGACCGCGTCTGGATCGCGGGTCACGACGATCCTTTCCGGAGCATCCAGGCTCCGGCTTGCGCGCTCGAACGCCTTGGCGGCGGAGTGCAGATTGCCAGAACCGTAATCGATGATCGCAACACTCAACGCGATGCTCCCGGCTCCGGAAACAGACCGATGATCTCGTCGCGAGAAGGCGGCAACGGTCGCGAAAATGCCTGGCCAGGAACGTCCCGGGTCGGCGGTGGCGCGCCGCGATCGACCGATGATTGATCGTTGCCCGGCGCGCGTCGCTTGGCGGTCCAGCGGTCGAAGAAGCGCCGCTCTGCCGCCTCCTCGTCGTCGGCGACCACGATATCGAGCTGACGCCAGTTGCGCCGCGACAAGTTCCAGCGCTTCAGGGTCGAAGCCTCGAAGCCCAACAGCAGCGCAAGCAGGCCATCGACGAGAAAGACCGCCGCCGGGCCAAGGCCGAAGCGAATCATCGCGACATCCACGACAATCATCAGAACGATCCAGCCAATCAACGCCAGCCACAGACGGTTCCAGGCAAGCCACACCACGCCAAACAGCGCAGCCCAGACGTGAAAACCGTCGCGAACGAAGGTGAAGCGATCCGTGGTCCGGAGATCCCAGTTGCTGGTCGCCGGAGCGTGCACTGTGTAAACCGGCATCATCACTCTCCGCTGAGAAGGAAAGTCAGCCGCCGAGCTGACCCTTGGTCGATGGCACTTCGCCCGCGGAGCGCGGGTCGATGGCGACCGCCGCCCGCAACGCCCTCGCCAGACCCTTGAAACAGGATTCGGCGATATGATGGCTGTTCTCGCCATATAGGGTCTCGACGTGCAAAGTCACGCCGGCATTGACGGCGAAAGCGTTGAACCATTCCCGCACCAGTTCAGTATCGAATTGGCCGACCTTGTCGCGTGGAAATTCAACCTTGAAGACCAGCACCGGCCGGCCGGAAATATCGATCACCACACGCGACAGGGTTTCATCCATCGGCATCAGCACGCTGGCGTAGCGGGTAATTCCGGCCATGGTGCCAAGCGCCTGCTTCACGGCCTGCCCCAGCGCAATGCCGACGTCCTCTGTGGTGTGGTGGTGGTCGACGTGAAGATCGCCGACCGCCTTCACCGAGATGTCGATCCCCGAATGCCGCGCCAAAAGCTCGAGCATATGGTCGAAGAAACCGATCCCGGTCGCGACACTGGACACGCCGGTTCCATCGAGGTTGACCCCAACCTCGATGTTCGTTTCCTTGGTCTTGCGCTTGACGGTGGCGCTGCGCATGAAAAAGCTTCCCTTGACCCAAAACGCGGCCGTTTTATCAGGCTGGGCCAGCCTTCGCCACTGCGGGATAGTGCTTAAGGGGACGAACTTCCGCCTATGGTGACTGAAATCGAGCCGCTTTCCGGTCCAATGCATTTTCCTGGTACGAAGGATGGTCCGTTGGCTCAAAAAACGCTGTGTTGTAAGCCTGCGCGCCAGCCCCTAAATCTGGCCGAACACGAGGTACACCATGCAAGCATCACCCAACGGGACGCCACCGGTCTGGCACGGCACCACTATTTTGACAGTTCGCAAGGGCGGCAAGGTGGTGATCGGCGGCGACGGCCAGGTTTCGATCGGCCAGACCGTGATCAAATCCAACGCCAAAAAGGTCCGTAAACTCGGCAAGGGCGATGTCATCGGCGGCTTTGCCGGTGCGACCGCCGACGCGTTCACCCTTTTCGAGCGGCTGGAAAGCAAGCTTGAGCAATATCCCGGCCAATTGACCCGCGCCGCGGTCGAACTCGCCAAGGATTGGCGCACCGACCGCTACTTACGGCGGCTGGAGGCGATGATGATCGTCGCCGACAAGGATGTGTCGCTGGTCCTGACCGGCACGGGAGATGTGCTCGAACCGGAAGCGGGCGTGATGGCGATCGGATCCGGCGGCAACTATGCCTTGGCGGCCGCACGTGCCTTGGTCGATTCCGACAAGGATGCCGAGACCATCGTAAGACGGGCGCTGGATATCGCCGCCGATATCTGCGTCTACACCAATCGCAGTGTGACCATAGAGACGTTGGGCGGCTGAGCATGAGGACTTATGCGTTCCGCCCGATGTCGGCCAAAGACCTGCCGACCATCAAGCGCTGGCTCGGGACGCCTCATGTTACTCAATGGTGGCACGACCCTTCGGAGCAATTCGAGCTTGTCAGCGGCGACCTCGATCATCCTGACATGGCGCAGTTCATCGTCGCCGCGGATGAACGAGAATTCGCTTACCTGCAGTGCTACATCGTGAGCACCTGGAATAGCGGCTTGGGCCCACAACCGGAAGGCACGCGCGGACTTGATCAATTCATTGGCGAAGCCGACATGCTCGATTGCGGTCATGGCTCGGCGTTCATCCGGACTTTCACCGAGCTCTTGCTCGCCGCCGGCACGCCGCGCGTCGTCATCGATCCCGATCCAGCCAACGCGCGCGCCATCCGCGCCTACGAGAAGGCCGGTTTCTGCCGCGACAGGGTCGTCGAAACGCCGGATGGGCCGGCGCTGCTGATGGTTCGCGATTCATGACGATCGCCCGCAGCACGCCGGCGATGTCCGGTCTATCAGGCTGGCAATGGACGCTGATGGCAGCCGGGCTGATCGTTCTTCAGGCATCGATCCTGTTTTCGATGGGTCGCCTTCCGATCTGCGCTTGCGGCTATGTGAAGTTCTGGCACGGCGTGGTGCGGAGTTCGGAGAATTCGCAACACCTGACCGACTGGTATACGTTTTCGCATATCATCCACGGCTTCCTGTTTTATGCCGCGACCTGGTTTGCGCTTCCGCGGCTTGCATGGCCTGCCCGCCTGATCGTGGCGATGCTGATCGAAGGCGGTTGGGAGGTGGTTGAAAACTCCAACTGGGTGATCGAGCGCTATCGTTCCGCCACCGTCTCGCTCGATTATTTTGGCGACAGCATCGTCAACTCGGTCTCCGACACGCTGTCCATGGTCGCAGGTTTCCTGCTGGCGCGAAAACTGCCGATCGCGCTGACCGTGGCCCTTGGTCTCGCGTTCGAGATTGTGGTCGGGCTCCACATTCGCGACAATCTCACGCTGAACATTCTCATGCTGATTCACCCCTTTGAGGAAATCCGGCAATGGCAGGCCGGACCGCCGATCGTCTGACGCCCGCTTGTGCAGCAAGGCATTCCGACATAGCTAGGACCCATGACTGACTTCTCTCCCCGTGAAATCGTTTCCGAACTCGACCGCTTCATTGTCGGCCAGACCGATGCCAAGCGGGCCGTTTCCATCGCCTTGCGCAACCGCTGGCGGCGCCAGCAGCTGATCGGCAGCTTGCGCGAGGAAGTGCTGCCGAAGAATATTTTGATGATCGGACCGACCGGCGTCGGCAAGACCGAGATCGCGCGCCGGCTGGCCAGACTTGCCGGCGCGCCATTCATCAAGGTCGAAGCGACGAAATTCACCGAGGTCGGCTATGTCGGCCGCGATGTCGAGCAGATCGTGCGTGACCTCGTCGAAGTCGCGATCGCCCAAACCCGGGAGCGAAAGCGCAAGGACGTGCAGGCCCGCGCGCAATTGGCCGCCGAAGAACGCGTGCTCGATGCGCTGGTTGGCGCCAATTCCAGCGCCGCAACGCGCGATTCCTTCCGCAGGAAGCTGCGCGCCGGCGAACTCAACGACAAGGAGATCGAGATCGAGACGCAATCCTCGGGCGGACTGCCGATGTTCGAGATTCCAGGGATGCCCGGCGCGCAGATGGGCGCGATCTCGATTGGCGATATCTTCGGCAAACTGGGCGGCCGAACCAAGACTCGCCGGCTGAGCGTTGCCGGCTCGCATGAAATCTTGGTCAACGAGGAATCCGACAAGCTGCTCGACAGTGATCAACTGGTCCAGGAATCCATCACCGCGGTGGAGAACAACGGCATCGTGTTCCTCGACGAGATCGACAAGATTTGCGTCCGCGACGGCCGTATCGGCGGCGACGTCTCGCGCGAGGGCGTGCAACGCGATCTGTTGCCGCTGATCGAGGGGACCACGGTATCGACCAAGCATGGGGCGGTCAAAACCGACCACATCCTGTTCATAGCATCCGGCGCCTTCCATATCGCCAAGCCTTCGGACCTCTTGCCGGAACTGCAGGGACGCCTGCCGATCCGCGTCGAACTGGAGCCTCTGACCCGCGATGACCTGCGACGCATCCTGACCGAACCCGAGGCGTCGCTGATCAAGCAATATGTCGCGCTGATGCAGACCGAAGGCGTGACGCTGGAAATCACCGACGGCGCCATCGACGCGCTTGCCGACGTCGCGGTCGCCGTCAATTCGGCGGTAGAAAATATCGGCGCCAGGCGCCTGCAAACGGTGATGGAGCGTGTGCTCGACGAGATCTCGTTTACCGCTCCGGACCGGCATGGTGAGACGGTGAAGATCGACGCCGATTATGTCCAAAAGCACGTCGGCGATCTCGCCAGAAACGCCGACCTGAGCCGGTTTATCCTCTAGTCCAAGCGGACAGTTCAGGTTTCCAAATTCCCTTTCAGGTTCTCGATCGCCGGATGCGCACATAAAGCGCGCCCTCGCCCCCGTGACCGACATGGGCTGCTTCGAAGCCGACCACGAGGTTACGGAATTCCGGCTGACTGAGCCATTGCGGCACCTGGCGGCGCAGCACGCCACGCTCGGCTTCCGCGCCGCTAATCTTGCCCTTGCCGGTGATGATAAGCACGAAGGTCAGACCGTCCTGGTGTGCACGATGCAAAAAGCTCGAGAGTGCGCGGTGGGCGCGGGCCTGGGTCATTCCGTGCAAATCGAGGCGAGCTTCGATTTCTTTCTGGCCGCGTGAAAGTTGCGAGCGCTCGCGGCGCCCCAACGACGCCAGCGGCGGCATTGCGGGCTTCGCGATTTTCGGCGGGCTCCCGCGCGGCGTCGATGGCGGCAAGACTGCCGGCTTTGCAGCGAGATGAGCCTTCGTGTCGGACGAGCCGGCGTCCGGCTTTGCCGCGCGATGCTTTTTCCGTAGCGGTTTTGTCTGCTTCGCAACGCTCTCCCAGAGTGCGCGTTCTTCCTCGCTCAAGATGCGCTTGCGGCGCAGCGCCGACAATTCCCAGAGCGGAATCGAGGGTGGCCGCTTCATTGGCCGTTCCGATCATGGCGGAGGTGGCGGCGATTCGGATCGCTGCCTGGCTTGATCGCGGGGCGAGGTTCTGGAAGCGGCACCCTGCCCGTCACCGTCGACCCGGCCGCAACGCTGGAAGAGCTTGCGCCACTCTTCTGGTTTTTGGCTTGATCCTTCAAGGCATCGACGGGTGGAAACAGTTTTGCGATTTTCTCTGACGGCCGCGGGTCCGGGAGGGGCATTTTTCGGCCGCGTGCGACCGGATCGAGACCTTTCGGCACGAGCATGACAAATCGCATGTTGTGGCGAAAGCGGCCGGCGATGCGACCGGCCTCAGCACCGGCGCCGTAATAGATATCGGCGCGCGCGGGTCCCGTGATCGCCGAGCCGGTATCCTGCGCCACCATCAGGCGGTGAAACGGCGTCTTCGATAGCTCTGACTGGATCGGCAGCTCGCCTTCGATGAAGAAAGGCGTACCGTAAACGTGCAGCGACTTGTCGACTGCAATCGAGCGGCCCGGCGTCAGCGGCACGCCCTGCGCGCCGACTGCTTCGTCCTTGTCGGAAAGTGGCACCTCGTGAAAGAAAACGTAAGCGCGGTTCTGCCGTCGCAATTCGTTAGCGCCATCCGGGTTCTGGTCCATCCATTCCCTGATCTTCTGCATCGACATCTGCTCTTTCGGGATGATGCCGCGATCGATCAGGATGCGGCCGACCGCCGTATACGGATAGCCGTTGTGCGAATCGTAGTTGATGCGGATGGTCGTGCCGTCTTCGAGTCGGATCCGCGCCGAGCCCTGAATTTGCGCGAAAAGAAGGTCGGTCTGATCCTTGAGCCAACAGATTTCGAGGCCTCGGCCGGCAATCGCGCCGTCCTCGATCTCGGCCCGATCGTAATACGGCACGAGCTTGCGACGGCCGATCTTGCGAAATACCTGGCCCTTGTTGGGCAAACTCGGCGCCTCTTGCCTGAAGCCACGGACGAACAAGTTCGATGGACGCCGATACACCGGCACGTTGTAGACGTCGGTCGGGGTCCGCGACCCGTCGAGGACCGGTTCGTAATAGCCAGTGACGAAGCCCGCATCCTCCCCGAGCCGCGAAATCCGCAACGGAAGAAAATGCTCTTCGAAAAAAGTGCGGGCCCTGGCGCCGTCGGTAATTTCAAGCGCCCTCGCGGCGCGGCAGGGTTCAGTCAGCGAAGATCCAAGCGCCTTGGGTTCGGCGAGCGCTTTTTGCTGCCCCCCAATCGAGACGCAGCTCGCGCGAAACGCCTTGAACGCCTGCAGATGATCGTCCGATCGCCAGCCGCCGATGTCGCTCCACGCGGCCGGCGCATACTGGCTGCCACTGATCTCGAGCGGCCACTCAAGTCGCGTATAGGGAATCGAACGAATTTTGGGAGGAAGCGACCTCGCCCGGTGTGGGGAAGGCGGCGTCTGGGCGTTGCGGGCTGCAATCGCGGTCAAGGGCGCCGGCGCAACGGCGATCACGTACAGCGCGACCAGTCCCCACCGACGCGCGTTAGTGACCGCTTCCGGTGCCAACAAGCTTCCAGTTCGGATCGCGTGATGTCGTGTCTCGGGCGAAAGTCCAAACATCGGTGATATCGGCGACCTTGTCCGGATTGCCGTCGACAATGGTACCGGTCTTGTCGCGGGTAACCGAAATCATCTGCGACACAAAACGAACCGTGAGCTGTGCGGAGCGGTCGCGGGCTTCAGCGCCCACGATCTCGGCCTTGTCGATCGAAACAAAGCGCGTCTCGGTCTTTTGCTCCTGCTTCTCGCGATCCCTGATCGCGGCGTCGAAGCTTTCAGATACTTCCGAGGACAACAGATCCCTGAGCGCGCGGCGATCACCATTGGCAAAGGCCAGCACGATCATCTCGTAAGCGCTGCGCGCGCCGCTGAGGAAATGGCGCGGATCGAATGAGGAATCCCGGGCAGCAATCCCGTCAAGGCCCTGGGCCAACGCAGTGCCCGGCTCGGCGATGCCTTTCCAGCGATCGGTCGGCGGCGCGACTTCGGCCGGCGGCGCTACCGGCTTCTGATCGATCACCGCCCCCGGCATCGGAACGACATTGTTGTCCTGTGCCCCCTGCACGACATTGCGCGCAGCCCGGTCATAAGGCGGCCGTTCGTTTCCGGTGCGCTGTCCCAGGACGTTGCGCAGGCGCAGGAAGATGAAGACGGCCAGAGCCAGGAAGATGATGGTGTAAATATCCACGTCCAATTCGCTTTCTGATTCTAACGCCAACCACGGGTCCCGGCCGTAAATCACTCCCGTCGTGGGAAGGCGGAGATTACTTTATGGATGGGTCAGCATTATGTAGGCACGAATTCCGGCCCGGCCAATGGCGCGTCCCGACATGAAGCTCCGTGCCGATGGAAACAGGACCAGGCCAATGCCTCACCCATTGCCACAAGTGGAATTGTAGCGCGTTTTCAGCGCAAGGGGAAACCCCGAACCCTGCCGGAAATCGCGCATATTCAATAATTTAGAAAGGACGTTCCGATTTTTATCGGCCGGCGGCGCAACTTGCGGCCGCTTGCCGCAATCCCAACGGGAGCATGGAGCGACGATGGAGGGATCCTCGAGGGACCGCCACCCGCTGCGATGGCAGCGTTCCTTCTTGTGGAAGCAGGCGGGCCTATGATAGCCACTCGCCCCGATCGGCCATTTTCGCACCTCATCGGCGAATTCGGGCGCAAAATTGGTCCTCGCTCGCTCAAAACGTTCCAGGAGAGATTCCTATGACCAACGGCAACGGCACGCCTCCAGAGGCGGCCCCTCCTCCCCAGTTGAACGTGCTGGCGCAGTACACCAAGGACCTTTCGTTCGAAAACCCGAATGCGCCGTCGTCGCTGGCGCCACAGCAACAGCCACCGGCGATCAACATTCAGATCAATGTCAGCGGCAACAATATCGCCGAAAACGAGTTCGAAGTAACGCTTTCGGTCGAGGGCAAGGCCGAAGGCGGCGGAAAGCTGATGTTCAGCTTCGAACTCGCTTACGCCGGCGTGTTTCGGATCGTCAATGTGCCCAAGGAAAATCTGCATCCCTTGGTCATGATCGAATGTCCGCGCCTGTTGTTCCCGTTCGCCCGCGAGATCATCGCTACCGCAGTACGCGACGGCGGGTTCCCTCCGCTGATGCTCGATCCGGTCGATTTCGTCGGTCTTTACCGCCAGAATCTGGAACGGCAGGCCGCGCAAACCGCGGCGGCGCAAGTCAAGCCAAGCTAGGCGATGCGCCCAAAAAATCGTTCAGGAAGTCGTTCCAGATCGGCTTGTCGCCGAGCGTGAGGACGAACTCCCGATGCGCCGCACGATCAGCTTCGGTCACCCTGGCCGCAAGGGGCACCTCGCGTTGCCGCCTTGGCATGTCGCCATACGCGCCCGCGCGGGTATCGCGGGATTCCGCCGCAAGAATCAATTGCGACTGCCGCGCGCCGATCAGGTCGATGTACACCTCGGCCAGAAGCTCCGCATCGAGCAGTGCTCCGTGCCTGGTGCGACGTGAATTGTCGATCGCATAGCGCGAGCAGAGGTCGTCGAGACGATTCGAAACGCCCGGATGCTTGCGCCGCGCCAGCAACAGGGTGTCGACGAGCCGTTCGCGCGCGATGATCGGCCGCTGGATTCGTTCCAGTTCGGCGTTGATGAAGCTGATGTCGAACGATGCGTTGTGGATCACCAGCGGCGCCTCGCCGATGAATTCCAGAAACTCGTCGGCCACTTCGGCAAACAGCGGCTTGGTGTTGAGAAACTCGGTGGAAAGTCCGTGCACGGCAAACGCCTCCGCGGGCATGTCGCGTTGGGGATTGATATGCCGGTGGAAGGTCTGGCCGGTCGGCATGCGGTTGAAAATCTCGACACAGCCGATTTCGACCAGCCGATCGCCGCGCAGCGGATCGAGGCCGGTAGTTTCGGTATCGAGAACGATTTCGCGCATGAGAAGCCGCCGAGAGTGACGAATCAGGATCGTCGCGGCTGCATCTTAGCAGCCTTGGCCAGAATGTCCTGAATTCGCGCCCGGACAGGCTCAAGCCCGTGCGACGTATCCACGACGAAATGGGCGCGCTTTCGTTTTTCGGCGTCAGGCATTTGCCGCGCCAGAATGGCACCCAGCTTCTCGTCGGTCATGTTGGGACGCGCGAGAATCCGTTGGCGCTGGATTTCCGCCGTCGTCGTGACCACGACAACCGCGTCGACCCGCTTCTCACCCCCGGTCTCGAACAGGAGCGGCACATCGATCACCGCAACCGGCGCGCCCGATTGCCTGGCGGCGTTCAGGAATTTCTGTCGCGCGGCACCGACCATCGGATGAACGATTTGCTCCAACCGTTTCATCGCCGCAGGATCATGCACGACACGCGCCGAAAGCTTGTTACGGTCGACCTTGCCGTTCGCGGTGGTACCGGGAAAAGCGGCCTCGATGGCCGGCGCCGCTTCGCCTTCATAGAGCCTATGCACGGCTGCGTCCGCGTCATAGACCGGGACACCTGCTTCCGCGAACAGCTTCGCGGTGGTCGATTTCCCCATCCCGATCGAACCGGTCAGACCAAGGACTATCATGTCAATGATCACTCCTCGATGCCATCCGGCATCCGCCTTCACGCGCCAAGCAGCCGCTCGCTGCGGAAAAATTCAAGCAAGGCCAACATGGGCAGTCCAAGGATGGTGAAGTGATCGCCCTCGATCCGCTCAAACAAGTGCACCCCAAGGCCCTCCAGCTGATAGGCGCCGACGCTGGACGTGACCGCCGCACCCGCCTCGCCCAGATACGCGCCGATTTCGGCTTCGCTCAGGGCTCGCATGCTCATGCGCGCGATCGCGATTTTTTCGAACAATATCTTGCCGTCGCGCGCGACCGCAACCGCGGAATAAAGCTCATGGCTGCGGCCGGCGAGCGCGCGGAGTTGTTCTGCGGCCTGTATCCGGCCCGAAGGCTTGGTGAAAAGCCGCGTGCCGAGCGCCAATGTCTGGTCAGCGCCGACGACATATCGGCCCGGACGGCGGCGCGAAACAAACAGGCATTTCTCGCGCGCCAGCAGTGCAGCAATGTCGCGAGGTGTGGAAAGATTCGATTTTTGCTGGATTTGTCGTTCGTCAATTGCGGCCGGCTCGCTTTCGAAATTGATTCCGGCATTGGCAAGCAGCACCTGTCGCGCGTGGCTTTGCGAGGCCAGTATCAACGGCTCTTTTCCGCGCCACAGCGTCATTCCGCCAGCCGTTGCCGTTGCCTGTCGGTGAAAAGTTTCAGGACAGCGGCCGCGGTTTCCTCGATCGAGCGACGCGTGACATCGAGCTGCGCCCAATTGAATTTGGCGCTCAATCGCCGCGCGAACGCCACTTCATCGGCAACGGCCTGACGATCGATATAGGTGTCATTATCGCGATCCCCCATGCTCAACAGCCGGTTCTGGCGGACCTGAATCAAGCGCTCCGGCGTCGCGTGCAGGCTGACCACCAGAGGCTTCCGCAGTGTCTCCAATTGATGCGGAATCGGGATGCCTGGCACCAGCGGCACATTGGCGGTACGGATGCCGCGGTTGGCAAGATAGATCGAGGTCGGCGTTTTTGAGGTGCGGGAGACGCCGACGAGGATCACATCGGCCTCCTCCAGCCCTTCGACGTGCTGTCCGTCATCGTGCATCATCGTGTAATTCAGCGCGTCGATCCGCTTGAAATATTCAGCGTTCAACGTGTGCTGGGCGCCGACCCGGCCTGTCGTGGGCGCACCGAGATAGGCATGGAACAACTGCATGACCGGACCGATGATCGAGAGGCTCGGTATGTTGATTTCCTGGCACTTGGCCTCCAGTCGGGCAACGAGATCCTTCTCCAGCAACGTGAAGAGGACGATGCCCGGCGCTTCCTCGATTTCACTTAGCACCCGATCGAGCTGTTTTTGGCTGCGCACCAGCGGATAGACATGTTCGACCGGTGTCACATTGGCATATTGCGCAGCGACCGCCCGCGCCACGGTGATCAATGTCTCACCGGTCGAGTCGGAAACCAGGTGAAGATGGAAATAATTACTGGTCGTGGGCACAGAAAATCCCTGTCCAATCTGTGAATCGCTGTGGAGCTGGCTTGAGAGAATTCGCGGAGGTTTCGGCGGATCGGGATAACCCGGCTTTTTCTTCACAGGCCTCGAGACGAGGACAACTCCTTTCAATGAGCCCAAGGATAATGAGGTTTTGTGGATTTGTCTCTTCATAAGCTGGCGACATCATCGCGCAACCATTTGATGAAGATGTTTTTTAGTGGAACACCATGTTCGACATGGCAATTGTTGAGAGATGTGAAGAAACCCTGGGGAAGCGCCGGACAGACTTGCGCGGGTGCAATTCACGTTTACTCAGACTCAAACCTTAAGATTCTAAAATTATTGGTTTAGATAAGTGCTGCTTGCGGATAGGTCTGAGCCAGCAACGAAGAAAGATGTTTTGGAACGCGGAATAATGGCTGAGATGTGCTCTGCGCTGCTTTTTTCGGTTGGGTGCGTTCGAATGTGAATGAGGCGCGATGTACGGGTGGATCAAGGCACTGCATATTATTGCGGTCATCGCGTGGATGGCCGGAATGCTCTATCTGCCGCGGTTGTTTGTTTATCACTGCGAGGCGGAGGCAGGTTCAAAGCAGTCCGAGACGTTCAAACTCATGGAACGCCGGTTGCTGAGAGTGATCATCAATCCGGCGATGGTCGTGACCTGGCTCGCAGGACTTTACCTCGCCTGGGCCGGTCATTGGTTCTCGGCAAGCTGGCTGCATGCGAAGCTCGTGCTGGTGCTGGTATTATCTGGCGTCCACGGCTTTTTTTCGCGCTGCGTGAAGGATTTTGCCGCTGGACGGAACCTGCGCAGCCAGAGATTTTACCGTTTTATCAATGAGGTACCCGCCCTGCTGATGGTCCTGATTGTCATTTTGGTGGTCCTAAAACCGTTTTGATCGGCCTTGCGGCGGATGTCGCCGGCTTGCGGACGGTGAACCGATTTTCTATATTCTGATTATCCCACCCTACGCAGGCGGATGTGGTCGCGTTCCGGTTTCCCAGTTGGACCGGCCGCCGCATCAGGTTTGAAGCCTTTCCGGCGCTTTCCTTGCTCAGACCTGCGGACCTTCCAGATTTTTTTCGTCCGCACTTCCAAAAAAGCCACCTCGCAGTCCCCTTCCCCAAGTTACTCCACACCACAGGACCACCCCAATGCGGGAAATAAAACTTCAAGACCTCAAAGCTCAGACGCCGGCCGAACTCGTTTCGTTTGCGGAGGAAAAAGGGGTCGAAAACGCCAGCACGATGCGCAAGCAGGAGCTGATGTTTGCCATTCTCAAACAGCTCGCGATCCAGGAAACCGACATTATCGGCGAAGGGGTCGTCGAAGTGCTCTCGGACGGTTTTGGATTTTTGCGTTCGCCGGACGCCAACTATCTGCCGGGACCGGACGACATCTACGTTTCGCCTTCGCAGATTCGCCGTTTCGGACTTCGCACCGGAGATACCATCGAAGGCCACATCCGCAGCCCCAAGGAGGGCGAACGATATTTTGCGCTGTTGAAAGTCAACACGCTGAATTTCGAGGATCCGGAAAAGTCCAAGCACAAGGTCAATTTCGACAATCTGACGCCACTGTTTCCGGATGAGCGCTTCCGGCTCGAGCTGGACGATCCGACCCGAAAGGACCTTTCTGCAAGGGTGATCGACATTGTCGCACCGATCGGCAAAGGCCAGCGTGCCTTGATCGTGGCCCCGCCCCGCACCGGCAAAACCGTGTTGATGCAAAATATCGCGCATTCGATCACGGCCAATCACCCCGAATGCTACCTGATCGTGCTCCTGATCGATGAGCGGCCGGAAGAAGTTACGGACATGCAGCGCTCGGTGAAGGGGGAAGTCGTGTCGTCGACTTTCGACGAGCCGGCCGTGCGCCACGTCCAGGTCGCCGAGATGGTGATCGAGAAGGCTAAGCGACTGGTCGAACACGGCCGTGACGTCGTGATCCTGCTCGACTCGATCACGCGGCTCGGGCGTGCCTACAACACCGTCGTGCCGTCCTCCGGCAAGGTGCTGACCGGCGGCGTCGATGCCAACGCGTTGCAGCGGCCCAAGCGTTTCTTCGGTGCCGCGCGCAATATCGAGGAGGGTGGCTCGCTGACGATCATCGCGACCGCGCTGGTCGATACCGGCAGCCGCATGGACGAAGTGATCTTCGAAGAGTTCAAAGGCACCGGCAATTCCGAATTGATTCTCGATCGCAAGGTTTCCGACAAGCGCACTTTCCCGGCGATCGACATTTCCCGCTCCGGCACCCGCAAGGAAGAACTGATCACCGACCCGCAGGTGCTGAAGAAAATGTACGTGCTGCGGCGGATCCTCAATCCGATGGGAACGATGGATGCGATCGACTTCCTGCTCGACAAGCTCCGCAACACCAAGAACAACTCGGAATTCTTCGAGTCCATGAATACCTGAGCTCGGCCACTGGCCGAGTCCGTCAGGTCGTTTCCGTTGGAGGCGGGTGGGGGGACGACCGTTGTTGGCGCTCCAGGCCTGAATGGCGGTTGGTTTGCTGCGATCGCAAGCAAGGGGTGCAGCATTTGAGGTCAGCAGCCCGCCATGCGCAAGCTCGGGCGATAGAAATTACGTTGCATTCTCAAGGGCTCGCGCACAAATAGGGAATGCATCCGCGCGAACAGACCATTTTTGCGCTGTCGTCGGGCCGGCCCCCGAGCGCGATTTCGATTGTGCGGCTTTCGGGACCGCAGGCGAGGGCAGCGCTTGCGGGGCTGGCGGGCAGGGTGCCGCAACCGCGGATGGCGAGTAGGGCCTTGTTGCGCGATTCCCCCGGTCAGCCGATCGACGAGGCCGTGGTGCTGTGGTTTCCAGCGCCAGCAAGTGCGACCGGCGAGGATGTCGCCGAATTTCATGTTCATGGCGGACGGGCGGTCCTGGCGGCGTTGTTTGCCGCGCTGGCGAGCTTCGAAAATGTCCGCGCCGCAGAGCCCGGCGAATTCACCCGCCGCGCCTTCGAGAATGGCAAGCTCGATCTCACCGAAGCCGAAGCGCTCGACGATCTGATTCGCGCCGATACCGGCCGGCAGCGGCGTCAGGCGTTGCGTCAACTGAAGGGGCTCCTTGGCGACAAGGTGCGGGATTGGCGCGCGCGTATCATCGAGGCTTCGGCCCTGATCGAGGCTGGAATCGATTTCTCCGACGAGGGCGACGTGCCGGAAGAATTGATCACGCCGGCTTTGGCGGGAATCAAATCGCTGCTCGATGAAATCGAGGAAGTGCTGGCAGTCCGGGGACGAAGTGAGAGGCTGCGCGAGGGCCTGGTGGTCGCAATTTCCGGGCCACCGAATGTCGGCAAGTCGACCTTGATCAATCTGCTGGCCCGGCGCGAGGTGGCGATCGTCTCGCCTCACGCGGGCACCACGCGTGACGTCATCGAAGTTCAGCTTGATCTCGATGGCTACCCGGTGACGCTGATCGACACGGCGGGCATCCGGCAGACGGACGATCCCGTCGAGCAGGAAGGGGTGAGGCGCGCGCGAATGCGGGCGGCGGAAGCCGACCTGGTGCTGTGGCTGATCGATGCCGAGCACACGCAGAACGAAAGCACGGAACACGAATTGGCAGCGGACGCGAGCGTGTGGGTGATTCGAAACAAGATCGATCTCGAAGGGCAGGGCAGGGCGGCAGATTCGGCCATTGACCCACCAGGGGCGCGTGGGGCAGGCGCGTTTCGAATATCGGCGAGCCGCGGCGACGGAATCGCCGATTTGGTCGCGGCGCTGACTGCGTTTGCGCGGGATTATCTCGGGTCGGGAGAGGGGGCGCTGATCGGACGCGCGCGGCAACGGAAATTATTGGAGGAGACGGCGAGCTCTTTGCAGCGGAGCCTCTTCGCGGTCGGGCAGGGTGAGGAATTGGTCGCGGAGGAGTTGCGCGGGGCGTCCGATCTTCTGGGTCGGCTGCTCGGCCGGGTTGATGTCGAAGACATCCTCGACGCAATTTTTCGGGAGTTTTGTATCGGCAAATAGTGACTTAATGTTCATTTCTTCAATCGAAGTGAGACGCCCATTCCTGATGGCTTGCTGTTTCACGTGAAACATCTTTTGCGGCAGGACTAATTTGTCACTTCCGGCTCAATCGGCTGCGATATACAACGCGCGACATGATCGGCCCAAAATCATTCGACGTCATTATCATCGGAGGAGGCCACGCTGGTTGTGAGGCCGCAAGTGCCGCTGCGCGAGCGGGCGCGAGGACAGCGCTGGTAACGCACCGATTCGCGACCATCGGTGCGATGTCCTGCAATCCCGCCATCGGCGGTCTCGGCAAGGGCCATTTGGTGCGGGAGGTCGACGCGCTCGATGGCCTGATGGGCCGAGTCGCTGATGCTGCTGGGATTCAATTTCGCATGCTCAATCGCCGCAAGGGCCCAGCCGTGCGAGGACCGCGGGCCCAGGCGGATCGCAAACTTTACGCCGCGGCGATGCAGGCCGCGATCGCAGAGACCGCCGATCTCAGCGTGGTCGAAGGCGAAGCGAATGAGCTGATCGTGTCGAACGGCTCGGTCACCGGCATCCGGCTTGTCGATGGAAACGAATTGTCGGCGGGCGCGGTGGTTGTCACGACAGGGACCTTCCTGCGAGGTCTGATCCACTTGGGCGAGCGGAGCTGGCCTGCCGGGCGAGTCGGTGAGGCGCCAGCGATGGGTCTTTCGGCATCGTTCGAGCGCGCAGGCTTCACGCTCGGTCGGCTGAAGACCGGCACGCCGCCGCGGCTCGATGGCGCCACGATCGATTGGTCCGCCGTCGAGATGCAGCCTGGTGATGATCCGCCGGAGCCATTTTCGGTGCTGACCGACAACATCACGACCCCACAGATTCAGTGCGGCATCACGCGGACGACGGCCGCCACCCACGAGGTCATTCGCGGCAACGTCCACCGCTCGCCGATGTATTCGGGGCAGATCAAGAGCACGGGACCGCGCTATTGCCCCTCCATCGAGGACAAGATCGTACGGTTTGGCGATCGCGACGGACACCAGATTTTTCTGGAGCCAGAGGGCCTCGATGACACCACGGTCTATCCGAACGGCATTTCGACTTCGCTGCCGGAAGAGGTTCAGCTCGCCATTCTCGCCTCGATTCCCGGGCTCGAGCGCGTCCGAATGATTCGCCCAGGTTACGCCATTGAATACGACCACGTCGATCCGCGCGAACTCGATCCCGGCCTGCAGACCAGGCGGCTGCCTCGCTTGTTTCTGGCTGGACAGATCAACGGCACGACCGGCTATGAGGAAGCGGCGGCGCAAGGCCTGGTGGCCGGTCTCAATGCCGCCCTGGTGGCCAGCGGGTCCAAGCCGATCGTTTTCGATCGCGCCGACGGCTATCTCGGAGTCATGATCGATGACCTCGTGACACGTGGCATCACCGAGCCCTATCGGATGTTTACATCCCGCGCGGAGTATCGTTTGACCCTGCGCGCCGACAATGCCGATCAGCGGCTGACCGACAAAGGGATCGCGTTAGGATGCGTGGGGCAGGGGCGTGCGCGGCGTCACCACGCCAAGATGGTGGCCTTGAATGATGCAAAGGCAAAGGCGCGGTCGCTCACGCTGACGCCCAATGAGGCCGAGCGATACGGCATCGCGCTCAATAAGGACGGCCAGCGGCGCTCTGCGTTTGAGCTTCTCGCCTATCCCGAAGTCGGCTGGTCGCAGGTTCGTTCGATCTGGCCGGAGCTGTCGGCCATTGACCCAAGGATCGCGGTCCATCTCGAGATCGATGCGAAATACGACGTCTATCTCAAGCGCCAGGTCGCCGACATCGAGGCTTTCCGTCGTGACGAGGGGCTGATCCTCAGCGACGTCGATTACGATGCGGTCCCCGGGCTTTCCAACGAAGCGCGGGCAAAGCTTGCAGCCGCGCGACCGCTCAATGTGGGGCAGGCGGGTCGAATCGACGGCGTGACGCCGGCGGCACTGGGGATTCTGGCGGCGTATCTTCGGCGCCAAACGCGCGGGAAATTGGTGACCGGAGCCTTTGCTGCTGGGGCCTAGGCGCCGCTTGCGGGGTGTTTCACGTGAAACGCATTGCAGATCTTTGCGCGGTCCCACCGGGATCATCTCGGCGGACCGGGCCGGGGAGGGGGAATCCATGAGCGCGGCGAATTCGCCTCGGACCGACTTGCGCAAAGTCCGATCGAGCCTGGACCTCACGTCCGACAAAGCCGCGGCCTTGGCGCTGACGCCTGTTTCACGTGAAACGGTGGATCGGCTGGATCGCTTCGTCGAACTGCTTCTTGAGTGGCAGGCCAAGACCAATCTTGTGGCGCCGTCGACCTTGCCGGCCGTATGGACCCGTCACGTTTCTGATTCGCTGCAGCTCCTGGCGATCGCACCGTCGGCAAAAACATGGGTCGATCTAGGTAGCGGCGGAGGCTTTCCGGGCGTGGTGCTCGCCTGCGCGCTGGCGCCAGCGCCGGGTGCCCACGTCGTCCTGATCGAACGCAACGCGAAGAAGGCGGCCTTCCTGCGCGAGGCGTTACGCGTCACCGGTGCGCCCGGCACGGTTCGCCCGACAGATGTCACCGATGTTGTGGATAGACTCGCTGACCCCGTCGATTGCATCACCGCGCGAGCGCTCGCTCCGCTAAATCAACTCATCGCCTTCGCAGAGCCGTTGATGAAAAGGGGCGCGAAAGCGCTGTTTCTCAAGGGTCAAGATGTAGACGCTGAATTGACCGAAGCCACTAAATATTGGAAAATTAACCCACGCCTCCACGCCAGCCGCACCGGTGGACACGGCTGGATCGTCGAACTCGACAGGATCGAGCGGCGCACCGCGCCCACCCCTATCCATGGTTCTCGCGCATGACCTTAATTGATGAGGATTATCAAGAGGATAAGGCCACAACCCAGCCTGGACATCCGCGCATCCTGGCGCTTGCGAATCAGAAGGGAGGCGTCGGCAAGACCACGACGGCCATCAATCTGGGCACGGCGCTGGCTGCAATCGGCGAGCGGGTGCTGATCGTCGATCTCGATCCGCAGGGTAACGCCTCGACGGGACTCGGCATCGACCGCCGCAGCCGCAATTGCTCGACCTATGACGTGCTGATCGGTGAAGCATCCCTGCGCGAATCGGTGGTGCAGACCGCGGTGCCACGGCTGCACATCGCGCCGTCGACCATGGATCTTTCGGGCCTGGAACTTGAACTTGGAACGACGCCCGGCCGCGCCTTCCGGTTACGCGATGCGATCGCGGCGCTGAACACCAACGCCACCCAGGACGCCGATTATACCTACGTTCTGATCGACTGCCCGCCCTCACTCAATCTTCTCACCGTCAATGCGATGGCGGCCTCCGACGCCATACTGGTGCCGCTGCAGTGCGAGTTCTTTGCTCTCGAAGGACTTTCACAATTGCTGCAGACGGTGGAGCAGGTGCGCGCCACGCTCAATCCGAATCTCTCGATCCACGGCATCGTGCTGACGATGTTCGATTCACGCAACAACTTGTCCAACCAGGTCGTTGCCGACGTCAGGCAGTTCATGGGCAGCAAGGTCTACAAGACCATGATCCCCCGCAACGTTCGCATTTCCGAGGCGCCTTCCTACGGCAAGCCGGTGCTGGTCTACGACCTCAAATGCGTCGGCAGCGAAGCCTATCTCAAGCTTGCAACGGAAGTTATCCAGCGCGAGCGCGAGCTTCGCACGCACTAGATCGTGAGCCGACATTGGCGCGATCCCGTTGCCGGTGTCGCGCTTTCGGAGCTGACTGCGAAACGACGCGGTCTCCAGAAGTGAAGTGAAACAGGAGCGCCTGAGTTGAATCCAAGGGAGCTGGCGATGGCCGAGGAAGCGCGTTCGCGACTGGGGCGCGGTCTTGCAAGTCTGATCGGAGATGTCGGTGGCGAAGCCGCGCATCTGGAACGCCCGCGCGCGCAGCGCAAAGTGCCGATCGAGTTTCTCAAACCGAACCCGCGCAATCCACGCCGCGACTTCGCCGAGGCCGAACTTCGCGAGCTAGCCGACTCGATCAAGCAGCATGGCGTGATCCAGCCGATCGTGGTGCGGCCGGTGCGCGGTGGGCAGGATCGATACGAGATCATCGCCGGCGAGCGCCGGTGGCGGGCGTCGCAGCTTGCGGGTCTGCACGAGGTGCCGGTGGTTCCGGTCGACGTCACCGATGCCGATGCGCTCGAGATCGCGATCATCGAAAACGTGCAGCGCGAAGATCTCAATGCGATCGAAGAAGCGCAGGGCTACCATGCGCTGGCCAATGAATTCAAACGCAGCCAGGACGAGGTTGCAAAAATCGTCGGCAAGAGCCGCAGCCACATCGCCAACACGATGCGGTTGACCAAATTGCCGGCAGAGGTTCAGGCCTACATCACGACTGGCCAGTTGTCGGCCGGTCATGCGCGGGCGTTGATCGGCGTGCCCGATCCCCTAGCCGCCGCCAAACGCATCGTCGAAGAAGGGCTCAACGTGCGTCAGACCGAGGCGCTGGCGCATGTCGAGGGCGTGCCCGCGCGCAAGCCGCTTAAGGCGCGGAGCGGCGGCAAGGTAAAGGACCCGAACACGGTGGCACTGGAGAAGAGCATCAGCGATGCGCTTGGGCTCGCCGTCAGCATCGATCACGGCAATTCCGGCGGCACCGTGCATATCCGCTATCGCGATCTCGATCAACTCGACGACATCGTGCGAAGGCTGGGCAAGAAGGCTTAAACCGTCCTCTCGCGTTGCGCGAGTCCATGGAGGCGGTTCGGGCTTACGCGCGCCGCTTGGCATTCACTGCGATCGACATCAACGCGCGCTGCGCGATGACCGCGCCGAGTGTGGCCTGCTTGCGCATCTCGAGGGCCGCGGTTGCGAGCTGCTCGATGATCAGCGTCAGCCGCGCCACGTTGAACTGACGCAGCGCTGCCTCGACGCTTGCCCTGCGGGAGAAGTGCAGGCGTGGAAATCCGCTCTCCACCACAGCCGAAATCGGCGAACCTTCCCCAATTGCAAGCGCGGATTTGTGCAGCCAGGCTGCATGGCGTTGGGCCGCGGAAATGATCACGCCGGGATAGGTGCCGGCCAGCATAGCCTTGCCGAACTCGGTCTCGACGACGGCGGGATTTCCCGCAAAGGCCGCATCCACGATCGGGTCGATCTTGAGCTCGGAGGCATCGGCAGCAACCGCCACCACGTCGTCGAGCGTGACCTCGCCTTTGCCGTGTCCGTAGAGCGTGAGCTTGCGCAACTCGTTGCGCGAAGCCTGGCGATCGCCGCCGAGCAGGGTCATCAGCACCGCGCGCGCATCCGGCGATATGCGCAGGTTCGAAGCGCGGAGCTCATCGTCGATCAGCTTCGCAAGATCGCGCTCGGTGTCCGGATAGCAGGCGATTGCAACCGCGGCCCGGGCGCGCTCGCAGGCTTTGCGCAGTGGCGATTCGGGGCGCAGCTCACCCGCCTCGATCACGATCCGGCAATCCTTCAGGGTCATCTCCGCCAGCGCGTCGATTCCGCCGGCGAAATTCCGCGAGCCGGCGCGCACGCGAATCGCGCGGCGGCCGCCGAACAGGGGGATTGTCATCGCTTCGTCGACCAGGCGCGACGGTTCGCTCGAAAGCTCGTCGCCATCCAGCTTCACCAGGGAAAACGGATCATTGGGATCATCCACCGCCGACGCCAGCAGGGCATCGGCGCGTTCCCGCACCAGGCCGGCGTCTGAACCGTAGAGCAGTATGATGGGACGGCCGGGGTCCGGCCTTGCCAGGAATGCCTCGATTTCCTTTCCACGCAGCGCGACCATGAACAGACCGATATCTCATTTCGCCGGCAGTCGCATGCGCGTCAGATCGAAATCCGAGTTGGCCGAGCCTGGGGTTTGCGGATTTATGGCCGATCAGGTGCCGGCGTAGAAATAGGATGCCAGGCGGGTCTGGATATGTTCGGCAATTTCCTGACAGGCGCGGTCCTCGGCGTCGCGGAAGGCGCGGGCGCGCGAAAAGCGCTGATAGCTTCCGGGAATATCGTAGCTGACGCGCGAGAAGGTCGAGCCGGTCATGACCGATCTGTTGGTGGCGATATCGATCAAATTGAACTGCGCATCAATCCCGTAGTTTTCGCTGGTCGGCAGCGCGGTGTTCGGATCGGTCAACAGCGAGGAACGGTTGGTCGTGAAGCGGATTACCAGCCGGTGGGTCGGCGGCATCCCGGTGGCATTGCCATAAAGCTTGAACGCCAGGGCGTTGCGGATTTCCACTCCCAACCGCGCGTCGCGCGAGCTATTGGGCTTGTCGATCGGCGGGAGGTCCACACCCATCAGCTTTTCGCGGAGCGCCGGCGTCCCATCGGCACGCTCGGCGTACATCGGCTGGAAGCAGCCGGCCGTCAGCGCCGCAAGCGTGGCTGCGGCCAAAAGCCGAGCGGCGATGCGAATCCTAGCCAACGACATTGACGATCCTCATGGGAACAACGATCACCTTGCGGACGGGCTTACCGCCCAACGCCAGCTTTACCGCATCGAGACTCAAAACGGCAGCCTCAATTTCCGGATTCTGGGCCGTGCGGGCCACGGTCACTTCACCCCGCTTTTTGCCGTTGACCTGCACCACCAGCGTCGCGGTGTCTTCAACCAGCAAATCTCGTTCGATTTGCGGCCAACTCGCCTCGGAAACCAGGCCCCCCTCGCCCAGGACGGCCCAGCACTCCTCGGCCAGATGCGGCATCATGGGTGCGAACAATTGAACAAGAATGACCGCGGCCTCCCGGACGGCCCAGGCCAGGTCGTGCGAGGGCTGCCCCTCGCGCGCCAAGGTCTCGCCCAGTGCGTTGGAGAATTCGCGGATATAGGCCAGGCAGACGTTGAAATGCAGCTTCTCGATACCGGTGGAGACCTTGTCCAGCGCGCCGTGGGCCGCCTTGCGCAGCGCCAGCGCCTCTCGATCGAAGGCCGCCGGTCTCGCCTTCGACGCGCTGGCGCCGATCCCGGCCGATTCGTTGATCAGGCGCCAAAGCCGCTGCACGAATCGGGCAGCGCCCTGCACGCGCTCATCACTCCAAATCACGTCGCGATCGGGGGGTGAATCGGACAGCATGAACCAGCGCGCCACGTCGGCGCCGTAGGTGGCGATGATGTCGTCGGGATCGACGGTGTTGCGTCTGGACTTCGACATCTTTTCGATGCCGCCGATCGCAACCTCTTCGCCTGTTGCAATGAGCGTGGCGCGACGACCGCTCGCGCCGGTCTCGAGACTGACCTCGGCCGGTGTGACGTAGCTGCCGTCGGTCCTCTGATAGGTTTCGTGCACCACCATGCCTTGCGTGAACATACCGGCGAAGGGCTCCTTCATGCCGATATGACCGGTGGCCTTCATGGCGCGGGTGAAAAAGCGGCTATAGAGCAGATGCAGGATCGCGTGCTCGACGCCGCCGATATACTGGTCGACCGGCATCAGACGATCGACCACAGGCAGCGTGGTCGGCGCCTTCTCGTTCCAGGGATCGGTGAAGCGCGCGAAATACCACGAGGAATCCACGAACGTGTCCATGGTGTCGGTTTCGCGCACGGCCCTGGCGCCGCACTGCGGGCAATTGACGTGCTTCCAGGTCGGATGATGGTCGAGCGCGTTGCCGGGTTTGTCGAACGTTACATCCTCCGGCAGCGTCACCGGCAGATCCTTGTCGGGCACGGGAACGACGTCGCATTTCGGGCAATGAATGACCGGGATCGGACAACCCCAGTAGCGCTGACGCGAAATGCCCCAGTCGCGCAGCCGGAAGTTCACCTGCCGCTCGCCGATGGGCTCATTGCCGCGCAACTCGTTTTCCAGCCGTTTTGCGACCTCCTCCTTGGCTTGTTCGATGGTCATGCCGTCGAGGAAGCGTGAGTTGATCATGCGGCCGTCGCCATCATAGGCGGTGTCGGTGATGACGAAGGTTTTCGGATCCTGTCCTTCGGGACACACCACGGGCGTATTGCCGAGCCTGTATTTGTTGACAAAGTCGAGGTCGCGCTGGTCGTGTGCCGGACAGCCGAAGATCGCCCCGGTGCCATATTCCATCAGCACGAAATTGGCGACATAAACCGGCAGCTTCCAGTTCGGATCGAAGGGGTGGATGGCGCGAATGCCGGTGTCGAAACCCTGCTTCTCGGCGGTGTCGATAAGCTCCTGTGCCGTGCCGATGCGCTTTGTCTCCGCGATGAACGCCGCCAGTTGTGCGTCTTTCGCCGCGGCCGACTGCGCCAGCGGATGATCGGCCGAAATCGCCATGAATTTGGCGCCGAACAGCGTGTCATGGCGCGTCGTGAATATCTTCAGCTCGGACTCGCCCGCCGGCGTGGTGGCGGGATCGAGCGCAAAGCGAATCAAAAGGCCTTCGCTGCGCCCGATCCAGTTCTGCTGCATCAGCCGCACCTTGTCCGGCCAGCGATCCAGCGTGTCGAGCGCATCCAGAAGTTCTTGCGAGTACCTCGTGATTTTGAAGACCCACTGATTCATCTCGCGCTGCTCGACGACGGCCCCGGAGCGCCACCCGCGGCCGTCGATCACCTGCTCGTTGGCGAGCACGGTCATGTCGACCGGATCCCAATTGACCTTGCGCTTTTCACGCTCGGCCAACCCGGCACGCAGGAAATCGTTGAACATCTTCTGCTGGTGCTTGTAGTAGCCTGGATCGCAGGTTGCGAATTCGCGCGACCAGTCAAGCGAGAGCCCGATCGAGCGGAGCTGCTTTTTCATCGCGGCGATATTGTCGTAGGTCCACGCCTTGGGCGCGATCTTGCGCTCGATCGCAGCATTCTCGGCCGGCAGCCCAAAGGCATCCCAGCCCATCGGATGCAGAACGTTGAAGCCCCTGGCGCGCATGAAGCGCGCCAGGACGTCGCCAAGCGTATAGTTGCGGACATGCCCGATATGGATGCGCCCGGACGGATAGGGGAACATCTCGAGCACGTAATATTTGGGCCGCGGATCATCATTCCTGGCAGCGAAGATCGCCCCTTCTTCCCACCGGCGCTGCCAGCGCGGCTCTGATTCACGTGCGTTGTAGCGTTCGGCGGGCATTGAACCTGCGGCTTTTCGTGATGACGCGGACTTCGGAATCGGAACACTAGATCATCATGCGATTAAGTGGAATCGCATCATGATCTCATCTCTTTTTGAGCATGATCCTTTCGGAAAACCGGCTTCCACTTTTCCGGATCATGCTCTCGGGTCGAAAAAAACGACGGCGGACTAGGCCACAAAAGCGGCTTGGCGGTCAACGGGTGTCGACCGATCACAGCGTTCCAGGAAGGGCGGAGCAGTCAGTTCGCCAGCGCCGCAGGCTCGCCGGTCCCGGCGCTCAGCGCAAGACCGTGTCCGGCCACGGAGTTTCGTCCGCTCCGTTTGGCAACATAGAGGCTGGCGTCGGCGGCTTCGACCAGATCACTGGGCCGCAACGTGTCGACGGGCGTGGTGCTGGCCACCCCCACGCTGACGGTGACGGCCTGATGGTTGGATGTGGCGTGTGGCAATGCCAGACCCTGCACGGCCGCGCGCACCTTTTCGCCGATTTCCAGCGCGCATGTGGCGCTGGTATTCGGCAGCAGCAGACAGAACTCCTCACCACCGTAGCGGCCGGCAAAGCCCAAGGTTTCGGCGGCAAGGCCTGCCAGCGTCTCGCCGAGCCGGGAGAGGCAGACGTCCCCTTCGGGATGGCCATAGGTGTCGTTGAACAGCTTGAAATGATCGACATCGATCATCAGCAGCGACAATTCGCTGTTGTGCTGCTGGGCCTTCATCCATTCGAAATCGAGCCGGGTCTGGAACCCGCGCCGATTGGCCAGACCAGACAACATGTCGATCGAGGCCATCACAGTCAGCCGGTCGTTGGTGGCGATCAAATCGCGCTCGCGCTCGGCGAGGCGAGCAGCCATGGTGTCGAACGCGCGGGCCAGTGGAACGAATTCCGCCGGCAATCGGCGGCGCGGCGCGCGCACCGACCATTCGCCCTGGCCAAAACGCTGCGCGATCGCCACCATGGTGTTGATCGGCCGGATGATGAGCGTTTCCGCGGCGATCAGGGCGCCGAGCAGCACGAACAGGCAGACGAATCCAAGCTGCAGATAAGCGGTGCGAATCTCTTCGTTGATGTCGGCGCCCAATCTGGCTTCGTCGATGCTGACGATCAGGCGGGATTGCGTGCCGGGAATGCGTGCGAAGCTGATGGTGCGCCTGGAATGATCGGGTCCGACAAATGAAAACGATTCCGCCTCTTTTTCCGAGCTCGTCACTTTTGCTGCAATCGCCGACACGAGCGGCACGCGATCGAGCGGCTGTCCAATCATGCCGGCCTGGTCGGACGGTGCCGCCAGCACGGTCCCCATGCTGTCGACCAGAACCGCCAGCATACCGGGCCGGCCGCCGACATCGTTCAGGATCTTCGACATCCAGGAAAGATTGACGCTGGCAACGATGACGGTGTCCGACGTCGCATCAATTGCGGCCACCGGATAAGCGCCTATCATGATCGGCTCGTGGTCGGTCCTGGCGAGCATGAAGTCGCTGAACACGAGATCCCGGGTTTGCCGTGCCTGGTTGAAAAAGGCCCAATTGCCCAACTCAAGTCCGACCAGGGCGTTTCGCGTCGCGCATTCGACCCGACCTTCCTTGCCGACAATCATCAGATTGCGAATCCGCAGCAGGTCGATCGCAAGGTTCGCGCGCAGCGAATCACAATTGCGACCCGTCACTTCTTTCGACGCCTGGACGTGGGCTGCCCACTTCACCACGGTCTCGACGGCTGAAATGACCTCGCGCTGGCCCTCGGCGCTATGCTGTGCGAATCTCGAGAAATCCTCGTAGGCGAGCGCAATCTGCTTGTTGCGGGCTTCCTCAAGCGAGCGGGCGCGTTCGAGCATCAGCGGCGCGACCAGGATCAAGGCCAGCAATGCCAGCCGCGCGCGGATTCCGAGCAGCTTTTTGAGCTTTCCTCGGTTGCGGCTGAAACTGGAGGCTAACATCATGGTCCCCTTGCCCGCACGAAGGCTATACAAGGGGGTTCAAGAAGCCTTTCCCGAACTCGGTAAAATTGGAACTATCGCGCGAAAATTGTAAATCGGTACATGACAACTGCCATGATCTCGGATCGTCTTTCTCGACAGGCTGCACATTCGCCAACCGGGCTTTCCGCGGTGGAGCAGGAAATCGCGCGCGCCTGCAAAGAGGCTCGCCGGGATCGCTCGTCGGTCACGTTGGTCGCGGTTTCCAAGACGTTCAACGCCGAAATGATCAGCCCGGTTATCGAAGCCGGGCAGCGCGTATTTGGCGAGAATCGCGTCCAGGAGGCCAAGGCAAAATGGCCGGGATTGGTGTCGGCATACCCCGGAATCGAATTGCATCTGGTCGGGCCGCTGCAATCCAACAAGGCGAAAGATGCGGTGGCCCTTTTCGACGCCATCCACTCGGTCGACCGCGCCAGCCTTTGCGAAGCGCTCGCCAGGGAATTCAAATCGCAAGCGCGCCGGCCGCAATTGTTCGTTCAGCTCAACACCGGGGAGGAGCCGCAAAAGGCCGGCGTTTCGCCGGCCGAGGCGGACAGCTTTATCGCAAGCTGTCGCGAAAAATACCGTCTGCCGATTTCAGGCCTGATGTGCATTCCCCCCGTCAACGACCCGCCGGCGCCGCACTTCGCCCTGACTGCGAAGATTGCCGCCCGCAACGGGTTAAAGAATCTGTCGATGGGTATGAGCGCCGATTTTGCCGTTGCGATTGCGCTCGGTGCCACCCATGTGCGCGTCGGCTCGGCGATTTTCGGTGAGCGGTGAGTGCGAATCGGCACGCCTAGCCGATGATGACCTTGGTCTGCGGTCCGAGCCGCAGCAAGAGGTGGCGCATCGCGGAGTTCGTCATCGAAACGCAGCCGGCGGTTGGAGAAAAATTCGCGCGCGCAAGATGCAGGAACACGGCGCTGCCGAGACCGGCTACCCGCGGCGAAGCGTTGTGATCGATCTCGACGATGAAGTCGTAAAGGTGGTCGTCACGCCTGAGCCGGTCGCCGCTCTGGTCAGGGCCAAGTTTGATCGGCCGGTTATAATGGCGGCTGTTCGGGTCCTCGCACCAGGCGTCTTCAGGTCGAATCGCGCGGATTGGCAAGAAGGTCCTGGGCCTCCGATGGCGGTCGGCGCGCCACCACAATCGGCGCGGCCGGAAAATGCCTCTGGGCGTGCCGCCATCGCCCTCCCGCTTGTTGGCGATGATGCCGCTGCGCCCCAGCGCGACCGGGATGGTCTGTCCGCCAGCCACCAGCCAACCGCGGCGGCGGTTGCCGGCGGCAGCGCGGATCCGGATTGCCGCGAGCGGGCGATCACATCTTTTTGTTCGGTAAGCCATTGAAGAAGCGGAATTATCCATTCAATCGGAGGGTCACCCAAATTGACGCCGGCGGAACCCTGATGTCGCCGCCCGGACATTTATCAATCCGGGACATTTATCAAAACGAGTTCGAATTCTAGGCTAGATTGCGATTCGACTTGTGAAACCGTAACAGGCCCCTACTTCAGGACGAACAGTTCGGAAAAATCCTGATTTAGCAACCATGACCCGCCCAAACCGTTTGGGCTCGCGCTGCCGCTCAGAGGACTTACCCATGGCCAATGCCCGCAAGATCCTGATCGTGGATGACGATGTCGATCTGCGCGATACGCTTGTGGAGCAATTATCGCTGCACGATGAATTCGAAGCCTCCGCCGTCGATACCGGCGCCAAAGGGGCCACCGTCGCCCGAACGGAAGCTCCGGATCTCGTGCTGATGGATGTCGGGCTTCCCGATACTGACGGCCGCGAGGTGGTACGCTCCTTGCGCAAGGGCGGCTTCAAGGCGCCCATCATCATGCTGACGGGACACGACACTGATTCGGATACCATCCTCGGGCTTGAGTCGGGCGCCAATGATTATGTCGCCAAGCCGTTCCGCTTCGCCGTGCTGCTGGCGCGGATTCGGGCGCAGCTTCGACAGCATGAAGCGAGCGAAGACGCGGTATTTTCCGTCGGCCCCTACAGTTTCCGGCCCGGTTCCAAAATGCTGACCGGCGCCAATTCCCGAAAGGTACGCCTGACCGAGAAGGAAACGGCGATCCTTCGATTCCTGTACAGGGCCGGCCAGCTGCCGGTGTCGCGCGAGACGCTGCTGCAGGAAGTCTGGGGTTATAATTCGGGTGTCACCACCCACACCCTGGAGACCCACATTTATCGCCTGCGCCAAAAGATCGAGAAGGATGCGGCAAATCCCGAGATATTGGTGACGGAGGCCGGTGGCTACAAACTGGTGCCGTGATGCGATAGGGCTGACGAACCGTATCGCGCGGTGCGCCGGACGCATCGATTTCCTGATGCCCAGACTTTCCGAAGTTCGTGAAAGCTGGGCGCTGCGGTAGAGCACGAAGTTCGAAAAGCTGGCACTAGCCTTTCATGACGATCGAGGATGATGTTGTCCTGCTCGAGCGTGTCCCGACACTCCGCCTGTTGGGAACGGCAAGCTTGCGCATGCTGGCGATCGGTTCCGAGCAACGCCATGTCGCGCGTGGCGGCGTACTGTTCCATATGGGCGAGGAGGCCGATTCCGGCTTTGTCGTTCAGAGTGGCGCGTTCCGGATCGAGGATGATGGCGGTGCTGGGATCGTCGCGGCACCCGGCGCGCTGATCGGGGAGCTGGCGCTGATTACCGCGATGAAACGGCCGTCGACGGCGGTCGCCCTGGAAGACTCCTCCGCGATCCGGATCGCACGCAGCCTTTTTCAACGCGTGCTGGAAAGCGATCCGGCGGCTGCGCGTCGGCTGCGCGACGAATTTGCCAGCCGCACCAGCCAGATTGCGAGCGACATTCTGATGGCGGGCACCAAGCTCAGTAGCTGACGGCCCGCCCTGCCGCGCCATCGTGCAAATCATCAGACGTCGAAAGTTCTCAGACCTCCAGCGTCACCGTCACCGGTACGTGGTCGGACGGCCGCTCCCAGCCGCGCGCATCGCGTCCAATGCGGAAATCGCTGACCCGGTCTTTCAGCGCGCGCGAGATCCAGATGTGATCGAGCCTCCTGCCCCGATCGCCCACCGTCCAGTCGGCAGCGCGGTAACTCCACCACGTATAGACTTTCTCGGACAGCGGGATTCGATCGCGCGCGACGTCGATCCACTCGCCGTGGCTCTGCGCCGCCAGCAGTTTTTCGCACTCGATCGGGGTATGCGACACCACTTTCAATAATTGCTTGTGCGACCAGACGTCGTTTTCATGGGGTGCCACATTGAGATCGCCGACCAGGACATGATGGTCGTCGCCGCGCGGATGCAGCGGCTCGCAGGCCTTCATTTCATCGAGGAAACGAAGCTTGTGCTCGAACTTCGGATTGAGCGCTGGATCCGGAAGGTCGCCGCCGGCCGGCACATAGAAATTGTGCAGCACCAGGGGTTTTGAGAGCTGCGCCTTGCCGCCGAATTCGACCGAGATGTGACGCGAATCGATCTTGTCGCAGAAGGTCCGCACGTCGCTTTTCTCAAACGGCAATGTCGAGAGGATCGCCACGCCGTGATAGCCCTTCTGCCCGTTCAGGGCGACATGCTCGTAGCCGAGCCGCCTGAAGCGCTTGAGCGGAAACGCGTCGTCGATGCATTTGGTTTCCTGCAGGCACAACACATCAGGTCTCGCCGATTTGATGAACTTGGCGACGAGATCGATGCGCAGGCGCACCGAATTGATATTCCAGGTTGTCAGGGAAAGCCGCATGGAACCAGTGGAAGAAGCCGTACCGTGATGAGGCACGACTTGGTCCCGCAATCAAGAAGGAATTTTGCAGCCTTCCACCGCTATCGCCTTCCGCGGCGGTAACGCACTCGCGGCGAGACTGACGGGAACGTCAAATCCGCCACACTAGCCCGGCGGCATCATGCGTTCGGAAAAATCGATCTTGAACATGCCGGGATCGACCTTCCTGGAAGTATCCAGATTGTAGACTGCGACCGTGGTGTCGTAGCCCTGCGGATCGGTCACCGTCCATTGCTTGAGCTGACCGTCCTTGGCGCCGACCATCAGCAAGAGGCGGCTGGTGCCGAGCAGGATCTGCCTCTCCTCGATGGTGATGCTGATGAAGAGATCGTCCGATGTCACGCTCACGACATTGGTGTCTTTCAACAGATCGATGCGGTCCGAGAGCAGATATCGCAGCGGCGTCTGCGACAACGGATAGATATCCTGGGTCGCAAGCCTTTGGTCGCGCACGGCCAGCATCGAACCGTCGGCGATGATCGCGATCGGGCTCGGCGGATCATATTCGAAACGCAGCTTGCCGGGCTTCTGGATAAAGAACTGGCCCTTCGTCTTGGTGCCGTCAGGTCCGACCTGAACAAAGTTGCCGATCACCGTTTGCAGCGACGACAGATAATTGCTGACCTTGGCGGCCTGCGCCTTTTGTTTGTCATCGAAGGTCGCAAAAAGGCTCATCGGCACGTTGCGGCGAGGATCAGGAATGATCGGATTGGGCGGTATCGCATTTGCTCCGGTCGTCATCGATCCCCTTTGCCCGTCGGACGCGCTCATCTGCACGTCACGGCCCTTCGGGGCCGGTTTGGGAATGGGAACGTTCTGCGCGCGGGACGGCGTCGCCAGGCAACCGGCGATCGAGGCGCCGATCAAAAGCGCAAGCGCCGATCGTGCCATGGAAACGGATGCTTTTGCCATTGGAGGTATTTGATTTCTGGTCAACGCGTCGTCCCGCCTGCCCGGCCCCCGCGGCCTTTCTAACGTGCTTCGTGCAGCGGAGGTATGGTTTTTCCGTGAAAAGATAGCAGCAATTCCTGAGGGTTCCAGGATTCGCCGTCTCGATCAAAAGCCGCCTTCTTCTTCCTCGATCAGAATTTCGCGCTTTCCGGCGTGATTGGCCTGTCCGACGATGCCCTCGAGTTCCATTCGCTCCATCAGCGACGCGGCGCGGTTATATCCGATTTGCAGCCGTCGCTGAATATAGCTCGTGGAGGCCTTGCGGTCGCGTTTGACGATCGCGACAGCCTGCGCAAACAGATCGCCGCCACCGTCGCCGCCCATGCCCGTGGAGTCGAATACCGCGCCGTCCTCGTCCGAGGGCTCCTCCGCCGTGACCGCTTCGAGGTATTCCGGCGAGCCTTGCGTCTTGAGATGGCGCACCACTCTTTCCACCTCCTCATCGGAGACGAAGGGTCCGTGCACGCGGCTGATCCGCCCGCCGCCGGCCATGTAGAGCATGTCGCCCTGCCCCAGCAGTTGTTCGGCGCCCATTTCACCCAAAATGGTGCGGCTGTCGATTTTCGAGGTGACCTGAAACGAGATACGTGTCGGAAAATTTGCCTTGATGGTGCCGGTGATGACGTCGACCGACGGCCGTTGGGTCGCGAGGATGACGTGGAGACCGGCAGCGCGCGCCATTTGCGCGAGCCGTTGCACCGCGCCTTCGATGTCCTTGCCGGCCACCATCATGAGGTCCGCCATTTCGTCGACGATGATGACGATGTAGGGCAGCGGATCGAGGTCGAGCTGCTCCTCCTCGTAGATCGCCTTTCCGGTTTCCTTGTCGAAACCGGTATGCACGGTGCGGGTCAGCTCCTCGCCTTTTGACCTCGCTTCCGCCAGGCGCTGATTGTAGCCGTCGATGTTGCGCACGCCGAGCTTGGCCATTCTCTTGTAGCGCTCTTCCATTTCGCGCACGGCCCATTTGAGCGCGACCACGGCTTTCTTGGGATCGGTGACCACCGGCGTCAGCAGATGCGGAATGCCGTCATACACCGAAAGCTCGAGCATCTTCGGGTCGACCATGATCAGCCGGCATTGATCCGGCCGCAGCCGATAGACGAGGCTGAGGATCATGGTGTTGATGGCGACCGATTTGCCGGACCCGGTAGTGCCGGCGATCAATAGATGCGGCATGCGCGCCAGATCGACGATGATCGATTCGCCGCCGATATTCTTGCCGAGGCAAAGTGGCAGCTTGGCGATCGTCTCCTGGCTATCCTTTCCGGAAATCAGTTCGCGCAAATAGACCTTTTCACGGTGTGCGTTCGGCAGTTCGATGCCGATCGCGTTGCGGCCGGGAACAACGGCGACACGCGCCGAAAGCGCGCTCATCGAGCGCGCGATGTCATCGGCCAGTCCGATCACGCGTGACGACTTGATGCCGGGCGCGGGCTCGAGTTCGTAGAGCGTCACCACCGGGCCCGGATGGGCCTTGACGATTTCGCCGCGGACACCGAAATCGCCAAGCACACCTTCCAGCGCGCGCGAATTGGCCTCCAGTTCCGACTTGCTCAGCGGCTGGCGGTCGGACGCTCTCGGTGCGGTCAGGTACGAAACCGACGGCAGCTCGAAACGCTCGGACGATTTGCGACTGGGGGCGCGAGCGGCCTTCTTGCGCGGCGTGCGCTCGGCCGGCGCCTCATCTTCCTCCTCATCGTCGTCTTCTTCGTCGCTCTCTGGCGCAAGCGAAGGACCGGAGCGACCATTGAGGCTCGGCTCCTGACGCTCGAACGAGGACGCGCGCTGCGACGGCGCACTTGCGACCAATGAGCGATAGGCAACGCCCATCAGCCATGTCAGGCGTGCCTTGGTGCTCATCAGCGCGTGAACCGCCCATCCCAGCGAGATGGAGCCGTCGTCGTCGTCTGCGGCGAATTGATCCTCGTCGTCCCCGATCGAGGTCAATTCCTCATCCTGCGGGCGCGAACCGACGCCGCTTGCAAACAGAAAGCTTGCGACCGTGCAAGCGCCGAGGACAAGTCCGAGCGTAAACTTGTAGACGAAGCCGGGTGGCCCGAATATCACGGCGGGGGCGCGCACCAGCGCATCACCAATGACGCCGCCAAGTCCGGTCGGCAGTGGCCACGCGCCGCCATGCGGCCAACAGCCTGCAAAACCCGCCGCCAATATCGTGCACAGGATCCAGCAGCCCAGCCGCAGCGCCTGACGATCGAAAGCGCGGTGCGTCAGCATGCGCCAACCCCACACCCCGATCGGCAGGATCACCATGATCGCGCCGAGGCCGAGAAGCTGCATCAGTAGATCGGCGCCAATCGCGCCAGGGTAGCCGACAAGATTGCGAATCGGCCGCGACGTCGCGTGGCTGAAGCTCGGGTCCTGCACCGACCAGGTCATCAGGGCGGCCGCCGCGAGACCGGCGAGGGTCAATAGTCCAAGACCGGCGAGTTCGCGCAGGCGCCGTACCAGCGCCTCGCGGATCGCGGCCGGAAGGTGGCCGACGAGGGGAATGACACGTTCGATCGCTGGCATGCTCATGGGCCTTCGCGATTGGATTCTGATGCAACTGACTGGCATCGCGATCGCATCCTGTTTGTGCAGATCCTTTCTGACAGCCGGTTTCCGATCATGCTTCAGTCCAGAATTTCCACCAGCCGGTGCAAAGCCTCGGCTGTTGTTTCACTGTCCGCGACCAGCGCGAGGCGAATGTAGCCGGCGCCGGGATTGCTGCCGTCCGGCTGCTGCCGCGCCAGATAACTGCCGGGGATGACGCGGACGCCCGCGTCACGGTAAAGCCTGACGGTTGCGGCTTCGTCGCCGCCCTTCCCCGACGCATCGAGCCATACGCAAAATCCGCCGGCGGGGCGGCGATAGCCATAGCGGTTGCCGAGAACCTGATCGGCCAAATCGAACTTGATCCGGTACAGCCTGCGGTTCTCTTCGACATGGGCCTCGTCGCCATAGGCGGCGACCGCGACATGCTGCAGCGGCACCGGCACCTGCGGCGCGGCGACATTGCGCAGCTCGTGGAAGGCGCCGAGAAATTTCCTGTCGCCGGCGGCAAAGCCGACGCGCATGCCGGGCAGATTCGATCGTTTCGACAGCGACTGAAAGGCGACGACATTGGTGAAATCGGGCCCGGCGCATTCCAGCATGCTGCCGGGTGCTTGCCCGGTGTAGATTTCCGAATAGCACTCGTCGCTGAAGATCATGAAGCCGAAGCGATCGGCCAGGGTCTTCAAGCGAAGGAAATACGCCTTCGACGCCACCGAGCCCTGCGGATTCGCTGGTGAAGCAATGTAGAAAGCCACGGTTCTCGCCAGCGTTGCTTCGTCAAGCGCGTCGAGATCGGGAAGGAATCCGTTTTCGGGCGTGGTCGGCAGATGGATCTGCTCGCAGCCGGCGGCGCGGGCGCCCGCCCCATAGGCCGGATAGAACGGATTGGGCATCAGGATGGCGGGCCTGCCCTTGCGCTCTCCGACATGACGGGCGGCGGTCAGCGCCGCAAAAAACAGCCCCTCCCGGCTGCCATTGAGCACGAGCAGCTCGGTGTCGGGATCGATTCCTCTTGGCAGGTGAAATCGCCTGGACAGCCAGGTCGCAGCGGCCTTCCGGAAAGGCTCGATTCCCCTCGCCAGCGGATAGCGCCCGAATTCGCTGATGTGGCTGGCCAGCACCGGGCCCACGAACTCCGGCAGGGGATGCTGCGGCTCCCCCAATGACAGCGTTATCAACGGCTTGGACGGCTTGTAGGGGGCCAGCAATTCGGTGACGCGCAAGAACGGCGAGCGTTCGCTGTCCTTGCTTCCGCCGCCCTGCGGCACGCGGGATGAAGCGGTCATGGCCATACTTGCCAGCACTCTTTCAGGCCGCCGATCGCAGTTTGAGACCGGCGGTAAGCGGATCAACCACCATAGATACGGCGAGGTTAAGACGCGATTAACCATCGACGCGAGTTCGCGATACACTCGCTAACAGAAAATCGAGATGGTTTGGATAGTTAGCGCCCAAACGCCGTCCCCGCCACCGCGTTCTGCCACTTAGTTGTCACTTGAGAGAGCTGCAGGGTTCTACCCACGTTCTGCTTCTCCAACAGTGGTTCGGGCAATCAGATCGTCGGCCAGATCGGCGCCCCGTCTCAAGTTGGCCTCCAAAGCATGGGCATAGACTTTGCCAGTCGTCCCAGGATCGCTGTGACCCGCCAGCCTCGCCGCGTCGATCAAGCTGATCCCGCGACGCGTCGCGCTGCCTGCGATCATGGCGGTAATCGCGCTATGGCGCAGTTGGTGAGGCGTCGTGCCCGCCGGCAGGCCGGCTTTTCGGCAAGCTGTTTTGAAACGCGAACTCATGCCAGACAAGCTGCGAGGCACCTTTCCATGATCAACCAAGTCGGCAGTAAATATGCAGTCTTGCGGATGCAGTAATGGCCGAACCGATGGAATGTTCTCGGGCAGGCCAGATATTCTACGCGACGCGGCTTCTTGGCTTGTCCGCTCTCGTTCGAAACTTGCAGCGAGCGATGTGCCGATCGGAACATCGCGAACGCTGCCGCGCGTCTTTGTGGCTCCTAGTCGCCCCTGTCCGTGGATGTCGCTTCTCTTTACTGAGTGCCGGATGCGCATCACTCGGTTTGAAATGTCTACATCGCACCACCGTAGCGCCAGAGCCTCGCCCGGGCGGGCAGCGGTCGCGGTCATGATTTCGATCCACAATCGCAGTTGGTTATCCTTGTCGCAAACTTGAATGAGGGCGGCTATTTGACTGGCGCTCATGGCAGTGCGGCGTACACGGTCGACCGCCGTAGGCTCATCCCCTAGCTTGAATTTCGTAAATTTTGGGACCGGACTGTTGGCGATTATCCTTTGTTCGACTGCTTTCGAGAACAGCACGCTCAACGCAGCATATATGAGTTTCATTGAGGCAATGGATAGGCCCCGATTGCGATCGCAGCCGGCGGTCTTGCGACCATACGTGTACAGGTTTCGCAGGCATTTTTGCAGCATTTCGCCCGTAATATCGGCGAGGCATCGATCGCCAATCTCGCTCCTAACTTTGTCCAAAGAATTTCGGTATGCGCGGCGCGTGGCGTCCCCGTCTGCGCCCATTTTGGTATGGTTTTTGAGAAACTCCTCGACATAGGCATCGAACGTGGGAGCTTGGCTGTTTGCACGTTCAGCCCTTTTTTTAGCTGCGTATAAGCCCGATTGAACTTGGGTAACAAACGCTGGCAACAGCGCAAGCGCCTCTTTTCGCGTTCGGACGCTGACTGCTTCGCTGTATTGCTTTCCATCAATAGTGACGACCATTGAGCGGCTTCCTCCACGTTCTCGGATGAAGCCAGTAAGTCGTGGTCTACGCTTTCTCACTATCATTTGGTTTCTCCAACTCACTACTAAGCGATGATCCCAAAATATTTTTTGCCCACTCCAACTCACTACTGAGGGATGATCCCAAAATATTTTTTGCCCACTCGGTAATTGAAACGTTGAGGCCTCTGGCCATACCAGCGAGCGCGACAGCTTCGGGCGATCGTCCGGCGCCCGAGGCGCCCGGTCGGGCAGCTATGGCCAGATCACGGGCGAGGTTATAGGCAAGTGCGTGCGCGACCAGGCAATCGTCGGACGTCAGATATTTATCCTCGGCCCCAAGAAGTTCGAGGAGCTTTGCCACCGCGAGCCTGACCATCGCCAGCGCGCGAGCCCGGTCACGAATTGGGTCATCAGATGCACGGATTGTTCGCTCCAACTGGGCTGCCAAATAGCCGACTGCTTGTCCGAGGGCGCAATTGCGCACCACGCTTTCTACGGTATCTCCATACAGCACTCGGGCAGTTTCAGGCTCTGCGTCCGACAACGAAGCCCTAAGGCGTTGCATGATTTCGGCCGGCAGCTTGCGGCCCTGTGCTTCGCCAGCTTTTCGCAAATCATGTGCCTCGGTGGAACTAAGTCTAAGCTGGACAAGGACTTTTTTATCTTTTGACATTTCTCGATTTTCTCACAGCAGTGAAATTTGTCGCGGAGAATTTTAGTGCGAAGCGGCTTGAATTATAGGAATGCATAGTATACCTATGCATTTCGGATCTTTACCTGTCAAGTCGCGGAGAACCATTATGGCTCACAAACTCTTGCCCCTTACTGTTCCCGTCCCACTGGCCGGCGCCCTTTTTGGGGCCAGCCCCCCCACAGCGTACCGCTTGAATTTGCCCGTCCTAGCGCTGCCGGGCCGCAAACGCGTCGCTATCGCGGATTTGGAGCGCCTGCTCGGAACCAAAATAACGACTGAGCACCTCGCTGAAGCGCAAGCGCGGTTGGATCGATCGCCAAGAGCCTCCAAGCAGCTTCGAGAGCACCAGGAAAACGGCGAAGAATGAGGGATCAGCAGCGTGAGCTCGCTCAAAGCCCGAGATGCGCCGCGAGAGTAAGCAGCATGTTTGACCATTTCCCAATAGAAACTGGCATAGAAGAGACCGCCAGCAAGGGCGCAGCCGCCGCCGCAGCCGTCGATACCGGCTTCGACACCACGCCGGTTACCGCCACAGTAAGTCCGGCTCTGGCACCCGCGCCGGAGACGGTGGACACCGGGTTCGGTGATCTGGGCGTAACAACTGCGCCGGTCCAGCCGGCAGCGCCAAGGGCGAACACAGTGGCTGGAAAGGGCAAGCCCGAGGATCTGGACGCTCGCGTGGCCGCCCTGCCGCCGAAAAAGTCGACAACTAACTGGAATGCAATCTCGGTCTTTATGGCCAACGTTGTTCCGTGGCCGGGGTCTCCAACAGACCCAGGCTACGTCAACTTGCATTTCGGGCTCCCAGACGACCACTCGTCCGTAGGTACGAAGAAGAAATACAAGGGCGTCCCCGGCTGGCCCTACAAAGACCCATCCAATTTCGTCACGCGTCTCGACCGGATGCTCAAGAACCCCGGCAAGTTCACGGACATCTGGTACTGCCTTTCGCTCCAAAAGGATAAAGGCACCAATAAGCGGGGCGACCCAAAAGCGATCCGGCTCAAGGCCAACGCCATCGGGCTCAAAGCGATCTGGGTTGACATCGACATCAAGGACGACCCGAAGTGCTACCAGACCCAAGCGGAAGCCCTGAAGGCGATCCTCGATTTCCAGCGCGCCAACCTCCTGCCAGAGCCGTCTGCCATCGTGTTCTCGGGCGGGGGAATACACGTTTACTGGATCAGTAAGACGACGCTTCTCCCACACGAGTGGGACCCATTTGCTCACGGCCTGAAGGCGCTGCTCATCTCGCAGGGGATCAAGTGTGATGCGGGGCTGACCACAGACAGCGCAAGAATTCTTCGCGTGCCGGGGACCAAGAACTACAAGTACGACCCACCACGCGAAGTCCAACTCGCGAACCTCCCATTGCGGATGTACGACTTCCCCACGCAGCTATCGATGCTGCCACCGCTGGCAGGGCAGATCAAAACCCCATCAGCGACACCAGCGTTTAGTCTCTTCGCCGAGGGAGCCGACCTCGACAGCTTCAAGAACCCACCACCATGGAGTTTCCCCGACGAGCCCGGTCTGGATGCGGGCATCGACCGCTTCGCCGATTTCCTCGTCGACCCACGACCGATTTTCAAGGACTGTGGCTTCTACCGCGACGCCTTCGCCAACGGTGGCACGGATCACAAGCAAGACCTGTGGATGTACGGGGTCCTTGGCGCCACCTTTATGGAGAATGGGCGCGCCTACGCCCACGAAATCTCCAAGGGTCATGCGTCGTATACCCCGGATGAAACAGATGCGATGTTTGATCGCAAGGTAGCTGACCGCCATGACCGAGGACTGGGATATCCCCAATGTTCAACCATTCAGGGCGCCGGTTGCAAGGCGTGCCGGACGTGCCCGCTCCTAGGGAAATTAAAGTCACCCCTCAACATCAGGCCGGTTGTTACCGCCACAGCAGATGCGACGTCGGACGCCACTCCGCAATCCGAACCATCATTTGCGGACCCCGGCGCTGAGTTCGTCGATCCCCATAAAACAAGTCCGGTTTCTGTTTTAATGGCATTGCATGGCAAAGGGGCCGACCTCAACAGCTTGTTCCTTGCGATGAACCAAACCTTTGCCGTGGTCAGATACGGCACGCAGATACTCGTAGCAACCATCGGCGACGACATCTGCCTGATGAAAGTGGAAGACTTCCACAAGATGCTCGCAAATATAGTTGTACCCGTAGGAAACAAGGAAATTGCAGTCAGCAGGTTGTGGTTCAAATGGGAAGACCGGCGTCAATATCCGGGCGCGGGCGTGGTGTTCCAACCGGGAGGACCTCCTGAGATCAAGGGTGACATGCTTAACCTTTGGCGTGGTTTCGGCATCAAGCCAATGCCCGGCAATTGGTCGTTGCTTCGCGATCATATTTTCAAGGAGGTTTGCTCTGGACGGCAGGACTACTTTGACTATCTCATTAATTGGATGGCCTATGCAGTGCAGCATCCCGACAGGCCGATGGGGGTAGCTGTCGCCTTCCTCGGTGCCCAGGGCGCGGGCAAGGGCATCGTCGCTCGCACTTTCGGAAAGTTTTTCGGAAAGCACTTTGCTCATATCGCAAATGGTGAACAACTCACCGGACGCTTCAACGCCAGCATAGGTATGTCGTGCGTGGTATTCTTAGACGAGGCGCTGTGGGCTGGCGATAAAAAAGGTGAGGGTGTTTTGAAGGCTCTCATCACGGAGCCATCTCTCCAACTTGAAGCTAAATTTCGTGATCCAATACGAGTTGAAAATCGATTGCGGATCGTTGTTGCATCCAACAACGATTGGGCAGTTCCAGCGGGCATCGGCGACCGCCGTTGGTTTGTGCTCAACGTTGCCGATACTTATTCAGGAATGGCCCATCAAGGTTATTGGAACGCGGTTTACAACCAAATTGACGGCGGCGGTGCTGCTGCGATGCTTCACGATTTGCTGTCTATGGACGTTAGCGCGTTTAACGTGCGCGCCGTCCCCCACACTGCCGCAAAGGCGTCACAACAGGTGCACTCGTTGCACGGCTCGTTGGCTTGGTTGCACGACGTCCTACAGGAGGGTTCCATTGGCGGCGAGCAGTGGCAAGACGCCGGTCTGACCATCGAAACGGATCGGGCCTACATGTGCTACGTAGAATTCAGCAAACGCCAGCGCGACTGGAAACCTGAGATCAAAGCGGTGTGGTCGAAGAATATTCGGGCTGCCCTCGATCCGCACATTCATACTACCCGGCCAACTAAGGGCGCCACACGGGTTCGCGAATTCCAGTTCGCGCCCCTTGATGACTGTCGGCGACAGTTTGCATCCCACCTGTGCGCCCCAGATCTCGAATGGGAGGCGGGAAGCCAGCCGGACAATCAATCAGAGGAAGCACCCGAGGGTATGTGGGACTGCGACGACCCCCGTCTCGATGCTGTCGACGCCGAATGGGAGCCGGAAACAGACCCCGAGCCAGAATACGAGGCCGAGGACGGGCCGTTAGATTGAGAGCCCGCGCACTGACCGGGCTAAGATGCAGATGAAATTGGCGTCCGACCAGAAACTGCGTCGTCCAACTTCAAGGCCGCGAAGTTGGACGCGAATAATGCCTGCCGTCGTTGATGCGGTCCAACCAGACCAACCTGTCCGCGCTGGCGAAGCAAAATCCTATTCGGCAGTTCGAGGCAGGGACGGGACTCCGAGAAAAAGTCGGCAGGGGGCGCTGAAGCCTATTCTTCTCTTTTCTAATTTTTGGTTGGACAGGTTGGACAGGTTGGACCGGCACTGAGAAACCCGATACTTCTCGCGTCCAGCCTCGCAGCCTGAACCCGGACGGGCGGACCTTGGCATACCCCCGTGCGTGCAGCGAAGATCACAAGGTAGCAAGGTCTGACCACCCCGCCCTTCCACTCCCAGAGTGATCCACACCATCACCCTGCTCGCGTCCCACCTTGAAGCCTTCTCACCCCTGGCTGTCATCATTCGCCAACGATTACGACCCCGCCATCAGATCGTTAAGCGGAAGCGAGTCGAGACAGATCCACCAGACTGCAAGACCGGGAAATGGGACCTCTCGGGGGAGTAGCAAGGTGCCAAGGTTGCAACACAAAAAATGGTCCGCCCAGAAATTGATTAAGGAAACCTCAACTCTTCGACGCTAACACTGCCTCCTATCGTTGCATTGCCGCGGCAGATCGTCGGGCTCGCACACAAGGAGAAAGTAAAATGACCACCAATTCAAACAGTCTCATAGCGAGAGAAGTTGATCGGCAGTTCGCCAAACTGAATGCCAAACACGGCTGGTGCTGCAACAATCCAGTCACTAGTGATGGTTTCGTTTGGGGCATCGACCCCATCGCAGAGCAAAAGGAGTACGCGAGTGTCTTTCTCCTCGCTCGCGAATGGTTTGCGGTCAACGGGCCACCTGATGCACCTCTGCTACCCGACCAACACGACCGCGATCGTTTCAGAGGGTCTGGGGGCATTACTGCGCTCGTTGGCTTCTACGCTCGATCGCTGTCCGCGCGGAACTACGACGTTTGCAAACATCCGCCATTCCACGAGTTCGCCTGCGGCGTAATGGCGATCGCGACGGAAAAAGGGCTGCGGAACCTTGAGAAGGACGAGACCTTGATAAGGCGTTTCCCGCCCCGCGCGCTTGTGGGTATGGCGCCGGGCGCGGTCTGGTATCCACCTGAAGAGTACGCGGAGTGGGGGCGTGGAGCCGCGTAACTGCCGCCAGGCTGGTTGGGAGGAGAGAGCACAGATGTCAGCGCTCGAACGATTAAGAGAAGCTATCGCCGAACTTGAGACGCCTGCCGATCCTTGGCTGGCACCGTTGCAGCGTGTCCGCGGCAAGGTTGAGTTTGATGGCCAAGAGCGCGTGAGCAGCCAGACATTGCTGGACATGCTTGAGGTGCCTCAGCGCAGCCGCACAGCGGGCGCGTACCGGCGTCTAGCGAAGCTAATGGCTGCACTCGGATGGACCGCTGTACGAGTGCGCGACCTGACCCGTGGCGGCTACAAGGAACAAGTTCGCGGGTACGTACGCAGCCTTACCCACAAGAGGACGGGGAGCCAACCGTGCTGACATCCGCGACATACCTGGACGACCTCAACGCCGAGCAGCGCTATGCCGTCGAGCATGGCGTTACGCAGGACAACACTGTCGGGTCGCCATTGCTCGTTATCGCCGGCGCGGGGTCTGGTAAAACCAACACGCTCGCCCACCGGGTCGCGCACCTTATCGTCAACGGCGCAGATCCGGGCCGCATCCTCTTGATGACGTTCTCGCGACGGGCGGCTGCGGAAATGACCCGTCGGGTTACGCGAATTGCGGGCAAGCTGGGCAGCAATTCATCCAACCTGAGCGATGCCCTGGTGTGGGCCGGGACCTTCCATGCTATCGGGGCCCGCTTACTGCGGGAATATGCCGAACGGATAGGACTGGATCCCGGATTTACTATTCACGACCGGGAAGACTCTGCCGATCTCATGAACCTCGTTCGTCATGAGCAGGGTTTTTCAAAGACCGAACGTCGGTTTCCGGCCAAAGGTACTTGCGTTGCGATCTATTCGCGTTGCGTGAACGCGGAAACGTCACTTGAACAGGTGGTGGATCGTTTCTTCCCCTGGTGTGCGAGCTGGACAAAGGAGCTGAAGCAGCTTTTCGCGGCGTATGTCGAGGCGAAGCAAGCTCAAAACGTGCTCGATTATGATGATCTTCTCTTGTACTGGGCGCAGGTGATGTCGGATACCACCTTGGCTTCTGAGGTGGGAGGACGCTTCGATCATGTGCTCGTCGACGAATACCAGGACACGAACCGCTTGCAATCGTCGATTTTGCTCGCACTTAAGCCAGGTGGTGCGGGTCTAACAGTTGTCGGCGACGACGCTCAGTCGATCTACTCGTTCCGAGCGGCGACTGTGCGCAATATTCTCGACTTCCCGAACCAATTCTCGCCGCGCGCCGAAATTGTAACGCTGGACCGCAATTACCGGTCGACCCAGCCCATCTTGGCGGCTGCCAATGCCGTGATCGGCCTTGCCAGGGAGCGGTTCACAAAAAACCTCTGGACCGAGCGGTTGTCGTCGCAAAGGCCGCAGCTGGTCAGCGTTCGAGACGAGGCCGACCAGGCCCGCTACGTGGTCGAACAGGTCCTGGCAAATCGCGAACAAGGTATGATGTTGAAACATCAGGCCGTCCTGTTCCGCGCATCGTCGCACAGCGGAGTGCTCGAAGTCGAACTGACCCGACGCAACATCCCTTTCGTGAAATTTGGCGGCCTCAAGTTCCTGGACACGGCGCATGTCAAGGACATCCTCGCGATGCTACGCTTCGTCGAGAACCCGCGAGATCGCGTCGCAGGCTTTCGGCTCCTCAACCTTCTGCCTGGCGTAGGACCCGCTACAGCAAAGCGCGTGCTCGATGCCCTGGCGCAATCTGCTGACCCGACGGGGGCGTTGCACGACCTGCCCGCCCCGCCTCGCACAGGTGTTGATTGGGCCTCCTTCGTCGAGACGGTCGGAAACATCCGCGATGCCGGATGGCCGGCGGATCTCGAGTTAGCTCGCGTCTGGTATGGACCTCATCTCGAACGTATCCATGAAGATGCGGAAATCAGGCGCGCCGATCTCATTCAGCTCGAGGGGATTGCGAGCGGCTACCCGTCGCGCGAGCGCTTTTTGACTGAGCTTACGCTCGATCCGCCTGAGGCCACCAGCGACCAGGCCGGCGTCCCCCTGCTGGATGAGGACTACCTAATCTTGTCCACAGTCCATTCGGCGAAGGGCCAGGAGTGGAAATCGGTCTTTGTCCTTAACGCGGTCGACGGTTGCATCCCATCCGATCTTGGCACCGGCACTACCGAGGAAGTGGAGGAGGAGCGTCGCTTGCTCTATGTCGCAATGACGCGGGCGAAAGACGACCTGCATCTCATGGTTCCGCAGCGCTTTTTCGTTCACGGCCAGAGCGTCCAGGGCGATCGTCACCTCTATGCCTCGCGAACGCGCTTCATTCCTGAGACGCTTCTGCCGCTGTTTGATCGCTCCAGCTGGCCTACATCTGCGCAACCTGCATGGACTATCGTGAATCAAGGTCCTCGCATCGACATTGCGGCGCGTATGCGCGAGAGGTGGCGATAGCCGTCAAGTTATCGCTCCCGGCAAGATGTAAACGTGCAACCGCTCCACCCCGCGCAACGATGAGACAATGTCCGCGCTAAAATTTCCTGATTGGCAGCCTGGTCATATCGCTTAGGTGCTGCGCCCGAGCTTCGCCGTATGAATAAGGTCGCTCCGCCCTCAATCGTCACCCCGGCGGCATTCCCAGACGATCGCGAAGGCGAGGGTTTTTCGCGGGCGGAGTAATCGGCATGAAGGAGGGGCCCTATCCCCTAGCACGGGTCGCCATGTTCGACCCCGCATGAGGATGCGGTGCACTGTCTGGATTGGCATCGGCGCGTGAACACAGCATACTTGCATGGTTTCAAGGACGACTTTCCTTCCTACGTTGCCCATCGCCGCCGCTATCGCTTCCGCCGTCAACCTCGTCGCTCGCCAGCGTCTGATCGACCGCGGTTCTCAATTCCTCGGTGTCTCTAGCAACCGGATGGGACCGAACGCTCGGAAGAGCAACAACTGTATGTTGGCGACAAACAACTGAAGAGCGACAGCGCCCGCCACAAAATACTCCTCGCCGGAGGGGATTTTGGGTCCGATGGCCGTCGTGTACGCGATTCCCAAAACCATCGGCCCGTCGATGAAGATGGTAATATCCCAGAATTCCTTTCTCGCCTTTTCCGAAGAAGCGCCTTTGTAAATGAGAAAATCCATGACGAGAATGCCTAGCACAAAAATCAATGTATGAAATCCCAGAATGATTTTGATGGCGGAAAACATCTCATTCAAGATCCGCGAGGACGTTTCCATCGAGTGTTTTATGTTGTCGATGTTTATCCATAGGTCTGAATTTCCGTGAACTGCCAGATCGAAATAATACCCGCCGAGCACAAATGAGACGACGCCATTGCCGACGATCATCGTAAATATGGTCTTGGCATAGCGGTCCAACCCGTTGTAAGGGCGGATAAAAGGAAGGAGAACCGAGAAGTGGGCGAAGACTGCGGTGGACCATATCGCCACTGCGATAAGCAGCTTCTCGGGCTGCTCGAGTCCGATTCTTTCATGGAAAAGGATAGCCATGAAGAGCAGAAAAAATATGCTAACCCAGAAAATTAGCGATACGACAATCTCTGTTTCGATTGGATGGTACGTTTTACCGGCCTCGCCGTTCACGGTTAAGCGGAAGATTGAACGCTCCGGCCCGAAATGAGACCGAGCCGGTTCGTCGTCGCGCTGATGGCTTTTTCCGCTATCCATTCCATCACCGGGATGAAAGTAAGCTCGTGTTGTAGACCGTAAATACCGATGATTTATTCCGCTGCGACATCGCCAATCTGCCTGATGCCGCGCATCCCTCGGCGTCTCGTCCTCGCGGCGGGACGCGATAAGTTTCTTTAATATCCACATTTCCGCAGGCGATGCCCATCAGTTTCGCTTAATGCAACGAAAATCAATTCTGATTTCTGGCCGTTCTGGAATTGTGATCTGGTGGGCCCGCCTTCAAAATTGAGGTTCAAATGGCCTGGAAGGCTCCAAAGATTGTCGAAGTGTCGGTGGGCATGGAAATCAACATGTACGCCTGCGCAGCGCGCAAGTAAGCCTCAGTGGGGTGACCTGCCCGGTTCAAGAAGCAATCTTTGCTTTCGAACTGAGGCAGGCGCCTGAGGGGCCCAATATGCAAGCGGAAAGATTCTCGGACTTCT
>NZ_DATMLW010000206.1:0-6284 GCF_035570375.1 Bradyrhizobium sp. | reverse complement strand
GGCGTATTTCGGAGTCCCGCCCGCTCAGGTCGTGGAGGTTGGCCTCGAAGTCGAAATTTAGCCCCTACAGCACCCATCTCTGAGATATCGACTTTTCGTGTGGTCGGCTCGCTCGCTTTGGCGTTAGGTCGCTTTTGGGTCATGAGCGTCGTTTCGATCTGGTGCCGACCACTTTCGGTCTGCCCCGACAAACGGACATTCTCAACATCCGTTTGAATGTCTCAAACGGGCCAGAAGTGGAAGTGGCCGACGAATCTTTTCGATCGTCTCGTCGGCGCCTGCCTCGATGCCGAGAGCTTTCGCAGCTTTGAGGTTCTCGCGCCGATCATGGGGCATAGTGCCACCAGAACGAGGCGGTCGTGGCGAGCGCCGTTCCGACATAAACGACCTGGGCCGTTCGATCCACGACTCCGCAGAGGCGCTTCCTGCCGGCGTGCCGCAATCGCTCGTGGCCGAAGCCGGCCAACATGGCCATCAGGCAGAGCGCGAAGAAGACGTAGAAAATCCTTTCGACCGCGACCGTGTAGCCGACGTCACCGAGCTGATTGTCCACGGCCAGGAGCAGCACCGCGCTGGTCAGGATCGCGGTGACCGGGATCGTCACCCGCTCGCGGTGCAGCGTTTCGGGGAAGAACAGCGTCGCGAACACGACGAGCGCGAGGAGAAACAGCGGGAGCAGGTTTTTCAGGATGAAGATGGCCGAGCTGCGACGCAGCACGATCACAGTGTCGAAACCGGCGTATTCCGTTTTAAGCTCGCTGTCGAACAGCGCCGCCTTGCCGAGCGTCGACCCGCTCGATAGGGAATCGACGAAATATCGCAAGCGCAGGAACCGCCAGAGCTCAAGCCCGGAATAAGCGTCGTCCTCGACAATCGAGCTTCGCTCGTCGGCGAGGCGCAAACCGAACCGGTCGATCACATAGGTCACGAGTTCCTGGCGCTGCTGCGTGTTGCGAAAATGCAGGACAAGCTGCTGCGTATCGAACGGATAATTGTGCAACTCATAGCGCGTCTTGAAGTCGCCGTTGATCCGGTAAAGACGGTAATTGAGACCGTCCTCCTGTCCGATCTGCAAGGGGCGCGCGGGATCGAAGGCGCCACTGTCCAGCAGGGCCGGGAACTGCACTTGCGTCTCGCCGTCGCCGTCGCCCGCAAAGCGCATCCAGAGATAAAAGTCGACGTTGAAGGTGCCTTGCTTCACGTCGATTCGGTTCAGGCGGGCGATGTCGATCCCGGTATAGACCACGCGCTGGATCCAGTAATGTCGGTCGCCGAAGGAAACAACATGGCCCTTTTCCCGTTCCGCAGCGAGATCGATTCCATTAGGCTGATCGATGCCCACGAGTTGCAGCGGCGCCGTGACGAACCGGCCGTAACGGAAGAAACCCATTCGGATCGGACTCGGAATGTCGCGATTCGCATTGAAATAGAGCCGCCCCGTCAGGCCGACGACCGCCGATTTCGGACCGTCGATGGCGGCTAGCGCGGCACGCACACGGTCCCGATCTGCACCTTTGCTGTCGGATCGATTTTTGACGGCAGCTCGTTTCAACGCTTCGATCATTAGGCGCGCGGCTTCATAGGCACCGCCGGCAACCCAGCTTGGCGAGGTTTCTGCTATCGCCTTGTAGTCGGCGGCAAAAGCCTGCGCCGCCACGCCGGCGCTGTCGAAAATCAGCGATGAAGCGGCATACAGATTCTCACTGAAGAAGCCCGGATGCGCCTTTTCCTCGGGCTCGTTGGCGAAAAATTGCAAATAGCTTTCGCGGGCTGCGCCCTGGGCTGCGATGATCGTTGTCTTGATGCCGCGGCGGCGCAGCGCCTTGACGATGTCTGCGCTAAAATCGGATGCCGCGCCGATGACGATAACGCCGGGTCCGGGCTCCTGCGCGGCGGCGTCCAGGGCCTCGTCCATCGATCGGATTTGACCCGCCGCGACGTCCAACCCGAATACACTCAACTGCTCCGTCGGATAGCCCGCCACGAATCCGCGCACAAAATTCTTGCCGTAAGAATCGCGGGTGTGAACGAGGCGGACCTTTGGCTCCCTCATCACTGCGCGCAGATGTTCCGCAATCGAGCGCGCCTGTGCGGATACCGGCGACAGCGCACGAAAATAGTAGTCATTGGCGGATGTAAGATCGTCGGCAGCCGCGCCTCCCGTGAGCGCCGCGATCCGCGCATCCTTATATGCCGGCCCCGCCGCGAGCGACGTCGAGCTGAGATCATGTCCGAGCACGGCGACGCACGGGCTGTCGGCGATCGCCAGCACATTCGTGCGCGCCACGGCTGGATCGCTTGCGTCGTCGAACGGAATGAGTTCTATCGGCCGTCCGCGGACGCCGCCCTTGGCGTTTACCTCGTCGATTGCTAGCTGCGTCGCGGCCAGACTTTCGGCCCCAATCGGAGCGGACGCGCCGGAGAGCGAACTGGCGAACGCAATCCGAATGGGCTCCGGGCGGGTCCAGAGGATGGCGGCCCAGGCAGCGGCGACCAGTAGGGCACCCCCCGCAACAACAGCAAGCCACGTTACACGCCGCAAGTCTGCCTCATCGTCGATCCCCGCATCGATCGTTATAAGTCGAGATTCTCCAGATGGATGCCTCGGTCGGGGTTGAGATTGCCAGCCGGTTTTTGCAGGCGAAATCTAGAACGTTCACCCGGTTGAGAGCGCGGTCCGGCGCTCCGCGGACCAACGCTTCGATGGCGGTCACCGCATCGCCGTCGGCCGACTGACGCAATACCGAGAACCGTGCTTCCGTTTCACTCGCCTGGATGCTGTCCATGATCGAAACCTGTGCAGAAATCTCGCATCGCCGAGGGAGTTGCGCGGTCCCGCACGACCTATTGTGAACCGACCCCTGCCTGGCGGCGGTCCGCCCGGATAACGATAGCACATCACGATGCGGCAGGAGACTGCTGCGCTGCGAGACTTCGATGCAGCCGAGGTCCGGAACGGGTCTGAAGCTGACCTGACGGCCCCCAAATCTAATTTCCGCTTTACCCCCGAATGCGGACTCAGAGCGGACATCGCGCCATTTCCGCTTTGTGCCAACAGCCGAGATACCGTGATCGCGATCACGGTGTGGATCAGCATGAGGTGCCGCTCGGCATCGAACCTGTCGATCCGATTTGACCGCGGGGTCACGCGGGCTGCACGGATTTCACAATCAATAATTCTCGTCCCGCCTTCGATTTGGAACTCCTGAACCGAGACTCGCGGCACGTATAGCGGGAACTTCAACTCAGCAGCACTCGCGGCCCACCAGAACTCCGACGACTCACGGAAGTTCCGATATCAGCTTGGTCCATTCAGCCTCCGGCCAGGCGCGGGAGGTGCTCGTGCGCACGTTTCCCAGTGACGAGAGTGCGAGCGCGAATTTGGTGATGTGATCGCCAAGCGGCGCTTCAGCAAGGAGAAGAATGTCATGCGCGCCGGTGGTGAGATAGACCTCCTTGATTTCGACCCCGACTTTCTTGGCGAGGGCTTTCGCCGCTTCACTGCGCTTGGGCGCCTCTCGGAGATTGCGAATGCCCTGGTCGGTCCAGTCGAGCGTTAATACGAAATTCGCCATGTCTTTCTCCCTTGGATGAACAGAAGCAAGGCTCCCCGCTCGCGTGGCAAGTCGATGCCGGCTGTGTGTTGGAGTTCTCGAGAACGCCCCAAAGGTCGGCGCTGTTATCAGACTGCGATGCCTGCCGATGGCCTGATCGCGGCCCATTCCATCTTAGGAGAAACGTCGGCTCGTTCCCTGTCACCTGTCAAAGGGCAGCTGCCGAAGTTTAAGCCTTTTCATGCACACGAGAAAGGGATTTGCACGCCGGTACGTGCGGCTCGCCGGCGTCGTGGTATTGCTGATCTACTGGCACCCCGAGTGCGGATAGCGGGTTCCACGATTAACCTATGTGAACAATTTTCCGCCGACGCTGTTTATGGTCGGAGGCTGAGGGTCGGTTGTCGGAGTTTTCGCCGGAGGGAGGTTCCGCATGCGAAACCAAATCGATATCGACGCGGCGTTCAGTCGTGCAATCATCCGAGAGATCGGTGAAAGATTGCGAGCTTCTGTCAGCGAAAACGAATTACCTGCGAGGCTAATAGTTCTGCTCGATAGGCTCGATCAATTGGACGATCATTCGTCGCCGTCAGGAATACCCGAACTGGAGAGCGAGAAGTTCGGGGAAACAACAGCAGCGCGGAGGAGCTTGGTCTCTCCCGTGCGGTGGACTACCCGGTGGCGAACGCGTCACCGAAGGACGCGCTTCAAGATCGGTCGCTCGGGATAAGACTCTTTGCTCCGCGGACGGCGCCCCCCTACCGGGGAGCAAACCTCCCCAAGGGGTTGACGGCCTTGGTTCCCCCAGCCGTCCCTCGTTGCCCGCCAGTGTGCCGGCAGTAGAGATTTATGAGCTTCCACACATCGGCCATGAACGCCTGTCGCTCCTCTGGCGTTAACAGCCAGATAAATTTGCATGAGGGGGCAGATGTCAACGACCCCACGGGATTGGACCCGGTGGCGCGAAGTGAAGTTGGACCAACGCACTCTTCCCATGTTGCGACCGCCCGCCTTGATATCCTGTTCGCGAATAGCCAATTTAGAAACATGTTAGAATGGGAGGACCCGACTGCACAAACAGATGAACTGACTAAGGCCGGTACCGAGCGGTAACCCGACTGGGTTCACCAGTGCGTCGGATCATACCTTGGAGGGGATCATGCAAAGCGATTCGCTGTTCAACGCTTTCGCTCGGTCCTTCGAGGCTCGAAGTCAGACCGACCTGTCGATGGCGGAATATCTGGAATCGTGTCGAGGCGATCCGATGCGATACGCAAATTCGGCCGAACGACTACTAGCAGCGATCGGTGAGCCTCAGATGATCGACACGGCCAAGGACCCCCGCCTTGGCCGAATCTTTTTGAATCGCACGATGCGCATCTATCCGGCGTTTGCCGGATTTCACGGCATGGAAGAAACGATCGAGCGCATCGTCGGTTTCTTCCGGCATGCCGCGCAGGGGCTCGAGGAGCGCAAGCAGATTCTTTATTTGCTGGGCCCGGTCGGCGGCGGCAAGTCGTCGCTTGCCGAGCGCCTGAAGTCGCTGATGGAAGTTCACCCGATCTATGTGCTCAAGGCCGGCGACGAACTCAGCCCGGTGTTCGAATCCCCGCTCGGCCTGTTCGATCCGGAGAACCTCGGACCGATCATCGAAGAGAAATACGGCATCCCGCGCCGGCGCCTCAACGGCCTGATGAGCCCATGGTGCTACAAGCGTCTCGAAGCCTTCGGCGGCGACATTTCGCGCTTCCGCGTTGCCAAGATCCAGCCCTCTCGTCTGCGGCAGATCGCGGTAGCCAAGACCGAGCCCGGTGACGAGAACAACCAGGACATCTCCTCGCTGGTTGGCAAGGTCGACATTCGCAAGCTCGAGACCTATGCGCAGAACGATCCCGACGCCTACAGCTATTCCGGCGGCCTCAATCGCGCCAACCAGGGCATCCTCGAATTCGTCGAGATGTTCAAGGCGCCGATCAAGATGCTGCACCCGCTGCTGACGGCAACGCAGGAAGGCAACTATATCGGCACCGAGAACATCGGTGCGATTCCCTTCACCGGCATAGTTCTCGCGCATTCCAACGAAGCCGAATGGCAGAGCTTCAAGTCCAACCGGAACAACGAAGCTTTCATCGACCGCATCTGCGTGATCAAGGTCCCGTACTGCCTGCGCGTGATCGAGGAGCAGAAGATCTACGAGAAGCTGATTGCGGGCTCCGAGCTTGCCTCCGCACCGTGTGCGCCGGCGACGCTGGAGACGCTGGCGCGCTTTTCGGTGATGTCGCGCCTGCGCCGGCACGAGAACTCGACGCTGTTTGCGAAGATGCGTGTCTACGACGGCGAGAGCCTCAAAGAGAGCGACCCCAAGGCAAGAAGCGTCCAGGAGTACAAGGATGCCGCCGGCGTCGACGAAGGCATGGACGGCGCCTCGACCCGCTTCGCGTTCAAGGTGCTGGCGGCGACCTTCAACCACGACACCGCGGAGCTTGGCGCCGACCCCGTCCACCTGATGTATGTGCTCGAGCACGCGATCCGGCGTGAGCAGTTGTCGGAGGAAATTGAGAAGCGTTATCTCGAATTCATCAAGGCCGAGCTCGTGCCGCGCTACGCGGAGTTCATCGGCAACGAGATTCAGAAAGCGTATCTGGAATCCTACTCCGATTACGGCCAGAACCTGTTCGACCGTTACGTCGACTACGCCGACGCGTGGATCGAGGATCAGGACTTCAAGGA
>NZ_DATMLW010000205.1:0-24703 GCF_035570375.1 Bradyrhizobium sp. | reverse complement strand
TCGCGCAGGGAATGCCGGTGACTGGGCAGAACCTGTGGTGACTAAAGCTCATGTGCTTTTTCTTTTGCGCATGAGGCCGCGGGTGCTGGCTCAAGCACCCGGCATTCCCTGCGCCCTCTGTTTTCGAGGGCAGGATGGTGCATGACTCGGGCGCGGATCGCGTCGCGGGAAGGTGAGGGCGTGCCTCTACGGATTCTTATCCCTCCCCCGCGGCACGCGTGGGGAGGGTGGCCGTCGCGAAGCGACGGTCGGGTGGGGGCGGTCAATGATATCGAAAGGGTGATAACGAAAGTGGTTCTCGAGAGCCCCCACCCCGACGCTCGTTTCACTCGCGTCGACCCTCCCCACAAGGGGGAGGGAGAAGAAAGCGCACGTATAACCAAATGCAATGGCAGGGGCGGGAGGGATTTCCCTTCCGCCACAGCCGTCGCTCAAACTCACTTCGTAGCGCTCTCAATCCACCGACACGCCCGCGAACTCCACCACCTTGCGCCATTTCTCGGTTTCATCGGCCACGAGCTTGCCGAATTCGGCCGGCGTCATTGGCTTTGGAATCCCGCCAATGGCCGTGAGTCGCTCGACCACCTTCGGATCCTTCAAAGCCTCGCCGACCGCCTTGTTGAGAATTTCGACGCTCTGCGGCGGCGTGCCCTTCGGCGCCGAGATGCCGTAGAAGCCAACCGATTCGAAACCCGGCACGGTTTCGGCGATTGCCGGCACATCGGGCACGCCGGGCCAGCGCTGCGGCGAGGTGACGCCGAGCGCGCGCACGGTGCCGGCTCGCGACTGTTCAAGGGCGGACGGCAGATTGTCGAAGATCAACTGCACTTTGTTGGAAATGATGTCGGGAAAGGCGATTGCCGAGCCGCGATAGGGCACGTGAAGCATGTTGCACCCGGTCATCGCCTTGAACAATTCGGCCGACATATGCACCGACGTGCCGTTGCCGGATGACGCGTAGGAAACCTTGCCCGGATTGGCCTTGCAGTAATCGATCAACTCCTTGACGCTCTTGACCGGCATGGCGTTGGCGACGACCAGCATATTGGTCAGCTGCATGATGCTCGCGACCGGGGTGGTGTCGCGGATGAAATCGTAGGACAAATGCTTGTAGAGCGAGGCCGAGATGGCGTTGTTGGGCGCGACGAACAGGATCGTATAACCGTCCGCCGCCGAGTTGATCGCCGCTGCGGCGGCGATATTGCCGCCGGAACCAGTGCGATTTTCCACGACGAACTGCTGGCCGAAATGCTCCGACAGCCACTGGCTCATGATGCGTGCCACGACATCGACCGGACCGCCGGCGGAAAAACCGATCAGCCAGCGCACCGGGCGGTTCGGGTAGTCGGCCGCTGCGGCCGGCGCCCAGATCGCAAGGCTCAACAGCCCTATCAGACCGATGACCGCTGCACGCAACGTTTTCATGACAGACTTCTCCACTCAGACTACCGCCATGCTTTCACACAAAGCGGAATTTGCCTACACTCGCTTTTGACGCAACCAACCGCCGTCATGCCCGCGCTTGTCGCGGGCATCCACGTCTTGCCTTTATTTGTCGGGAGTAAAGACGTGGATGGCCGGGTCAAGCCCGGCCATGACGGTTTCCAGAACGACGACGCGCCGGGGATCGAACGATGAAAAGCATATCGGCGTTTTTCGCTGCCTTGTTTCTTCTGACATGCGGCGCATCGGCCCAGGAAGGAGCAAAACCCATTTCGAAGACAACGATCAGCCTGGGAACCGCGACGCCCGGCGGCGGCTTTCCGCTCTATGGCAACAATTTTGCGCAAGTCGTGAACGAAGCCGACTCCGCGCTCTCGATCGAGCCGCGCAACACCAAGGGCTCCTACGAGAATATTCCGCTTTTGGAATCTTCCCAGCTCGATCTTGCGCTCGTGGCTGGAGAACCCGCCTATGAAGCTTTCAAGGGCATCGGCAGACCCGCCACGCGGCTGAAAATCCTGACCGCGATGTATTCGAGCCCGGGGATGTTCGTGGTACGCGCGGATAGTCCATACAAGACCATCCGCGATCTCGTCGGCCAACCGGTCGCCTTCGGCGCCAAAGGCTCCGGCCTTCCCGTGATGTCGCGCTTCATGCTCGACGGGCTCGGCTTGAAACAGGACGAGGATTTCAAATCCATCTATCTCGATCACGCCGGCGACGGGCCGGCGATGGTGCTCGACGGGCGCGCAGCGGCATTGTGGGGCGCCGGCGTCGGCTGGCCTGGATTCACGACCCTCGCGACGAGCCCGGGCGGCGCGCGGTTCATCGCGCCGGACAAGGACGAGATTGCGCGCGTGATCACAAAGCACGCGTTTCTTAAAGCCATGACCATTCCCGCCGGCAGCTATCCGAACCAGAATACGCCGATCGACTCGCTGGGCTCGTGGAGTTTTGTGCTGGCGCGCGCCGATCTTCCCGACGATGTCGCCTATCACCTCGCGCGCACGCTGCACGGCACGGAGGGTGCCCTCTGCAAGAAGCTGGCGCAGGCCTGCGAAACCACCGCCGCGAACACAGTTGCCGCGGCGCCTGACGCGTCGCTGATCCATCCTGGCGTGATGAAATATCTCCGCGAGATCGGCGTGGTGAAGTGACCGTCATCCTAAAAGATGACGGTCATTCCGGGGCGCAAAGCGCGAACCCGAATCTCGAGATTCCGGGTTCGCTCGCTCCGCTCGCGCCCCGGAATGACCGCTACGCCCTCACTTCTTCACCAGCGAACACGCCGGGTCAGGCGGGCCAAAGGCGTCTTCGCCGGAGATTTTTGCGAGGACCTTGTAGTAATCCCACGGATATTTCGACTCGTCCGGTTTCTTGACCTGCACCAGCATGAGGTCGTGGACCATCAGATTGTCCTCACGCAGGCGACCATTGCGGGCGAAAAAATCCTCGATCGGTTTTTCGCGCATTTTCGCCGCAACCTTGAGCGGTTCATCGGTGCCGCTTTCCTTCACCGCGTTGAGATAGTTCATGACAGACGAATAGACACCGGCCTGCCACATCGTCGGCATCCGGTTCATCTTGGCGAAATAGCGTTTCGACCATTCACGCGTCTTGTCGTCCATGTCCCAATAGAACGAGGTCGTCAGCAACAACCCCTGGGCCGATTGCAGCCCGAGCGCGTCGACGTCGGTGATCAGCACCAACAGGCCGGCCATTTGCTGGCCGCGCTTGAGGAGCCCGAATTCGCCGGCGGTCTTGATCTCGTTCATGTTGTTGGGCGGCCCGCCGGCGATGCCGATGATCCTGGCCTTCGAGGCCTCCGCCTGGAGGATGAATGACGACACATCGGGCGTGGCAAAGGGCAGGCGAACCGAGCCGAGCACCTTGCCGCCGTTCTTGACGATCACGCTGGACGCGTCCCGCTCCAGCGAGTGACCGAAGGCGTAGTCGTCGGTCAGGAAGAACCAGCTATCGCCGCCGCGCTTGACCACCTCGCGCGCGGTGCCGACGGCGAGCGCGCGGGTGTCGAATACCCATTGAATGGCGTAAGCCGAGCAGAACTTGCCGTGGAAGTCGGCGGTGCCCGTCGAATGCGCGATAAACATCCGCTTCTTCTCGGTGGCGATGTTCTGCACCGCAAGTCCGACCGCCGAGTCCGGCACGTCCACGATCAGGTCGACTTGTTCGGTGTCGTACCATCGTCGTGCGATGGCAGCGCCGATATCTGCCTTGTCCTGATGGTCGCCGACGATCACCTGGATCGGCTTGTCCAGCACCTTGCGGCCGAAATCCTCCACCGCCATTTGCGCCGCCGTCACCGACCCTTGCCCGGTCGAGGTGGCTGCAGGCCCATTCATATCGGTGAGGACGCCGATCTTGACCACGTCGTCCGACACCTGCGCGAGCGAGGGAAGGGAGGCCAGCGACGCGAAGAAAATACCTGCCAGGATCATTCTTTTGCTGAACATCGCGCTCCTCCTGATTTTATTTGCGCATTTGACTGTATATTTTAGTTGCAATTCAGTACATAAGTTCGATGGCCGCCTTGCCTGTCATCGCGAGCCACGTTTTTTGCTGAGAGATAGACCGGATTGCTTCGCTGCGCTCGCAATGACGATTCGGCTTTAAATCGTCGCGCTTTAGCCATGGCTTCGATCCAGCGCCCGCCGGCCTCGCTTACCCCGCTCGATGTTGCGCTTGCAGCGCTTCTTGAACGCATCAGGCCGGTTGCCCCGGTCGAAGTTCCTCTCGTGCAAGCCCTGGGCTGTGTGGCGGCGGAAATGCCGGCGCAGAATGCGCATCCGCCGCACGACACCGCCATCAGCGATGGCTGGGCGTTATATGCCCGCGACCTCGTCGGCGCGTCGTCCTATTCGCCGCTGCCGCTTTCGGCTCCGCCGGCCTGGGTCGACGCTGGCGACCCCATGCCCGAGGGCTGCGACTGCCTGCTCGATGCCGATTGTGTCGATCAAATCGGTCCGCTTTTTCAGGCGCTCGCAGAGGCAAGGCCGTGGCAGGGCGTCCGGCGGATCGGCGGGGATATCGCCGAAGGAAGCACCTTGATGGATTTCGCTACCGGGCGGCAAATTCGCCCGCTCGATCTCGTCATCGCGCGGACGAACGGGCTCGACAGATTCAACGTGCGCCGTCCGCGCCTTCGCATCGTCGGCATCCCCGCAAGCACGGGCGAAGCGGTGACGACGCCGTTGATTGCGGAAAATGCGCAAGCGGCGGGCGCTGAGGTCGTCTGCGTCCAGGCGGCGGGACGCGACGTGGTTTCCGTCGCGACCGCGATCGAGAGCGATGCTTGCGACATGCTCGTCACCATCGGCGGCAGCGGCGTTGGCCGCAACGATGCGACCATCACGGCCCTTGCCCGGTGCGGCGAAGTTTTGGCGCATGGCGTCGCCTTGCAGCCGGGACGCACCGCCGCCACCGGCAGGATTGGAAACGTTCCCGTGATTGCGCTGCCGGGCGCGGTGGATGCGGCGCTTGCGGCGTGGTGGATGCTGGCGCTCCCGCTGCTGGACCGCCTGTCCGCGCTTTGGCCACGCGCGCGGCGGATCCTGCCGCTGGCGCGCAAGATCGCATCGAGCGTAGGCATTGCGGAAGTCGTGCTGCTCGAACGGGTCGAAGAAGCATGGCTGCCGCTCGCGGTAGGCGACTTCTCTTTGTCAACCATCGCCCGCGCCGACGCGTGGCTTGTCGTGCCCGGGCCGTCCGAAGGCTTTGCTGCAGGCAAGCCGGTCGGTGCCTATATGTTGCGGGACTGAGTTTTGAAGATGAGCAGCCGGTCCATGTCCAACGGCCAGCAACATAATCACCCCGGGGCGCGCACAGGCACCCGGAATCATGGGGTCAATACCATCGATCAGGATCAGTTCCTGACGATCCTGTCGCGCGAGGATGCGCTGGCGCATTTCGAAACCGCCTTGTTCCCGCGCGCCATGCCGGTCGAGGAACGGTCTTTGGCCGAGGCGCTCGGTTTTGCGTTGGCACAGGATCTCGTCGCCGACATCGACGTGCCGCCATTCGATCGCTCCAACGTCGACGGGTTTGCGGTGCGTTCCGCCGATCTCGCCAATGCGGGCGAAGCCGCGCCGGTTCGTCTTTTGCTCAATGACGAGGCAATAGCCTGCGGCACCGCGCCGACGAGGCCGGTGCTGTCGGGCAGCGCAACCTCGATTGCGACCGGCGGACCGTTGCCGCGCGGCGCCGATGCCATCGTCATGGTCGAACATACCCAGCCGCAAGGCAATCGCGCGATCGAAATCCGTCGTGCCGCTTCGCCCGGCCAGTTCGTCTCCTATGCCGGCTCCGACATCGCGCGCGGCGAGACGGTGCTGCGCGGTGGCACCGTGATCGGCTCGCGCGAGATCGGCATGTGCGCGGCCTGTGGCATCGCAAAACTGTCCGTCGTGCGTCGTCCGCGCGTGGCGGTGATTTCAACCGGCGACGAACTGGTGCAGCCGGGCCAAAAGCTGCGCCCGGCTGCAATCTACGACACCAATGGCGCGATCGTCAGCGCGGCGGTCGCCGAGAACGGCGGCGAAGTGAAGTTTTTCGGCGCGATTGCCGACGACGAGGCGGAGCTCGAGGCCGCGATGCGCGGTGCGCTTGAAACTTCCGACATGTTGGTGCTTTCCGGCGGAACCTCGAAAGGCGCGGGCGACGTTTCTCATCGGATCATCGCCCGGCTCGGCAAACCCGGCATCATCGCGCACGGCGTCGCGCTCAAGCCGGGCAAGCCGCTTTGTCTTGCGGTCTGCGACGGCAAGCCGGTGGTGATCCTGCCGGGATTTCCGACCTCGGCAATGTTCACCTTCCACGACATGATCGTGCCGGTGCTGCGCCGGATGGCAGGCCTTCCGCCGCGATCGGACGCGAAGGTGACGGCCAAAGTCCCGGTGCGGATCGCTTCCGAACTCGGCCGCACCGAATTCGTCATGGTGTCGCTGGTTGAAGGTGCCGATGGATTGATCGCTTATCCCTCCGGAAAAGGTTCAGGCGCCATCACCGCGTTTGCGCAGTCCGACGGTTTTTTGAAAATCGACGCGCTGGCCGACCAGATGCCGGCAGGCACCGAAACCGAGGTGACGCTGTTCACGCCGCATGTCCGGGTGCCCGATCTCGTGATCGTCGGCAGCCATTGCACCGGGCTTGATCTGGTCACCGCGCCGCTGGCGCGCGCGGGCCTGATGGTGCGCTCGATCGCGGTCGGCAGTCTTGGCGGCCTTGCCGCGGCCAAGCGCGGCGAGTGCGATCTGGCGCCGATCCACCTGTTCGACGAAAAATCCGAAAGCTACAACACGCCGTTCCTCGGCCAGGGGCTCGAACTGGTGCCGGGCTGGCGGCGGATGCAGGGCATTGTGTTTCGACAGGGCGACGCGCGGTTCAAAGGCCTGAGCGCCGAGGAAGCGGTGCGCTCGGCGCTCGCCGATCCCGACTGCATCATGGTCAATCGCAACCAGGGTGCAGGCACCCGTATCCTGATCGACCGGTTGCTCAATGGCGCGCGTCCCGACGGCTACTGGAACCAGCCGCGTTCGCACAATGCGGTTGCTGCCGCGGTCGCGCAAGGCCGCGCCGATTGGGGCATGACGATTGCGCCGGTCGCCGAGGCCGCCGGCCTAGGCTTCATTCCGCTCGCCGAAGAGCACTATGATTTCGCGCTGGTGACCGCACGAAGAGAGCGTGCAGGCGTGCAGGCGTTTCTAGAGGCGCTCGGCTCCGACGAAAGCCGCGCGGCGCTCAAGCGCGCGGGATTCACCAAGGCGTAAGGCGATCGGGCGCGGGCGGCAATGGCAGGATCCCTCAGAATCGCGATCGTCGGCGCCGGCATGGGCGGACTTGCCACCGCGGCCGCGCTGCGGCGTGTCGGCATCGAGGTTGCCGTCTACGAACAGGCGACGCAATTTGCGCGAATAGGTGCCGGCATTCAGATCGGCTGCAACGCCATGAAAGTTCTGCGCGAGCTCGGGCTCGAGCGGCGATTGCGCGCCCAATCGTTTTATCCCCGGTCCTGGAACAACCGGGACTGGCGCACGGGCGAAATCAAGTTCGACATGATTTTCGGTGAAAGCGCCGAGCGCAAGTTCGGTGCGCCCTATCTGCTCGCCCATCGCGGCGATCTGCACGCCGCGCTCGCCACCGCCGTGCCAGAGGAATGCGTCAAGCTCGGTCATAAGCTCGTCGGACTCGATGAGGTCGGTGACAGTATACGCTTGCGCTTTGCCAATGGCGCAACTGCGCTCGCCGATGCAGTCGTCGGCGCGGACGGCGTGCATTCGCTGGTGAGGGAAATCCTGTTCGGCACATCGCCGGTGAATTTCACCGGACGCATCGCCTACCGCACCACGTATCCAGCCGCGCTCCTTGGTGGAGAGAGAATCGACGACTGCACCAAATGGTGGGGCGAAGACCGGCACATCGTGATCTACTACGTCAAGCCGGACCGCAGCGAAGTCTACTTCGTCACCAGCCAGCCGGAGCCCGAGTTCAGGATCGAATCCTGGTCGGCGAAAGGCGATGTCAGGCAATTGCGCGCGGCGTTCAAAGGCTTCGATCCCCGGGTCGAAAACGTGCTGGCCGCCTGCCCGGATGTGCACAAATGGGCGATCGTCGATCGAGACGCGCTCCCCCGCTGGGCGGAGCGGAACGTGACGCTGCTCGGCGACGCCTGCCACCCGATGATGCCCTATATGGCGCAAGGTGCGGCCATGGCGATCGAAGACGCCGCCGTGCTCTCGCGTTGTCTCGAAGGTGTCGAGCCTGACGGCGTGGCGAATGCATTTCGAAGATTTGAGGCGAGCCGGCGAGATCGAACTTCGCGGGTGCAAGAGACGTCGCGAACCAATACCTGGCTGAAGGAAAAAACCGACGCCGACTGGGTCTATGCCTACGACGCCTGGACCGTGCCGCTGGCGGGGTAAGTGGCACGCGCTTCTATCCCTCCCCCGCGGAACGCGTGGGGAGGGTGGCCGGCCAAAGGCCGGTCGGGTGGGGGTGATGGTCGATCAGTGCGCTGTTCGAAATCTCGCTCAAACCGCGCTCGTCACAAGCTGATTGTTGATACGACGCGCCCTTTGAATACCCCCACCCTGGCGCTACGCGCCCTCCCTCCCCACAAGGGGGAGGGATGAAGAGAGGCGGCGCTACTCCCCATCCATCTCCGCCAGCCGCTCGGCTTGCGCGAGATCATCCGCCGTGTTGGCGTTGAAGAACGGATCGAGCGGCTCGGTTGGCCAGCTGACCGTCGCGAGGCGATAGCGCGCCGTCCATCGATCGATCTTCCGGACGTCCTCCACGACCAGCGCGTGGCGAAGTTCTTCGCGCAATCCAACGCTCCACAATCCGATCACCGGATGGGCTTGTCCGCCGGAAGCGGCAACCGCAAGCTGGGCGTTCTGTTCGATGCGCGCCCGCTGCAAGCGCGCGACGAGATCGCGCGGCAGGAACGGGCAGTCGGCTGCCGCGCTCAGCACCCAGGCTGCATCGGGCCGGTTTTCGGCCGCCCAGTCGAGGCCTGCGAGAATGCCGGCGAGCGGTCCCGGGAAATTTTCAACCTGGTCGGCAATGACGGGCAGGCCGAAACTGGCAAACCGCGCCGGATCGCCGTTGGCATTGAGGACGAGGGTGTCGCATTGCGGCGCCAGTCGCGCGATCACGCGCGCCAGGATCGTGCGGCCACCGATCTGGCGCATCGGCTTGTCGCCGCCGCCCATCCGCCGCGCCAGGCCGCCGGCCAGCAATACGCCGGGTGTCGCCGGAATTTCAGTCGTCACGCTCGGCGCCCTTGCGCTTGTGCCGCGCTGACTCTTCCTCGACGTAAGCGAGGTTCTGGTCGTAGACGATGCGCTCCTGCCCGGACAAGGCGATGAAACGTTTTCCGCGTGCGCGCCCGATCAGCGTCAATCCGACCTGCCGCGCCAGATCAACGCCCCAGGCGGTGAAGCCTGATCGCGAAACCAGGATCGGGATTCCCATCCGCACGGTCTTGATCACCATTTCGGACGTCAGCCGTCCGGTGGTGTAGAGGATCTTGTCGGCGGCATCGACGCCGTGGCGGAACATCCAGCCCGCGATCTTGTCGACCGCGTTGTGACGGCCGACGTCTTCGGTGTAGCACAGCGGGGTACTTTCCTTGCACAGCACGCAGCCATGAATGGCGCCGGCCTCAAGATACAGAGACGGCATGGTGTTGATTGTATGCGTGAGCTGGTAAAGCCAGGACGTGCGCAGCTCCGAACTGGGCAGCTTGACGTTTTCCACCGCTTCCATGAGGTCGCCGAACGCGGTGCCCTGCGCGCAACCGGAAGTCTGCGTGCGTTTCTTCAGTTTCTGTTCGAAGTTGGTGTGGTGCTCGGTGCGAACCACCACCACCTGCAGGTCGTCGTGATATTCGACCTCGGTGACGACGTCGTCGTATTTGAGCATGTTCTGATTGAGCAAATAGCCCAGCGCCAGATATTCGGGATAGTCGCCGATCGTCATCATGGTGACGATCTCCTGCGAATTCAGGTAAAGCGTCAGCGGCCGTTCCACCGGCACGTTGATCTCTGTCCTGCCCCCGGCCTGGTCGGTACCTGCCACGCGTTCGGTCAGCCGCGGATCCTTCGGATCGGGCAGGATCAGGGGAACAGGGGTTTTCTCGATCTTCATCATAGCGGCAGCATAGCATGACAAGCCCTGCAGACCGATATATGGCTTTTCTGGTGCGAAGAAATGGGCCGCCTCGGTCACGGTGAGCGGAACGAGCAATCCAGGATTTTGCACACTTGGTTAAGGCTGGATTGCCTCTGAGCTCACTCCCCGCAATGCCGGGATGGGCCTCAAGTTCCGCGAGAAGGATGCAGGATGCGGGTGAGAAGCGAGATGAAGGTGATAGGCCTCGCAGGATGGAGCGGCGCCGGCAAGACGACGCTTTTGACGCGCGTCATTCCGCACTTGCGCAAAGAGGGACTTCGGGTCTCCGTGATAAAGCACGCCCATCACTCCTTCGATGTAGACGTGCCGGGCAAGGATTCCTACGTTCACCGGCAATCGGGCGCCGAGGAGGTGCTGGTGTCTTCGGCCAGGCGATGGGCGCTGATGCACGAGCTGCGCGGCGCGTCCGAGCCGGGGTTGCGGGAACTGCTCACGAAGATGTCGCCGGTCGATCTTGTCATCGTCGAAGGCTTCAAGTCGGAACCGCATCGCAAGATCGAGGTGTATCGCAAGGCCAACGGCAAGGCGCCGCTGTTTCCCGACGATCCCGCCATCGCCGGCATCGCAACTGATGCAACCATTGAAACAACGCTACCCGTCGCCGATCTCGACGACGTACCGGCGGTGGCGGCCATGATGCGAAAATTCGCGATTTCACTGGTGGAGTGGATTTGACATTCGCTAGCAACCTGGCCGCGAGTCCGGGAAAGCGAATGTCAAATCCTAAACTCCACTAGAATCTGGTATTTGCTAGTGCGGCGAATTTGAAGTTCCTATCGGTATCGCGGCAAGTTCGCGAAAGGAACTTCAAATTCAAAGCCGCACTAGAATCAATAATTTGCTAGAGCTCCTTTGATTCCGAAGTTCGCATCAGAGGTCGCCACAATAGCTTGCGAACTTCGGAATCGGAGCTCTAGTGGTCCTATGATTTTAACATTCGCAAAAGTGGGTGCCGAGAAATAATGCGAATGTTAGAATCGGACCACTAGCGAGACGTGCTGGCGGGAGCCGCCACCTAAAGAGGCCGCATGGCGCAATTGTCAGACGATTGCTTTGCCTTCGGCGGGCCGATGATGTCGGTCGACGAGGCGGTTGCGATCATCGCCAGCCGGGTAGGCGCGGTCGAAGAGATCGTGACCGTGCCGCTGCAGGAAGCCGACGGGCGCATTCTCTCAGGCGATATTGTCGCGTCGCTGGCGCTGCCGCCTTTCACCAATTCTGCCGTCGACGGCTACGCGGTGCGCAGCGACGATCTTCCATCAAGGAAGGAAGCGGCCTTTCCGGTGTCCGGCCGCATCCAGGCGGGTGCTTCGGCCGACGAGGCGATCAAGCCCGGCCATGCGATGCGAATTTTCACCGGTGCCCCGATGCCCGAAGGCGCCGGCACCGTTTTCATGCAGGAAGACGTCCGCCTCGATGCATCGGGCAAGGTCGTTCTTCCACCGGGGCTTCGGCATGGCGCCAATGTGCGCCCCTTGGGCGAAGACATTGCGGCTGGAACGGTTGCGCTCGAACGCGGTCTCAGATTGCGGCCGCAGGATGTCGCGCTGCTCGCCGCTTTCGGGCTGACGCGGGTCGAGGTGCGCCGGCGGATCCGCGTTGCGGTCTTCTCGACCGGCAACGAACTGGTCTCGCCTGGCGATGTGCGCAAGCCGGCGCAATTGTTCGACTCCAACCGCTTCATGCTGATGGCGATGCTGAGGCGGCTTGGTTGCGAGGTCAGCGACCTCGGTATCTTGCGCGACGAGCGCATGGCGCTGGCGCAGGGTCTGAAAAAAGTTGCCGGCACTTGCGATTTGATCCTGACCAGTGGCGGCGTTTCAACCGGCGAGGAAGATCACGTCAAGGCGGCCGTCGAGGAGGTCGGCAAGCTCGTGCTGTGGCGGATGGCGATCAAGCCCGGGCGCCCGGTTGCGATGGGTATCATCGGCGGCACGCCCTTGATCGGATTGCCCGGCAATCCGGTCGCAAGCTTTGTCACTTTCGTCCATGTGGTGCGGCCGACCGTGCTGGCGCTGTCGGGCGCCAGACCCGAGCCCTTGATGCCGATGCCGGTCCGCGCGGCCTTCACCTACAGGAAGAAGATCGGCCGCCGCGAATATGTGCGGGTCAATCTGCGCAAGGCCAAAGAGGGCGCAGGGTTTGAGGCGGTCAAGTTCCCGCGCGAGGGCGCAGGGCTGTTGTCGTCGCTGGTGGATACCGACGGCCTGGTTGAGCTTGGCGAGGCGGTCACGCAGGTCGGTCCGGGTCAGACCATCGGATTTTTGGGCTATGCCGACTTGATGTGAGGGTTTTGCGCCCACCTCCGTTGACGATGCGGGATGGTTTCGCCATGGATTAACGATGACCCATACCAGGCTTGACCTTACCGGCCTCAAATGCCCCCTGCCGGCCTTGAAGACGCGGAAGGCGCTGAAGACGCTGTCGCCCGGCGATCTTCTCGAGGTCCATTGCACCGATCCGTTGTCGGCGATCGATATCCCGGCCCTGATCCAGGAGACCGGCGACAAGGTCGAGATCACCGAGCGCACGCAAGCTCACATCGTATTCCTGATCGAAAAGGCAAATCCTGCGAAGGCCGCCGCGACGTTGCGCGAATAGTCGGGCCAGCTTGCGTGAGCCAGCGGCTGTTCAAAACAGCAGTCATGCTGGGCGGATAAGGTCTTCGGCAGGTGAGATCGCTCAGGTCGATTTCAGTGGAGCAAGTCCGTCGAGATGGGAAGTGTCATTGATGCTGCGAACCTGGATCCGGTTTGCCGCAATGTCGATTTCGTTGATGCAACAAGGCTCCTGGACGAGTCTCCAGTAAGAAGACAGGGGAAGGTCGGCCAATTGGACGAGGAGCGCCCGGTTGACGGCGTCGTGCGCAACCATCACCACGGTCTGATTCGGATGTCGCTCGAGTCCGATCCGCAACGCGTCCGCCGCTCGCGAGGCCAGTTCCTGTAACGAATCGCCACCCGGGAAACGCACCAGATGTGGCGTTGCGAACCACGACGCATAAAGTTCGCCCTGGGTTGCCTGCATCTCTGCAAAGGTCTTCATCTTCCAGCTGCCGTAGTCGATGTCGTTGAGCTCTTCGATGCTCTGGGATTGGACCTTGCAGGCGCTGGCGATCGCCGCACCGGTGAGGACACACCGCGAAAGCGGGCTCGTGTACACGCATGCCGGGCGCCACCTTTCGGAGATGCGGCGAGCGACCGCCAAGGCCTCGGCCTTTCCGCGCTCGGTCAGGGGCAAGTCCTCCCGGCCGCGGAAGCGGGGCGGATGAATGCCTTCGACGTGGCCGTGGCGAACCAGGATGATCTTGGTCAAGGTTCGGTCCTCTTCGCTCCGATACAGGCGCCACCGTCCCCGGGGCAAATTCTAGCTTGCGCACGCTCAATTGCGAGTTAGGATTGCATCAAATCCAGGGGGATGGAGTCCCCCCGATAACCGCCGCAAAGGCTGATGACTCCTGTCAGGGCGCTTCGCGTCGGCAGGAGCACGTCCAACCTCCTCCACTGGAAGCTCTTGGTCCGGTCGGCTTGCGCCAAGCAAGCAGCGGCCGCATGAACGGCGCGCTGGCTTCGCCTTCGCGCGAAGTGGGTAGTTTGCAGTCTTCGGGCTGCAGCAGACGGAGCGATGAGACCGGTTTACCAGCGGTTTCGGAAAGGAAATTTCTCAGGTGATAAGCGGATTGCTCAGCGTCGCTCTGGGAAGCGTGCTCGGTGGCATGGCGCGCTATTTCATTTCCGGCTTCGTGGCGAGGCGAGTGGGGGAGACCTTTCCCTGGGGCACATTGCTCGTCAACGCCAGCGGCGCGTTCGTGATCGGCATTTTGGGCGCGCGCGCCCTCGACGACACTTCAATCTTTGCAGAGCCAGACCCGTGGCTGTTTGCGGTGACGGGATTCCTGGGTTGCTACACCACCGTCTCCTCCTTCAGTCTGCAGTCACTGGCGCTGGCAAGAGAGGGCGAGCGCGGTCTCGCGGCCGGCTATGTCGCGCTTTCCGTAGGCCTTTGCCTCGGAGCTGTCACGTTGGGCTTTGCACTCGCCGGGCTTGTGAAATGACCAGGAAGCCGCTGACAATGAGGAGCAGCAACAAATCGGGCAACTGGAACACAGCGATCCTCTACGCCTGTGTCGCAGCCGGCGGCATGATCGGAAGCATTGCCCGCTACGCGGCCTCACTGCTGCTTCCGCCGCTTTCCGGCTTTCCGCTGCCGACGCTGTTTGTGAACGTCACCGGTTCGTTCATTATCGGATTTTACTCGACGCTGACCGCTCCCGATGGGCGATGGTTTGCGACGACGCGGCAGCGCCAGTTCGTAATGACCGGGATTTGCGGTGGTTACACGACTTTCTCGGCTTTCAGCCTGGACACATTCAGATTGCTGCACGATCACATGACCGCAATGGCAATGTTGAACGTTGTCGTTTCGATCATGACCTGGCTGGTAGCCGTCTGGCTCGGGCACGTGCTGGCAAGCCGCCTCAACCGCTTGAAAGGGAGCTAGAGCGATGCAAATACCGAAACAGGCTCTGTTGCTGCGGATATTCTTCGGCGAGGACGACAAGCTCGGCGGGCGACCGCTGTATGAGGCTATTGTGCTGAAAGCACGCGAAATGCACCTCGCCGGCGCCACCGTGCTGCGTGGTCCGATGGGCTTTGGCGCGTCCAGCCGGCTGCATACCGCCAAAATCCTGCGTCTTTCCGAAGACCTGCCGCTTGTGATCGAGATCGTCGACAGTGAGGACAAGATCGATGAATTCCTGCCGGTGCTCGACGGCATGATGTCGAGCGGGCTGGTCACGCTGGAGAAGGTCCAGGTCCTTCAATACGGATCGAAGAAGCCCGCCTGACCGGACCAAACCCGCGAGGGCTTGTTATCGCCGGCAACGCCGCTAAGATCGAACTGCAAAACGGGGATGGAGTCCCCCAAAACCGCCATTCCGGCTGATGACTCCTGCCAACGCGCCCAGGCGCGAGCAGGAGGTTTTTTATGACCCATCATCACCCGATACGCTCCAAACCTCCGAGCCTTTTCGCCCGCCACGCTCTTTCACCACGGAGAGCGTCATGACCGGCATCTGGGCACTTGCGGCCTTGTGGCTCGGGCTTGCTCTCCTTGCGAGCCTGCTTTCGATCTGGTTCAGGATCTCGACGGCGCTCTCGGAAATTGTCGTCGGGACCATCGCGCAACTGATCATCGGTGCGATCATCGGCCATGCGGTCCTCGGCACCGACGAGTCCTGGGTGAAGTTTCTCTCAGGGCTCGGTGCGATCGTGCTGACTTTTCTCGCCGGTGCGGAGCTTGATCCGGCGGTGTTCAAGCTGAAATGGCGCGAAGCTGCCGCTGTGGGTCTTGCCAGTTTTTTCGGTCCATTTCTCGGCTGTGCCGCTGCTGCGCATTACCTCCTCGGTTGGGAGGTGATGCCAAGCTGGCTGGCCGGTGTCGCCATGTCGACCACTTCGGTCGCCGTGGTCTACGCCGTGATGCTGGAGTTCGGTTTCAACCGTACCGAATATGGCAAGACGGTGCTTGCGGCCTGTTTTGTCACCGACCTCGGAACTGTGGTAGCGCTCGGACTGATCTTTGCGCCGTTCACGTTCAAGACCGCCGTCTTTTTGGTGGTCGGGATCGCGGTTTTCCTGATTCTCCCGTGGCTGACACCGCGGTTCTTCAAGCTCTACGGCAACCGTCCTTCCGAACTCGAAACCAAATTTTTGCTGCTCTGCCTGCTCGGAATGGGTGCCTTGGCCGGGTGGGCGGATAGCGAAGCCGTCCTTCCTGCCTACCTGATCGGGATGGTGCTGGCGGGCACGGTCGGAAAGGATCATGCGCTGGTTCGGCGGCTGCGAACCCTGACTTTCGGCCTGTTGACGCCGTTCTATTTCATACGTGCCGGATCGTTTGTCTCGATTCCTTCCTTGATCGCAGCACCGGCGGCCTTCCTGTTTTTCCTCATCGTCAAGATCACCACCAAGATGGTGGGGGTCTATCCCGTCACCAAGCTCTTTGCGGCGCCGGATCGTGAGGCGATGTACACGACACTATTGATGTCGACCGGGCTGACATTCGGCACGATTTCCTCGCTATTCGGCCTGTCCCACGGCATCATCAATCAGGCGCAATATTCCGCTCTTGTCGCGGCCGTAATCGGCAGCGCCGTTATCCCGACGCTGATCGCAAATGCGTTCTACCTGCCGCGCCACCTGCTGCCCGCTTCCGAAGCCGATGTAGCCGGCGTGGCGGAACAACCGGCAAGGCGCGTTGCCTCGGACCCGGCCGAATGAAGGGAGGCCCGCGGTGTTCAAGACAGTGCTGCACGCCAACGGCGGGTCGGAGCCGGCGTTCAGGGCCTTGACCTTGGCGATCGACATCGCAAAGCAAAACGCGGCGGCGTTGCATCTGGTGTGTGTCGAAGAAATCCCGCCAATGCCCGAATATCTCGAGGAGATCAGGGAAGCCAAAGGCACAGCGGCGCGCCGGTTCCACACCGTGATAGAACGTGCGCGTCATCTCGCCAGGGCGCGCGACCTCGATCTGCACGTGCATGTCTTAAGCGGCCATCCCGTGCGGATGATTGTCGATCTTGCGCCGAGGATTGGTGCCGATCTTTTGGTGATCGGCGCGACCGGTCATTCGGCGCTCTATGAGCGATTGATCGGCAGCCGCGCCGACCGCATCGTGCAATTGTCCCCGTGCCCGGTTTTGGTCATCAAATAATGATGTGACTACTGTGACTACGCGGTGCTGGACTGAGGCTTGTGATTCCTTTCATCTCCGCGCGCCGCCATCGGTCCATTGAGTAAACCGGCAGCAACTCTGAAAATGCGTGCGAAATGCGCCGAAAACGAGAAGCCGTTCGTCTGCATCAGCTTGATCGCGAAAACCGATAGCCCGATTGAAAATACGGATCGGATCCGGCCGGACTGCGAGCGATTGAGACAGTTGGACGCACCCACCTTCCGCGTTGGGAACGCTTTTGACGGCACACTCTCTCTACCTTTTGCCTATCGACACGGGCGCGGGCTTCTGCCCAATTCTCGTCTCCGGGAAGTTCCGAAGGTCGAGTCGCGGGCATAACGTGCCAGAAGAGGGGTTGGAATTTGCGAGGTTAACGATGCGCATTGTGCGCAGCAACATGGACAAGCGCTCGGCGTTCGACTGGAAAGCCTGGGTATAGAGCAACGGTAACTAGACGACAGACTTGCCCGGCAAGGGCGGCTGCAGGGAGGAATGAATGGCTACTGCCGAAACCGCTGGCACGATCAACGGCGCCGGAGTGGGAATTTTCGATCGCGCGCACACGGTCGCAAAGGCCGGCTTCAATCGTTGGCTGGTGCCACCGGCCGCGCTTTGCATTCATCTGTGCATCGGCATGGCCTATGGCTTTTCGGTGTTCTGGCTGCCGCTGTCGCGTGCGGTCGGCCTGACTGCACCAAAGGCCTGCCCCGACATCACGCTGTGGCAGGAGCTTTTCACCACCACTTGCGACTGGAAAGTGGCGAGCCTGGGCTGGATGTACACGCTGTTCTTTGTCGTGCTCGGTGTTTCCGCCGCGATCTGGGGCGGCTGGCTCGAGCGCGCCGGCCCGCGTAAGGCCGGTGCCGTCGCGGCCTGCTGTTGGGGCGGGGGTCTCCTGATCGGTGCCTTCGGCGTCTACGTGCACCAGCTCTGGATCATGTGGCTCGGCTCAGGAATCATCGGCGGTGTAGGTCTTGGCCTCGGCTACATCTCGCCGGTGTCGACGCTGGTGAAGTGGTTTCCGGATCGCCGCGGCATGGCGACGGGCATGGCCATCATGGGCTTTGGTGGCGGCGCCATGATTGGCGCGCCGCTGGCGAACCTGCTGATCAACTACTTCAAGACTCCAACCGATGTTGGGGTGTGGAAGACATTTATCGTCATGGGCGTGATCTACTTCATCTTCATGATGATCGGCGCCTTCGCCTATCGCGTCACGCCGGCTGGCTGGCAGCCCGATGGCTGGACACCGCCGAGCGAAAAGAAATCGATGATCTCCGAGCACAATGTGCATCTTGATAACGCGCACAAGACGCCGCAATTCTGGCTGATCTGGTGGGTGCTCTGCCTGAACGTGTCGGCAGGCATCGGCGTGATCGGCATGGCGTCGCCGATGCTGCAGGAGATTTTCGCCGGCAAGCTGATCGGGTTCCCCGACCTGAAATTCGGCCAGCTTTCGCCTGAACAACGAACGGCGATTGCGGCGATCGCAGCCGGATTTGCCGGCTTGCTGTCGCTGTTCAACATCGGTGGCCGCTTCTTCTGGGCGTCGTTGTCGGATTACATCGGCCGCAAGAACACTTATTACACGTTCTTCATCCTCGGCATTGCGCTCTATGCGCTGGCGCCAACCTTCGCCAATATGGGTGCGAAGGCATTGTTTGTGATTGGCTTCGGCATCATCCTGTCGATGTATGGCGGCGGCTTTGCCACGGTTCCAGCCTATCTCGCCGACATGTTCGGAACCCAGTTCGTGGGCGCCATTCACGGCCGCCTGCTCACGGCGTGGTCGACCGCGGGCATTATCGGACCGGTGGTGGTCAACTATTTGCGCGAGTTCCAGCTCGCCGCCGGCGTTCCCCGCGACAAGCTCTACGACAGCACCATGTACGTGCTGTGCGCTATGCTGGTCGCAGGCCTGATCTGCAACTACCTGATCAAGCCGGTCGATCCGAAATGGCACATGAGCGAGGCGGAGGTCGCCAGACTTCAGGCCGCGAGCGCCAGCAAGGAGGCGGCAATCCAGCACGGCTCGTTCGGCATCGGCAAGGGTGGCCTGGACATCAGGGCAGCGGCGTTCTGGCTTTTCGTCGGAATTCCGCTTGCCTGGGGCGTGTACAAGACGCTGGAAAGCGCGGCCAAGATCCTCTGATTACCGCGCCATCGCGGAGGACGCCGCCCGCCCGGCGTCCCTCGCGGTCACCTCTTCTTTTTTTCATCAAAAAAATTATCCAAGGGGATTTGCAATGCTTCGCATATTCATCTGTCTTGTTGCGCTGCTTGTCGTCTTAACCAGCCTGGATGGCGCATCGGCCCAGACGACGACTGCTCCGGCCGCAAGTTCGGCGCCGGCCGCGCCCAAGCCATCGAGGGTGAAGCTTACGGTGGAAAAGCTCAAGGAGATGAAAGCCAAATGGGCCACCAACAGACCGAAGCTGAGGGCCTGCCGCAAGGAAGTGAAGCAGAAGGGACTGGCCGGTGACGATCGCTGGTTCTATATCGCGGATTGTATGGAAAGGACCTAAGGGCTGGTTTGGAGGACAATGAACAAGGGGGCATGACAGCGGCGGCTGCGTGCCCCTTAAATGCTTATAGGGGTTGCGCAATCACACTTGGCATCTGGCATGCCACCGATTAGATTGCACAGTAGGTGGAAACAGCTCAGGCAGGAACGAGACGTATCGATGGTTCATGACGTTCACAAGGTTCGCTCGTTCGAACATCCGGGCGAGGGACGCAAGCGGGCCAAGGCAACGCCCAAGGGACGCCAGGTCGATCCGACCGCCGCCCACGAGATTGAAGTCCTGCTCGGCGACCGGCCGCGGCGGCGCGACCTCCTGATCGAGCATCTGCACCTGATCCAGGACAAGTATCATCAGATTTCGGCAGCCCATCTCGCAGCGCTTGCCGAGGAGATGAAACTCTCCTTTGCCGAAGTGTTCGAGACCGCCACCTTCTACGCCCATTTCGATATCGTGAAGGAAGGCGAGCCGAGCATTCCGCCGCTCACCATCCGGGTCTGCGATTCCATCACCTGCGCGATGATGGGCGCGGAAAAGCTTTTGCATGACTTGCAGAGATCCGCCGGCCCCGGCATTCGCGTGGTACGCGCTCCCTGTGTCGGCCTGTGCGACGTGGCTCCTGTTGCCGAAGTGGGCCATCGCTATGTCTTCCCCGCCACCACCGCCGAGGTGTTGGCGACCGCCGCGCGGGGCGAGACGGATCCCGTGATCCCGCCCTATGTCGACTACGATGCCTATGTGAAGGACGGCGGCTACAAGCTACTGAACGATCTTCGCGCCGGCCGCGTCAGCAAGGAAGACATCCTCAAGGCGCTCGACGATTCGTCGTTGCGCGGGCTTGGCGGCGCCGGATTTCCAACCGGTCGCAAGTGGCGCGCAGTGCTCGGAGAGCCCGGCCCGCGGCTGGTGGCGGTGAATGGCGACGAAGGCGAACCCGGCACTTTCAAGGATCGCTTCTATCTGCTTCGGGATCTGCACCGTTTCATCGAGGGCACGCTGATCGGCGCTTATGTCGTCGACGCAAGCGATGTCTACATCTACATTCGCGACGAATATCCGGCGGTGCTCAAGGAACTTCCCTTAGAACTCGCCAAGCTTCCGCCGGGCGGCCCCACCATCCATATTCGCCGCGGCGCCGGCGCCTATATCTGCGGCGAGGAATCCTCGCTGCTCGAAAGCATCGAAGGCAAGCGTGGATTGCCGCGGCACAAGCCGCCCTATCCGTTCCAGGTCGGGCTGTTCGGATTGCCGACGCTGATCAACAACATCGAGACGCTGTTCTGGGTGCGCGACATCGTCGAGAAGGGTCCGGCCTGGTGGAATTCATTCGGCCGCAACGGACGTCACGGCCTGCGCAGCTATTCGGTTTCGGGACGCGTCAAGAATCCCGGCGTGAAGCTCGCGCCTGCAGGCGTCACCGTGCGCGAATTGATCGACGAGTACTGCGGCGGCATGGCGGATGGCCACAAGTTCTACGCCTATCTGCCGGGCGGCGCGTCCGGCGGCATCCTTCCGGCATCGATGGACAACATTCCTCTCGATTTCGGCACGCTGGAGAAATACGGCTGCTTCATTGGTTCGGCCGCGATCATCATTCTTTCCGACAAGGACAGCGTCAAGGATGCGGCGCTGAACCTGATGCGCTTTTTCGAGGACGAGAGCTGCGGCCAATGCACGCCCTGCCGCGTCGGCACCGAGAAGGCCGCGCTTCTGATGCAAAAGCCGGTCTGGAACCGCGAATTGCTCGAAGAATTGAGCCAGGCGATGCGCGACGCTTCGATCTGCGGCCTCGGCCAGGCGGCCTCGAATCCGCTGACATCCGTGATCAAATACTTCCCGCAAGAATTCCTGCCGAAAGAGGCTGCGGAATGACAAATATCAAGTTCGAACTCGACTTCCAGCAGGTCGAAGCCGAGGCCGGCGAAACCATCTGGCAGGTCGCAAAGCGGCTGGGCCGCGACATCCCGCATCTGTGCTATTCGCCGCAGCCCGACTATCGGCCCGACGGCAATTGCCGCGCCTGCATGGTGGAGATCGAGGGCGAGCGCGTTCTGGCCGCCTCCTGCAAGCGCACACCCAGCGTCGGCATGAAGGTGAGGACGGCGAGCGACCGCGCGATCGCGGCGCAGAAAATGGTGATGGAGCTTCTGGTCGCCGACCAGCCCGCGCGCGAGACCTCGCACGATCCGGATTCAAAGTTCTGGCATTGGGCCGAGAAGACCGGCGTCACCGAAAGCCGCTTCCCCGCCGCCGAACGCTGGCAAGGCGACGCCAGCCATCCGGCGATGCGCGTCAACCTCGATGCCTGCATCCAGTGCGGTCTTTGCGTGCGCGCCTGCCGCGAGGTGCAGGTCAACGACGTCATCGGCATGGCTTACCGCAGCCACGGTTCCAAGATCGTCTTCGATTTCGACGATCCGATGGGTGAATCGACCTGCGTCGCCTGCGGCGAATGCGTGCAGGCTTGCCCGACCGGCGCGCTGATGCCGGCCGTGATGCTGGATGACAAGCAGGCCCGCGTCACCTATCCCGACAGGAAGGTCGATTCGCTCTGTCCCTATTGCGGGGTGGGTTGCCAGGTCACCTACAACGTGAAGGACGAAAAGGTGATCTATGCCGAAGGGCGTGATGGCCCGGCCAATCACAACCGGCTCTGCGTCAAGGGCCGCTTCGGCTTCGACTATATCCATCACCCCAATCGCCTGACCAAGCCGTTGGTACGCCTGCCGAACGTCAAGAAGGACGCCAACGACCAGGTCGACCCGGCCAATCCGTTCACGCATTTCCGCGAAGCGTCGTGGGAAGAGGCGCTCGACATCGCCGCGAAGGGTCTGGTCAAGATCCGCGACACCAAGGGCGTCAAGGCACTCGCCGGCTTTGGCTCGGCCAAGGGCTCCAACGAGGAGGCCTATCTGTTCCAGAAGCTGGTGCGCACCGGCTTCGGCTCCAACAATGTCGATCACTGCACCCGGCTGTGCCACGCCTCCTCGGTCGCGGCCTTGTTCGAAGGTCTCGCCTCGGGCGCGGTGTCGGCGCCGTTTGCAGCGGCGATGGATGCCGAAGTGATCTGGGTGATCGGCGCCAATCCGACCATCAACCATCCGGTCGCGGCGACCTTCATCAAGAACGCGGCCAAGCGCGGCGCCAAGCTGATCGTGATGGATCCGCGCGGGCAATTGCTGTCGCGCCACGCCTACAAGCACCTGGCGTTCAAGCCGGGCAGCGACGTGGCGATGCTCAACGCGATGATCAACACCATCATCACCGAGGGTCTCACCGACGACCAGTACATCGCCGGCTATACCGAAGGCTTTGACGATCTGAAGGCCAAGATCAGGGAATTCACGCCGGAGAAGATGGCGCCGATCTGCGGCATTCCGGCCGAGACCTTGCGCGAGGTCGCACGCATGTATGCGCGCGCCAAAGCTTCCATCATCTTCTGGGGCATGGGCATCAGCCAGCACGTGCACGGCACCGACAATGCGCGCTGCCTGATCGCACTCGCCTTGATCACGGGCCAGGTCGGCCGTCCCGGCACCGGCCTGCATCCACTGCGCGGCCAGAACAACGTGCAAGGCGCTTCCGACGCTGGCCTGATTCCGATGTTCCTGCCGGATTATCAGCCGGTCGGACGCACCGATTTGCGCCAGCCCTTCGAGAAACTCTGGCAACAGGATCTCGATCCGGAGCGCGGTCTCACCGTGGTCGAGATCATGAACGCGATCCATGCCGGACAGATCACGGGCATGTATATCGAGGGCGAGAATCCGGCGATGTCGGACCCCGACCTGCAGCACGCGCGCGAGGCGCTCGCCAAGCTCGAGCATCTGGTGGTGCAGGATCTGTTCGTCACCGAGACCGCGTTCCACGCCGACGTCATCCTGCCGGCTTCGGCGTTCGCCGAAAAATCCGGAACCTTCACCAACACCGATCGCCGCGTCCAGCTCGCGCGCGAGGTGATCAGGCCGCCGGGCGATGCGCGACAGGATCTCTGGATCATCCAGGAGATCGCAAGGCGCATGGGCCTGCCGTGGAATTACAGCGGACCGGCCGATGTCTTCACCGAGATGGCGCAAGTGATGCCGTCGTTGAAGAACATCACCTGGGAGCGGCTGGTGCGCGAAGGCGCGGTGACCTACCCGGTCGACGATCCGCACCAGCCCGGCAACGAGATCATCTTCACGACGGGCTTTCCGACCGACAGCGGCCGCGGCAAGATCGTCCCGGCCAAGGTCGTTCCGCCGGACGAATTGCCCGACGACGAATATCCGATGGTGCTTTCGACCGGCCGCGTGCTCGAACATTGGCACACCGGCTCGATGACGCGACGCTCGCAGGTGTTGGACGAAATCGAGCCGGAGGCGGTCGCCTTCATGTCGCCGAAGGACATGCGGCGGATAAGCCTGCGTCCCGGCGATCTCATCCGCCTGCAGACGCGGCGCGGCGCCGTCGAGGTCAAGGTGCGCGCCGACCGCGACGTGCCGGAAAACATGGTGTTCATGCCGTTCTGTTATGCGGAAGCCGCGGCCAATCTGTTGACCAACCCGGCACTCGATCCGTTCGGCAAGATTCCCGAATTCAAATTCTGTGCGGTCAAGGCCGAACGCATCGAGATGCGCACCGCCGCGGAATGACCGGCAAATTCATTGAGCGATCCGAAAGGGCCGCGTTAGCGCAACGCGTGCAGCGGTTTTCCCTCGCGACAGGCGCTGAACGCGTTTGCGCGGAGATCATGCGCAAATAATAAACTAAAGCGCGATGGCGATTCGACCTAAAGCCGTCGCGCTCTAGCGATCCGAAAGGGCCGCGCGGGCGATTCGTCCGGCGGCCTTTTCGATTTGCAACACGTGGAATCCGTGACGCGGCGTTCCATCGCTTCAGTCACTTAGGCCCTCAACGCGCCCATTCGCCGCAAGCCGCGATTCGCAAGGCGCATCAGCGGCCTGAGATGGTCGATCAGTGGATTGCCCTGGTTTTCCACATCCAGCTCGAGCACCTCGAACGAAAAGACGGTCGCGCAACCCGATGGCCAGGCGTGTCTTCGTGCAAAGGCTAGCGCCGAGCTTTCGAGCAGGAAGAGGCCACCGGCACGTCCTTTGCTATCGCGCGCCAGCCAAAAGCCGTCTTTGTCGCGGCCGATGAAAAACGCCGGGATCGAAGCATTGAGGATATCGGCGTCGAGGGGCTGAAACGGCGTAACCGTGGTCGAGACTTTCTGGGCTGGAGCCGCTTCGGAAACATTTGAACAAGTGAGCGGCATGGCGGTCATTGTTTATTGTTCGTCGGTTCCG